>NZ_JBVHFU010000063.1:0-1201 GCF_055562175.1 Streptomyces sp. NPDC020958 | reverse complement strand
AACACAGTGGACGCGAGCAACTGAGGACAAGCCCTCGGCCTATTAGTACCGGTCACCTCCACCAGTTACCTGGCTTCCAGATCCGGCCTATCAACCCAGTCGTCTACTGGGAGCCTTACCCCATCAAGTGGGTGGGAGTCCTCATCTCGAAGCAGGCTTCCCGCTTAGATGCTTTCAGCGGTTATCCCTCCCGAACGTAGCCAACCAGCCATGCCCTTGGCAGAACAACTGGCACACCAGAGGTTCGTCCGTCCCGGTCCTCTCGTACTAGGGACAGCCCTTCTCAAGACTCCTACGCGCACAGCGGATAGGGACCGAACTGTCTCACGACGTTCTAAACCCAGCTCGCGTACCGCTTTAATGGGCGAACAGCCCAACCCTTGGGACCGACTCCAGCCCCAGGATGCGACGAGCCGACATCGAGGTGCCAAACCATCCCGTCGATATGGACTCTTGGGGAAGATCAGCCTGTTATCCCCGGGGTACCTTTTATCCGTTGAGCGACGGCGCTTCCACAAGCCACCGCCGGATCACTAGTCCCGACTTTCGTCCCTGCTCGACCCGTCGGTCTCACAGTCAAGCTCCCTTGTGCACTTACACTCAACACCTGATTACCAACCAGGCTGAGGGAACCTTTGGGCGCCTCCGTTACTCTTTAGGAGGCAACCGCCCCAGTTAAACTACCCATCAGACACTGTCCCTGATCCGGATCACGGACCCAGGTTAGACATCCAGCACGACCAGACTGGTATTTCAACGACGACTCCACACTAACTGGCGTTAATGCTTCACAGTCTCCCAGCTATCCTACACAAGCCGAACCGAACACCAATATCAAACTGTAGTAAAGGTCCCGGGGTCTTTCCGTCCTGCTGCGCGAAACGAGCATCTTTACTCGTAGTGCAATTTCACCGGGCCTATGGTTGAGACAGTCGAGAAGTCGTTACGCCATTCGTGCAGGTCGGAACTTACCCGACAAGGAATTTCGCTACCTTAGGATGGTTATAGTTACCACCGCCGTTTACTGGCGCTTAAGTTCTCAGCTTCGCCACACCGAAATGTGACTAACCGGTCCCCTTAACGTTCCAGCACCGGGCAGGCGTCAGTCCGTATACATCGCCTTACGGCTTCGCACGGACCTGTGTTTTTAGTAAACAGTCGCTTCTCGCTGGTCTCTGCGGCCACCCCCAGCTCAGAGCGC
>NZ_JBVHFU010000062.1:0-1375 GCF_055562175.1 Streptomyces sp. NPDC020958 | reverse complement strand
AGGGTCTGTGTAGCGAACGGTGGAACTCGGTCGGTTTTGTTCAGCGGCGTCCGGCGGTGAGCCGGCCGTCGAAGGTGATGTCGAAGGCTTGGAGTGCGGCCTTCCAGCGCATGGTCCAGCGTTTGCGTCCGGTGCCGGTCGGGTCCAGGCTCATGACGGCCAGGTAGACGCATTTGAGGGCGGCCTGGTCGGTGGGGAAGTGCCCCCGGGCCCGGACAGCCTTGCGGATCCGTGCGTTGATGCTCTCGATCGCGTTGGTGGTGCACACGATCTTGCGGATCTCCACGTCGAACTGGAGAAAGGGCACGAACTCCGCCCAGGCCGCCTCCCAGAGCCGGACGATCGCCGGATACTTCCCGCCCCAGGCATCGCTGAACTCCACGAACCGCTCCAGCGCGGCCTCCTCGGTCGGCGCGGTGTAGACGGGCCTGAGCGCCTTCGCGATCTTCTCCCAGTCCTGCCGGGCCGCGTAACGGAAGCTGTTCCGCAGCAGGTGAACGACACAGGTCTGGACGATCGTCGCAGGCCAGACGGTATTCACGGCGTCCGGGAGGCCGGTCAGGCCGTCGCAGACCAGCATCAGGACATCGGCCGCGCCGCGGTTCTTGATCTCGGTCAGGACCTGGAGCCAGTACTTCGCGCCCTCCCCGCCGTCGCCGATCCACAGACCCAGGATGTCCCGGTGCCCCTCGGCGGTGACCGCGACCGCCATGTAGACGGGCCGGTTGGCAACCTGCCCGTCCCTGACCTTCACGTTCACGCAGTCGATGAAGACGACCGGGTAGACGCTGTCCAGCGGACGGTTCTGCCATTCCGTCATGCCGGCCATCACGCTGTCGGTGATCGTGGAGATCGTGGACTTGGAGATTTCCGTGCCGTACACCTCGGCGAGATGCGCGGAGATCTCCCCGTGCGTGAGTCCTTTCGCCGACAGGGACAAGACCATTTCGTCCACGCCGCCCAGACGCCGCTGACGCTTCCTGACCAGCTGCGGTTCGAACGATCCGGCCCTGTCCCGCGGCACCGCGATCTCGACCGGCCCCGACTCGGTGATCACCGTCTTGGAGCGGTGCCCGTTGCGGTAGTTGTCCCGGCCGCCCTCGGCCCGCTCACCGGGCTCGTGCCCCAGATGATCAGTGAGCTCACCCTCCAGCGCGGACTCCAGCACCCGCTTGGTCAGCTGCTGCAGGAGGCCGCCCTCCCCGGTGAGCTTCACGCCACCGGCCTGAGCCCGGGCAACCAGCTCGGCGACCAGCCCGTCATCCACGGCGCCCGTCCCGCTCACAGCGGCCTTCCCGGCCTCGGTGTCACTCGTCACGTCAGTCATCAACTGTCGCTTCCAGCTCGGGAGTTACACCACTCACCGTACAGACCC
>NZ_JBVHFU010000061.1:0-1488 GCF_055562175.1 Streptomyces sp. NPDC020958 | reverse complement strand
TACCCCCGCGCCAACTGCACACCCGCGATATACAACTCACCCGCCACCCCCACCGGCACCGGCGACAAACCCGCATCCAACACATACACCCGCGTGTTCCATACCGGGCGCCCGATCGGCACGGTGTCGTCGGCCGCCCGGCACTCCCAGAACGTGACGTCCACCGCGGCCTCGGTGGGGCCGTAGAGGTTGTGGACGGAACCACTGAGGGTGCGCAGCGCCTGGTTCTTCAACTCCACGGACAGCACTTCACCACTGCATATGAGGTTCTTCAGCGGTGCACAGGTGGCTGCGTCGGGATGCTGGAGGAAGGCGCCCAGCATCGACGGCACGAAGTGTGCGGTGGTGATCTCTTCGGTACGGATCAGCTCGGCGAGGGCGGCGGGGTCCTTGTGTTCCCCGCGGGTGGCGACGACCATCGCGGCCCCGGCAACGAGCGGCCAGAAGAACTCCCAGACCGATACGTCGAATGCGGACGAGGTCTTCTGGAGGACTCGGTCCGTCGGTTCCAGACCGTACTCGTCCTGCATCCACAGCAGGCGGTTGGTGATCGCGGCATGGGAGACGGCCACGCCCTTGGGCCGTCCGGTGGATCCCGACGTGTAGATCACGTAGGCCGTGTGCTCCGGAAGCAAGCGGTTCGGGCGGTGCTCGTCGAGGGAGAGGTTACTGGGATCCTGGTCCTCCAGAAGGGCCCGCGAGGCCGGGTCGTCCAGTACGAGCCGGCTCGCGTCGACCGCGGTTTCCGCAGGCAGCTTCTGCGCCGTTTCCGCCTGGGTGACGATGAGGACCGGGTCGGCGTCCCGGAGCATGTGGGCGATGCGCTCGCCCGGGTATTCCGGGTCGATGGGGACGTACCCGGCGCCGGTCTTCACCACGGCCAGCAGGGCGACGACGAGATCGACCGAGCGCGATGCCGCCACGGCGACCAGGCGTTCGGGGCCGGCACCCCGGTCGGTGAGGTACCTGGCGAGTCGGTTCGCTCGTCCGTTGAGTTCCGCGTAGGTCAGCCGGGTCCCGCCACCGGTGACGGCCAGGGCGTCGGGTGTCCGTGCGACCTGCTGCTCGAACAGATCCGGCAACGTGGTGCCGGGCACCTCGTGAGTGGTGTTGTTCCAAGCGTTCAGGATCCGCTCGCGCTCGTCCTCGCTGCACGACGGGATTTCTCGGACGAGCTGTCGGGCGTTTGCCGCGACCGCCTTGAGGATGAGGACGAAGCGATCCGCTATGACCTCCACCTGGGGCCGGTCGAAGGCATCGGGGCGGTAGTCGAACCGCAGGTGCAGACCGGTTCCCGGCATCACCATCAGGCTGAGCGGGTAGTGGGTCGCATCTCGTGCTTCGGCGTGGGTGAGGCTGAGGGTGGAAGCCTCCTGTTCGACCGCCGAGTCTTCGACCGGGTAGTTCTCGAAGACGACGACGGTGTCGAAGAGTTCGTCGGCCGGGGTCAGGTTGTGGATGTCGGTGAGTTTGAGGTGCTGGTGGGCC
>NZ_JBVHFU010000060.1:0-1722 GCF_055562175.1 Streptomyces sp. NPDC020958 | reverse complement strand
CCTAGAAGGCCCATGAAGATCTTGGTGAGGGGCTGTCCGGCCGTCAGGCCGGACAGCCCCTGCGGCGGTCATGCACCGGCGGGTGCGAGGTGCCAGGTGCCGCGGGTGTGGGTGAGTCCGAGGTTGATCAGTCGGCGGAGGTTGAGGGCGGCGGCCCGGGTGTGGAGCCAGGTGTCGTTCTTGATGGTGCCGCGGTAGTGCAGGCGCCGGTTGCCGTGGTGGACGAGCCAGGCGACGGCGCGTTCGACCGGTGGTCGCCAGCGGCGGTAGTCGGCCTGCCAGCCGGGGTCGGTGGCGGCCTGGTGGCGGGCGGCTGTCTGCAGGTCATGGTGAGGCCGGATGGTCAGGATGCGTCCGGCCCTGGCTTTGGTGCACCGCTCGCGCACGTGGCATCCGTTGCACAAGTCCCCGAAAGAGGCTTTGCGTTGGTGGTGCTGCCCGCCGGGGTCGGACAGGGCCACGGCGTGTCCGGCCGGGCAGGTCACGACGGCGGCTGTGGTGTCGATGGCGAAGTCGTCGAGGGTGAAGCCGCCGGTGACGGCGGGCCGCAGGGGGGCGGGTTTGAGGAACAGCCGGTGCCCGGCCTCGTGGAGGGTCTGGCGGGCATCGGCGGTGGAGTAGGCGGTGTCACCGAAGACGTCCAGGGGGTTGTCCTCGTCGGCGAGCAGGTCCAGGCCGACGGCGGCCTCGTGGTGCTCGGCTCCGGCACCGGGCCGCAGTGCGACGGCGGTGTATAAGCCGGTCTCGGGCTCGATGGCCAGGTGGGCCTTGAAGCCGTCCTGCTGGTGAGTGCGGGTCTTGTGCACGTGGCGTGCTTCGGGATCGACGGTGGAGACCATCCGGCCGGGGGCGGTGCCCCGGGTGATGCGCCAGCGGCCGTCACGGCCGTCGGAGTCCTCGGCGGGCTCGACGTCCTGGCCGGCGACCAGGGCCAGGATGCCCACCGCGTTCGCGGCTTTCTCACCGAGTTGCTGGTCGGGCAGGTGGCCCAGCAGCCGCAGGGCATCTGTGACCAGCGCGTCGACCAGCACGGCGCGGGCCTGCTCGTCGTTCCAGGCGATGCGGGGCTTGCCCGGGTCGGTGTAGTCGTGCGCGCTGCACTGGGCAGCGGCGACCGCGGCGGCGCCGGGGACCTCGCGGATCACCGCCCGGACGGCGGCGATGATCTGGGTGACGGTGTCCTGGGTGGCGACTGCGTCGTCCAGCACGGTGGAGTCCAGCGCCCGGCGGTGCTTGCCCTTGAGTACGCCGGTGGCCTTCACGACCCCGCGCACGGCGTCGAAGATACGGTTCGGGCGGGCGGAACGGGCCAGCCGGCGGCGGAAGTAGGCGAGCAGCGACGGGTCGAAGGCCATGTCGTTGAGGCCGAGCCCGCATGCGGCCTTCCACCGCAGGTCGCACCGCAGTTCCTGGACCGTCTCGAAGTCCGACAGCCCGTTAAGGGCCTGCAAGGTGATCGCGGCGGCCAGGATCTGCGGCGGCATGCTCGGCCGTCCGTTCGCCGACGGATACATGTCCGTGAACATCTCAGCCGGGAACAGCTCGCCGCGATGCTCGGCCAGGAACGCGAACACACTCCCGGCCGGGATCAGATCCCGACACGTCTCCCACACATCCGGCCCGACCATCTCGCCGACCCACTCACCCATCACCACGAAACGAGTCTGGCCCCACCGCTCACGCGGCGGGGCCAGAACCCCAAGATCTTCATGAGCCTTCTAG
>NZ_JBVHFU010000059.1:0-1804 GCF_055562175.1 Streptomyces sp. NPDC020958 | reverse complement strand
CTAGGGTCTGTTGCGAAAGTGGATCTTGTTCGTCGATGATCAGGTCCCGTGGGGCGTGGTGATCTGACGAACGGCCAGTGGGCCCGACTTGAGCCATTGCTGCCGACGGGCATCAAGCCGGGTCGGCCTCAGGTGTGGACGCGGCGGCAGCTGATAGACGGCATACGGTGGCGGACCCGGACCGGTGCGCCCTGGCGGGACGTGCCCGAACGTTATGGGCCGTGGGACCGAGTGTATGACCTGTTCCGGCGCTGGCAGCGGGACGGTACCTGGGCAAGGATCCTCACCCAGCTCCAGGCCGAGGCGGACGCGAAGGGCCTGATCACCTGGGACGTCAGCGTCGACTCCACCGTCTGCCGGGCCCATCAGCACGCCGCCGGGGCAGCGAAAAAGGGGATCTCCAGAAGGAGCCGCCCGGCGGGATCTTCGTCGAGCCAGCCGACCACGGCCTCGGACGCTCCCGCGGCGGACTGACCAGCAAAATCCACCTCGCGGTCGAACAGGGGCAGAAGCCCTTGTCCGTCGTGATTACGGCAGGGCAGCGGGGCGACTCCCCGCAGTTCGAAGCGGTCCTGGAAGCCATCCGAGTTCCGAGGCTGGGGCTCGGCAGGCCGCGCAAGCGCCCGGACCGGGTGCGGGCCGACAAAGCATACGACTCCCGCGGCAATCGCTCCTACCTGCGCAGGCGCGGGATCAAGGCCACCATCCCGGTTCCGGCGGACCGTGTCCGCAACCGGCTCAAGCGTGGATCGCGTGGCGGGCGGCCGCCGAAGTTCGACAAGGACGACTACAAGCAGCGGCACGCGGTCGAGTGCGGGATCAACCGGCTCAAGCGTCACCGGGCCGTTGCCACTCGGTACGACAAACTCGCCGTCCGCTACGAAGCGACAGTGCTGGTCGCAGCCATCAACGAGTGGCTGTGACCAGCGCTTCCCAGTCAGAGCCTAGGAACGGATGTGCGTGCGGGCTTGCTCGATCCACCCCAACACGGCCTTGGCACCGCAGCTCTCGGCGACCGATTGCGCCTCGTCAAGGTGGAGGAACGCTGCCGCTGGGTCGCCGGTTTCGGCCGCGAAGTAGGCGAGTGCCACCAGGCCAGCTGCTTCCCCGGGCCGGAAGCCGATCTCACGGCGTAGTGTCACCGATTCGGTCAACCGCTCGCGGGCCTGATCGAAGCGGCCTGCATCCTTGTCGGTGAAGCCGAGATGCCTAATCGCATAGGACATAGTCATCCGGTCGTCGACGGATTTCGCCAGCGCGTACGACCGCTCGAAGTACGGCCTGCCAGCGACGCCGTCGCCCTTGACCACCTGGTGCCAGCAGCCGACCCAGAACAACGCTTCCGCCTCACCCGACGCATCCCCCAGACGCTCGTACAACTCGGCCGCGCGCTCAAACAGCACCAGTTCCTGGGGGTTCTCTTCGCGGTCGTTCAGGAAGCGGACGTGCAGCACCCTGCCCCGTGCCATGGCAAGCGGCGCCTCGACTGAGTCCAGCACCTCATCCGACCGGTCCAGCGCGGACGTGTCTCCGCCGAACATCGCCGCTTCGAACAGTTCTCCCGCACGTTCGATCCAGTCCTGCCCTTGCATACCTCTACCCCTCCCCTTCGGACGTTGACAGCGCCGAGGCTATCTCCGCACTCCCGGCGGCACGCGGGAGTTGTGGGGCGGCGTCTCTCGAACACCCCAGTCGTCCGCGAGCTGGGAGTGCCAGCAGGCCGGCCCCGGCCCGTCAGCTCCTCCAAGGAAGCCTGGTCTGGGTCGTGGAGCCAGCCGCCTACGGCTTTCGCAACAGGCCCTAG
>NZ_JBVHFU010000058.1:0-1864 GCF_055562175.1 Streptomyces sp. NPDC020958 | reverse complement strand
CCGTTGACGCCCAACGGGAAGCTGGACCGGCAGGCGCTGCCGGCTCCCGAATACACCACGGATGCGTCGGGACGGGCACCGCGAACACCGCAGGAAGAAACCCTGTGCGGTCTGTTCGCCGAGGTCCTGGGTGTGGAGTCGGTGTCGATCGACGACAGCTTCTTCGACCTCGGCGGGCACTCCTTGCTGGCGACCCGGCTCGTACGCCGGATCCGTACGGCACTGGGAGTGGAAGTCACCGTTCGGTCGCTGTTCGGAGCACCCACGGTGGCTCTGCTGGCGACGGAACTCGCTTCGGCAACGACAGCGAAGGCGCGTCCCAAGCTGCGCCGTATGCGCCCCGTTCCGGAAGACGGCGAATGACGGCGCCTTCCACATGAGTGGTGAGAGTGGCGGGAGCTGAGGAGAACTCCACTGGCCCCGCCTGCTCGCAGGTTGTTCATGTAATCCGCCGCATAGGCAGGCGGTGTACCCCCTCCGTGTGAGGGAGCAAGCGAAAGGTCATTCCTGTGATTCCGGTGTCGTTCGCGCAGCGCCGTCTGTGGTTCCTGGGTCAGCTCGAGGGTGTCTCGGCGGCGTACAACATTCCGCTCGTGCTGCGTCTGACGGGTGCGTTGGATGTGGAGGCGTTCGGGGCTGCGCTGGGGGACGTGGCGGGTCGGCACGAGAGTCTGCGGACGGTGTTCCCGCAGGTGGACGGGGAGCCGCGGCAGGAGATCCGGCAGGGCGTCGGGGGTGTTCCCGAGGTGGTTGTGGAGGCCGTGTCGGCTGGTGACGTTGCCGCGGTGGTGGCGGAGGTGACGGGTGCCGGGTTCGATCTGGAGCGGGATCTGCCGTGGCGGGTGCGTCTGCTGCAGGTGACGGACGTCCCTGGTGAGTGGGTGCTCGTGATGGTGGTGCACCACATCGCGGCGGACGGCTGGTCGATGGCGCCGTTGGCGAGGGATCTCTCGCAGGCGTTCGCGGCGCGCTGTCGCGGTGCTGCTCCGCAGTGGCGGCCGCTCGAGGTGCAGTACGCGGACTACACGCTGTGGCAGCGCGAGGTCCTCGGCAGCGAGGACGACCCGGACAGTGTCATCGCCGCCCAGGTCGCCTACTGGACGCAGGCCCTGGCCGGTCTGCCGGAGCAGCTTGAGCTGCCAGTGGATTACCCGCGCCCCGCTGTCGCGTCGCACGAGGGTGCTTCGGTGGACGTGCATGTGCCGGCGGAGGTGCACGCGCGGCTGGTGGATCTGTCCCGTTCCTGCGGTGCGAGTGTGTTCATGACGGTGCAGGCGGCGCTGGCGGTCCTGTTGTCGAAGATGGGCGCCGGGGAGGACATCCCGATCGGGACGCCGGTCGCGGGACGTACCGACGACGCCCTCGATGACATGGTCGGGTTCTTCGTGAACACGCTGGTCCTGCGGACCGACCTGTCCGGTGATCCGACGTTCCGGGACGTTGTCGAACGGGTCCGTGAAGCGGATCTCGCCGCTTTCGCACATGAGGACGTGCCGTTCGAGCGACTGGTGGAGATCCTCAACCCGGCGCGCTCCATGGCCCGCCACCCCCTCTTCCAGGTCATGCTCGCCTTCCAGAACGTCGCCGAGCCCGATCTCGACCTGCCCGGTCTGAGCGTCCGCCAGGAACGCACGGCGCCGACGATGGCCAGGTTCGATCTGTCGTTCACCATTGGCGAGTCGCATGCACAGGACGGCACGCCCACCGGACTGCGTGGACGCCTCGACTACCGCACCGATCTCTTCGCTGCACGGACCGCCCAGGGCCTTGCCGAGCGCTTGTCCCGGCTGCTCGAAAGCGTCACGGGCGACCCCGACCAGCGGGTCCGGAGTGTCAGTGTCCTTGCCGGTGATGAGTTGCGGCG
>NZ_JBVHFU010000056.1:0-1991 GCF_055562175.1 Streptomyces sp. NPDC020958 | reverse complement strand
ACACCCTTCGGCCGACCCGTCGAACCCGACGTATAAATCACATACGCCGGATGCGCAGCCAACACCGAAGACAACCGATCACCGTCGCACAGGTCGGACGCACTGGCCGTGGTGACCACGTGCACGACTTCGTCAGCGTCCAGGAGCACACGAGTCACATCGTTGTCGGGCAAGCGACATGAAGTCTCCGTATCGGTGATCACCAGCACGGGCTCGGCATCAGCCAGCACGTACGCGATACGGTCGGAGGGGTAGTCCGGATCCAGCGGCACGTAGCCGGCACCGCTCTTCAGCACGGCGAGCAGCGCGACCACCAGGTCGGCCGACCTGGGCAGCGCGACGGCGACGAGTTTCTCCGGACCCGCACCGCACGCCACCAGATGACGGGCCAGACGATTCGCGCGGGAATTCAACTCCACATACGACAGCTCGACCCCACCGCTGATCAGGGCGGCTGCGTGCGGGGTTCGTGCCGTCTGCGTCTCGAACAGTTGCGGGAGCAGCACAGCGGGTGTCTCGCGGGCCGTGTCGTTCCACTCGGTCAACACCTGGTGCCTCTCTGCGGCACCGAGCAGGTCGAAGCGTCCCACCGCACCATCGAGTCCGGTGGTGGTCGCTTCCAGCACCCGGGTCAGCTGGGACCCGATCTGTTCCGCTGCCGCTCGGTCGACGAGATCAGGCCTGTAGTCGAGTCGCAGCCGGAACTCGTCTCCGGGCATCACGATCAGGCTGAGCGGATAGTGCGTGCTGTTCCGCCCTTCCAGCCGTTCGACCCGGATGGCATCGGCCGGCTCCGCGGCCTTCGGTACGGCACCGACCGGGTAGTTCTCGAAGACGACGACGGTGTCGAAGAGTTCGTCGGCCGGGGTCAGGTTGTGGATGTCGGTGAGTTTGAGGTGCTGGTGGGCCAGGAGGGCGCTCTGTTCGTCCTGGAGCCGCACCAGCGCCTCCCGTACGGACTCGGCGGGCTTCAGCCGAACCCGTACCGGCACCGTGTTGATGAACAGGCCGACCATCGACTCGATACCCGGGATCTGAGCCGGACGCCCCGCCACGGTCGCACCGAAGACCACGTCGTCCTGACCGGTCATGTGCCCCAGCAGCACCCCCCACGCATGCTGGACCACCGTGTTCAACGTGACCCCACAACCCCGCGCCGCAGCCACCAGCGCAGCGGTCAACTCCTCCGGCAGACGTACGGTGACGTGTTCGGGCGCCATCTGCGACGCACGGGCGTGCACCGGCGCGAGCCGGGTCGCCTCCTCGACACCCGCAAGCGACCGACGCCACGCCTCCTCGGCCGCACCACGATCCTGCCGCGCCACCCACGCCAGATAATCCCGGTAGGGCCTCACAGGTGCCAGGCCGTCACTGCGGCCGCCCTGCTCGTAAGCGGTCATCAGGTCGCGCATCAGCACGGGCAGCGACCACCCGTCCAGCAGCAGGTGATGGCTCGTGAACTCCAACCGGAACAGCTGGTGACCGAGGCGGATCAGCGTGAACCGCAACAGCGGCGGGGCGGACAGGTCGAAGCGCCGTGCCCGGTCCTGCTCCAGCCACTGGGCAACCGCGGTCTCCTGGCTGCCGGCGTCCAGGTCTGAAAAGTCGATCTCCTCCCAGGGCAGCTCCACCTTCCGGGGGATGACCTGGACCGGCTGCCGCAGACCCTCGTGCAGGAAAGCGGCGCGCAGGTTCTTGTGCCGCTCGAGAACGACACGGGCGGACGCCTTCAGAGCCGCGACATTCAGCGGTCCTTCTATGAGGAAAGACATCTGCGTCGTGTAGACGTCCAGCGCCTGCTCGTCGTAGAGCGCGTGGAAGAGGAGGCCTTCCTGCAGAGGAGCCAACGGAAGAATGTCTTCCAATTCGTTCCGCTTCACTTGTCGTTCCTCCACAGCTGCTCGAGTTGATCGATTTCTGCCTGGTTCAGGTCGACCAGGGGAAGATCCGAGGGCGTGTATCCGCCCGCGGTGGGATCGGCCGCGTGACGG
>NZ_JBVHFU010000055.1:0-1992 GCF_055562175.1 Streptomyces sp. NPDC020958 | reverse complement strand
CCGTACAACACCCGCACCACCGTGCCCGGACACGCCTCCACCACCCTGCGCACCGCCACCGGCGACACCACATCACCACCCGTCAACACCTCACGCAGCTGGGTGAGGCAGGTCGGGGCCTCCTCGGCTATGACGCGGAAGAGTCCCGCCGTGAGAACCACGCCCGTGATGTCGTGAACCTTGATCAGCTGTTCCAGGGACAGAGCGTCCAGGTTTCCCGGAGGCGCGACGACGATGGTCGCGCCGGCGAGAAGAGGGCCCCAGAGCTCGAACGTGGAGGCATCGAAGGCGTACGGCGAGTGGAAGAGGACTCGCTCGTGGTTGTCCGTCTCCCAGCAGCGGTCGAGCACGAGGTCCGCCACGCCGCGGTGGGTGGCGGCCACGCCCTTGGGTTCACCGGTCGACCCGGACGTGTACATCACATAGGCGAGTCCGTCCGCACCTGCAGCACCGGCCGGCTTCACCGGTCCCGGCGCGGAAGCCGCCTTGAGGATTTCATCGACGCAGATGATCTCGGCCGTCCCTGCGAACTCGGCGGCTTCAGCCGGGCGGTCCGTCACCAGCAGTTCAGCGGCGCAGTCTGCCATGACCAGTCGACGTCGGCTCGGCGGGTGACCCTCGTGCAGCGGTACGTAGTGGGCTCCGGTCTTCAGTACGGCCAGCAGCGCGGTCACCAGGTCAGCGGACCGCTCCATCCACAGGCCGACCGCTCGCTCGGGTCCGGCGCCCTTGGCGGCAAGATGGCGCGCCAGTCGGTCCGCGCGCTCGTTCAGTTGCGCATAGGTGAGCTCAAGCTCGTCGCTCACCACCGCTGACGCGTCGGGGGTCCGTGCGACGTGCGACTCGAACAGCTGGGTGAGTGTCGCCCCCGGCCTTTCGCGCGCGGTGTCGTTCCAGACCCGCAGGACCCTTTCGCGTTCGGCCGTCCCGAGGACGTTCACCTGACGGACGGGGGCGTCGGGGGATGCGGCGACGGCGTCGAGGAGCTGGATCAGTCGTCGGGCGAGATGTTCGACGGTAGCCCTGTCGAACAGGTCGGTGCGGTAGTCCAGGCGCCCTTCGAGCCCTGCGGGCGTGCTGTCGTCGTGGGTCTCGCCCAGGCCGACGGAGAGATCGAACTTCGCAACCGTCCCCTCCACCGGCTCCGGCCGTACTGCCAGGTCGGGCAGTACGAGTCCGGACTCGGTCGTCGATCCGGCCGCGGCACTGCGGAAGGTGGAGAGGAGCGGTGCATGGTGCTGCACGGTCAGCATGACTTGGAAGAGGGGGTGGCGGGCCATGGAGCGTGCCGGGTTGAGGATCTCCACGAGCCGCTCGAACGGCACGTCCTGGTGGGCGTACGCCGCCAGGTCGGCCTCCCGGACCCGCTCCACCACCTCCCGGAACGTCGGATCGCCAGAGACATCGGTCCGCAGGACCAGCGTGTTCACGAAGAACCCGACGAGGTCGTCGAGGGCGTCGTCGGTACGGCCCGCGACCGGTGTCCCTATCGGAATGTCCTCCCCGGCGCCCATCTTCGACAACAGGACCGCCAGCGCCGCCTGTACGGTCATGAACATGCTGGCCCCGCAGGAGCGCGACAGCTCCACCAGACGGGCGTGCGTTTCGGCCGAGACCCGTACGCCGACCGATGCACCCTCATGGGAGGCCACGACGGGACGCGGGTGATCGACCGGGAGCTCCAGCTGCTCCGGAAGATCGGCCAGGGCCTGTTTCCAGTAGCCCTCCTGGGCGGCGATCACGCTGTCCGGGTCGTCCTCGTCACCGAGGATCTCGCGCTGCCACAGGCTGTAGTCGGCGTACTGCACCGGGAGTTCGTCCCACACCGGGGCTTCGCCCTGACAGCGAGTCGCATACGCGACGGACAGGTCCCTGACCAGGGGGCCCATCGACCACGCGTCGGCCGCTATGTGATGGACCACCATGACCAGAACGTATTCGCCGGGGGTGTCGGTGACGTCCAGCACCCTGACCCGCCACGGCAGGTCCCGT
>NZ_JBVHFU010000054.1:0-2035 GCF_055562175.1 Streptomyces sp. NPDC020958 | reverse complement strand
GAATCGGTGGGCCAAGCCGTGGTCGTCGTGCGGGAGGACCGTGCTGGTGACAGGCGTCTGGTGGCGTATGTCGTGGCAGCGGGTGGCGGCGTCCTCGACCCGGCTGTGTTGCGTGGGTTCGTGGGGGAGCGGTTGCCGGATTACATGGTGCCGTCGGCCTTCGTGGTCCTCGATGCGCTGCCGTTGACGCCGAACGGGAAGCTCGACCGGAAGGTGTTGCCGGCGCCGGAGGTTGTTTCCGGCGGGGCGGACAGGGGGCCGCGGACACCGCACGAGGAGATCCTGTGCGGGCTGTTCGCCGAGGTCCTCGGAATCTCCCGGGTCTCTGTGGACGACGGGTTCTTCGAGTTGGGTGGCGACAGCATTCTGTCGATCCAGTTGGTGGCGCGGGCGCGGGCGGCGGGTCTGGTGTTCTCGCCGCGTGATGTGTTTGAGCGTAAGTCGGTGGCCGGTCTGGCTGCGGTGGTCGGTATGTCGGCTGGTTCGGCGGTGGCCGAGGCGGTGGGTGCTGGTGTGGGTGTGGTGCCGTTGACGCCGGTGATGCGCCAGGTGCGGGAGCGGGGTGGTCCGCTGGCTGGGTTCTCGCAGTCGATGCTGGTGGGTGCGCCGGCCGGGCTGTCGCTGGATGTGCTGACCGCGATGGTGGGGGTGGTCGTTGACCGGCATGACGGTCTGCGGTTGCGGGTGGTCCGGGACGGCGACTCGGATTCCGGCCTGGATTCTGGCTCTTCCTCTGGTTGGGGTTCGGGTTGGGGTTTGGAGGTGTTGCCGTCGGGTGTGGTGGATGTGGCGGGGTGTGTGCGTCGTGTGGATGTTGCCGGTGTGGCGGGCCGTGGGCTGGAGGAGGTGGTGCTGGCCGAGGCGGTTGCGGCGCGTGAGCGTCTGGATCCGCCTGCGGGTGTGATGGTGCAGGTGGTGTGGTTCGACGCGGGTGCTGGTGTGCCGGGCCGTGTGCTGCTGGTTCTGCATCATCTGGTGGTCGATGGGGTGTCCTGGCGTGTGTTGTTGCCGGATCTGGCGGCGGCGTGGGGTGCTTTGTCGGTGGGTGGTTCGGTGGAGCTGGCTGCGGTGGGGACGTCGTTCCGTGGCTGGGCGGGTCATCTGGTGCGGCTGGCGGGTTCGGCGGAGCGGGTTGCGGAGCTGGGTCTGTGGCGGGAGATGGTGGCAGTCCCCGGCATCCGCATGGGATCACGTGAGTTGGATCCGTCGAGGGACACTGCCGGGACGGTGCGGGGTCTGGTGGTGGAGCTGTCAGCGCAGGAGACGCGCCCGCTGCTGGGTGAAGTGGCCTCCGTCTTCCACGTCGGTGTCGAGGATGTGTTGTTGGCGGCGTTGGCGCTGGCGGTGACTCGCTGGCGTGGTGAGACGTGCTCGGCGTCTGGGGGTGCGGGTTCTGGCGGTGGGCTGTTGGTGGAGTTGGAGGGGCATGGGCGGGAGGAGGTGGTGGAGGGGGTGGATCTGTCGCGGACGGTGGGCTGGTTCACCAGTGCGTATCCGTTGCGGATCGATCCGGGGGTTTTTGATGTGGGTGAGGTGTGGGCTGGTGGTGCTCAGGCCGGTGTGGTGTTGAAGCGGGTGAAGGAGCAGGTGCGGTCGGTTCCCGACCGTGGTCTGGGTTTTGGTTTGTTGCGGTATTTGAATGCGGAGACGGGTGCGGTGCTGGAGCGGGGGGCGCGGCCTGAGATCGGGTTCAACTATCTGGGTCGGTTCAGTGTGGGTGGTGGTGGTGCCTGGCAGATTGCTGCGGAGTCGGTGGCGTTGGGCAGTGGGTTGGATCCTCGGATGCCGGTTCCGCATGCGTTGGAGATCAATGCGGTGGTGCAGGACGGTGAGGTGGGTCCGTGTCTGCAGGTGTCCTGGTCGTGGGTGCCGGGTGTGCTGGATGAACGCGATGTCGTCGAGGTGTCGGGGTTGTTCGTCGAGGCACTGGCAGCGATCACCCGTCACGCGGCCGATCCCACCGCGGGCGGATACACGCCCTCGGATCTTCCCCTGGTCGACCTGAACCAGGCAGAAATCGATCAACTCGAGCAGC
>NZ_JBVHFU010000053.1:0-2097 GCF_055562175.1 Streptomyces sp. NPDC020958 | reverse complement strand
GCCGCCATCTGGCACAACGACCAGACCGGACAACCGATCCACCGCTCACTGATCGCCTACGATCACTGACCCCTTGGAATAGATCATCTAGAGGATCACGTGCGGCAGGAAGCGGGCGTAGTCGTCCGTCACCAGGCCCGCCGACTCGCGGATGCCCAGGCCCGCCGGTTCCTCGCCCACCACCCAGGCGCCCAGCACCACCCGGTTGCCGTCGAAGTCGGGCAGCGGCGCGAACCCCTGGTAGCAGCACGGCTCTTCGCGCACGACCGGGGTGTGGCCGGGCTCGTGTACGACCACGCCCGCGCCCTCCCGGCCCAGCAGCGGCTTGCTGACGTAGCCCGTCGTACGGGACAGCTCTCTCGGGCCGTCCAGGTAGGCCGGGAGGAGGTTCGGGTGGCCCGGGTACAGCTCCCACAGGATCGCCAGCAGCGCCTTGTTGCTGAGCAGCATCTTCCAGGCGGGCTCGATCCACATCGTCGTGCCCGTGCCGCCGCCGTTGTCCAGGGTGTCGAGGACGTGCGGGGCGAAGGCGTCCGTGGTGAGCCACTCCCACGGGTAGAGCTTGAAGCAGGCGCGGATGAACCGGAGGGCGTTGTCGACGAAGCGGCCGGAGAGGGTGTCCCAGCCGATCTCCTCCATGGAGATCCAGTCGGTGTCGAGGCCCGCCTGTTCGGCCGTCTCCTTCAGGTACGCGACCGTCATCAGGTCCTCGCCCAGTTCGTCGGCCGAGGAGTGGGCGAAGTACAGCGGGGTGCCCGAGGGGAGCAGCCGGGCCTGCTCGCGCCAGGCCGCGACCAGGCGTTCGTGGAGGCTGTTCCACTGGTCGGCGCCCGGGAAGCGGTCCGCCATCCAGAACCACTGGGCGGAGGCGGCCTCCACCAGGGAGGTGGGGGTGTCCGCGTTGTACTCCAGGAGTCGGGCCGGGCCGGTACCGTCGTAGCGGAGGTCGAAACGGCCGTAGAGGGAGGGGAGTTCGGCGCGGCGGTGCCAGGAGTCGGTGACGGCCCGCACCACCCGGGGATCGGTGATGCCGAGGTCGGCGAAACGATTCGTCGCAACGATGCGGTCGGCCGCCGCCAGGCACATCGCATGCAGTTCCGCGACCGTCTCCTCCAGCGCCTCCACCTCGTCGAGGGTGAAGGCGTAGTAGGCGCTCTCGTCCCAGTACGGGCGCAGCACGCCGTCGGGGTGGCGGGTGAGGGGGTAGATCACACCCTGTTCCTCGACGGTCCGCTGCCAGCCGGGGCGGGGGTCGGCCGTACGGCGCTCCATGGGCCGCTCAGCCGCCGGAGCTGCCGTGGCCGTCGCCGAAGCCGCCGCGGTGGACGCCGTGGCCGCCGCTCGACGAACCGCCTGAGCCTCCACCGGACTTGGTGAACGAGCCGCCCCTGACCCAGCCACCCTTCTTCTTGCCGCCGTAGTAGTAGCCGGCGTCGACGGCGGACTTGGTGGAGGTGCAGTTCTTGTCGGAGACGACCCGGTAGCCCTTGGTGGCGCGGTAGCTGTCGCGGTCGACGCAGCGCTTGTCGGGGTCGGAGGAGCAGGCGGTCAGGGCGGCGGCCAGCAGGCCCATTCCGCCGAGGACGACCGTGCCCGAGCGTAGTTGACGGCGTACGTCTGCCATGTCCGTGCCCCCCGTGCTGCCCCGTGTTTCCCCTGTGCTGTCCGGCGACAGTTTAGACGAGCGGTTTCAGCCCCTCCCGGTTGTCATGTACGGGTAAGAAATACATGAGAAGACCTCGGAGATCCTGTCGGCGCGCCGAGTCGCCCGGATACCGTCCACTCTGCCTCTGAGTGAACGGTCGCCTTCGAATCTACGCGCGCAGACCGACCGACGCAGTACCCCCACACCCGCACCGCCATCCCTCTCTCCCATCCCCCACCGACGGAGGAATGACAGATGCCCGGCTTCGCCCTCTCGCGCCGGAAACTCACCACCGCCGCCACCGTGTTCGGCCTGCTCGCGGCCGGAGCCGCCGTGCAGGCGACCAGTGCCGCGACCCCCGCCCACGCGGCCACCACCTACCGTGTCCTGTTCGACGACGGCCACGCCGAGGAGGCCGGCAACGCGGACTGGATCATCTCCACCAGCAAGCC
>NZ_JBVHFU010000052.1:0-2378 GCF_055562175.1 Streptomyces sp. NPDC020958 | reverse complement strand
ATCCCGCACTCGCCGGACCGCAGCGCCTGCGCCGCCAGGTGAATCGCCGTCAGCGAGGACGAACACGCCGTGTCGATCGAGACCGCGGGACCCTGAAGACCCAGCGAGTACGCCACCCGACCCGACGCCACACTCGCCGTCGTACCGGTGATCCCGAAACCGCCGGCACCGTCCTGCTCACCGACCCGGTACCCCAACGCGGTGATCCCGGCGTAGACGCCGGTGTCGGTGCCCCGCAGCGAACTCGGGGTGATGCCCGCGTCCTCCAGCGCCTCCCAGCAGGTCTCCAGCAGCAGCCGCTGCTGGGGGTCCATCCCCAACGCCTCACGCGGACTGATCCCGAAGAACTCCGCATCGAAATCGCCAGCGCCGTCCAGGAACCCGCCCACTCGGGCAAAGGTCGCGCCCGCATCACCGGAGCCGGAGTCGGAGCCGTCCAGACTGTCCACGTGCCAGCCCCGGTTCGACGGGAACTCCGAGATCGCGTCGGTCCCCGCGGCGATCAACCGCCAGAAGCCCTCCGGGTCCTCGACCCCGCCCGGGAACCGGCACCCCATACCGACGATCACGACCGGCTCCTGCATCCGCGCAACCGCGGCGGGCGTTTCCCGCAGGATCTCTTGCTCACCGGTCAGCTGCTGCCGCAGGTAGGCCACCAGCGCGGTCGGTGTCGGATGGTCGAAGAGGACAGTGGCGGGCAGCTGGAGTGCGGTAGCGGTCTTCAGCCGGTTGCGGAGGTCAACCGCGCTGTAGGAGTCGAAGCCCTGCTCGCGGAAGCTCCGATCGGCGTCGACGTCCTGCGGCCCGTCATGACCGAGTACCTCGGCGGCAAGGGTCAGGACCAGGCGGGCGAGCTGACGTTCGCCGTCCGTCCCCGACAGGCCGGTTGCCTGAGCGCCGTCGTTCTGACCTGCCGTCACCTCATGGCGCGATCCGCGCAGAATGCTGGATCGCAGCTCATCGGTGAGGTCCGCGATGACGACGCACGCGTGGTCGTGTCCGACGGTCCAGGCAAGTGCCTCGGCCAGGTCGTCCGGGTCGGCGTGCCGCAGACCGTCGACGGTTCCAGTCCCGGCAGCCTGCCAGGCGATGGCGGTGGCCGCACGGCCTTCCGCACGGCGCAGCGTCACCAGCGCATCGGCGAAGGCGCCGTAGGCACGCTTGTCCGCGTCCTGCTCGACGCCGAGCTGGGCGCCGGCGTCGGAGAGCACGACGAACGCCGACAGGTCGCGGCCGACGGTCTGATCGTGCAGGCCGAGCAGCACGTCGATGTCCTGCGCCCCGGCCGATCCGTCCGCAAGGCAGACGACCGCGGTGACGTCCAAGGGCACGTCCGTTCCCCGGACGACCTCGGCGCCCGCGGCTTCCAGCCATCGGGTGAGTGCAGCGGCGACCGGGCCGCTGTCGTCGCCGGACAGCAGCACCTTGCCGGTCGGCTGCCACGGCGGCCGTGACGTGTCGACAGCCAGGGGTGCGACGCGCACCTTCCTGGCGAACACTCCCGCCGTGCGCAGGGCCAGCCGGTCCTCGCTGTACTGGCCGCCGAGCACGGCACGCAGCAGGCCTTGAGTGCTGGTGTCCCACATCCGGGGCAGGTCGAGGCAGCCGCCGCGGCCACCCGTCAACGACGGCCGGTCCCAGATCGCGGACTGCCACGGGTCGCCGGGTCGGTCGGCCGGCTCGACAGCCACCGCCTCGACCGTGGCGTTCCACACCGGGACGCCGTCGACAATCGGCAGTCCAGGGGGCAGGAAGGAGACGACGCCGACGGCCTCGGGGTAGCGCTCGGCCAGCACGGCGCCGACCTGGGACGGGTCGGCCTGGAGCCGGTGGACCACGCCGCCATCGGCGGACAGCGCCTCCACCACCTCGGCGGCAACCCGCTCCTCAGCGAATCCCGGGGGGACGAGGAGCAGCCAGCCACCACTGGTCGTCGGCCGCGTCTCCGCGGTCACTGGCTCCCACGCCACCTGGTACAGATGCGAGTTGAACTTCACGCGACTGCGCTGCCGATGCCGCAGGCCGGAGAGCGCTGGCATCAGCGTTTCGACCGCCGAGCGCTCGGCGGTCAGGCCGAGCACTCCGGCGAGTGCCTCGACGTCGTTGCTCTCGATCGCCTGCCAGAACTCGCCATCGGCCGAGTCGCCGTCGTGATCACCCGCCGCGGCGGCCTTCGGCCAGTAGTGCCGGCGCTGGAACGGATACGTCGGCAGGGCAACCCTCTGCGCCCCACCGGTGATCACCGCGGACCAGTCCACCTCGACGCCAGCGGCATACAGACCCGCCAGCGCGCGCAGCGCCGTCTCCGCCTCGTCCTGGTCGGCCCGCAACACCGGAACCCAGGTACCGGCATCAGCCATCGCCGACAGCGCACCATC
>NZ_JBVHFU010000051.1:0-2545 GCF_055562175.1 Streptomyces sp. NPDC020958 | reverse complement strand
ACACCCTTCGGCCGACCCGTCGAACCCGACGTATAAATCACATACGCCGGATGCGCAGCCAACACCGAAGACAACCGATCACCGTCGCACAGGTCTCCGCTGTCCTGGCCGGCCACGGCGTGGCGGACTTCGGGATCATCGAGGAGAAGGTGCCGTGCGGTGCTGTTCTGGGGCAGCGAATCCACGGTCGCCGCTTCCGCCAGGACCAGAACGGGTTCGGCGTCCGCGAGCATGTACGCGATCCGGTCCGGCGGGTACTCCGGGTCCACCGGCACATAACCCGAACCACTCTTCAGCACCGCGAGCAGAGCCACGACGAGGTCCACCGACCTCGGCAGCGCCACCGCTACCAGGCGCTCCGGACCCGCGCCGCATGCCACCAGGTGACGGGCCAGACGATTCGCGCGGGCGTTCAGTTCCGCGTAGCTCAGCTCGACTCCGCCGCTGACCACAGCCGGCGCCTCCGGAGTCCGCACCACCTGCGCCTCGATGAGCTCCGACAACGGCGCGTCCGGAACCTCGGTCACAGCCCCGTTCCACCCGGTCAGGATCTGCTCGCGTTCGTCGGGCTCCAGCAGTTCGATCTCGCTCACACGCAGGGCGGGTTCGCTAACGACCGCTCGCAGTACGTGTATCAGGCGACCGGCAAGACTCCGGACGGTGGTCTCCGCGAACAGATCCGTCCGGTAGTCCAGCTGTCCCTCGAGACCCGCGGGACTCCCGTCGACGCCGTGGGTCTCCCCCAGGCTCAGCGACAGGTCGAATCTCGCCGCTGAGCCGTGAACCTGTTCGGTCCGCACGCTCAGGCCAGACAGCGCAAGCTCCGGATCAGCGACGCTCTGGACCGTGAGCATCACTTGGAAGAGGGGATGGCGGGCCATCGAACGGGTCGGGTTGAGGATCTCCACGAGCCGCTCGAACGGCACGTCCTGGTGGGCGAACGCGGCCAGGTCTGCTTCCCGGACCCGTTCGACAACGTCCCGGAACGTCGGGTCGCCCGACAGGTCGGTCCGCAGGACCAGCGTGTTCACGAAGAACCCGACGAGGTCGTCGAGGGCATCGTCGGTACGGCCCGCGACGGGGGTACCGATCGGGATGTCCTGCCCGGCGCCCATCTTCGACAGCAGGACCGCCAGCGCCGCCTGGACGGTCATGAACACACTCGCGCCGCAGGAGCGGGACAGATCCACCAGCCGGTCATGCACTTCGGCTGGTACGTGCACGTCCACTGAAGCGCCCTTGTGTGACGCGATCGCGGGGCGCGGATGGTCGACTGGGAGCTCCAGTTGCTGGGGCACCTCGGCCAGGGCCTGCTTCCAGTAGGCGATCTGGGCGGCGATCACGCTGTCCGGGTCGTCCTCGCTGCCGAGGGCCTCGCGCTGCCACAGCGTGTAGTCCACGTACTGCACATCAAGCGGCCGCCACTCCGGAGCACGCCCCTGACAGCGAGCCGCGTACGCCTGCGAAAGATCCCTCGCCAACGGCGCCATGGACGAGCCGTCCGCTGCGATGTGGTGGACCACCATCACGAGCACCCACTCACCAGGGACGTCGGTGACCTCCAGCAGACGCACCCGCCACGGCAGGTCCCGCTCCAGATCGAACCCGGCACCCGTCACCTCCATCACCACCGCGGCAACGTCACCAGCCGACACGGCCTCCACAACCACCTCGGGAACACCCCCGGCGCCCTGCCGGATCTCCTGCCGCGGCTCCCCGTCCACCTGCGGAAACACCGTCCGCAGACTCTCGTGCCGACCCGCCACGTCCCCCAGCGCAGCCCCGAACGCCTCCACATCCAGCGCACCCGTCAGACGCAGCACGAGCGGGATGTTGTACGTCGCCGAGACACCCTCGAGCTGACCCAGGAACCACAGACGCCGCTGCGCGAACGACACCGGAAGAACCTCCGGCCGCACCCGTCGCCCGAGCCGCTCCCGGACCCGACCACCCTCACCGAGCCGATCCACCAACCCCGCCACCGTCGGAGCCTCGAACAACGACCGGATGCTCACCTCCACCCCGAGAACGGACCGGATCCGGCTCACCAGCCGCGTCGCCAACAGCGAATGCCCGCCGAGGTCGAAGAAGCTGTCGTCGATCGACACCGACTCCACACCCAGGACCTCGGCGAACAGACCGCACAGGGTTTCCTCCTGCGGTGTTCGCGGTGCCCGTCCCGACGCATCCGTGGTGTATTCGGGAGCCGGCAGCGCCTGCCGGTCCAGCTTCCCGTTGGGCGTCAACGGCAGACCGTCCAGCACGACGAACGCCGACGGCACCATGTAGTCCGGCAGCCGGTCCGCCACGTGCCGACGCAGAACGGCAGCGTCGAAGTCCGCCACCGCGGCCACGACGTACGCGGTGAGCCGCTTGTCACCCGGAGTGTCCTCACGCACCACGACCGCGCTCTGCACGACCGACACGTGCTCCGCCAGCACCGCCTCGATCTCACCCGGCTCGACACGGAAACCCCGCACCTTCACCTGAGCATCAGCACGCCCCACGAACTCCAGCACACCATCCGCCGACCACCGCACCACAT
>NZ_JBVHFU010000050.1:0-2645 GCF_055562175.1 Streptomyces sp. NPDC020958 | reverse complement strand
AGCGGCTCGGGCGGCGGGTGCGGCCGGAGGTTCTTCCGGTGTCGTTCGCGCAGCGGCGTCTGTGGTTCCTGGGTCAGCTCGAGGGTGTCTCGGCGACGTACAACATTCCCCTCGCTGTGCGGCTGACGGGTGCGCTGGACGTGGAGGCGCTGCGGGCCGCGCTGGCGGACGTCGCGGGCCGGCACGAGAGCCTGCGCACCGTGTTCCGCCAGAGCACGGACGGCCAGCCGAGCCAGCACGTCCTCGACCCGGTCGAGGGCGCTCCAGAGGTCCGTGCCGAGCCGGTGTCCCTGGACGACGTGACTTCGACCGTGGCCGCGATCGTGGGTGCCGGGTTCAACCTGGAGGGGGACCTGCCGTGGCGGGTGCGTCTGCTGGAGGTTGCCGACGCTCCAGGCCAGTGGGTCCTGGTCGTGGTGGTGCACCATATCGCGGCGGACGGCTGGTCGATGGCGCCGCTGGCGAGGGATCTTTCGCAGGCGTACGCGGCGCGCTGTCGCGGTGCTGCTCCACAGTGGCGGCCGCTCGAGGTGCAGTACGCGGACTACACGCTGTGGCAGCGCGAGGCCCTCGGCGACGAGGACGACCCGGAGAGTGTCATCGCCGCCCAGGTCGCCTACTGGAAGCAGGCCCTGGCCGACCTGCCCGAGCAGCTTGAGCTGCCACTCGACCACCCGCGTCCCGCGACCGCCTCCGCCGAAGGAGCGTCCGTCGGTGTGCACGTGCCGGTCGAAACGCACGCCCGTCTGGTGGACCTGGCGCGTTCCTGCGGTGCGAGTGTGTTCATGACGGTGCAGGCGGCGCTGGCGGTCCTGTTGTCGAAGATGGGCGCCGGGGAGGACATCCCGATCGGAACGCCGGTCGCGGGCCGTACCGACGACGCCCTCGACGACCTCGTCGGATGCTTCCTCAACACGCTGGTCCTGCGGACCGACCTGTCGGGCGATCCGACGTTCCGGGAGGTGGTGGAGCGGGTCCGGGAGGCGGACCTGGCGGCGTACGCCCACCAGGACGTGCCGTTCGAGCGGCTCGTGGAGATCCTCAACCCGACACGCTCCATGGCCCGCCACCCCCTCTTCCAGGTCATGCTCACCTTTCACAACAACGCGCAACCGGACCTCGACCTGCCTGGAGTCCAGGCCGTGCCGGAGCCCCTGACGAACACTGCGGCGAAGTTCGACCTGTCCGTCAGCCTCGCCGAGATCTACGACGAGGGTGGGCTCTCCGGGGGGCTGCTGGGGCAGCTGGAGTTCCGGACCGACCTCTTCACGGCCGAGACCGTGCAGGGCCTCGCGGATCGCCTCGTCCGCGTACTGGAGACGGTGGTGGCGGAGCCCGACCGGGCGATTCGCGAGGTCGACGTGCTCGGTGGCGAGGAGCGTGAGTGCATCCTGCGTACATGGAACGACACCGAGCGGGAGATTCCCGCCGGCACGGTGCTCGACCTGTTCCGGGCGAGAGTGGCGCGCACTCCCGACGCGCTCGCCGTACTCAGCGGCGACGTCGAACTCACCTATGCACAGCTCGATGCGCGTGCGAGTCACCTTGCGCAGAAGCTCATCGCACTCGGCGTGGGCCGGGAGCGCCTGGTCGGCCTGTGCCTGCCGCGTGGGGCGGACATGGTCGTTTCGCTCCTCGCGGTGTGGCGTGCGGGCGGCGCGTACGTGCCTCTGGACCCTGAGTACCCGCCGGACCGACTCGGCTACATGGTGGCGGACAGCGGCGCGGTCGTGGTCCTGGGGACTGCCGACACGGTGCAGGACCTGCCTTCGGAGGCGGTGCACGTCCTGCTGCTTGACGAATTCGTCTACGCGGACGCCGCCCCCTCTGGCGAAGAGCCGCCTGTCGCCGTCGACTCGGACCAACTCGCGTACGTGATCTACACGTCGGGCTCGACGGGACGTCCCAAGGGGGTGGCTGTGCCTCACCGTGGTGTCGCCAACCTCGCAGAGGTGATGCGACCGGTCCTTGGTGTTCAAGAAGGCACAGTGGCCCTGCAGTTCGCCTCCTTCAGCTTCGACGCTTCCGTACTCGACGTGGCCGTCACTCTCGCGGCAGGGGCGACCCTCGCCATCGCGTCCAGCACGGAACGTTCGGAACCCGAGGCACTGGCCGAGATGGTCAAGAAGTCCGGTGTGAACGTCGCCAGTGTGGTCCCCTCCCTGCTCGGGGTGCTCGACCCTGCCGCAGTCTCCGGAGTGGAGAACTGGGTCCTGGGCGCAGAACTGCTGACGGCGGACCTGGCCAGCCGGTGGACGGCCGGAGCCCGCATGTGGAACACATACGGCCCGACCGAGGCCACTGTGATAACCACGGCCGTTGCACTGAACAGCTCCATTCGGCCCGAGGACCAGCCTCCGCCGATCGGGCGTCCGCTGGGAAATACGCGGGTGTATGTGTTGGATGCGGGTTTGTCGCCGGTGCCGGTGGGGGTGGCGGGTGAGTTGTATATCGCGGGTGTGCAGTTGGCGCGGGGGTATGTGGGGCGTGCGGGTCTGACGGCGGAGCGGTTTGTTGCGGATCCGTTTGCCACGGTGGTGGGTTCGCGGATGTATCGGACCGGGGATGTGGTGCGGTGGTCGGCGGATGGTGTGCTGGAGTTCGTGGGGCGTGCTGATGCTCAGGTGAAGGTGCGGGGTTTCCGT
>NZ_JBVHFU010000049.1:0-2808 GCF_055562175.1 Streptomyces sp. NPDC020958 | reverse complement strand
ACCCTGAAGACCCAGCGAGTACGCCACCCGACCCGACGCCACACTCGCCGTCGTACCGGTCATCCCGAAACCACCGGCACCGTCCTGCTCACCGAGCCGATATCCCGAGGCGATGATGCCCGCGTAGACCCCGGTGTCCGTGCCCTTCAACGTTCCCGGGGCGATGCCCGCGTCCTCCAGCGCCTCCCAACAGGTCTCCAGCAGCAGGCGCTGCTGCGGGTCCATTCCCAGCGCCTCACGCGGACTGATCCCGAAGAACTCCGCATCGAACTCACCGGCACCCTCCAGGAAGCCACCCACCCGGGCGTAACCCTGGATCGCCTCACCGGACTCGGAGGCCCCCAGGCTCTGCAAATCCCAGGCTCGATTCGCCGGGAACCCCGACATCGCGTCGGAACCTCCGGCGAGCAACTGCCAGAAGCCCTCCGGGTCTTCAACCCCGCCCGGGTACCGGCACCCCATACCGACGATCGCCACCGGCTCGTCCGTGCCGACACGGACGGCCGGTACAGCCGGAGCAGCGACTGCCTCCGTGGTCCCGCACGCCTCTGCCACCACGTACCGGGCGACCTCAACCGGTGTCGGCTGGTCGAAGACCAGGGTGGCGGGAAGGGTCAGGCCCGTCTCGGTCGCGAGTCGGTTGCGCAGCTCCAGACCGGTCAGGGAGTCGATACCCATGTCCCGGAAAGCCCGCTGGGGATCGATGTCGCCAGCGCGCTCATGACCCAGGACGACAGCGGCAGCGTCCCGGACGATCTGCAGGACCTCCTGCTCACGATCGGCGGGAGACAGCGCGGCCAACCGAGCCGCCAAGCCACCCGGCTCCGCAGCCACGGCCGCGGTCGGGCGTACTGAGACATCGCCAGTGGCCAAGCCACTCAGCAGCGGGGGCACCGGTCGTCCCGCCCGGGACAGCCCGCTCAGGTCGAGCCGGGCGGGGACTGCCAACGGCGTGCCCAGCGCGGCAGCAGCCTCGAACAGCGCCAAACCCTGCTCGGTCGTCAGCGGCTGGATACCGCCGCGGCGCACACGAGTCAGGCCGGCGCCATTCAGATGGCCCGTCATCTCCGAGGCCTGGGCCCACAGGCCCCAGGCCAGCGACTGACCGGCCAGCTGCCGGTCGCGACGGTAGGACGCGAGTGCGTCCAGGAACGCGTTGGCGGCGGCGTAACTCCCCTGCCCCGGGCTGCCCATGACAGCCGCCGCCGAGGAGTACAACACGAAGCCGGCCAGGCCCGCGTCCTTGGTCAACTCGTGCAGGTTCCACGCCGCATCAGCCTTGGCAGCCATGACGGTCGCGATCCGCTGCGGCGTCAGCGACTCGATCGTGGCGTCGTCGATCACACCGGCCGCGTGCACCACCGCGGTCAGCGGCCGCTCGGCCGCGATCCGCGCCAGCACCGAGGCGAGACCCTCGCGGTCGGCCGCGTCGCCGGCCTGAACGCGAACCTCCGCACCCGACTGCGCCAACTCCGCGACCAGACGGGCCACGCCCGGCGCGACCGGACCGCGACGCGACAGCAGGAGCAGGTGGCGCATGCCACGGACATCCACCAGGTGCCGGGCCAACTCCCCGCCCAGCGTGCCGGTTCCACCGGTGACGAGGACGGTGCCCTGGCTGTCCCACGCGGCGGGGACGTTGAGCACGACCTTGCCGAGGTGTCGGGCGGCCTGCAGGTACCGGAGCGCTGCCACGGCCTGCGACAGCTCGAAAGTCGTCACCGGCGGCGGGGCCAACGTGCCCGCGTCGAACATGGCCCCGAGCTCGTCGAACATCTCGGCGATCCGCCACTCGCCGGCGTCCATCAGGTCGAACGCCTGGTAGAGCACGCCCGGGTAGGCCTCGGCGATCTCAGCGGCGTCACGGATGTCGGTCTTGCCCATCTCGACGAACCGGCCGCCGCGCGGCAGCAGCCGCAGCGAGGCATCCGTGAACTCACCGGCCAGGGCGTTGACGACCACGTCCATGCCCTCGCCACCGGTCACGGCCAGGAACCGCTCACAGAAGTCGAGATCACGGGTCGAGGCGATGTGGCTCTCCTCCACACCGGCTGCGAGCAGCGCGTGCTGCTTGGCCGGACTCGCGGTCGCGAAGACCTCCAGGCCCCACGCCTTGGCCAACTGCACCGCGGCCGTACCCACACCACCCGTACCGGCGTGGATCAGCACCCGCTGACCAGGCCGGACCTGGGCCAGATCCCGCAACGCGTAGAACGCGGTCAGGAAGCCTGCCGACACCGCCGCGGCCTGCTGGAAGGACCAGCCCTGCGGAACCGGAGCGAGCAGACGACTGTCCACGATCCCGACCGGACCCCAGCCCGGCACCAGACCCATCACCGACTGACCAACCGTCAGGCCAGTGACTCCAGGGCCGGTCTCCAGGACAACACCGGAACCCTCCATGCCCAGGACCCGGCCGTCCACGACCATCCCCAGACCACCGACCACGTCATGGAAGTTCACGCCCGCCGCACGCAGACCAACCCGGACCTGACCCGCCGCCAACTCGGCACCCGTCTCGGGCGCATCGACGACAGCCGTGCTGCTCAGGTCACCCGGCTCGGTCACCTCGAGTCGCCAGCCGGTGCCTCCGGGAAGCGCCAACTCCCCGGACGCACCGGTCCGGACCAGCCGACGACCGAACGCCACCACACTCTCGCCGTCAGTGGCGGGCCGGATGGAGACCTCAGGCTCCTCGGCGCCCAGCGCCATGGCCAGGACGGTGTCCACGTCGGCGTCACGCGTCGGGTCCAGGCCGGCCGCCGGGTCGACATCGACCAGCAGCAGACGACCCGGGTGCTCCGACTG
>NZ_JBVHFU010000048.1:0-3565 GCF_055562175.1 Streptomyces sp. NPDC020958 | reverse complement strand
CGCCGCAACTCATCACCGGCAAGGACACTGACACTCCGGACCCGCTGGTCGGGGTCGCCCGTGACGCTTTCGAGCAGCCGGGACAAGCGCTCGGCGAGCTGCTCGACGGTGGTGCGCTCGAACAGATCAGTGCGGTAGTCAAGCCGCCCCGCGAGACCGGCCGGTACGCCGTCGGCCGTGTGTGTCTCTCCCAGACCGAACGACAGGTCGAACCTGGCCGCCATCTCGCCGGCAGCTTCTGCTTGCGTCTGGACGCCGGGCAGGTCGAGGTCCGGTTGCGCGTTGTTGTGGAAGGTGAGCATGACTTGGAACAGGGGGTGGCGGGCCATGGAGCGCGCCGGATTGAGGATCTCCACGAGCCGCTCGAACGGCACGTCCTGGTGGGCGAACGCCGCCAGGTCCACTTCCCGGACCCGTTCGAGGACTTCACGGAAGGTCGGGTCGCCCGACAGGTCGTTCCGCAGGACGAGCGTGTTCACGAAGAACCCGACGAGATCGTCTAGGGCGTCGTCGGTGCGGCCGGCGACCGGTGTCCCGATCGGGATGTCCTGCCCGGCGCCCATCTTCGACAACAGGACCGCCAGCGCCGCCTGCACCGTCATGAACACACTGGCGCCGCAGGAACGGGACAGATCCACCAGCCGCGCGTGCACCTCCGCCGGCACACGGATCTCCACAGAGTCACCCTCGTGCGTGGCGATCGCGGGGCGCGGGCGGTCGACCGGCAGCTCCAGCTCTTCAGGAAGATCAGCCAAGGCCTGCTTCCAGTAGGCGACCTGGGCGGCGATGACACTGTCCGGGTCGTCCTCGCTACCGAGGAGCTCGCGCTGCCACAGCGTGTAGTCCGCGTACTGCACCGGGAGCTCTTTCCATGCCGGCGCGTGTCCCCCGCAACGAGCGGCATACGCCTGCGAGAGATCCCTCGCCAACGGCGCCATCGACCAGCCGTCCGCCGCGATGTGATGCACCACCATCACGAGCACCCACTCACCAGGGACGTCCGTCACCTGCAACAGACGCACCCGCCACGGCAGATCCCGCTCCAGATCGAACCCGGCACCCGTCACCTCCGCCACCACCGCGGCAACGTCACCAGCCGACACGGCCTCCACAACCACCTCGGGAACACCCCCGACGCCCTGCCGGATCTCCTGCCGCGGCTCCCCGTCCACCTGCGGAAACACCGTCCGCAGACTCTCGTGCCGACCCGCCACGTCCCCCAGCGCAGCCCCGAACGCCTCCACATCCAACGCACCCGTCAGACGCAGCACGAGCGGAATGTTGTACGCCGCCGAGACACCCTCGAGCTGACCCAGGAACCACAGACGCCGCTGCGCGAACGACACCGGAAGAACCTCCGGCCGCACCCGCCGCCCGAGCCGCTCCCGGACCCGACCACCTTCGTCGAGCCGGTCCACCAGCCCCGCCACCGTCGGGGCCTCGAACAGGGACCGGATACTCACCTCCACCCCGAGGACCGACCGGATCCGGCTCACCAGCCGCGTCGCCAACAGCGAATGCCCGCCCAACTCGAAGAAACCGTCGTCGACCGACACCGACTCCACGCCCAGGACCTCGGCGAACAGACCGCACAGGATCTCCTCCCGCGGTGTTCGCGGTGCCCGCCCGGACCCGTCCGAGGTGTATTCGGGAGCCGGCAGGGCCATGCGGTCCAGCTTCCCGTTCGGCGTCAACGGCAGTACGGCGAGGGTGACGAACGCCGAGGGCACCATGTAGTCCGGCAGCCGGTCCGCCACGTGCCGGCGCAGGACGGCAGCGTCGAAGTTCACGGTCGTAGGCACGACATAGGCGACCAGGCGCTTGTCGCCGGGCTGGTCCTCCCGTACGACGACCGCCGCCTGGGCGACCTGCCCATGCCCGGCCAGGACGGCCTCGACCTCACCCGGCTCGATACGGAAACCCCGCACCTTCACCTGGGCATCAGCACGTCCCACGAACTCCAGCACACCATCCGCCGACCACCGCACCACATCCCCGGTGCGATACATCCGCGAACCCGCCACCGTGGCGAACGGATCCGCGACGAACCGCTCCGCCGTCAGACCCGCACGCCCCAGATAGCCTCGCGCCAGCTGAACACCCGCCACATACAACTCACCCGCCACACCCACCGGCACCGGCGACAACGCGGCATCCAGCACATACACCCGCGTATTGGCGATCGGCCGCCCGATCGGAACTGCATCCGGCATTTCGGCATCGGTGTACCACGAGGTTGCATAGACGGTGGCCTCGGTGGGGCCGTAGCAGTTCGCCATGCGGGCTGTGGGGAAAGCCGAGCGGATCTTCTTGGCAACGATCGGCGAAATCGCCTCACCCGCCATGACGACCGTTGCCGCGTCCGCCGCCGGTGCACGGTCCAGGAGGCTTGAGAAGACCGAAGGAACGCCGCTTGCCAACGGCTTGTCGGGATCCCCCGCGGCTTCGTCTCCGAATGCAAGCAGGTCTCGGATCACGTGGACCCTACCGCCGGCGAGCAACGGAGCGATGATTTCGAACACGGACACGTCGAAGTTGAGCGACGTCGAGGCGCAGACCTCCTCCAGTCGGTCCGTACCGAGCCCATCGGCAGCCCACGAGGCGAGGTTCACCACGCTGCGGTGCTCGACCATCACGCCCTTCGGCCGTCCCGTGGACCCGGACGTGTAGATCACGTACGCGGGGTGGGAGGGCAGCAGCGGAGACAGACGATCTCCGTCGGACAGGTCTGCGCTGTCCTGGCCTGCTACGGCCTGCTGAACTTCGGGGTTGTCGAGCAGCAGGTGCGGTGTGGCGGCGTCCTGAGGGAACAGGGCCGCGGTGGCCGCTTCCGTCAGGAGCAGCACGGGTTCGGCGTCCGCGAGCATGTACGCGATCCGCTCCGCCGGATACTCCGGATCCACCGGCACATAAGCGGAACCACTCTTCAGGACGGCGAACACCGCGACCAGCAGGTCGGCCGACCTGGGCAGCGCGATGGCGACGAGCTTCTCCGGACCCGCACCGCACGCCACCAGATGACGGGCCAGACGATTCGCTCGGGAATTCAATTCCGCGTACGTGAGCCGTGCTGTGCCGCTGACCACGGCGACAGCATCGGGAGTACGCACCACCTGGGCCTGGAAGAGCTCTGGCAGCGTCCCGTGCGGAACGGCACGAGCAGTTGCGTTCCAGTCGGTCAGGATCCGGTGTCGCTCCTCGGCACCGACCGCACTGACGGAACGGATCCGCGCGTCGGGATCGGCGGTGACGGCTTCCAGCACGTGCACCACACGGTCCGCGAGTTCTCGGACCGTGTTCTCCGCAAACAGATCCGTGCGGTAGTCCAGCTGCCCTTGCAGTCCTGCGGGTGCTCCGTTCTCGCCGTGGAGTTCACCCATGCTGACGGACAGGTCGAACTTGGCCACCGCGCCTTCCACCTGTTCTCCGCGAACGGTCAGACCGGGCAGGTCCAGGTCCGGATCAGCGACGTTCTGGAAGGCGAGCATGACCTGGAAGAGGGGGTGGCGAGCCATGGAGCGTGTCGGGTTGAGGATCTCCACGAGCCGCTCGAACGGCACGTCCT
>NZ_JBVHFU010000047.1:0-3690 GCF_055562175.1 Streptomyces sp. NPDC020958 | reverse complement strand
TACGGGAGGCGCTGGTGCGGCTCCAGGACGAACAGAGCGCCCTCCTGGCCCACCAGCACCTCAAACTCACCGACATCCACAACCTGACCCCGGCCAACGAGCTCTTCGACAGTGTGATCGTCTTCGAGAACTATCCGGTCGAGAACGAGGCCTTCGAACGGGCGACGTCCGCCTTGACCCTCACCCAGGTCGAAGCCCACGACGCCAGCCACTACCCGATGAATATCCGCGTCCTGCCCGGAGACAGCGTCGAGATCCGCATGGAATACGGACCCGACCTGTTCACCCGTACAGCCGTGGAGGAACTCGGCAACCGGCTTCTCCTCGTTCTCCGGACCATTGCCGAAACCCCGCGGACCCCTGTCGGCCGTGTTGGCATACTCGAGGCGCACGAGCGTGAGCAGGTGCTGTCCGCCCTGCACGGTCGACGTGACGTGGCGGAGTTCCGCGACGTCGTGGACAGGATCAGGGACGTCGCCCGCCGGCAGCCGGACGCGGTCGCCGTCACGGACGACGAAGGAGACGTCACCTACGAGACCCTGATCTCCCGAGCGAGCGCCCTGTCCAGGCGCCTCGTGGCACGCGGGACAGGAGCGGGGACACTCGTCGGAATCCTCTCCGACCCCGGCGCGCCGTTCGTGTGGTCGGTGCTGGGCGTGTTCGGCAGCCGAGCCGGCTACATCCCGCTGGACCCGCACGCCCCGAACGCGCGCAGTGTCACGTACCTCACCGACAGCGGCGCCGACTGTCTGCTGACGGAGGAGAAGCACCTCGAGCAGGCGCACGCCATCGCGGCCGCATCGGGTGGCAACGTCGAAGTCCTGGTCATCGGGTACGAACAGGACGAGGCCGAGTGGTACCCGAGCCGTTCCGAGACCTACGACATCGCCTATTCCATCTTCACCTCGGGTTCCACCGGACGACCGAAGGGAGCGATGGTCCACCGGGCCGGCATGGAGAACCACCTGCTGGCGAAGATCGAGGACCTGGACCTCTCCGCAGCGGACAACGTCATGCAGAACGCGCCGCTGACCTTCAACATCTCGGTCTGGCAGATGTTCGCGGCGCTGATGCTCGGCGGGCGGATCCGGGTCGTCGACCGGACGGTCGCAGCAGACCCCCGGGAGCTCTTCCGGCGCGTGACCGACGAAGGCGTGTCCGTGTTGGAGGTCGTTCCCTCACTCCTCCGGGCCGCCCTCGACCTGTGGGACGTCGAGGAAGCGCTGCCCGAACTGCCGCGGCTCCGCTGGCTGGTCGTGACGGGTGAGCCGCTCCCGGGCAGCCTGTGCGAGCGATGGTTCGCGCGGTACCCGGAAATCCCGCTCGTCAACGCCTACGGATCGACGGAATGCTCGGACGACGTCTCGCACGCCGTCATCACGAGCGAGAAGTATGGTGCCGAGCAGAAGGTCACCATCGGCACCCCCATTCGAAACATACGGCTGTACATCCTGAACGAGGCTCTCCAGCCCGTCCCGCCGGGAATGCCGGGAGACATGTACGTCAGCGGCGTGGGCGTCGGCCAGGGCTACATCGGGGACGCGCCCCGCACGGCAGCCGCCTTCGTGGCCGACCCCTTCTCCGACGAGCCCGGCGCACGGATGTACCGCATGGGCGACTACGTCAGGTGCCTCCCGGACGGCTGTCTGGAGTTCGTGGAGCGACGGGACCACCAGGTCAAGATCCGCGGACAGCGACTCGAACTCGGCGAGATCGAGATCTCCCTGGCACAGCACGCCCTCGTGGGTCAGGCAGCTGTGGTCGTACGTGAGGACACTCCCGGCGACAAGCGGCTGGTGGCGTACGTGGTGCCCGGAGCCGGCATGGCACGCAGCGCTCTCGACCCTGCTGAAATGCGGGGGTTCGTATCGGAGCGGTTGCCGGACTACATGGTGCCTTCGGCGTTCGTCGCCCTTGATGCGTTGCCGTTGACGCCGAACGGGAAGCTGGACCGGCGGGCCCTGCCGGTCCCGGAGTACGCCGCGGTGGGGGCGGGGCGCGGACCCCGATCACCGCGGGAGGAGATCCTGTGCGGTCTGTTCGCCGAGGTCCTCGGCGTTGATGTCGTGTCGATCGACGACGGTTTCTTCGAGTTGGGCGGGCATTCGTTGCTGGCGACGCGGCTGGTGAGCCGGATCCGGTCGGTCCTCGGGGTGGAGGTAAGTATCCGGTCGTTGTTCGAGGCTCCGACGGTGGCGGGGTTGGTGGATCGGCTCGGTGAGGGTGGTCGGGTCCGGGAGCGGCTCGGGCGGCGGGTGCGGCCGGAGGTTCTTCCGGTGTCGTTCGCGCAGCGGCGTCTGTGGTTCCTGGGTCAGCTCGAGGGTGTCTCGGCGGCGTACAACATTCCGCTCGTGCTGCGTCTGACGGGTGCGTTGGATGTGGAGGCGTTCGGGGCTGCGCTGGGGGACGTGGCGGGTCGGCACGAGAGTCTGCGGACGGTGTTTCCGCAGGTGGACGGGGAGCCGCGGCAGGAGATCCGGCAGGGCGTCGGGGGTGTTCCCGAGGTGGTTGTGGAGGCCGTGTCGGCTGGTGACGTTGCCGCGGTGGTGGCGGAGGTGACGGGTGCCGGGTTCGATCTGGAGCGGGATCTGCCGTGGCGGGTGCGTCTGCTGGAGGTGACGGACGTCCCTGGTGAGTGGGTGCTTGTGATGGTGGTGCACCACATCGCGGCGGACGGCTGGTCGATGGCGCCGTTGGCGAGGGATCTTTCGCAGGCGTTCGCGGCCCGCTGCCAGGGGCGTGCTCCGGAGTGGCGGCCGCTTAGCGTGCAGTACGTGGACTACACGCTGTGGCAGCGCGAGGTTCTCGGCGACGAAAGTGATCCGGACAGTGTCATCGCCGCCCAGGTCGCCTACTGGAAGCAGGCCCTGGCCGGTCTGCCGGAGCAGCTTGAGCTGCCAGTGGATTACCCGCGCCCCGCTGTCGCGTCGCACGAGGGTGCTTCGGTGGACGTGCATGTGCCGGCGGAGGTGCACGCGCGGCTGGTGGAGCTGGCCCGTTCCTGCGGTGCGAGTGTGTTCATGACGGTGCAGGCGGCGCTGGCGGTCCTGTTGTCGAAGATGGGCGCCGGGGAGGACATCCCGATCGGGACGCCTGTCGCGGGACGTACCGACGACGCCCTCGATGACATGGTCGGGTTCTTCGTGAACACGCTGGTCCTGCGGACCGACCTGTCGGGCGATCCGACGTTCCGGGAGGTGGTGGAGCGCGTCCGGGAGGCGGACCTGGCGGCGTACGCCCACCAGGACGTGCCGTTCGAGCGGCTCGTGGAGATCCTCAACCCGACACGCTCCATGGCTCGCCACCCCCTCTTCCAGGTCATGCTCGCCTTCCAGAACAACGTCCGCCCGGAGCTCGACCTGCCCGGAATCAAGACACAGGCGGAGCCTGTGGACGGGATCGCCGCCAGGTTCGACCTGTCGTTCAGCCTGGGCGAGACGCATGGCGTCGACGGGAGGCCGGCAGGCCTCGAGGGACTGCTGGAATACCGAACCGACCTGTTCTCGGAGGAGACGTGCCGCGGACTCGTGGACCGTCTGGTGCGAGTCCTGAAGGCGGTGACCGCCGATCCCGATTCAGCGATTCGCTCCGTCAGTGTCCTTGGTGTCGAGGAGCGTCGGCGGGTGTTGGTGGAGTGGAACGACACGGTTCGTGCGGTTCCGGATGTGACGTTGCCGGAGTTGTTCGAGG
>NZ_JBVHFU010000046.1:0-3758 GCF_055562175.1 Streptomyces sp. NPDC020958 | reverse complement strand
CCCGCGCTGGCCAGCGCAGCCCGGATCACCCGCTGCTGCGACGGACCATTCGGCGCCGACAGACCATTGCTCGCACCGTCCTGATTCACCGCACTACCCGCAACCACCGCCAGCACCCGGTGCCCGCGAGCACGGGCGTCCGACAGCCGCTCCAGGACCACCATCCCGACGCCCTCGCCCCAACCGGTGCCGTCAGCGGCATCCGCGAACGGCTTGCACCGGCCGTTGGCGGCCAGTCCTCGCTGCCGCGCGAACTCCGTGTAGGTCCCCGGGGTGGCCATCACGGTGACGCCGCCGGCCAGCGCGATCCCGCACTCGCCGGACCGCAGCGCCTGCGCCGCCAGGTGAATCGCCGTCAGCGAAGACGAACACGCCGTGTCGATCGACACCGCGGGACCCTGAAGACCCAGCGAGTACGCCACCCGACCCGACGCCACACTCGCCGTCGTACCGGTCATCCCGAAACCACCGGCACCGTCCTGCTCACCGATCCGATACCCCGACGCGACGATGCCCGCGTAGACACCGGTGTCGGTGCCCTTCAACGTTCCCGGCTCGATGCCGGCGTCCTCCAGCGCCTCCCAGCACGTCTCCAGCAGCAGGCGCTGCTGCGGGTCCATGCCCAACGCCTCACGCGGACTGATCCCGAAGAACTCCGCATCGAACTCACCGGCACCGTCAAGGAAGCCACCCACCGGGGCGTACGCCGCGCCCGACGTGCCAAGCTCGGACGTGCTCGGCATCTCCCAGCCGCGGTTCGTCGGGAAGCCCGACATAGCGTCGGTCCCCCCGGCGACCAACTGCCAGAAACCCTCCGGGTCCTCGACCCCGCCCGGGAACCGGCACCCCATACCGACGATCGCCACCGGCTCGTCCGTGCCGACACGGACCGCCGGCACGACCGCCGTCCCGACGACCTCGGCGGTGCCGCATGCCTCTGCCACGAGGTAGCGGGCGACCTCCAGCGGTGTCGGCTGGTCGAAGACCAGGGTGGCGGGAAGGGTCAGACCCGTCTCGGTCGCGAGCCGGTTGCGCAGCTCCAGACCGGTGAGGGAGTCGATGCCCATGTCCCGGAAAGCCCGCTGGGGATCGATGTCCCCGGCACGCTCGTGCCCGAGAACGACAGCGGCAGCCGCCCGAACGATCTGTACAACCTCCTGCTCACGATCGGCGGGAGACAGCGCGGCCAACTGGGTCGCCAGGCCACCCGCGTCCGCAGCCGCGGCAACGGCCGCGGTCCGGCGGGCAGGAGCGCCAACGGCCAGAGCCCGCAGAAGCGGGGGCACCGGTCGTCCCGCGCGGGGCAGCCCGCTCAGGTCGAGCCGGGCGGGGACGGCCAGCGGTGTGCCCAGCGCGGCAGCGGCCTCGAACAGCGCGAGACCCTGCTCGGTCGTCAGCGGCTGAACACCACCGCGACGCAGACGGGTCAGACCCGCGCCCTCCAGGTGCCCGGTCATCTCCGAGGCCTGGGCCCACAGGCCCCAGGCCAGCGACTGACCGGCCAGCTGCCGGTCGCGACGGTAGGACGCGAGTGCGTCCAGGAACGCGTTGGCGGCGGCGTAACTCCCCTGCCCCGGGCTGCCCATGACAGCCGCCGCCGAGGAGTACAACACGAAGCCGGCCAGGCCCGCGTCCTCGGTCAACTCGTGCAGGTTCCACGCCGCATCAGCCTTGGCAGCCATGACGGTCGCGATCCGCTGCGGCGTCAGCGACTCGATCGTGGCGTCGTCGATCACACCGGCCGCGTGCACCACCGCGGTCAGCGGCCGCTCGGCCGCGATCCGCGCCAGCACCGAGGCGAGACCCTCGCGGTCGGCCGCGTCGCCGGCCTGAACGCGAACCTCCGCACCCGACTGCGCCAACCCCGCGACCAGACGGGCCACGCCCGGCGCGACCGGACCACGACGCGACATCAGCACCAGGTGCCGCATGCCACGGACATCCACCAGGTGCCGGGCCAACTCCCCGCCCAGCGTGCCGGTTCCACCGGTCACCAGGACGGTCCCCTGACTGTCCCACTCGGCCGGGACGTTCAGCACGACCTTGCCCAGGTGTCGAGCAGCCTGCAGGTAGCGCAGCGCCGCCACAGCCTGCGACAGCTCGAAGGTCGTCACCGGCGGCGGGACCAACGTGCCCGCGTCGAACATGCCTCCAAGCTCGGCCAGCATCTCCGCGACCCGCAGCTCGCCGGCGTCCATCAGGTCGAACGCCTGGTAGAGCACGCCCGGGTAGGCCTCGGCGATCTCAGCGGCGTCACGGATGTCGGTCTTGCCCATCTCGACGAACCGGCCGCCGCGCGGCAACAGCCGCAGCGACGCGTCCGTGAACTCACCGGCCAGGGCGTTGACGACCACGTCCATGCCCTCGCCACCGGTCACGGCCAGGAACCGCTCACAGAAGTCCAGATCACGGGTCGAGGCGATGTGGCTCTCCTCCACACCGGCTGCGAGCAGCGCGTGCTGCTTGGCCGGGCTCGCGGTCGCGAAGACCTCCAGGCCCCACGCCTTGGCCAACTGCACGGCGGCCGTGCCAACTCCACCCGTACCGGCGTGAATCAGCACCCGCTGACCAGGCCGGACCTGGGCCAGATCCCGCAACGCGTAGAACGCGGTCAGGAAGCCTGCCGACACCGCCGCGGCCTGCTGGAAGGACCAGCCCTGCGGAACCGGAGCGAGCAGACGACTGTCCACGATCCCGACCGGACCCCAGCCCGGCACCAGACCCATCACCGACTGACCAACCGTCAGGCCAGTGACTCCAGGGCCGGTCTCCAGGACAACGCCGGAGCCTTCCGCGCCGAGGACCCGGCCGTCGACGACCATCCCCAGACCGCCGACCACGTCATGGAAGTTCACGCCCGCCGCACGCAGACCAACCCGGACCTGACCCGCCGCCAACTCAGCGCCTGCCTCAGGCGCATCGACAACAGCGGCACTGCCCAGGTCACCCGGCTTGGTCACCTCGACTCGCCAGCCCGAACCACCGGGAAGCAGCAACTCCCCGGACGCACCGACCCGGAGCAGCCGTCGGCCGAACGCCGCGACTCCCCCGCCGTCAGCTGCGGGACGGATGGAGACCTCAGGCTCGTCGGCGTCCAGCACCGCAGCCAGGACGGTGTCCACGTCTGCGTCGTGGGCGGGGTCCAGACCGGCTGACGGGTCGACGTCGACCAGCAGCAGACGACCCGGGTGCTCCGACTGCGTGGAACGGATCAGGCCCGTCACCGCTGCGCCGGCCAGATCCTGACCGGCGGCCACGCCCTGGGTCCAGATCACCAAGCGTGCGTCGTCGGTCGCGGGATCGGCCAGCCACTCCTGCACCCAACCCAACACCGTCGCAGCAGCCAGCTGGGCCGCCTGCGGCACCGAACTCCCGGCGGGAGCGGCAGGCACCGCAGCAACAACCACCGGAGCCATCCCGGAACCGTGCCGCGCCCACTGCACTGCAACAGCCGAAGCCGAAGCCCGCGGCAGCGGCACCCAGTCCACCGTGAACAGCGACTGCCGCACCTGACGATCAGACCCGCCGAACGGACCGGCCGCGGCCTCACGCAGCGCCAACGACCGTGCGTGCAGTACCGGCTGACCGGCACCGTCGAACGCCGACACCGAGACGCCACTCGCCTCGGGCGCCAGGACCACCCGCAGCTGGCGAGCACCGCCCGCCAGCAGCCGAACCCCCGACCACGCGAACGGCAGACCCGTCCCGCCACTGCCATCACCGGCGGCCAGCAGACCCTGCAGTGCCGCATCGAGCAG
>NZ_JBVHFU010000045.1:0-3983 GCF_055562175.1 Streptomyces sp. NPDC020958 | reverse complement strand
AGCAGCAGGCGCTGCTGCGGGTCCATGCCCAACGCCTCACGCGGACTGATCCCGAAGAACTCCGCATCGAACTCACCGGCACCGTCAAGGAAGCCGCCCAGCGGGGTGTAGGCCAGGACCCCATCACCGGAGTCGGACAGACCCGGCGTCTCCCAGCCGCGGTTCGCCGGGAAGCCTGACATCGCGTCGGTCCCTGCGGCGATCAGCTGCCAGAAGCCCTCCGGGTCCTGGACACCGCCCGGGAACCGGCACCCCATACCGACGATCGCCACCGGCTCGTCCGTGCCGACACGGACCACCTGCACGGCGGTGTCACCGACGGCTCCGTCGGTCCCGCATGCCTCTGCCACCACGTACCGGGCGACCTCAACCGGTGTCGGCTGGTCGAAGACCAGGGTGGCGGGAAGGGTCAGACCCGTCTCGGCCGAGAGTCGGTTGCGCAGTTCCAGACCGGTCAGAGAGTCGATGCCCATGTCCCGGAAGGCCCGCAGGGGATCGATGTCCCCGGGGTGTGAATGCCCCAGAACGACAGCGGCAGCCGCCCGGACGATCTGCAGGACTTCCTGCTCGCGCTCAGCGGGACCGAGCGCGGCCAGCTGGGCCGCCAAGCCACCGACGACCGCGGCAACGGCCGCGGTCCGGCGGGCGGGAGCGCCAACGGCCAGGCTCCGCAACAGCGCAGGGACCGACCGTCCGCCGCGGGAGAACGCGGCCAGGTCCAGTCGGGCCGGGACCGCCACCGGCGCACCCAGCGCGACAGCGGCCTCGAACAGGGCCAGACCCTGCTCCGTCGTCAGCGGCTGGATGCCGCTGCGACGCAGCCGGGTCAGCCCCGCGCCCTCCAGGTGCCCTGTCATCTCCGAGGCCTGCTCCCACAGGCCCCAGGCCAGCGACTGGGCGGCCAGCTGCCGGTCGCGACGGTAGGACGCGAGTGCGTCCAGGAAGGCGTTGGCGGCGGCGTAACTCCCCTGCCCCGGGCTACCCATGACAGCCGCCGCCGAGGAGTACAGCACGAACCCGGCCAGGCCCGCGTCCTCGGTCAACTCGTGCAGGTTCCACGCCGCATCAGCCTTCGCCGCCAGCACCGGCGCCATCCGCTGCGGAGTCAGCGACTCGACGGTGGCGTCGTCGATCACACCGGCCGCGTGCACCACCGCGGTCAGCGGCCGCTCGGCCGTAAGCCGCGCCAACACCGAGGCGAGACCCTCGCGGTCGGCCGCGTCGCCGGCCTGAACGCGAACCTCCGCACCCGACTGCGCCAACTCCGCGACCAGACGGGCCACGCCCGGCGCGACCGGACCGCGACGCGACAGCAGGAGCAGGTGCCGCATGCCACGGACGTCGACCAGGTGCCGGGCCAACTCGCCGCCCAGCGTGCCGGTTCCACCGGTGACGAGGACGGTGCCCTGCGGATCCCACTCGGCCGGGACGTTCAGCACGACCTTGCCCAGGTGTCGAGCGGCCTGCAGGTAGCGCAGCGCCGCCACAGCCTGCGACAGCTCGAAGGTCGTCACCGGCGGCGGGACCAACGTGCCCGCGTCGAACATGCCTCCAAGCTCGGCCAGCATCTCCGCGACCCGCAGCTCGCCGGCGTCCATCAGGTCGAACGCCTGGTAGACCACCCCGGGGTAGGCCTCAGCAACCTGCTCGGGGTTGCGGATGTCGGTCTTGCCCATCTCGACGAACTGACCACCGCGCGGCAACAGCCGCAGCGACGCGTCCGTGAACTCCCCGGCAAGGGCGTTGAGGACCACGTCCATGCCCTCGCCACCGGTCACAGCCAGGAACCGCTCACAGAAGTCCAGGTCACGGGTCGAAGCGATGTGGCTCTCCTCCACACCGGCTGCGCGCAGCGCGTGCTGCTTGGCCGGACTCGCGGTCGCGAAGACCTCCAGCCCCCACGCCTTGGCCAACTGCACGGCGGCCGTACCCACTCCACCCGTACCGGCGTGAATCAGCACCCGCTGACCAGGCCTGACCTGGGCCAGATCCCACAGCCCGTAGAACGCCGTCAGGAACCCGACCGGCACCGCCGAAGCCTGCTGGTACGACCAGCCCTGCGGAACCGGAGCGAGCAGACGGCTGTCCACGATCCCGACCGGACCCCAGCCCGGCACCAGACCCATCACCCGCTGACCAACCGTCAGACCGTCCACCCCGGGACCGGTCTCCAGCACGACACCGGAGCCTTCACCACCGAGGCCTCGGACGTCCGCGACCATACCCAGACCGGTCACCACGTCGCGGAAGTTCACACCCACCGCACGCAGACCGACCCGGACCTGACCGGCCGTCAACTCGGCACCCGTCTCGGGAGCGTCGATGACAGCGGCACTGCCCAGGTCACCCGGGTTGGCGACCTCCACCCGCCAGTTCGAACCATTCGGCAAGGCCAGCTCACTAGCCCGGGCCAGCCGTCGGCCGAAGGCCGCGATCCCTCCGCCGTCGGTGGCGGGACGGATGCGGACCTCGGGCTCGTCGGCGTCCAACGCCACGGCCAGGACGGTGTCCACGTCGGCGTCACGCGTCGGGTCCAGGCCGGCCGCCGGGTCGACATCGACCAGCAGCAGACGACCCGGATGCTCCGACTGCGCCGAGCGCACCAGACCCGTCACCGCCGCACCGGGCAGATCCTGACCGGCGGCCGCGCCCTGGGTCCAAATCACCAAGCGTGCGTCGTCGGTCGCGGGATCGGCCAGCCACTCCTGCACCCACCCCAACACCGTCGCAGCAGCCTGGTGCGCCGCCTGCGACGCCGACGTCCCGGCGGGAGCGGCAGGCACCGCAGCAACAACCACCGGAGCCATCCCGGAACCGTGCCGCGCCCACTGCACTGCGCCTGCCGAAGCCTGCACCGTGAGCGGAACCCAGTCCACCGTGAACAGCGACTGCCGCACCTGGCGACCGGCCCCGCCGAGCTGACCGGACGAAGCCTCACGCATTGCCAACGACCGTACCTGCAGCACCGGTTCGCCGGCACCGTCGAACGCCGACACCGAGACAGCGCCCGACCCGCGGGCCAACACCACCCGCAGCTGGCGGGCACCACCGGCCAGCAGCCGCACGCCCGACCACGCGAACGGCAGACCCGTCCCGCCACTGCCATTGCTGGCGCCGGAAACCAGGAGGCTGTGCAGCGCGGCATCGAGCAGAGCGGGATGCATACCGTACCCGGCCGCGTCGGACTCGATGACCTGCGGCAGCTCGGCCTCGGCGTAGACGGTGTCCCCGGACTGCCAGACCTGACGCAGGCCCTGGAACGCCGGCCCGTAGCCGTAACCGCGCTGGGCAAAGCTCTCGTAGGCGTTGTCGACCGGAACGGACTCCGCACCCTCCGGAGGCCAGACAGCCAGCGGCGCCGGGACGGGCTCGTTGCTGGCCGGGGCCAGCACACCGACCGCGTGCCGAACCCACTCGCCCCCTCCCTCGCGGGAAGCAACCGTGACGACCCGCCGACCACTGTCGTCGCTGTCGCCCACGTGGACCTGCAGCTGGACGCCGCCCTTGGCGGGCAGGACCAGCGGCTCCTGGAGCGTCAGCTCCTCCAGCACGCCGCAGCCGGCCAAGTCGCCGGCGTGGACCGCCAGGTCCACGAACGCCGTGCCGGGCAGCAGCACCGTGCCCTGGACCGCGTGGTCGGCCAGCCACGGCATCGCGGCCAGCGACAGACGACCCGTCAACACCAGCCCATCACCGACGGCCAGCCACACCGCCGCCGCCAGCAGCGAGTGCCCGACACGCTGCTGACCAGCCGACCAGGCGTCTCCACGACCGGCGACTGCCTTCGGCCAGTAGTGCCGGCGCTGGAACGGATACGTCGGCAGATCGACCTTGACCGCCCGACCACCGTCGGCAGTGACGGCGGACCAGTCCACCTCGACGCCGGCGGCGTACAGACCGGCCAGCGCGCGCAGCGCCGTCTCCGCCTCGTCCTGGTCGGCCCGCAACGCCGGAACCCAGGTACCGGCATCAGCCATCGCCGA
>NZ_JBVHFU010000044.1:0-4070 GCF_055562175.1 Streptomyces sp. NPDC020958 | reverse complement strand
GCGCTGGCCAGCGCAGCCCGGATCACCCGCTGCTGCGACGGACCATTCGGCGCCGACAGACCATTGCTCGCACCGTCCTGATTCACCGCACTGCCTGCCACGACCGCCAGCACCCGGTGCCCACGCTCACGGGCATCCGACAGCCGCTCCAGGACCACCATCCCGACGCCCTCACCCCAACCGGTCCCGTCAGCCGCCTCCGCGAACGGCTTGCACCGGCCATCGCCGGCCAAGCCCCGCTGCCGCGCGAACTCCGTGAACGCACCCGGGGTGGCCATGACGGTGACGCCGCCGGCCAGCGCGATCCCGCACTCGCCGGACCGCAGCGCCTGCGCGGCGAGGTGAATCGCCGTCAGCGAAGACGAGCACGCCGTGTCGATCGAGACCGCAGGGCCCTGAAGACCCAGCGAGTACGCCACCCGACCCGACGCCACACTCGCCGTCGTACCGGTGATCCCGAAACCGTCCTGCTCACCAACCTGGTAGGCCGACGCGATGATGCCCGCGTAGACACCGGCGTCGGAGTCCCGGAGCGAACCCGGCTCGATGCCGGCGTCCTCCAGCGCCTCCCAACAGGTCTCCAGCAGCAGCCGCTGCTGGGGGTCCATCCCCAACGCCTCACGCGGACTGATCCCGAAGAACTCCGCATCGAACTCACCGGCACCCTCCAGGAAGCCACCCACCCGGGCGTAACCCTCGGTCGCCGCACCGGACTCGGACAGGCCCGGCGTCTCCCAACCACGGTCCGGCGGGAACTCCGACATCGCGTCGGTCCCTCCGGCGATCAACCGCCAGAAGCCCTCCGGGTCCTCGGCTCCGCCCGGGAACCGGCAACCCATACCGACGATCGCCACCGGCTCGTCCGTGCCGACACGGACGGCGGACACGGTGGCCACCTCGTCGTCCCCGCACACCTCGGTGACCAGGTACCGGGCGAGGTCAACCGGTGTCGGATGGTCGAAGACCAGGGTGGCGGTCAGGCTCAGGCCCGTCTCAGCAGCGAGTCGGTTGCGCAGCTCCAGACCGGTCAGGGAGTCGATGCCCATGTCCCGGAAGGCCCGCTGGGGATCGATGTCCCCAGGGCGCGCATGGCCCAGGACAACAGCAGCGGCGGCCCGGACAATCTGCAGGACTTCCTGGTCACGCTCGGCGGGGGCAAGCGGGGCCAGCCGGCCCGCCAAGCCACCCACGACAGTAGCCACCGCCGCCGCGGGACGTGCGGAGACGCCGCCATCGGCGAGCAAGCCGTTCAGCAGCGAAGGCACCGGCCCTGCAGCGCGTGACAGCACGGCCAGGTCGAGCCGGGCCGGGACGGCCAACGGCGCACCCAGCGCGGCAGCAGCCTCGAACAGCGCCAAACCCTGCTCGGTCGTCAGCGGCTGGACGCCGCCGCGACGCAGCCGGGAGAGATCGGCACCGGCCAACTGCCCGGTCATCCCCGATGCCTGGGCCCACAGGCCCCAGGCCAGCGACTGGCCGGCCAGCTGCCGGTCGCGACGGTAGACGGCCAGCGCGTCCAGGAACGCGTTGGCGGCGGCGTAACTCCCCTGCCCCGGGCTGCCCATGACAGCCGCCGCCGAGGAGTACAACACGAAGCCGGCCAGGCCCGCGTCCTCGGTCAACTCGTGCAGGTTCCACGCCGCATCAGCCTTGGCAGCCATGACGGTCGCGATCCGCTGCGGCGTCAGGGATTCGATTGTGGCGTCGTCGATGACACCGGCGGCGTGCACGACCGCGGTCAGCGGCCGCTCGGCCGCGATCCGCGCCAGCACCGAGGCGAGACCCTCGCGGTCGGCGGCATCGCCGGACTGCACCCGCACGCTCGCACCCGACTGCGCCAACTCCGCGACCAGACGGGCCACGCCCGGCGCGACCGGACCGCGACGCGACAGCAGGAGCAGGTGGCGCATGCCACGGACATCCACCAGGTGCCGGGCCAACTCCCCGCCCAGCGTGCCGGTTCCACCGGTGACGAGGACGGTGCCCTGGCTGTCCCACGCGGCGGGGACGTTGAGCACGACCTTGCCGAGGTGTCGGGCGGCCTGCAGGTACCGGAGCGCTGCCACGGCCTGCGACAGCTCGAAAGTCGTCACTGCGGGCGGCTGCAGGATCCCGGCCTCGAACATCGGCCCGAGCTCGGCCAACATCTCCGCAACTCGCGGCACACCAGCGTCCATCAGGTCGAACGCCTGGTAGACCACGCCCGGGTAGGCCTCGGCGATCTCAGCGGCGTCACGGATGTCCGTCTTGCCCATCTCGACGAACCGGCCGCCGCGCGGCAGCAGCCGCAGCGACGCGTCCGTGAACTCACCGGCCAGGGCGTTGACGACCACGTCCATGCCCTCGCCACCGGTCACGGCCAGGAACCGCTCACAGAAGTCCAGGTCACGGGTCGAGGCGATGTGGCTGTCAGCCACGCCCATGGCCCGCAGCGCGTGCTGCTTGGCCGGGCTCGCGGTCGCAAAGACCTCCAGCCCCCACGCCTTCGCCAACTGCACCGCAGCCGTGCCAACTCCACCCGTACCGGCGTGAATCAGCACCCGCTGACCAGGCCGGACCTGGGCCAGATCCCGCAACGCGTAGAACGCGGTGAGGAACCCGACCGGCACCGCCGAAGCCTGCTGGAATGACCAGCCCTGCGGAATCGGGGCGAGAAGACGGCTGTCCACGATCCCAGCCGGACTCCAGCCCGGCACCAGACCCATCACCGGCTGACCGACCGTCAGACTGCTAACACCAGGGCCGATCTCCAGGACGACACCGGCACCTTCGCCGCCAAGGCCTCGGTTGTCCGCGACCATCCCCAGACCGGTCACCACGTCGCGGAAGTTCACGCCCACCGCACGCAGACCCACCCGGACCTGACCAGCCGACAGCGCAGCCTCGGTCTCGGGAGCGTCGACAACAGCGGCACTGCCCAGGTCACCCGGTTGAGCCACCTCGACTCGCCAGCCCGAACCACCGGGAAGCACCAACCCACCGGCCGCGCCGGCTCGGACCAGGCGCCGCCCGAACGCCACCACACCTTCGCCGTCAGTGGCGGGCCGGATGGAGACCTCAGGCTCCTCGGCGCCCAGCGCCATGGCCAGGACGGTGTCCACGTCGGTGTCACGCGTCGGGTCCAGGCCGGCCGCCGGGTTGACATCGACCAGCAGCAGACGTCCCGGATGCTCCGACTGCGCCGAGCGCACCAGACCCGTCACCGCCGCACCGGCCAGATCCTGACCGGCGGCCACGCCCTGGGTCCAGATCACCAAGCGTGCGTCGTCGGTCGCGGGATCGGCCAGCCACTCCTGCACCCACCCCAGCACCGTCGCAGCAGCCTGGTGCGCCGCCTGCGACGCCGAACTCCCGGACGAGGCAGCCGGCACAGCCGCCACCACCACCGGAGCCACCTCGGAGCCGTGCCGCGCCCACTGCACTGCAGCAGCCGAAGCCGAAGCCCGCGGCAGCGGCAGCGGCAGCGGCACCCAGTCCACCGTGAACAGCGACTGGCGCACCCGACGGGCCGCCCCAGCGAACTGACCCGCCGGAATCTCCCGCAGCGCCAGCGAACGCGCCCGCAGCACCGGCTGACCGACACCGTCGAACGCCGTCACCGAGACGCCACTCGCCTCGGGCGCCAGCACCACCCGCAGCTGGCGAGCACCGCCCGCCAGCAGCCGAACCCCCGACCACGCGAACGGCAGCCCCGTCCCGCCACTGCCATCACTGGCAGCCAGCAGACCGTGCAGCGCGGCATCAAGCAGAGCGGGATGCAGGCCGAAGCCGGCAGCATCGGACTCAATGACCTCGGGCAGCTCGGCCTCGGCATAAACGGTGTCCCCGGCACGCCACACCCGACGCAGACCCTGGAACGCCGGCCCATAGCCGTAGCCCCGCTGGGCAAAACTCTCGTAGGCGTTGTCGACCGGAACGGACTCCGCACCGGCCGGAGGCCAGACAGCCAGCGGTGCCGGGACGGGCTCACTGCCCGCCGGGGCCAGCACACCCACCGCATTCCGGACCCACTCGCCCTCCCCCTCGCGGGAAGAGACCATGACCGTGCGCCGACCAGTGTCGCTGTCACT
>NZ_JBVHFU010000043.1:0-4301 GCF_055562175.1 Streptomyces sp. NPDC020958 | reverse complement strand
GAGGGTGATGGGCTGGTGTTGACGGGTCGTCTGTCGCTGTCGGCGATGCCGTGGCTGGCCGACCACGCGGTGCACGGCACGGTTCTTCTGCCCGGTACCGCCTTCGTGGACCTGGCGGTTCACGCGGGTGACTTGGCCGGCTGCGGCATGCTGCACGAGCTGACGCTCCAGGAGCCGCTGGTCCTGCCCGCCCAGGGCGGCGTCCAGTTGCAGGTCCACGTGGGCGATACCGACGGCGACAGCGGCCGCCGCACGGTGACGGTCTCCTCCCGCGAGGGGGAGGGCGAGTGGGTCCGGAATGCGGTGGGTGTGCTGGCCCCGGCCGGTAACGAGGCTGCCCCCGCCCCGATGGCCGTCTGGCCTCCGGCGGGCGCGGAGTCCGTTCCGGTCGACAACGCCTACGAGAGCTTTGCCCAGCGGGGCTACGGCTACGGGCCGGCGTTCCAGGGCCTGCGTCAGGTGTGGCGCGCCGGGGACACCGTCTACGCCGAGGTCGAGCTGCCGCAGGCTGTCGAAGCCGATGCTGCCGGGTTTGGTCTGCACCCGGCGTTGCTCGACGCTGCCCTGCACAGCCTCCTTGCCGCCAGTGATGGCAGTGGCGGAGGGACGGGTCTGCCGTTTGCGTGGTCGGGGGTTCGGCTGCTGGCGGGCGGTGCCCGGCAGCTGCGGGTGGTCCTGGCGCCCGAGGCGAGTGGCGTCTCGGTGGCGGCGTTCGACGGTGTCGGTCAGCCGGTGCTGGAGGTCCGGTCGCTGGCGCTGCGGGAGATTCCGGCGGGTCAGTTCGGCGGCTCGGCCCGTCAGGTGCGCCAGTCGCTGTTCACCGTGGAGTGGGTCCCGCTGTCGGCGCAGGCCTCCGACACCGCAGTCCAGTGGGCGCGGCACGGCTCCGAGATCGCACCGGTGGTGGTGGCGGCCGTGCCGGCTGCTCCGTCCGGGAGTTCGGCGTCGCAGGCGGCTCAGCTGGCTGCCGCGGCGGTGTTGGGGTGGGTGCAGGAGTGGCTGGCCGATCCCGCGACCGACGACGCACGCTTGGTGATCTGGACCCAGGGCGTGGCCGCCGGTCAGGATCTGGCCGGTGCGGCGGTGACGGGCCTGGTGCGCTCGGCGCAGTCGGAGCATCCGGGTCGTCTGCTGCTGGTCGATGTCGACCCGGCGGCCGGCCTGGAACCGACGCGTGACGCCGACGTGGACACCGTCCTGGCCGTGGCGTTGGACGCCGACGAGTTCGAGGTCCGGATCGGTCCCGCCACCGACGGCGGAGGGATCGCGGCGTTCGGCCGACGGCTGGCCCGCGCCAGTGAACTGGCCTTGCCGAGTGGTTCGAACTGGCGGGTGGAGGTCGCCAACCCGGGTGACCTGGGCAGTGCTGCCGTCGTCGACGCTCCTGACACGGGCGCGGAGTTGACGGCTGGTCAGGTCCGGGTTGGTCTGCGTTCGGTGGGTGTGAACTTCCGCGACGTCGTCGCCGGTCTGGGTATGGTCGCGGACAACCGAGGTCTCGGTGGCGAAGGTGCCGGTGTCGTCTTGGAGATCGGTCCCGGTGTCACCGGTCTGACGGTCGGTCAGCCCGCGATGGGTCTGGTGCCGAACTGGGGTCCTGTCGGGATCGTGGACAGCCGCATGGTTGCCGCCATCCCGCAGGGCTGGTCGTATCAGCAGGCCGCGGCAGTGCCGATTGGGTTCCTCACCGCGTTCTACGCGTTGCGGGATCTGGCCCAGGTCCGGCCTGGTCAGCGGGTGCTGATTCACGCCGGTACGGGTGGTGTGGGCACGGCTGCGGTGCAGTTGGCCAAGGCGTGGGGCCTGGAGGTCTTCGCGACCGCGAGCCCGGCCAAGCAGCACGCGCTGCGGGCCATGGGCGTGGCTGACAGCCACATCGCCTCGACCCGTGATCTGGACTTCTGTGAGCGGTTCCTGGCCGTTACCGGTGGCGAGGGCATGGACGTGGTCGTCAACGCCCTGGCCGGGGAGTTCACGGACGCGTCGCTGCGGCTGCTGCCGCGCGGTGGTCAGTTCGTCGAGATGGGCAAGACGGACATCCGCAACCCCGAGCAGGTTGCTGAGGCCTACCCCGGGGTGGTCTACCAGGCCTTCGACCTGATGGACGCCGGCGAGCCGCGGGTCGGGGAGATGTTCGCCGAGTTGGGGGCCATGTTCGACGCGGGCACGTTGGTCCCGCCGCCGGTGACGACCTTCGAGCTGTCGCAGGCTGTGGCAGCGCTGCGCTACCTGCAGGCCGCCCGACACCTGGGCAAGGTCGTGCTGAACGTCCCGGCCGAGTGGGACAGTCAGGGGACCGTCCTGGTGACCGGTGGAACCGGCACGCTGGGCGGGGAGTTGGCCCGGCACCTGGTGAGCGTTCGTGGCATGCGGCACCTACTCCTGCTGTCGCGTCGTGGTCCGGTCGCGCCGGGCGTGGCCCGTCTGGTCGCCGAGTTGGCGCAGTCGGGTGCGGAGGTTCGCGTTCAGGCCGGCGATGCCGCCGACCGCGAGGGTCTCGCCTCGGTGTTGGCGCGGCTTACGGCCGAGCGGCCGCTGACCGCGGTGGTGCACGCGGCCGGTGTGATCGACGACGCCACCGTGGAGTCGCTGACGCCCGAGCGGATGGCGCCGGTGCTGGCGGCGAAGGCTGACGCGGCGTGGAACCTGCACGAGTTGACCGAGGACGCGGGCCTGGCCGGGTTCGTGCTGTACTCGTCGGCCGCGGCGGTCATGGGTAGCCCGGGGCAGGGGAGTTACGCCGCCGCCAACGCTTTCCTGGACGCACTCGCAGCCCACCGCCGCGATCGGCACCTGGTCGGCCAGTCGCTGGCCTGGGGCCTGTGGGCCCAGGCCTCGGAGATCACCGGGCAGTTGGCCGGCGCCGATCTCTCCCGGCTGCGTCGCGGCGGCATCCAGCCACTGACGACCGAGCAGGGTCTGGCGCTGTTCGAGGCTGCTATTGCCCTGGGCACGCCGTTGGCGGTCCCGGCCCGACTGGACATGGCGGCACTGGCACGCCCAGGACGACCGCTGCTTCCGCTACTGCGCGGACTGGCCGTTGGCGCCTCCGCCCGCCCGCCCGCGGCCGTTGCGGCAGACGCGGGTGGCCTGGCGGCTCGGCTGGCCGCGCTCGGTTCAGCCGAGCGCGAGCAGGAAGTTCTGCAGATCGTCCGATCTGCTGCCGCCGTGGTCCTGGGCCATGCGCGCCCTGGGGACATCGACCCCCAGCGGGCCTTCCGCGACATGGGCATCGACTCCCTGACCGCGCTGGAGCTCCGCAACCGGCTCTCGGCCGAAACCGGCCTGAGCCTGCCCGCCACCCTGGTGTTTGACTACCCCGTCCCCCTGGACCTCGCCCGGCACCTGGTGACCGAGGTGTGCGGGACCGCCGAAGCCGCCGGAGCGGCGTCCGTGCCGGCGGTCCGCCTCAACACCGACGAGCCGGTGGCGATCGTCGGTATGGGGTGCCGGTTCCCCGGCGGGGTTGAAGACCCGGACGGTTTCTGGCAGTTGGTCGCTGGAGGCTCCGACGCGATGTCTGGCTTCCCGGCGAACCGCGGTTGGGACGTGGACGGCCTGTCCGGCTCCGGTGACGCGGATGCGTCGTTTGCCCCGGTGGGCGGCTTCTTGGCCGGCGCTGCCGACTTCGACGCGGAGTTCTTCGGGATCAGTCCGCGTGAGGCGTTGGGGATGGACCCGCAGCAGAGGCTGCTGCTGGAGACGTGCTGGGAGGCGCTGGAGGACGCCGGCATCGAGCCGGGTACGCTGCGGGGCACCGACACCGGCGTCTACGCGGGCATCATCGCGTCGGGATATCGGGCTGGTGAGCAGGACGGTGCCGGTGGCTTCGGCCTGACCGGTACGACGGCGAGTGTGGCGTCGGGCCGGGTGTCGTACACGCTCGGGCTGCAGGGCCCGGCCGTCTCGATCGACACGGCCTGTTCCTCCTCCCTGACGGCGATTCACCTCGCCGCGCAGGCACTGCGCTCCGGCGAGTGCGGAATGGCCCTGGCCGGTGGCGTCACCGTGATGGCCTCGCCCGGCACGTTCACCGAGTTCGCGCGCCAGCGCGGCTTGGCCGCCAACGGCCGGTGCAAGCCGTTCGCGGAGGCGGCTGACGGGACCGGCTGGGGTGAGGGCGTCGGGATGGTGGTCCTGGAGCGGCTGTCGGACGCCCGTGCTCGCGGGCACCGGGTGCTGGCGGTGGTTGCGGGTAGTGCGGTGAACCAGGACGGTGCGAGCAATGGTCTGTCGGCGCCGAACGGTCCGTCGCAGCAGCGGGTGATCCGGGCTGCGCTGGCCAGCGCGAGGCTGCAGCC
>NZ_JBVHFU010000042.1:0-4469 GCF_055562175.1 Streptomyces sp. NPDC020958 | reverse complement strand
TGACCGATGTTCGACTTCACCGAACCCAGCAGCAGCGGCCGACCCTCAGGACGATCCTGACCGTAAGTCGCCAGCAGCGCCTGCGCCTCGATCGGATCACCCAACGCCGTACCCGTGCCATGCGCCTCGACCACGTCGACATCACCCGGCTCCAGCCCCGCACTCGCCAGCGCAGCCCGGATCACCCGCTGCTGCGACGGACCGTTCGGCGCCGACAGACCATTGCTCGCACCGTCCTGATTCACCGCACTACCCGCAACCACCGCCAGCACCCGGTGCCCACGAGCACGGGCATCCGACAGCCGTTCCAACACCAGGACACCGACACCCTCACCCCAACCGGTGCCGTCAGCCGCCTCCGCGAACGGCTTGCACCGACCGTCGGCAGCAAGGCCTCGCTGCCGCGCGAACTCCGCGTAGGTGCCGGGCGTGGCCATCACCATGACGCCGCCTGCCAGGGCGATCCCGCACTCGCCCGAGCGCAGCGCCTGCGCCGCCAGATGAATCGCCGTCAGCGAAGACGAGCACGCCGTGTCCACCGACACCGCAGGACCCTGCAGCCCCAACGAGTACGCCACCCGACCCGACGCCACACTCGCCAGGGTTCCGGTCAGCCCATAGCCGCTCGCGCTGTCCTGCTCACCGACCCGGTAGTCCGACGTGATGATGCCGGAGTACACCCCGGTGTCGGTGCCCCGCAGCGAACTCGGGGTGATGCCGGCGTCCTCCAGGGCCTCCCAGCTGGTCTCCAGCAGCAGCCTCTGCTGCGGGTCCATCCCCAGGGCCTCGCGTGGGCTGATCCCGAAGAACTCCGCATCGAAGTCACCGGCACCCTCCAGGAAGCCACCCACCCGGGCGTAACCCTCGATCGCCTCACCGGACTCGGACACGCTCGGCATCTCCCAACCGCGGTTCACCGGGAAGCCCGACATCGCGTCGGTCCCTGCGGCGATCAGCTGCCAGAAGGCCTCCGGGTCCTCGACCCCGCCCGGGAACCGGCAACCCATACCGACGATCGCCACCGGCTCGTCCGTGCCGACACGCACCATGGAGACAGCAGCCACGCCGTCGGTCCCGCAGGCCTCTGCCACCAGATAACGGGCGAGTTCCTGGGGGACGGGGTAGTCGAACACCAGGGTGGCGGGCAGGCTCAGACCGGTCTCCGCAGCGAGTCGGTTGCGCAGCTCCAGCGCAGTCAGGGAGTCGATGCCCATCTCGCGGAAGGCCCGCTGGGCGTCGATGTCCCCGGGGCTGGCGTGGCCCAGAATGACGGCGGTGGCGGCCCGTACGATCTGCAGGACGTCCTGCTCACGATCGGCGGGGGACAGCGCGGCCAACCGGGCCCCCAAGCCGCCCACGACCGCAGCCACGGCCGCCGACCGGCGCACAGAGACAGCACCGGCGACCAGACCGCGCAGCAGCGGAGTCACCGGCCCCCCGGCACGCGACAATGCGGCCAGGTCCAACCGGGCCGGGACGGCCAACGGCGCACCCCAGGCGGCGGCGGCGTCGAACAGCGCGAGACCCTGCTCGGTCGTCATCGGCTGAACACCGCCACGACGCAGCCGGGAGAGATCGGCACCGTCCAGGTGCCCGGTCATCCCCGACGCCTGGGCCCACAGGCCCCAGGCCAGCGACTGACCGGCCAGCTGCCGATCGCGGCGGTAGGCCGCGAGTGCGTCCAGGAACGCGTTGGCGGCGGCGTAACTCCCCTGCCCCGGGCTGCCCAGGGCGGCCATGGCCGAGGAGTACAGCACGAACCCGGCCAGGCCCGCGTCCTCGGTCAGCTCGTGCAGGTTCCAGGCCGCATCGGCCTTGGCGGTCAGCACGGTTGCCATCCGCTGCGGAGTCAGCGACTCGACGGTGGCGTCGTCGATCACACCGGCGGCGTGCACGACCGCGGTCAGCGGCCGCTCGGCCGTAAGCCGCGCCAGCACCGAGGCGAGACCCTCGCGGTCGGCCGCGTCGCCGGCCTGGACCCGCACCTCCGCACCCGACTGCGCCAACTCCGCGACCAGGCGGGCCACGCCCGGCGCGACCGGACCGCGGCGGGACATCAGCACCAGGTGCCGCATGCCTCGAGCGTTCACCAGGTGCCGCGCCAACTCCCCGCCCAGCGTCCCGGTGCCACCGGTCACCAGGACGGTGCCCTGCGGGTCCCACTCGGCGGGAATGTTCACCACGACCTTGCCGAGGTGTCGAGCGGCCTGCAGGTAGCGCAGCGCCGCCACGGCCTGCGACAGCTCGAAGCACGTGACTGCGGGCGGCTGCAGGGTCCCGGCTTCGAACATCGGCCCGAGCTCGGCCAGCATCTCCCCGACTCGCGGCACGCCAGCGTCCATCAGGTCGAACGCCTGGTAGACGACTCCCGGATAGGCCTTGGCAACCTCGGCGGCGTCGCGGATGTCGGTCTTGCCCATCTCGACGAACCGGCCGCCGCGCGGCAGCAGCCGCAGCGAGGCATCCGTGAACTCACCGGCCAGGGCGTTGAGGACCACGTCCATGCCCTCGCCACCGGTCACGGCCAGGAACCGCTCACAGAAGTCCAGGTCACGGGTCGAAGCGATGTGGCTCTCCTCCACACCGGCGGCGAGCAGCGCATGTTGCTTGGCCGGGCTGGCGGTCGCGAAGACCTCCAGGCCCCACGCCTTGGCCAGCTGCACGGCGGCCGTGCCAACTCCACCCGTACCGGCGTGAATCAGCACCCGCTGGCCGGGACGGGCCTGGGCCAGATCCCGCAACGCGTAGAACGCGGTCAGGAACGTCACCGGCACCGCCGCGGCCTGCTGGTACGACCAGCCCTGCGGGATGGCGGCCACCAGGCGGCTGTCGACGACCCCGACCCGTCCCCAGCCCGGCACCAGACCCATCACCGGCTGACCGACCGTCAGACCATCCACCCCGGGACCGGTCTCGAGCACAACCCCGCCAGCCTCCAGGCCCAGGACCCGGCCGTCCGAGACCATCCCCAGACCGGCCACCACATCGCGGAAGTTCAGACCCGCGGCGCGCAGGCCAACCCGGACCTGACCCGCCGCCAACTCGGCTTCAGCCTCGGGAGCGTCGATCACCGCGGTACTGCTCAGGTCGCCCGGCTGGGTCACCTCGACCCGCCAGCCCGTACCGCTCGGCAGCACAAGTTCCCCGGACGCACCGGCCCGGACCAGCCGACGACCGAACGCCGCGACTCCCCCGCCGTCGGCGGCGCGGCGGATGCGGACCTCTGGCTCGTCGGCATCCAGCACCGCGGCCAGGACGGTGTCCACGTCGGCGTCACGCGTCGGTTCCAGGCCGGCCGCCGGGTCGACATCGACCAGCAGCAGACGACCCGGGTGCTCCGACTGCGCGGAGCGCACCAGACCCGTCACCGCCGCACCGGCCAAGTCCTGGCCGATCCAGATCACCAACCGCGCGTTGCCGGTTGCGGGGTCGGCCAGCCACTCCTGCACCCACCCCAGCACCGTCGCAGCAGCCAGCTGGGCCGCCTGCGGCACCGACGTCCCGGCGCAAGCGGCAGGCACCGCAGCAACAACCACCGGGGCCATCCCGGAACCGTGCCGCGCCCACTGCACTGCGGCGTCAGAAGCCCGCGTCGGCAGCGGGACCCAGTCGACGGTGAACAGCGACTGCCGGACCTGACGGTCAGAGCCACTGAGCTGACCGGACGAAGCCTCACGCATCGCCAACGACCCTGCCTGCAGCACCGGCTGACCGGCACCGTCGAACGCCGTCACCGAGACGCCACCCGACGCGGAAGCGAACGCCACCCGCAGGTGACGGGCACCACTCGCCAGCAGCTGTACGCCTGACCAGGCGAACGGCAGCTCCGTACCGCCACTGCCATTGCTGGCGCCGACGGCCAGGAGACCGTGCAGCGCGGCGTCGAGCAGCGCAGGGTGCAGGCCGAACGCGGCCGCGTCGGAGTCGATGGCCTGGGGCAGCTCGACCTCGGCGTAGACGGTGTCCCCGGCACGCCACACCTGGCGCAGGCCCTGGAACGCCGGCCCGTAACCGTAACCACGCTGGGCGAGACGCTCATAGGCGCCATCGACCGACACCTGCTCCGCACCCTCCGGAGGCCAGACGGCCAGCGGGGCCGGGGCAGGCTCGTTGCCGACTGGGGCCAGCATGCCGACGGCGTGCCGAACCCACCCGCCCTCCCCTTCGCGGGAGGAGACCATGACCGTGCGCCGGCCACTGTCGCCGTCACTGTCACCCACCTGGACCTGCAGCTGCACGCCACCGGAGCCAGGAATGACCAGCGGCTCTTGAAGCGTCAGCTCCTCCAGGACGCCGCAGCCGGCCAGGTCCCCGGCGTGGACCGCCAGGTCCACGAACGCCGTGCCGGGCAGCAGAACCGTGCCGTGCACCGCATGATCGGCCAGCCACGGCATCCCGGCCAGCGACAGACGACCCGTCAACACCAGCCCATCACCCTCGGCCAGCCACACCGCCGCCGCCAGCAACGG
>NZ_JBVHFU010000041.1:0-4902 GCF_055562175.1 Streptomyces sp. NPDC020958 | reverse complement strand
CTCACAGCGGCCTTCCCGGCCTCGGTGTCACTCGTCACGTCAGTCATCAACTGTCGCTTCCAGCTCGGGAGTTACACCACTCACCGTACAGACCCGGCAAAGATCCAATCCCACTCCTAAGTAGCTGTTGTCGTTCCGATCTTGAGGGTTGTGCGTCGAACGGGAGTCTCGATCGGGTGATCGCTGCTGGTCGCGGGCATGAAGGCAGGGCCTCTTGGTAGCTCGGGGTTGCGAAGCCAACCGAGATCCAGGAGACCCTGTTGCCGCAGTTGTATACGCTCGCGCCGGTGGAGTTCAACTCGGCTGCACCGACGTGTGATTGTGTCGCTCATCGGTTCGGGAATGCGGCGGATCATCCGGAACGTGTTCGGCGGTATCCCTCGGACATGACGGACGCGGAGTGGGCCGTGGTCCGGCCGCTGCTGCCGGTGCCCGGCTGGATGCGTGGTCGGGGCGGGCAGCCGGAGGCGTACTGCCACCGCGCGATACTCGATGCGATCCGGTATCTCGTGGACAACGGGATCAAGTGGCGGGCAATGCCCGCCGACTTCCCGCCGTGGGACAGGGTCTACGCCTTCTTCCGCCGCTGGCGTGACCACGGCCTGGTCAAGGAGTTCCACGACCGGCTGCGTGGCCAGGTCCGCGAGAAGCTGGGCCGGAATACGGAGCCGACGGCCGGGGTGATCGACTCGCAGTCCGTCAAGGCGGACGCCGTCGTCGGCGCGGACAGCCGCGGCTTCGACGGCGGAAAGCTGATCAACGGCCGCAAGCGGCACGTCGTGGTCGACACCCTCGGCCTGCTGCTGGGCGTGATGGTCACCGCCGCGGACACCGGTGACCGCATCGCCGCCCGCGTGCTGCTCGAGCAGGTCGCCGACGCGCACCACCACCTCGCCCTGATCTGGGCAGACGGCGGCTACACCGGCAGCCTCGTCGAGTACTGCCTGGCCGCGTTCTCGCTGGTCCTGGAGATCGTCAAACGCAGCGACGACATGCGCGGCTTCGTGGTGCTGCCCAAGCGGTGGATCGTCGAGCGCCTTTTCGCCCACCTGATGCGCACCCGCCGCCTGGTGCGCGACTTCGAACGCCGCACCACCAGCGCCGAGGCGATGGTCTACTGGTCGATGACCCTGCTCATGACCCGCCGCCTTGCCCGGCCGGGCCCTGCGCCAGCGTGAACCGGCCCGGCTGCTGCTCGGCCAGCCAGCCCCGCGCGACCAGGCGTTTCGCCTTCGACCGCAGCGCCTCCACCCGCGCCGGCACCACGTCCATGCCGAACGCTGCGGCCAACTCCTGGCAGGTCAGCGGTCCTTGATGAAGCCGAGCCCGGTCCGCGAGCGCCGTGAGAATGCGCTGATAGTCCGCCGACAGCACCGACCAGGCCAGCCCTTCACGCCACATGGGCACCTGTGACTTCGGCTTCGCCGCATCCCGGGGCACTGCCTGCGCATCCGCACCCTGCGGATCCGGGGTGACCTCCACGGCGGCGGTGTCGCCGTCCAAAGCCAGCACGGTGCCGACCCGCCTGCGGGCGATCACCCACTCCTGCCATTCCTGCTCAGCCGCAGCCAGCTCGGCCTGGATGCGATCGGCCTCCTCCCGCAACCCGTCGACTCGACGCCGAGCAGCGAGCTCGTGCTGTTCCAGCAGTCCGACAACCGACGGCATCCACGACCTCCCGGGGAGCTACAACACGACAGGCCACCACTCCCACGAGATCGCCGACCCTACGCCCGACCAGCAAAAACGCAGAGCTCAAGCCCGGAAAGACAACAACTTCTGATGCGCCGGGCCAGGAGAGCCAGGGTGACGGGGGTGGCGTGGAGCACCGCCCCTTCGTCGGCCTCGTGGTTCAGGCTGTCGTCGACGAGCCCTGCGCAGGTGCGGAAGAGGTCTGCGTTGCCCAGCCCGGCAAGTTCCTCCCTCAGCTGCGGATCAGCACGGATGAGGACAGCCTTGAGCTGGTTGATCGCCTGGGTGCGGGCCTTGACCGCCGAGTCCTTGGCCAGCTTGTACATCCGGGCGATCTCCACCGGCCCGTCGCCCGTCTTGGCCTGAGCGCGCGCTCGCCCGCTCAGCACCGCCCGGACCGCGTTCTCGGCATCGAGCGGGTCCGACTTGCCGCGCCGACGGCGGTCGGCCCGGTCGAACCGGTTCACATCGAAAACGTCCACGCCCTGGGCCAGCAGATAGCGGGACAGGGCCGCCCCGAAGGAACCGGTACCTTCCACTCCGGCCCGCCGCACCGTACCTGTTCCTCTCGCCCAGCCCAACAGGTCTCGGTATCCAGCCGCGGTGGCCGGGAACTCTGCGGTGCCGATCACTTCCCCCACCAGGGAGAGCACAGCGGCCACATGGGCATCCCGATGGGTGTCCACTCCCAGGACCACCTCCGCCGTCGGCCGGCGCCGGCGAGGACGCGAAGCGGACGGTGTGCCGGTCCCGCCCGGTCAGCCCGAGACCAGCGCGCCGCCCCTGGCCGGTGGTCGACACAGTGTGAGCAGGACACTTCCGGTCAGGCATCTCAGGAGTCAGACCCCGCAGCAGGACAGCACCCGCCTACCGTTCTCCGTCTATCCGGCTTGCAGCCACGTCAGGCCGCTCGTTCGGACGAACCGAGTCGAGGGGGGACCATTGGAACGGCGGGTCAATGAGCGGCAACTCTCGGTGTTGCAGTGGGTGGAAGCCGGGTGCCCTGCCGGCGTATGGGAGACCAGTTCCTACAAGACCACCTGCCAGGCACTGCACAACCGGGGCCTGGTCACGGTCTCCCGGGCAGCCGGGCAGTGGAGCGTCGCCCTGACGAGCGTCGGCCGGCGCTACCTGGCACACGGCACGTACCCTCCCTGCGGATCACGCCCTGCAGGAGCTCGCGGAGGCCGGCGGCAGGATCGTCAAGAGCGGCAACGGTTCCGACGTGGAGAAGTGGCCGTCCCGCGTCGCCGCCGCACGCAGATGCGGAAGGACTCCGGAGACGAAGGAGCTGTACGGAAGCTGGTGCCGTGACGGGTACGAGATCAAGCTCGTCTACATGCCCGCCTGGCGTCTTGCCTTCCTCGACCTCGTCCCCTGCCCTCGCGGCTCACTCGGCCGCACGCCGTTATCCGGGCCATGCAGAACGAACGCCAGCCGCTCGGCCTGACCGAGCCCGTCCAAGGACGCGCTCTCCGACTCATCCAGGCACTGATCACCGCCGCCGAGGCCGAAGGACACACCGCCGTCGGGAGTCCGTTGCCCTTCTCTAGCTTGGCGTCAGGTGTGCGATGACTGCTCGTGCGACCGTATCGCGCACCTCGGTATGGGTTGGGGCGGGCAGCCCGCGTTCAGCGGCGAGTTCGGCCAGGGAGGTCATCCGGACACCGGGCAGGGCGCAGGCGGTGAAGGTGGTGTAGACACTCAGGTCGGGGTCGATGTTGAGGGCGAAGCCGTGGCTGGAGACACTCCCGCTGATACGCATGCCGATCGAGGCGAGTTTGCGGTGATCGGGGGTCCACACGCCCACCAGGCTCTCCTCCCCCGGCGGCGTATCGCGGCGAACCGCTGGGAAACCGAGGGTGTCCAGTGCGTCGATCAGCGCCTGTTCGACACGTCGGATCAGTCCACGGGGCCCGAGCTCGCGCACATTGAGCACGAGGTAGCCGATGAGCTGGCCGGGGCCGTGGTAGGTGGCATGTCCGCCGCGGTTGGTCAGCACGAGGGCGATGTGCGGGGACGCGTCCGGCAGTTGGCCGTTCGATGTCCGGGCCGTATACGTGATCACCGCGGGATGCGTGAGCAGGAAAAGCCGGTTGGCGGCGAGGCCCCGTTTGCGTTCCTCGACCCAGCGGGCCATGTTCGCCTGAGCCGCAGCGTAGGGCACCTCTCCCAAGTCGACGCGCTCCAACCGCAAGTGTGCAGGTTGGTCCTCCACAGATCCCGGCAACGTCACCCTCGTCTCCTCGCTCATGACCGCAGTCCGACCGCTCGGCGGCTCAGGCAGCCGCCCGCTCTGGACGCGCGGATGGCTCTCCAGCGCCCGGCGCACGGTCCTCGGCGGGCTACCGAGCAGGTTTTGCAGCTTGGGTCCGCGCCGGCACCTGGGCCTCGATGGCCGCTTGACCCCGGGTGTGGCTCAGCTGTGTGGCCCTGCACCGTGCAGGAGCGTATCGATGACGAGGGTGGCCAGCCTGTCCGGATCCTGCTCGGCCGGGGCCTCGCCGGCGCCGGGCCTGTTGATGGCTTCGCTAAGGAGCGCGTAGTACACCTGCCGCACCCACTCCAGATCCGCGTCCGGGGCTAGCAACCCCTCGCGCTGCGCCCGGGACAGGAGCTCGGTGGTGTGGGCATCGATCTCCGCCCAGAGAGCGGCCGCGGTTTCGGTGTGGGCAGTGGCGTGACTGAGGGTGAAACGCCAGGTGCTTTTGACCCGCAGTACGTTCGCGGTCACCCTGTGCAGCGCGACGAGCGCGGGTGCGGCGTCGGGACGGGCCTCCTCAATGGCGTCGATGAGCTGCTGTTTGGCGGAGACGGCGAGCGCCTCCAGGAGCGCCTGCCGGTTCGCGAACCGGCGGTGGACGGTGATCCTGGTCAGCCCCGCGGCCTCGGCGATCTGCTCCATCGAGGCGCCCGCGTCCTGGGCGAGGACCCGCTCCGCCGCCTCCAGAATCGCGCGCACACTGCGCTCGGCGTCGGCACGCAGTGCTCGGGCCATGTCGGTCTCCCGTCTCAACGTCGGATCTTTGATTCTCCTAGAGGATACGCGGACGCTACGACTCGCCGAAATATTGATGCACTTATGTTGCCGTTTTCAGCAAAGGTGATACGTTGATGAAACCGATTGGGGGTTGCTGGACCGGCGGGACGGCGCCTGTACGTCACGGTGACCTGCGTCCGGACCGCGCTCCCTTCTTCTGCGGCACGACG
>NZ_JBVHFU010000040.1:0-6521 GCF_055562175.1 Streptomyces sp. NPDC020958 | reverse complement strand
AGCGCCTGCGCCTCGATCGGATCACCGAGGCGGGTGCCCGTACCGTGGGCCTCCACCGCATCCACATCAGCCGACGACAGACCCGCCGCCGCCAGCGCCTGACGGATCAAACGCTGCTGGGACGGACCGTTCGGAGCCGTCAGACCATTCGACGCACCGTCCTGATTCACCGCACTCGACCGGAACACGGCAAGCACCTCGTGACCGTTACGGCGAGCGTCGGACAGCCGCTCCAACACCACCACGCCGACGCCCTCGGACCAGCCCGTGCCGTCAGCGCTGTCGGCGAACGACCGGCACCGGCCATCCGGGGACAGACCACCCTGCGCAGTGAAGCCCACGAAGGCATCCGCAGTGGCCATGACGGTGACGCCGCCGGCCAGCGCCAACGAGCACTCCCCCGCCCGCAGCGCCTGCGCCGCCAGATGCATCGCCACCAGCGACGACGAACACGCCGTGTCCACGCTCACCGCGGGACCCTCCAGCCCCAGCGTGTACGCAACCCGCCCCGAGATCACGCTGGCCGCGCCACCCGTGATCTGATGACCCTGCAACTGCTCCCCACCACGGGCGACAAGATCGGCGTACCCGGAGGAGTAGACGCCGGCGAACACGCCGGTGGAGCTGCCGGCCAGAGAGTGGGGATCGATTCCCGCCCGTTCCAGCGCCTCCCACGACACCTCCAGCAGCAACCGCTGCTGCGGATCAGTGGCACGCGCCTCGCGCGGCGAGATACGGAAGAACGCCGCATCGAAGCCATCGACACCCTCGACAAAGCCACCCTCGCCGGTTGCCGAGGATCCGGATCCCGTTTCCCCGGATCCCAGCAGCGCATCCAGATCCCAGCCGCGATCGGCCGGGAACGGCGTGATCCCGTCCACCCCGGCCGCCACCAGGTCCCACAACTCGTCCGGACCCGTGACACCGCCCGGGTAACGGCAGGCCATGCCGACCAGCACGACCGGGTCGTCGGCGACCGGAACCGGCAGCGGCGCGGCAGCCCGGACGGGAGCGATCTCACCGGCCAGGAAGGCTGCCAGCCGGGTGACCGTCGGGTAGTCGAAGACCACGCTCGAGGGCAGCGCCCGTCCCGTCCTGGACTGCAGCAGGTTGCGCAGCTCGACCGCGGTCAGCGAGTCGAAGCCGAGCTCCTTGAAGGGCTGCCCGGTGTTGATCCGCGTGCCGGAGGCGTGCCCCAGCACGGTCGCGGCCGCGTCACCGACCAGCTCGACCAGCAGGGCCCGGGCCTGGTCGCCGGAGAGGCCCGCGAGCCGTTCCTGGAGCCCGTCACGACTGCTGCCACCATTGTCGGCGGTGCGGCGCACGGTGCCACCCACCAGGGTGCGCCACAGCGGTGGCACCTCGCCCTGCGCTCGCATCGCCCGGGGGTTGAAGCGGGTCAGCGCCAGCAGGGGACGATCGCTGCGCAGTGCCCGGTCGAAGAGGGCGAGCCCCTGGTCCACCGCGAGTGGCGGCGTGGCCGAGCGGGCGATCCGCCGGAGGTCGGCACCGGACAGGCCGCTGGTGAGGCCCAGTTCGTCGGTCCAAGGGCCCCACGCCAGGGCGAGACCGGGCAGGCCGTCGTGACGGCGGAGCTGCATCAGCGCGTCGAGGAAGGCGTTTCCGGCGGCGTAGTTGCCCTGGCCGCCGCTGCCGATGAGTCCCGCGACGGAGGAGAACATCACGAACAGGGAGAGGTCGAGTTCCCGGGTCAGCTCGTGCAGGTGCCAGGCGGCGTCCGCCTTCGGGGCCAGGACGCGGTTGAGCTGCTCCCGTGTCAGGGTGTCGATGACGCCGTCGTCGAGGATGCCCGCCGCGTGGACCACGCCACCGATGGTGTGGGCAGCCAGCACGTCCGCCAGGGCCGCCCGATCGGCAACGTCGCAGGCCACGACTTTCACCGTGGCGCCGTGCTCTTCCAGGTCGGTCACCAGGACGGCGGCCCCCGGCGCGTCCGGGCCACGTCGGCTCAGCAGCACCAGGTCGCGGACGCCGTGCGCGACGACGAGGTGCCGTGCGATCAGCCCGCCCAGGCCGCCGGTGCCGCCGGTGACCAGGACCGTCCCGGTCACCTCGGGAGCCGGCGAGGACTCCGCGGTGGCACGGGCCAGGCGGGCGGCGCGCCAGGTTCCGTCGCGCAGGACCAGTTGCGGCTCGCCGGCGGCCAGGACGCGGCCCAGCAGTGCGCCGTCGACCTCGGCGTCGGTGTCCAGCAGCACGATCCGGCCCGGGTTCTCGGACTGCGCAGAGCGCACCAGGCCCCACACGGCCGCCGCGGCCACGTCGGTCACCACGGGCGCCACCGCACCCTGCGTGACCACGACCAGCGGGGTCGTGCTCTCGATCAGCTGATGCTGCAGCTGTTCCAGCACCCAGCCGGTCAGCTCATGGACCGCTGTCGGAACCGGTTCCCCATCGCCGGAAACGCTGAGCACGACCGCTTGCGGTGTGCTGGACCGCCGCGTGAAACCGTGCTGGCCGACCGCTGTCCAGTCGTCGATCGGGGCGGCCGACGGGACGGGAACATCGATCCAGTCCCACGTCAGCAGCGCCGCGTCGCCCGTACCGATGGTCAGTGTTTCGGCCGTGAGCGGCCGCATCGCGACCGATCCGATCGCCAGGACCGGCGCTCCGGTGCCGTCGGCGGCCTCCACCGCCACCTCGGTGGGCGCGGTGCGGGTGAGAACGACACGCAGCCGCTCGGCGCCGCGGGCATGCAGGACCACGTCGGTGAACTCGGACGGCACCCCGTCGAAGGCCGCGGCCCGCAGCGCGGCGTCGAGCAAGGCCGGGTGGAGACCGAACGCCTCCGCACCGGCCGAGCCGGGCACCTCGACCTCGGCGAAGATCTGGTCGCCCAAATGCCAGGCGTGGACCAGGCCGGGCTGGGATTCGACGTCCAGCTCTGTCGCGCCCGGCGCCGGCCAGCCGTCTCCCCACGCCCCTGTTTCCCGTGCACCGCCGGCGCTCAGCACGCCGGAGACGAGTCGAGTCCATTCGTCCTGACCGTCGGGTCGGGCGTGCACCGTGACCGTCCGGCGCGACGTGCCGGGCCCGGGCGCGCCGAGGGCTACCTGCAGCTGCACACCGCCCTGGGCGGGCAGCACCAGCGGCGCCTCCACGACCAACTCGTCGATCCGGTCGGAGCCCACGCTGTCACCGGCGCGCAGTGCCAGCTCGACCCAGCCCGTGGCGGGGAAGACGGCCACGTCCTCACCGGCGGGAGCGGCCAGCCACGGGTGGGTCCGCAACGACAGCCGGCTGGTGAAGACCACGCCATCGGTCTGCGGCAGCGTCAGCATGGCCCCCAGCAGCGGGTGTTCCGCGGCACTGAGGCCGGCCGCGGTCACGTCGGCGGGTGCGGCGGAGGGGGCGGGCCAGAAGCGCTGATGCTGGAAGGCGTACGTCGGGAGGGCGACCCGCTCGGCACCGCGGCCGGCGAACACCGGGGACCAGTCCACCGCGATGCCGTACGCGTGTGCCTGCGCGACCGATGTCACCAGCCTCTGCAGGCCGCCCTCACCGCGCCGAAGCGTTCCGACCACCGGGACGGTGTCCTGGATGACGGGCAGCAGCACCGGGTGCGGGCTGATCTCGATGACCACGCCGGGCTCGGCCGCCGTCAGTGCCTGTTCGAACAGCACCGTGTTCCGCAGGTTCCGGAACCAGTACGCGGCGTCCCAGCCCACGGTGTCCATCAGCTCGCCGGTCACCGACGAGACGACCGGCACCTCCGATGTCTGCGGGGTGATGGCAGCCAGGTCCGTCAGCAACCGGTCCCGGATCTCTTCCACCAGCACCGAATGCGAGGCATAGTCCACGGCAATCCGCCGCGCCTGGACCCCGTGCTCGTCGCAGTACGCCTGCAACCGGTCAAGCGCCGCAGCCTCACCCGAGACCACCGTGGCCCCCGGACCGTTGATGACCGCCAAGGACAGCCCCGGCCGGTCCGCGATCAAGTCCCGCGCCGCCGCGGCCGGCACCGACAACGCCATCATGCCGCCACCGGTCAGATGCTCCGCGATCGCCCTGCTCCGCAACGCCACCACCCGGGCACCGTCGGACAACGACAACGCACCCGCCACACACGCCGCCGCGATCTCGCCCTGCGAATGACCCACCACCGCAGCCGGTTCCACCCCGTACGAGCGCCAGACCGCGGCCAGCGACACCATCACCGCCCACAACGCCGGCTGCACGACATCCACCCGCTGCAACGCAGCTTCGTCGCCGAGCACGTCGGCCAGCGACCAGTCCACGAACGGTTCCAGAGCCTCCGCGCACTCACGCATCGACGAGGCGAAGACAGGCGAAGACCCGATCAGCTCCTGAGCCATCCCCACCCACTGCGCACCCTGACCCGGGAAGACGAAGACCACCTTGTCGCCGGGCCGGACCATCCGCGGGACGACCTCGCCGGCGGCCACGGCGCGCAGGCCGGCCAGCAGTTCGTCCCGGTCCGCGCCGACTGCCGCGGTCCGATGGGTCAAGGCGGCTCGCGCGCTGATCAGCGACCAGGCCACGTCCACCGGACGCAGTTCGGGAACCGATTCCACGTGTTCCAGAAGACGGGCCGCCTGTGCCCGCACCGCCTCGTCCGACGCGCCCGAGATGATCCACGGCACCACGCCGCCGCCCCCGGCCTCCGGCTCGGCGGCCACAGATTCGGCGGCCACGGATTCGCCGGCGATGGATTCGGCGACTGCAGGGTCGGTAGCTGCGAGCTCGGTTGCCTCGGGAGCTTCGAGGATGACATGCGCGTTGGTACCGCTGACACCGAACGAGGACACCCCGGCACGCCGCGGACGACCCGTCTCCGGCCACGGCACCGCATCCGTCAGCAGCCGCACATCACCCTGCGTCCAGTCCACCTGAGTCGACGGCTCATCGACATGCAGAGTCCTGGGCAGAACCCCATGACGCAGCGCCATGACCATCTTGATCACACCACCGACACCCGCGGCAGCCTGCGCATGACCGATGTTCGACTTCAACGACCCCAGCCACAACGGCCGGTCGCCGGGACGGTCCTGGCCATACGTGGCCAGCAACGCCTGCGCCTCGATCGGATCACCGAGCCTGGTGCCCGTCCCATGGGCCTCCACCGCATCCACATCAGCCGACGACAGACCCGCCGCCGCCAGAGCCTGACGGATCACCCGCTGCTGGGACGGACCGTTCGGCGCCGTCAGCCCATTCGACGCACCGTCCTGATTCACCGCACTCGACCGCATGACCGCGAGAACCTCATGGCCGTTGCGCACAGCGTCGGACAGCCGCTCCAACACCACCACGCCGACGCCCTCGGACCAGCCCGTCCCGTCAGCGCTGTCGGCGAACGACCGGCACCGGCCGTCTTCCGCGAGCCCGTTCTGTGCCGTGAACTCCAGGAACATCTCGGGCGTTGCCATCACGGTGACGCCGCCGGCCAGCGCCAGGTTGCACTCCCCCGTGCGGAGAGCCTGCGCGGCGAGGTGCATGGCCACCAGCGACGACGAGCAGGCGGTGTCCACGCTGACGGCGGGACCTTCCAGCCCCAGGGCGTACGCCACCCGGCCGGAGATGACGCTGCCGGCGCCGCCGGTCAGCAGGTGTCCCTGTAGTTGCTCACGGGAGACGAGGTCGCCGTAGCCGGATCCGTAGGCTCCGGCGAAGACGCCGGTCGGGGTGCCCGCCAGCGTTTCGGGATCGATTCCCGCCTGTTCCAGCGCCTCCCACGACACTTCCAGCAGCAACCGCTGCTGCGGATCAGTGGCCAGCGCCTCGCGCGGCGAGATGCGGAAGAACGCCGCGTCGAAGCCGTCGACGCCGGCTACAAAACCGCCGCGGCTCGTGGCGGAGACTTCCTGCAACCGGTCCAGGTCCCAGCCGCGATCGGTGGGGAAGGGCCCGGTCGCGTCGGCTTCCTCGGCGACCAGGCGCCACAGCCCGTCCGGGTCGGACACGCCGCCGGGGAAGCGGCAGGCCATGCCGACCAGGACGATCGGATCGCCGGTGACGTCGGCCGCGGCCTGCGGCGTGGCCGGCTCGGCCCGGCCGGCGAGATGCTCCGCGAGCCGGGTGACCGTCGGGTAGTCGAACACCGCGCTGCCTGCCAGCTCGATGCCGGTGCGGCTCTGCAACAGGTTCCTCAGCTCGACCCCTGTCAAGGAGTCGAAACCGAGCTCTCGGAACGTGCGGTGGGTGTCGAGCGCGGTGTCAGGGTGGTGGCCCAGGACAACGGCCGCGGACTCCCGGACCACGTCACGCAGGGATCGCCCGCTCTCCACCTGAGGCCGACCGGCGAGCTTCGGCGTGGGCGACACGCGCTCGACGCCGGGCCAGTAGCGTTGCCGCTGGAACGCGTAGGTCGGCAGCGCCACCCGACGCGCGTCCAGGCCCGCGAAAGCCGGCGCCCAGTCCACGGCGACACCGTTCGCCCAGAGATGCCCGACCGCGGCCAGCACCGCCTCACCGTCGTCACGCCTGCGCCGCAACATCGGCACACTGTTGTCCACCAGCCCCGACAACACCCCGTCCGG
>NZ_JBVHFU010000039.1:0-6740 GCF_055562175.1 Streptomyces sp. NPDC020958 | reverse complement strand
ACGGGACCTGCCGTGGCGGGTCAGGGTGCTGGACGTCACCGACACCCCCGGCGAATACGTTCTGGTCATGGTGGTCCATCACATAGCGGCCGACGGCTGGTCGTTGGCGCCGCTGGCGAAGGACCTGTCGCAGGCATACGCCGCTCGCTGCCAGGGTGCTGCCCCCGAGTGGCAGCCGCTCGAGGTGCAGTACGCGGACTACACGCTGTGGCAGCGAGAGGCCCTCGGTGACGAGGACGACCCGGACAGCGTGATCGCCGCCCAGATCGCCTACTGGAAGCAGGCTTTGGCCGATCTTCCGGAAGAGCTGGAGCTCCCGGTCGACCACCCGCGCCCCCCGATCGCCTCGCACGAGGGCGACTCGGTGGAGGTCCGTGTGCCGGCGGAGGTGCATGCCCGTCTGGTGCACCTGTCCCGGTCGTGCGGGGCGAGTGCGTTCATGACCGTTCAGGCTGCTCTGACGGTCCTGCTGTCGAAGATGGGTGGCGGACAGGACATTCCGATCGGGACGCCGATCGGCGGGCGTACCGACGACGCCCTCGACGAACTCGTCGGGTTCTTCGTGAACACGCTCGTCCTGCGAACCGATCTCTCGGGCGACCCGACGTTCCGCCAGGTCCTCGGACGGGTCAGGGAAGCAGACCTGGCCGCGTTCGCCCACCAGGACGTGCCGTTCGAGCGGCTCGTGGAGATCCTCAATCCGGCCCGCTCCATGGCCCGCCACCCCCTCTTCCAAGTCATGCTCGCCTTCCACAACAATGCGCAACCCGACCTCAACCTGCCCGGGATCCAGACGCGGGACGAGCCGGTGCACATCCCGGCGGCTCGATTCGACCTGTCCCTCAACCTCGCCGAGACACATGGGCTCGACGGGAGCCCGGCCGGCCTGCTGGGTGCGTTGGACTACCGCACCGACCTGTTCGAGCGCACCACCGTCGAGCAGCTCGCCGAGCGCTTGTCCCGGCTCCTCGAAACCGTCACGGCCGACCCCGACCAGCCGGTCCGTACCCTCTGTGTCCTCGGCGCGGACGAGCGACGGCGGATGCTCGTCGAGTGGAACGACACGGCTCACGAGATTCCCGAGGCAACGCTGCCGGAGCTGTTCCAGGCCCAGGTCTCGCGCACGCCCGATGCCCTCGCACTGGTGGGCGGCGGAGCCGAGCTCACCTACGCCGAGCTGGGCATGCGCGCACGGCAGCTTGCGCACGGGCTGGCCGCACGAGGCATCGGGCGGGGCGATCGCGTGGCGCTCCTGCTGGACAGCTGGCTCGACCAGATCTCCATGACCCTCGCCCTAGCGCAGGTCGGAGCCGCGTACGTGCCCCTGGACCGGCGGAGCCCCGCCGCCCGCCTGGAGCTGATCCTCGGCGACTCCCTGAGCACCGCCGTCGTGGTCGACCGGACGACTCGCGCCCTGCTTCCGAACCGGTACCTGCAGAACGGTCTCGACATCCTGCAGGTCGAGGAGCTGCCTGCACCGGGCTCGCCGGCAGCGGCCGATGCGGCACCGGCGGTGCGGCCGCTCGACCTGGCGTACGTGATGTTCACCTCCGGATCCACCGGGCGGCCCAAGGGCGTGGCCATCACCCACCGCAACGTCGTCGCGCTCGTCTTCGACCGGTACTGGCAGGACACGGGCGAGGACCGTGTCCTGGTCCACTCGTCGCCGTCGTTCGACGCCTCCACCTACGAGGTGTGGGGCGGCCTCCTCAGTGGTGCCACCCTCGTGGCCTCGGGCACCGTGGCCGCGGACATCCCCGAGCTCGCCCGCACCATGACGGAGGCCCGGGTCACCGTGGGTCTGCTCAACGAGGGCATCTTCCGGGCCCTGGCCGAGAGCGCCCCCCAAAGTTTCGGCACGCTCCGCGACGTCTACGTCGGCGGTGACACGGTCTCGCCCTCCGCGGTGCGAAAGGTGCAGGACCACGCCCGCGGCATGCGGTTCACCAACAGCTACGGGCCGACCGAAGCAACCCTGTGCGTCGCCCACCATGCGCTGCCCACGGGGAGCGACGACAACGCTCCCATCCCGATCGGCCGGCCGCTCGACAACACGCGGCTGTATGTGCTCGACGAAGGCCTTCAACCCGTGCCCTGCGGAGTGATCGGCGAGCTGTACGTCGCCGGTGAGGGCTTGGCCCGCGGTTACGTCGACCGCCCCGACCTGTCGGCGGAGCGGTTCGTGGCCGACCCGTTCGGTCCAGCCGGTACGCGCATGTACCGGACCGGCGACCGGGTGAAGTGGAACCACGAGGGCACCCTGGAGTTCGCCGGCCGCACCGACACCCAGGTCAAGGTGCGCGGCTTCCGCATCGAGCCGGGCGAGATCGAGGCAGTGCTGGAGTCGTTCCCGGAGGTGGCCCTGGCCGTGGTCATCGTCCGCGAGGACCGGCCGGGCGACAAACGGCTCGTCGCCTACCTGGTTGCCGACGCCGACGCAAGCGTCGAGCCCGAAGACGTGCGGGACCGTCTTGCCGATGCCGTGCCCGACTACATGGTTCCGGCTGCCCTGGTGCAGCTCGACGCCCTTCCCCTCGGGCCGACGGGCAAGCTCGACCGGGCGGCACTGCCCGTACCCGACTACGCGGGCGGGGGCGGTCGAGCTCCCCGCACCGCCAAGGAGCGCATACTGTGCGCGGTATTCGCCGACGTCCTCGGGGTCGGCGAGGTCGCCGCGGACGACAGTTTCTTCGCGATGGGTGGCGACAGCATCGTCTCCATCCAGCTCGTCGCAAAGGCGCGCGCGGCAGGGCTGATCGTCACACCGCGGCAGGTGTTCGAGCGGAAGACCGTCGAAGGACTTGCGGCGGTCGCGGTCGAGGTGGACGGGCGAACCGAGGCGGCAGCGGACTCTGGCTCGGGCACCGGCGTGGTGCCGTTGACACCGGTCATGCGGCAGCTCTGCGAACGCAGCGACGTCATCGACCGGTTCAGCCAGTCGGTCATGCTCGTGACCCCGGGCGGCCTGCTCCGCGAGGACCTCACGGCCGCGCTGCAGGCGGTCATCGACCACCACGACCTCCTCAGGGCCCGGCTCGCCGTCGCGCAGGACGGAACCTGGCAGCTCGAGGTGCTGCCGCCCGGCACGGTCTCCGCCGCATCGGCCCTGTGCCGAGTCGAGGCCGCTGGGCTGGGGGAGCCGCGGCTCCGGGAGCTGGCGGTCGAGCAGGAGGCCGCGGCGGGCAGCCGACTGGCTCCGGCGAACGGCCGCATGCTGGACGTCGTCTGGCTCGACGCGGGACCGCACGCCTACGGCAGCCTGGTCATCACGGTCCACCACCTCGCCGTCGACGCCGTGTCCTGGCGCATCCTCGTGCCCGACCTCGCCTCCGCTTGGGAGGCCGTCGCCGCGGGCCGGCAGCCGAGCCTCCAGCCCGTCAACACGTCCTTCCGCCGTTGGGCGGAACACACGGCCTTCGAGGCAGAGCGGCGGATCGTCGAGCTGCCCTTCTGGGAGCGGCTCACCGCGGACACCGAGCCGCCTTTGAGTACGCTGCAAGCCACCCCGGAACCCGCACGCGACACGTGGGGCACCGCCGAGAACCTCAGCGTGACACTCCCGGCGGAACTGGCGGGACCGCTGCTGACCACACTGCCCGAGGCCTTCAACTGCGCACCGGACAGCGTCCTGCTCGCAGGCCTCATGCTGGCCGTCGACCGTCGCACGGCACGGCTCGGCGGAAACACGCCGCCGTTCCTCGTCGACGTGGAGCGCCACGGGCGCCAGGGGATCAGCCCAGACCTCGACGTTTCGCGGACGGTGGGCTGGTTCACCAGCGTCGCGCCCGTCCGACTGGACATGCAGGAGGTCGGTGGTGGGCACGGGGCGGAGGACGGCCTCAAGTACGTGAAGGAGCAGCTGCGGGCAGCCCCGGACAACGGCTTCGGCTACGGCCTGCTCAGGCACCTCAACCCGGCGGCCGCCGACCGCCTCGCTGCCCTCCCCGCATCCCACATCCTCTTCAACTACCTGGGACGCATCCCGGCGCCGACCGGCCACAACGGCACGGAGCCACGCCCCTGGTCGGTCATCGACGACGGAGAAGTCGGCGGCGGCGCCGACCCGGACATGCCCATGACCCACACCCTCACGGTCAACGCCGTGGCCCGCGACACCACCTCCGGTCCCGAGCTGCTCACCACCTGGGCCTGGCCTGGCCGCCTGTCGACGGCCGGCGAGGTCCAGGAGCTCGCCGACGCGTACACGCAGGCCCTGGCCGACATGGCCGCACTCGTCGATTCCCCCAGCATCGGCGGACTGACCCCGTCCGACGTGCCCCTCCTGGGGCTGAGCCAAGACGAAATCGACGAGTTCGAGTTCGCCGAGTTCGAAGACTGAACGGAAGGATTTGAGATGAAGCGGTCGCGAATTGAAGACATCCTTCCGTTGTCGCCTCTTCAGGAGGGACTCCTCTTCCACGCGCAGTTCGATGACGAAGCCGCAGACACCTACGTCGTCCAGCTCGTCATCTCCCTGCGCGGCACAGTCGACGGGCCCGCTCTGCGCACGGCAGTGAACGAGGTGCTGAGCCGTCACGCCAACCTCCGGGTGGGAATACAGCATCGCAAGACAGGGCAGCCCGTGCAGCTGGTGATGCGCGACGTCGAAGTCCCCTGGCAGGACATCGACCTCACTCGCCTCCCGCACGAGCAGCGCGCAGCCGAACTCGAACGCCTCCTCGCCGAGGACCGCCGGCGCCGGTTCGACCTGCGCCAGGCCCCGCTGATCCGGTGCACCCTCGTCCGGATGGCCGAGGACGACTACCGGTTCGTCTGGGCCAACCACCACATCCTGCTCGACGGATGGTCGAACGCGGTCCTGTTCCAGGAGCTGTTCAGGCTCTACCGGAGCCGGGGCGATGCCCGCCTCACGCCGGTCACCCCGTACCGCGACTACCTCGCCTGGACCGCACGGCAGGACGGCGAGAGCGCGCGCGAGGAATGGGCGGCCGCGCTCGACGGGCTCCAGGACTCCACCCGCCTCGTACCCCACCCGGGCACGAGCCCGGCCGAATCGTTCCCGCGACGCGCCACCTTCACGGTCGACGAAAGCCTGACAGGCGCTCTCGCCGAACTGGCACGCACCCGGAACCTCACCTTCAACACGCTGATGCAGGGAGCCTGGGGCATCCTGCTGGGACGACTCACCGGTTCGGAGGACGTGCTCTTCGGTATCACCGTCTCCGGACGCCCACCGGAGCTCCCTGGCATCGAGACCATGGTCGGGCTTTTCATCAACACCCTGCCGGTCCGGGTACGACTCGACCCGGCGCGGTCCGTCGTCGAGGTCCTTGCGCGGCTTCAGGACGATCAGGCACGTCTGATGCCCCACCAGCACCTCGGACTCGCCGAAATCCAGAAGGCCGCTGGACGGACCGACCTCTTCGACACCGTGGTCGTGTTCGAGAACTACCCGGTGGACGAGGCCGCGTCCGCCGAACTCGGTGCGGACCTCCAGGTCGCCGACGTCATGGGCCACGACGCGACCCACTATCCGCTGAGCCTCATGGTCCTTCCCGGACGCGAGCTCGTCCTCAACCTCGACTACCGCGAGGACGCCTTCGACCGGGCGGCCGTCGAACAACTGGCGGCACGCCTCGTCCGACTCCTCGAGGCCATCGTCACCGCACCGGACACCGCGATCCGTGACGTCGACCTGCTCGGGCCGGCCGAACGGGAGCAGCTCCTGGCCCTGGGCCATGGCGCCACCGTCCGGCCCCCACACACCACCGTGCCCGATCTCTTCCGGGCGCAGGCGCATGCCACCCCGGACGCCGTCGCCCTCACGGGCGGCGGAACGGAGCTCACGTACGCCGAGTTGGACGCCAGGGCGAGTGCCCTGGCTCACGAACTCGTCGCCATGGGCGCGGGACCGGAACAGGCCGTCGCGGTCTGGATGGAGCGCTCCGCCGACCTCGTGGTCGCGCTGCTGGCCGTGCTCAAGTCCGGCGCGTTCTACGTACCACTGCACGACGGCTACCCGGCGGAGCGCCGCCGAACCGTCATGGAGGACTGCCACGCCCGGCTGCTGCTGACGGACCGGCCGGGGGATGCGGCCACATTTGCGGGCGCGGCAGTCGTCCACGCTGTGGACGGTGCTGCGGCAGCGGCCGGCGAGGCCCGGAGCGGCTCGGAACCCCTCTTCTTCGGCGCCGTGCAGGCCGACGGCCTAGCGTACGTAATGTACACGTCAGGCTCCACGGGTGAACCCAAGGGCGTCGCCGTCACGCACCGGGCCATCGTCGATCTGACCCGTGACGCGTCCTGGAAGAGCGGCCCCGAGGACCGCGTCCTCTTCCACGCACCACACGCCTTCGACATCTCCGACTACGAGCTGTGGGTTCCGCTGCTCTCCGGGGCCCGGGTCGTCGTCGCCCCGACGGAGCCGATCGACTCGGCGGCCCTGAGGGCGCTGCTCACCAGGGAACAGATCACCTCCGTACACCTGACAGCCGGGCTCTTCCGCGTGATCGCCGAACAGGACGCGGACTGTTTCTCCGGCGTCCGTGAGGTGTTGACGGGTGGTGATGTGGTGTCGCCGGTGGCGGTGCGCAGGGTGGTGGAGGCGTGTCCGGGCACGGTGGTGCGGGTGTTGTACGGGCCGACGGAGATCACCTTGTGTGCGACGCAGTACGAGGTTCCGGCGGGTGCGGTCGTGGGTGGTTCGGTGCCGATCGGTCGGCCGATGGACAACACGCGGGTGTATGTGCTGGATGGGGGTCTGTCGCCGGTTCCGGTGG
>NZ_JBVHFU010000038.1:0-6746 GCF_055562175.1 Streptomyces sp. NPDC020958 | reverse complement strand
TGCCGCCCGTACGATCTCCGCCCTGCGGGCAGGGGTCTTGGCGTACGGTCCCCGCGCCTTTGCCTGATCCACGGTGCGCCCACCCTCCTCGACGAAACCGGTCGGGACCGGTTGTTCGCGTCAGCCGAGCTCCAAAACCTACCGCGAGGACAACGCCCTGATTATCGATCCGGGCCATTGTGCTGTGGCCGAATCTGTTCATAAACTTTCCACGCGGAAGGTATTGAAACGTTTCATCACGCGTTTCATCACGCCTGGCCGTCGGCCGCTGCCCGCCTGCAGCCCACCACGTGTCCGGGGGCGGGGCGCCCCCGTTCCAGCACGGTTATGAAAGGAATCCCTGCCGTGGCCGAGGAGAACAGAAGTGCGTTGAGCCGCCGACACATGCTCGGCATCATCACGTCCGCGGCAGCCGGGGCCTCGCTGCCGCTCGCCACCGCGCCGAACGCCGTCGCGGCGGGCGCAAAGGCAGCGGTCGGTCACGCTTCCGCACCGGTGGAGCTGCAGGTCAACTCACGGGTCGCGCCCCTGGGTACGCAGACCGCTCCGGCGTTCAGCTGGGTAGCGCCGGTGGGAAGACAGACCGCGTACGAGATCCAGGTCGGCTCCTCACCGGGCAGGGCCGACGTGTGGCGCAGCGGCAGGGTGGCGGGCTCGAACAGCACCGAGGCGGCCTACGGGGGCGGCGCGCTGCGGTCGGAGCAGGGGTACTTCTGGCGGGTGCGGACCTGGGACGAGACGGGCGCACCCGGCCCGTGGAGCGAGCCCGCTGTGTGGGAGACAGGCCTGCTGAAGGGCGAGAAGGACTGGTCGGGCGCGCGGTGGATCGGTGGCCGCGAGACGCAGGACCACGACTGGGAGGATCTGACCGCGACCGTCGTCTTCCGCGGCGGTCCCGACGCCGCAGCCGGTCTGTCCCTTCTGCTGCGCGCCGAACCCGTCGGCAAGACCTGGGGGGAGGGCCTGAACTGGACCGTCCGGCAGAGCGGCGACGACATGCGTCTGGTCATGACGACCAGTCACTACGCGGGCAACACCTGGGTCGACGACGGGACTTCCGAGCCCGACTGGGGGGTCGACCACTACGACCCGCAGAGCGAGACCAACCCCACCACCTCAGGCACCCGCAGCGTCCCGGTCGGCACGGTCACTCTCCCCGCCTCGACGGGCCTGACGAAGGACACCTGGGCCACCCGCGACCACACGGTGATGGTAGCCGTGAGCGGTCTCACCGCCACCACCACCGTCAACGGTGTCGAGGTCGACAGCCGCATCCTCACCGGCGACCAGATCCGCCGCCACGGCAGCTTCGGCTTCGCCGGCGGCACCTCCGCCACCGTCCGCAGCGTCCATGTGACCGGCAACGGCGCACGGGACTTCTCCGCCGACCTGACCACGGGCGCCAACCCCTTCGAGAACGGCATCGCCACCCTCGCCGGTCTGACCTTCCCGCCGAAGAACCCGTTCATCCCGTCCAAGAACAGCGTGCTGCCGATCGCCAACCCGGCCCCGGTGCTGCGCCGCGCGTTCACCCTGCCCCGAGGCCGCCGCATAGCCAAGGCCCGTCTGCACCTGAGTGCGGCAGGAAACGTCACCTTCACCGTCAACGGCGAGCCGATCACCGTCGACGGCAAGCAGGCCAACCACGGTCGGACCAATGTGCCCCGCCTGCTCACCGACCAGAGCACCTACGACCGCACGGTCCTCTACGACACCTTCGACGTCACCGAACTGTTGGAGGCCGGCGGCCCCAACGTGCTCGCCGCCGAACTCGGACGCGGCTGGTACGGGGTGACCACACCCCAGGAGTGGTACTGGCAGCTCGCCCCTTACGCGGGCCAGCCCCGCCTGCGCGCGAAGCTCGTCGTGACGTACACCGACGGCTCCCACACCACGCTCGTCACGGACGAGGACTGGCTCGCCACGGACGGGCCCACGACCTTCGACTCCGTCTACTCGGGCGAGAAGTACGACGCCCGCCGCGCCGACGACCTGGGGGAGTGGCGCTCGGTCGACTACCGTGCCGGCCGCGACTGGCGCCCCGCCACCGTCCTGATCCCGCCGGGCAGTTGCTCCGGCCCCTCACCCAAGTACCACGGCAGGCTGCCCGCCACGACGATCCCCGACGGCTTCAAGCCCGCCATCCTGCGCGCCCATGAGGCGGAGCCGGTGCTGGTCAGTCAGACGCTGCGCCCCGTCTCGATCACCGAGACGGCGCCCGGCTCGAAGACCTGGGTCCTGGACTACGGCCAGATCCTGACCGGCCTCGTGCGCCTTCAGCTCACCGGCCTGCGCCCCGACAAGGAGGGCCTCACCCTGCGCGTCCGCGGCGGCAACCGGATCGTCGCCGGCGACGGCACGGCCGCCTCCCCGCTCTCCGTGGAAGAGGAGAACTTCCAGCACGACGCCAACCTCCAGACGCACTACTACACCCTCGGCAGACGGTCGACGCAGACCTGGGAGCAGCAGTTCAGCCACTTCGGCTTCCGCTACCTGGAGGTCATGAACCTGGAGGCGGTCCTCGGCCGAGCCCCGGACCTGGCGCAAGACGCGGACCTCCTGACCGTCGGTGTCGCCCGCACCGGTTTCGCCCGCACCGGCACCTTCACCACCGACAACGCCCTGCTCAACCGCCTTCAGCGCAACCTCGAGTGGGCCGAGCAGAACAATCTGGTCCAGAAGCCCACCGACACCCCCTCCCGGGAGAAGAACGGCTGGAGCGGCGACGCCATGGCCAGCTCCGAGTCGCAGTCCCTGACCTGGGACGTCAACGCCGTCCTCACCAACTACCTGCGCCACTTCCCCGACACCCAGATCTCCACCGGCCAGCTGCCCATGTTCGTCCCCGTCGCCAAGGGCGGCTACGGCTACGACCGCACCCCCGGCTGGGACGCCACGTGGAAGGCCGTGCCGGCCTGGGACTCGGCGTACTTCGTCATTCCGAGGGAGCTGTACACGTACTACGGCAACAGCAGCCTGTTCGCCGAGCTCTACGACCACCAGGACACGCTCCTGACGTACTACGAGACGCTGTTCACCGCCGAGAACGACTACAAGTTCGAGGCATCGCTCGGCGCCTACTCCGGAGCCGAGCCTCCCGGCAGCAACGCCGTCATCAGCCTCGCCTTCTACATCCACTTCTGCGACTACATGGAGAAGGTGGGCCACAGGATCGGCCGCACCGAACGAGCGGCCCACTACGCCCAGTTGGCGCGCACCCTGCGCAAGGCGTTCATCGCCAACTACTGGGACGCGTCGAAGGGGTACTTCACCCAGGGCAGCATCTCCAGCGAGAACGCCATGGCCATCGCCTTCGACCTGGTCCCCGGCTCCGACCTGGGCCCCGGCGATCCCCGCCATCTGGCCGGCACCAAGACGCTGGAGGAGAACAAGAAGGCCCTCGCGAAGCTCCTCGCGGACCGGATCGTGGCGGCGGACCAGCACATCCAGAACGACATGTACGGCTCGCGCTACGAGTTCAACATCCTCAGCGAGTACGGCTACACGGACATCGCGTTGAAGGCCGTCACCCAGACCGGCGTCCCCGGCTACGTCCACCAGATCGCCAAGGGCGCCACCTCGCTGTGGGAGCAGTGGACCGACCGGCTCTCGGTCAACCACCACTACCGCTCCAACGTGGCCACCTGGTTCTACCAGAGCCTGGCCGGCATCAGGCCGACCTCAACCGCCTACGAGACGCTGCGGATCCGCCCGTACGTCCCCTCGGTCGCGGTCAACAGCCAAGTCCCGACGAGCGTCGACGACACCGACCTGTCTCCCGCGACCCTCGACCACGTCAGTGCCTCGATCGACACGGTGCGCGGTGTGGTGTCCTCGGAGTGGAGGCGCGGCTCGGACGGCCGGATCGACCTAGCGGTGACCGTGCCGTACAACACCGAGGCCGAGATCTGGGTGCCGACCCAGGGCAAGCCCGTCAGCGCGCCCCGGGGGGCCGCCTTCGTCCGTGACGACACCTCGGGCGGCGCGCCGTACAAGGTCTACCGGGCCCGGGCGGGCTCGTACCGCTTCAACGCGTGACCTGGCCGGCTCCCTTCTGCGTCAGTCGCCAGAGGGGAACCCGGCAGCCAGGGTGTTCACCCCGCTGTGCCGATCGGCTGGGGACGGGCGTCCCGGTTGTCCTGCCGACTGCGACGGCCGACCTGGTACGCCGCAGTTCATGGGCGAAGCGCTGCACAGCACCGGCGCGGGGGTCGACCGGCTTCTCGGGACGCCCCACCGACGCACTCACCGCAACGCTCTCCGACGCATTCGAACAATTTCTTCACCCACGACGTGCGCGGGCAACCATGGCGCGGCCCGCGGGCCGGTCTTGGGCGTCCTGCGGTCCGGGCTCTGTGCGGCCACCTGGTTCAGGCGGCCGGTTGCGACCGGTCCACTCGACGGCCGTGGTGCCCAGGCCGCAGGAGTCGGCCGCCGGTGAGGTCATGGAAGCGAGCGCGGCGGTGTGGGTGGCGACCCGCGAGGCGAAGTGGACGAGCCCCCCCGGGCAGGACACGTGCGGCTTGAAGGGGCCGACCTCGGCGTCGGTGCAGCAGACGACGCGCACACCTCGCGCGTGCATGGCCGCCGAGCGTCAGGGATGGCGGTCGGCTTCGCCCGTCGCGTTCTGGACGGTGAGCAGCCGTACCCGTGAACCGTCCCCGACGGCGCGCCAACGGTGGGGAGTCCCTCCGCGGTAGTAGATGCTGTCTCCCGGCCCGAGTACGTGGAGACGGGGCCCGTCCGCGGTCTGCAGGTCGATCTCGATCTCGCCGGCCACGACGTAGACGAACTCGTCACCGGGGTGGTCGAAGTACTCGTCGAACCGCTCTCCGACCCCGGTGTACTCCACGGGGTGGACGGAGTAGGCGGGGGCCCCGAGCATGCGCGCCGTTCCGCCGCCGCGGTTCGCCACGGGCAGGCCCTCGCCCGAGCGCACCAGGTGGACGGAGTCGGCCGAGGCGCCGGTACGCGGCACCGCCGCCACGGTCATCAGTGCCTGCTGGGTGGTGCCGAGGGCGCGGGCGATGCGGTGCAGGGACGACATGCTCGGACGGGTCAGCCCCCGCTCCAGCTGGCTGAGGAACGGGTGGGAGAGCGCGGCGCGCTCGGCCAGTTGTACGAGGGTCAGGCCCCGTTCCTTGCGCAACTTGCGGATCGCGCTGCCGAGTTCGGCGCGCAGCGGCGCGTCCGTGTCCTCGGCGGCGGGCGATGGGCTGTGGGCGGGTTGGGCCGGCATGGCAGGAATCCTAAGGGGCGAGGTCGGCGGGCCGTTCAGGGCCCGGAGGCGGCCGGGGAGAGGTTTTACGCCGGTGAAACACCGAGGCCCTACGCTCAATGTTGATGGCACGAACATTCTAGGTGTCGTCGAGTCCATCGAGTCGCACGGGTCGTACGTGCCTCCTCGTCCCGCCCAGCCCCAAGGGAGCCTCCCCATGGCCGCGGCCACCTCCGACCGTTCCGTCGCCTGCCCGCCGGACTCCGCCTTCCTCGACGCCATGGCCGCCCTGGCCGGGGGCGTCTGTGTCGTCACCGCCCTGACCTCCGAGGGGCGGCCGGTCGGCTTCACCAGCACCGCCGTGATGAGTCTGAGCCGCGAACCGCGACTGCTGGCCATCGGGGTGGGCCGCGACGGCCGTTCGCTGCCCGCGCTGCTCGGCGGCCGCAGGTTCGCGCTGAACATCCTGCACTCCGGCGGCGAGCATGTCTCCCGGCGCTTCGCCGACCGCACCGCCGACCGGTTCGCGGACCTGGAGTGGTCGGCCGAGGAGCGCGGCGGGCTGCCGCTGCTGCTCGCGCACAGCTCGTACACGGTGCTGTGCCGGGTCATACGTGACCTCCCGGCCGGAGACCACCACCTGATCGTCGCGGCCGTCGAGGGCGTGGTGACCGGAACCGGCGGACCGACCGCGCTCGTGCACCACGACCGCCGCTACCACGCGCTCGGTGCCGCGTGAGCGGCCCCGACTGGTTCCAGGTCACCGAGACCGGCCCGGGCGCCTTCATGATCGGCGAGCCCGGCCACGTCAACAGCTACCTCCTGCTCGGCGACGAGACGGCCCTGCTCTACGACACGGGAATGGGCATCGCCGACATCGGTGAGCGGGTGCGGCGGCTGACCGGGCTGCCGCTCCTCGTCGTCAACTCGCACCATCACTTCGACCACCGCGGCGGCAACGCCTCCCTGGCCGCGTACGCCGAGGACATCGCCGTACACGCCGACGGAGCCGCCCTGCACACGGCTCCGGCCCCGCACGAGTGGCTGGAGGCGTACGCGCACCTCGCGCACGGCCTGCGCAAGCGGTACGAGGAGTTCCACGCCCTGGACACCGGCGGTTTCTTCCTGACGGACTCCCGCGTCGAGGCACGGCCGGTCCCCGACCTCGCCGACTGGCGTATCGAGGCCGTACGCCCCACCCGCCTGCTGCGCGAAGGAGACGTCGTCGATCTGGGCGGGCGTCGCCTGGAGGTGCTGCACACCCCGGGGCACTCCCCGGACGGCATCTGCCTGTGGGAGCCGGAGACCGGGCTGCTGCTGGCCGGGGACACGCTGATCAGCGGTACCTTCTTCGCCCATGTGCCGGGCGCCGACGTGGCCGCCTTCGCCGACTCGACGCGCCGCCTCGCGGAGCTGCCTGTCACCACCGCGCTGCTAGGGCCTGTTGCGAAAGCCGTAGGCGGCTGGCTCCACGACCCAGACCAGGCTTCCTTGGAGGAGCTGACGGGCCGGGGCCGGCCTGCTGGCA
>NZ_JBVHFU010000037.1:0-7292 GCF_055562175.1 Streptomyces sp. NPDC020958 | reverse complement strand
CGCACAGCGTCGGACAGCCGCTCCAACACCACCACGCCGACGCCCTCGGACCAGCCCGTCCCGTCAGCGCTGTCGGCGAACGACCGGCACCGGCCATCCGGGGACAGACCACCCTGCACGGTGAACCAGACGAACGCGTCGGGCGTCGCCATGACGGTGACGCCGCCGGCCAGCGCCAACGAGCACTCCCCCGCCCGCAGTGCCTGCGCCGCCAGATGCATCGCCACCAGCGACGACGAACACGCCGTGTCCACGCTCACCGCGGGACCCTCCAGCCCCAGCGTGTACGCAACCCGCCCCGAGATCACGCTGGCCGCGCCACCCGTGATCTGGTGACCCTGCAACTGCTCCCCACCACGGGCGACAAGATCGGCGTACCCGGAGGAGTAGACACCCGCGAAGACACCGGTCGAACTGCCCGCCAGGGACAGGGGATCGATACCCGCCTGCTCCAACGCCTCCCACGACACCTCGAGCAGCAACCGCTGCTGCGGGTCGGTCGCCTGGGCCTCGCGCGGCGAGATGCGGAAGAAGGCGGCGTCGAACTCGTCGGCGCCGGCGAGGAAGCCGCCCTCGGCCGTGGCCGACGCCGCGGACCCGTCGACGCCGAGGAGCGCGTCGAGATCCCAGCCGCGGTCAGCGGGGAACGGCGTGATCCCGTCCGTCCCGGCCGCCACCAGGTCCCACAACTCGTCCGGACCCGTGACACCACCCGGATAACGACACGCCATGCCGACCAGCACGACCGGATCGTCAGCGACCGCAACCGGCAGCGGCGCGGCCGGGACCAGGGCGGAGGCGGCGGCCGGAGGCACCTCGCCGAGCTCCTGCGCCAGATAGCCGGCCACGCGGGCCACGGTCGGGTAGTCGAAGACGAGGGTGGCGGGCATGCTGAGCCCGGTCCGGGTGCGCAACGTGTTGCGCAGGTCGACGGCAGTCAGCGAGTCGAAGCCCAGGTCGCTGAACGGCTGGTCGGCGGCCAGTTGCGCCGCGGAGCCATAGCCGAGCACCGCCGCGGCGGACTCCCGTACCAGGTCTATCAGGGCCTGCTGCCGCTCGGCGGCGGACAGTCCGGCGAACCGCTGGCCAAGACCGTCGCGACCGCCGTGGGCCTGAGTGGCGGCACGGCGCGACGATCCCCCGGTCAGCGCGCGCCACACGGGCGGAAGGTTCGCCTGAGAGCGCAGCGCCTGGACGTTCAGCCGGGTCGGGGCCGCCACGGGGACGCCGGCGCTCAGCGCCTGGTCGAACAGGATCATGGCCTGCGGTGCGGACAGACCGCGGTCGGTTTCCCAGTCTCCCCACGCCAGCGCGAGGCCCGGCAGCCCGTCGTGGTGCCGCTGGTGCATCAGGGCGGCGAGGAAGGCGTCGCCCGGACGGTTCTCGTCGCCCACGATCCCCGCCAGGGACGAGAAGACCACGAACAGCGACAGGTCGAGGGCGCGTGTGAGGTCGTGCAGGTGCCAGACGGCGTCGATCTGCCCGGGTCCGTCGACCCGGGCGGCGTGGACCAGTCCACCAACCGGGTACGCGGTCAGCATCTCGGCCAGGGACTGGCGGTCGGTCAGGTCACAGGCCACCAGCTCGACTGCGGCGCCCGCCCGGGACAGTTCCGCGGCGAGCTCCGCGGCGCCCGGCGCGTCGGACCCGCGCCGACTGAGCAGCACGAGATCCCGTACGCCATGGGCAGCCACGAGATGGCGTGCCACGGCCGCGCCCAAGGTCCCCGTGCCGCCCGTGACGAGGACACGGGAGGGAACCGTTTCCGGCTCGGTCGAGGAGCTGTGCCGGACCAGCCGGGCGGCCCGCAAGGCCCCGCCCCGCAAGGCCAGTTGCGGCTCGTCAGCGCCCAGCACCTGACTCAGCACCGCACCGTCCACCTCGGTGTCGGTGTCGGTGTCGAGCAGCACGATCCGGCCCGGGTCCGCCGTCTGCATCCCGCGAACCACGCCCCACACCGCCGCAGCGGCCAGGTCCGTCACCGGCTCGCCGGGCTCGACGGCCACCGCGCCCCGGGTGACCACGACCAGCGGACCCGTGGTCTCGTCCAGCTTCCGTACCACCCGGGCGGACAGCTCGTGCGCGGACGTCACCACAGCGCCGGAATCACCGGAAACCGGCACCACCACGGCTGCACGGGCATCGGCGGTTCCGGCGGGGATGCCGGCCCACTGCAGGCTCAGCAGGGTGCCGTCGCCCGCGCCGGCGACGATGCTGTCGGCCGCCAGCGGGCGTACGGTCAGCGAGCCGATCGACAACACCGGCAGCCCGCTGTTGTCAGCGATCGCGATGGCCACCTGGTCCGGCCCGGTCCGCGTCAGCGCCACCCGCACCCGGGACGCGCCGGTCGCCCGCAGCACCACGTCGACGAAGCTGAACTGCAGCCCCGCCAGCCCGGTCAGCGCCGTGGACTGCAGCGCCGCGTCCAGCAGCGCGGGATGGATCCCGAACGACTCGGCCAGGCCCCGTCCCGCCTCGGTCAGCTCGACCTCGGCGAGGATCCGGTCGCCGTCCCGCCAGGCCCGGGTCAGACCCTGGAACAGCGGCCCGTACGCGAACCCGCCCGTACCCAGCTCGGCGTAGAACTCACGGATGTCCAGCTCGGTGGCGCCGGGGCCGGGCCACGCCTGGCCCACCGCGGTGAACTCCTGCCCGGCCGACCCCGCGTTCGCGCTGAGCACGCCGGTGGCATGGCGGGTCCATTCGTCCTGCCCGTCCGGCCGGGCGTACACGGCGACGCTGCGCCTGCCCGCCGCGGCCTCGCCGACGACGACCTGCAGTTGTACGCCACCCTGGCCGGGCAGCACCAGCGGCGCCTCGAGGACCAGCTCGTCGACCCGGTCGCACTGCACGCTGTCGCCGGCGCGGACGGCCAGCTCGACGTAGCCCGTACCGGGGAACACCATGGTGCCCCGGATCGCGTAGTCGGCCAGCCACGGCTGGGTCCGCAGCGACAGGCGGCTGGTGAACACCACGCCGCCGGTCTCCGGCAGCGGCAACATCGCACCCAGCAGCGGGTGCTCCGCGGCGCTGAGGCCGGCCGCGCTGACGTCGGCGGGACCGGCGGCCGGCTCGGGCCAGAAGCGCTGATGCTGGAAGGCGTAGGTCGGGAGGGGAACCCGGCGCCCGGTGACCAGGCGCTTCCAGTCGACGCTCACGCCGTACGCGTGTGCCTGGGCAACCGATTCCAGCAGCCGCCGCAGATCACCCTCGCCGCGTCGCAGCGTCCCGACCGCCGGGGCGATGTCCTGCACTGCGGGGAGCAGGACCGGATGCGGGCTGACTTCGATGATCACGCCGGGCCCGGCCGCCGTCAGTGCCTGTTCGAACAGCACCGTGTTCCGCAGGTTCCGGAACCAGTACGCGGCGTCCCAGCCCACGGTGTCCATCAGCTCGCCGGTCACCGACGAGACGACCGGCACCTCCGATGTCTGCGGGGTGATGGCAGCCAGGTCCGTCAGCAACCGGTCCCGGATCTGTTCCACCAGCACCGAATGCGAGGCATAGTCCACCGCGATCCGTCGTGCCCTGACGCCTTGCTCCTCGCAGTGCGCTTGCAGCGAGTCCAGGGCGTCGGCCTCGCCCGAGACCACCACGGATGACGGGCCGTTGATCGCGGCTAGCGACACCGCGGGCCGGTCCGCGATCAAGTCCCGCGCCGCCGCGGCCGGCACCGACAACGCCATCATGCCGCCACCGGTCAGATGCTCCGCGATCGCCCTGCTCCGCAACGCCACCACCCGGGCACCATCGGACAACGACAACGCACCCGCCACACACGCCGCCGCGATCTCACCCTGCGAATGACCCACCACCGCAGCCGGTTCCACCCCGTACGAGCGCCAGACCGCGGCCAGCGACACCATCACCGCCCACAACGCCGGCTGCACGACATCCACCCGCTGCAGCGCAGCTTCGTCGCCGAGCACGTCGGCCAGCGACCAGTCCACCAACGGTTCCAGAGCCTCCGCGCACTCACGCATCGACGAGGCGAAGACAGGCGAAGACCCGATCAGCTCCTGAGCCATCCCCACCCACTGCGCACCCTGACCCGGGAACACGAACACGACCCGGCCGCCGGTCCGGGTGCCGCGCACCACTCCGGGCGCGGGGCTGCCGACGGCGATGGCACGCAGTCCGGCCCTCAGCTCGTCGTGGTCCGCGCCCACCACCACGGCCCGCTGGTCGAAGGATTCCCGAGACGCGATCAACGACCAGGCCACGTCCGCCGGGTGCAGCGAGGGAACCGATTCCAGGTGTTCCAGGAGACGCGCCGCTTGCGCCTGCACCGCCGCGCCGGTCTTCCCGGACAGGGCCCATGGCAGCGGGCCGTCAGTGGCGGGTTCCGTCGGAGGCTCGGCGTCGATGCGAGCCGGGGCTTCGAGGATGACATGCGCGTTGGTGCCGCTGACACCGAACGCGGACACGCCGGCACGGCGCGGACGGTCGGTCTCCGGCCAGGGCACCGCCTCGGTGAGCAGCCGGACATTCCCCTCGGTCCAGTCCACCTGCGAGGTCGGCGCGTCCACGTGCAGAGTCCTGGGCAGGATCCCGTGACGCAGCGCCATGACCATCTTGATGACCCCGGCCACACCCGCCGCGGCCTGGGCGTGGCCGATGTTGGACTTGAGGGACCCCAGCCACAACGGCCGGTCGCCGGGACGGTCCTGGCCATACGTGGACAGCAGCGCCTGCGCCTCGATCGGATCACCGAGCCTGGTGCCCGTACCGTGGGCCTCCACCGCATCCACATCAGCCGACGACAGACCCGCCGCCGCCAGAGCCTGACGGATCAAACGCTGCTGGGACGGACCGTTCGGAGCCGTCAGACCATTCGACGCACCGTCCTGATTCACCGCACTCGACCGCATGACCGCCAAGACCTCATGGCCGTTGCGCTCGGCGTCGGACAGGCGCTCCATCACCACGACGCCGACGCCCTCGGACCAGCCGGTGCCGTCGGCCGTGTCGGAGAAGGACTTGCAGCGGCCGTCCCCGGCGAGGCCGCCCTGAGCGGTGAAGCCCACGAAGGCGTCCGGGGTGGACATGACCATCACACCGCCGGCGAGGGCGAGCGAGCACTCCCCGGATCGCAGGGCCTGCGCGGCCAGATGCATCGCCACGAGCGACGAGGAGCAGGCGGTGTCCACGCTGACCGCGGGGCCTTCCAGGCCGAGCGCGTACGCCACCCGGCCGGAGATGACGCTGCCGGCGCCCCCGGTGATGAGGTGGCCCTGCAGCTCGTGCTCGCCGGAGCGTGCGGCGAACTCGGCGTACCCGTTCTGGTAGGCGCCGACGAAGACGCCCGTGGGGCTGCCCACCAGGGTCGAGGGAGCAATTCCGGACTGTTCCAGCGCTTCCCAGGAAACCTCGAGCAACAGCCGCTGCTGCGGGTCGGTGGCCAGCGCCTCGCGGGGCGAGATGCGGAAGAACCCGGCGTCGAAGCCGGCCACTTCGTCGAGGAAGCCGCCCTGTCCCGTCGCGATGGTTCCCGAACCGGGCCCGGCGGTACCCAGCAGCTCATCGAAGTTCCAGCCCCGGTCGGCGGGAAAGCCGGTGATGCTGTCCGTCCCCTCGGCGACCAGGCGCCACAGGCCCTCCGGGTCCTGGACGCCTCCCGGGAAGCGGCAGGCCATGCCGACCAGCACGATCGGGTCGTCGGTGAGTGCGGCGGAGACCGGCACCACTGGTGTGGCTGCGGCTTCCGGCTCGCCGAAGTGGGCGGACAGGTGGGCGGCCAGCCGGGTGACGGTCGGATAGTCGAACGCGGCACTGGCCGGCAGGCTCGTCCCCGTTTCCGCCAGGAGGGCGTTGCGCAACTCGACCGCGGTCAGCGAGTCGAAGCCCTGTTCCTTGAACGGCTGGTCCACGTCGACCTGCGCGCTGGACGAGTGACCGAGCACCGAGGCCGCCGCCGCGCGTACCAGATCGACGAGGGCCTGTTCCCGCTCAGCTGAGGGCAAGGCGGCGAGGTGGCGGCCCGGCTCACCCGTACCCGTGGAACCGGTTCCCGTCAGGGCGGCGGTGACTTCGGGCAGGTCGGAAATCAGGGCGCTCGGCCGGGCGGCGGTGAAGACCGGGGCGAACCGGGCCCAGTCCATGTCCGTGACCACGAGCGTGGTCTCGTCGTCGTGCAGGGTGCGCTGCAACGCGCTGAGAGCCGGCTCGGGCCGCATGGGGATCACACCCAGCAGGTCGAGGTTCTCCCGCTCCGCCTCGGCCAGGCCGATCAGCATGCCGGCCTCGTCCCACGAGCCCCACGCCACCGAGGTGGCCGTGCGGCTCTGCGCCCGGCGGTGAGCGGCCAGCGCGTCCAAATAGGCGTTGCCGGCCGCGTACGGACCCTGGCCGCCGCTGCCCCAGGCAGCCGCGCCGGAGGAGAACAGGACGAACGCGTCGAGGTCGAGGCCACTGGTCAGCTCGTCGAGGTTCCGGGCGCCGTCGACCTTCACTCGCACCTGGTGCTGCACCTGCTCCGCGGTGGTCGCGGCGAGCGGAGTGGCATCGCTCATGACGCCGGCGGCGTGCACGACCGTACGCAGGGGCCATTCCCCGGGAATCTCGCTGAGGATCCGGGCCAGGGCGTCGCGGTCGGCGACGTCACAGGCTGCCACCGTGACCCGGGCGCCGGCCGCCTCGAGCTCCAGGCGCAGCATGTCGGCGCCTTCCGCGTCCGGCCCGCGCCGGCTCGCCAGGACAATATGCTCGGCCCCGCGTTCGACTGCCCACCGTGCGACGTGCGCCCCCAGGCCACCCGTACCCCCAGTGATGAGGACGGTTCCGGACGTGGTCCACGGCGCCGGACCGGTCGCGGCCGGAGCGTGCCTCAACCGGCGCCCGAACACTCCGGCCGGGCGGACGGCGACCTGGTCCTCACTCGAGCCGTTCGACAGTACGGCGGCCAGCTCGCGGGCACCGCGGGCGTCGAGAACCGCGGGCAGGTCGATCAGACCACCCCAGCAGGCGGGCTGCTCCAGAGCGGCGACCCGTCCCAGTCCCCAGACGGCGGCCTGATCGGGATCGGTAACCGGATCATGGGCGCCGGTCGACACCGCTCCCCGGGTCAGCACCCACAGCGGGATCCCTTGATCCGGCAGCGTTTGCAGCAGGTCGATGACGGCGGTGAGGCCTGCTTGCGTGCTGTCTTGCAGGAGGACTTCCAGAGAGACGATGCCATCGACTGCGTGCAGTCCGGGGATGTCGCCGTGTTCCACCACGGTGACATCGGTTCCCAGTGCACCGGTCACGGCGTCGACGAGCGCGTCGTCGCTCCTTCCCGCCGGAACGACCAC
>NZ_JBVHFU010000036.1:0-8977 GCF_055562175.1 Streptomyces sp. NPDC020958 | reverse complement strand
TTGGTGATCTGGACCCAGGGCGTGGCCGCCGGTCAGGATCTGGCCGGTGCGGCGGTGACGGGTCTGGTGCGCTCGGCGCAGTCGGAGCATCCGGGTCGTCTGCTGCTGGTCGATGTCGACCCGGCGGCCGGCCTGGACCCGACGCGTGACGCCGACGTGGACACCGTCCTGGCCGCGGTACTGGATTCCGACGAGCCCGAGGTCCGCATCCGCCGCGCCGCTGACGGCGGGGGGATCGCGGCCTTCGGCCGACGGTTGGCCCGCGCCAGTGAGCTGTCCTTGCCGACTGGATCGGGCTGGCGGGTCGAGGTGACTCAGCCCGGTGACCTGAGCAGTGCCGCGGTCATCGACGCTCCCGAGACGAGTGCGGAGTTGGCGGCGGGTCAGGTCCGGGTGGGCCTGCGGGCGGCGGGCGTCAACTTCCATGACGTGCTGGCTGGGCTGGGCATGGTCGTGGACGGCCGGGTCCTGGGCATGGAGGGTTCCGGTGTTGTCCTGGAGACCGGCCCCGGAGTCACTGGCCTGACGGTTGGTCAGTCGGTGATGGGTCTGGTGCCCGGTTGGGGTCCGGTCGGGATCGTGGACAGCCGTCTGCTTGCCCCGGTTCCGCAGGGCTGGTCCTTCCAGCAGGCCGCGGCGGTGTCGGCAGGCTTCCTGACCGCGTTCTACGCGTTGCGGGATCTGGCCCAGGCTCGCCCCGGCCAACGGGTGTTGATCCACGCCGGTACGGGTGGAGTTGGCACGGCTGCGGTGCAGCTGGCGAAGGCGTGGGGGCTGGAGGTCTTTGCGACCGCGAGCCCGGCCAAGCAGCACGGGCTGCGCGCAGCCGGTGTGGAGGAGAGCCACATCGCCTCCACTCGTGATCTCGACTTCTGTGAGCGGTTCCTGGCCGTGACCGGTGGCGAGGGCATGGACGTGGTCGTCAACGCCCTGGCCGGGGAGTTCACGGATGCCTCGCTGCGGCTGCTGCCGCGCGGCGGCCGGTTCGTCGAGATGGGCAAGACGGACATCCGCGACGCCGCCGAGGTTGCCAAGGCCTATCCGGGAGTCGTCTACCAGGCGTTCGACCTGATGGACGCGGGCGTGCCGCGGATCGCGGAGATGTTGGCCGAGCTCGGGACGATGTTCGAGGCTGGGACGCTGATTCCGCCGCCGGTGACGTGTTTCGAGCTGTCGCAGGCTGTGGCGGCCCTGCGGTACCTGCAGGCGGCCCGGCAGGTGGGCAAGGTCGTGCTGAACGTGCCGGCCGAGTGGGACAGCCAGGGGACCGTCCTCGTTACGGGCGGGACTGGCACGCTGGGCGGGGAGTTGGCGCGGCACCTGGTGAACGTTCGGGGCATGCGGCACCTGGTGCTGATGTCCCGTCGTGGCCCGGTCGCGCCGGGCGTGGCCCGTCTGGTCGCCGAGTTGGCGCAGTCGGGTGCGAGCGTGCGGGTGCAGGCCGGCGATGCCGCCGACCGCGAGGGTCTCGCCTCGGTGCTGGCGCGGCTTACGGCCGAGCGGCCGCTGACCGCGGTCGTGCACGCCGCCGGTGTGATCGACGACGTGACGGTGGAGTCGCTTACGCCTGAGCGGATGGCGCCGGTGCTGGCGGCCAAGGTCGACGCGGCGTGGAACCTGAACGAGTTGACCCAGGGCGCGCGCTTGGCCGGGTTCGTGCTGTACTCCTCGGCCGCGGCCGTCGTGGGCAATCCGGGACAGGCCGGCTATGCCGCCGCCAACGCGTTCCTGGACGCGCTGGCCTCCTACCGCCGGGACCGGCACCTGCCCGGCCAGTCGCTGGCCTGGGGCCTGTGGGAGCAGACCTCGGAGATGACCGGGCACCTCAACGGCACCGGATTGTCCCGCCTGCGCCGTGGCGGCATCCAGCCGCTGACGACGGAGCAGGGGCTGGCGCTCTTCGAGGCTGCTACTGCCCTGGGCACGCCGCTGGCGGTCCCGGCCCGGTTGGACCTGGCCGCGTTGTCGCGTGCCGGGGGGCCGGTGCCCGCGCTGCTACGCGGCCTGGCCGCCGGTGGTGCCTCCGCACGCCCGTCCGCGGCAGCGGCTGCGGCCGTTGGAGGTCTTGCGGGTCGGCTGGCCGCGCTGTCTCCCGCCGACCGTGAGCAGGAGGTCCTGCAGATCGTCCGGGCCGGCACCGCCATCGTTCTGGGCCATGCCCGTCCCGGGGACATCGATCCCCAGCGGACCTTCCGCGACATGGGCATCGACTCCTTGACCGCGCTGGAGCTCCGCAACCGGCTCTCGACCGAAACCAGGCTCACGCTCCCTGCCACTCTGGTGTTCGACCGGCCGACACCGATGGAGGTCGCCCGCTACCTCGTGGCAGAGGCCTGCGGGACCACCGAGGGCGTCGGAGCGGCGTCCGTGCCAGCGGTCCGTGTCGGCACGGACGAGCCGGTGGCGATCGTCGGTATGGGGTGCCGGTTCCCGGGCGGGGTCGAGGACCCGGAGAGCTTCTGGCAGCTGATCGCCGCAGGGACCGACGCGATGTCGGGCTTCCCGGTGAACCGCGGTTGGGAGACGCCGAGCGCGTCCGAGTCTGCTGATGCGAGTGCGTCTTTTGCTCGGGTGGGTGGCTTCCTGGCTGGGGCTGGCGATTTCGATGCGGAGTTCTTCGGGATCAGTCCGCGTGAGGCGTTGGGGATGGACCCGCAGCAGCGCCTGCTGCTGGAGACGTGCTGGGAGGCGCTGGAGGACGCCGGCATCGCCCCGGGAACGTTGAAGGGCACCGATACCGGTGTCTACGCGGGCATCATCGCTTCGGGCTACCAGCTCGGCGAGCAGGACGGTGCCGGTGGTTTCGGGCTGACCGGTACGACGGCGAGTGTGGCGTCGGGTCGAGTGGCGTACACGTTGGGGCTGCAGGGTCCTGCGGTGTCGGTGGACACGGCCTGTTCCTCGTCGCTGACGGCGATTCACCTGGCGGCGCAGGCGCTGCGCTCGGGCGAGTGCGGGATGGCCCTGGCCGGTGGCGTCATGGTGATGGCCTCGCCGGGGACCTTCGTGGAGTTCGCGCGGCAGCGAGGCCTTGCTGCCGACGGTCGGTGCAAGCCGTTCGCGGATGCCGCTGACGGGACCGGTTGGGGTGAGGGCGTCGGGATGGTGGTCCTGGAGCGCCTGTCGGACGCCCGTGCTCGCGGGCACCGGGTGCTGGCGGTGGTTGCGGGCAGTGCGGTGAATCAGGACGGTGCGAGCAATGGTCTGTCGGCGCCGAATGGTCCGTCGCAGCAGCGGGTGATCCGGGCTGCGCTGGCCAGCGCGGGGCTGCAGCCGGGTGATGTCGACGTGGTCGAGGCGCATGGCACGGGTACGGCGTTGGGTGATCCGATCGAGGCGCAGGCGCTGTTGGCGACTTACGGTCAGGATCGTCCTGAGGGTCGGCCGCTGCTGCTGGGTTCGGTGAAGTCGAACATCGGTCACACGCAGGCTGCGGCTGGTGTGGCGGGTGTGATCAAGATGGTGCAGGCGATGCGGCACGGGGTGCTGCCGCAGACCCTGCACGTGGACGCCCCGTCCTCGCATGTGGACTGGTCGGCCGGTGCGGTGGAGTTGCTGACCGAGCCGCGCGAGTGGCCGGAGGGTACTGGTCCGCGTCGTGCGGGTGTGTCTGCGTTCGGGATCAGCGGCACCAACGTGCACCTGATCCTTGAGCAGCCCGCGCAGGATGTCCCTGCCGTGGATGCTCCTGTCCTGGCCGGGCCGGAGTCGTCTTCGGGTCCGGTGGCGTGGGTGCTGTCGGCGCGGTCCGGTGCGGCGCTGGCCGCGCAGGCGGGTCGGCTGGCGGAGTTCGTGACTGACCGTCCGGAGGTTGCGGCCAAGGATGTCGCGTTCTCGCTGGCCGTCACCCGGACCACGGCGTTCTCTCACCGGTTGGCGGTGGTCGGCGATGACCGTGAGCAGTTGTTGGCGGGTCTGACAGCGGTTGCGGCGGGCCGGGAGGCTCCGGGTGTGGTGGCCGGGGTTGCTGGTTCGGCGGCGGGGTCGCGGCCGGTGTTTGTGTTCGCGGGTCAGGGTGCGCAGTGGGTTGGTATGGGTCTGCAGTTGTGGGACCTGGAGCCGGTGTTCGCGGCGGCGATGGAGCGTTGCGCGCAGGCGCTGGCGCCGTTTGTGGACTGGCAGTTGCGTGAGGTGCTTGGTGACGCGGGGCTGTTGGCTCGGGTGGATGTGGTTCAGCCCGCGTCGTGGGCGGTGGCGGTGAGTCTGGCCGCGCTGTGGCGGGCGTATGGCGTCGAGCCGGCGGCGGTTGTGGGTCACAGCCAGGGCGAGATCGCGGCGGCGTGTGTGGCGGGCGGGTTGTCGTTGGAGGACGGCGCGCGGGTTGTGGCGCTGCGCAGCCGGGCGTTGGCCGGACTGGCCGGCACGGGTGGCATGGTGTCGGTGCCTGCCTCGCTTGAGGAGGTTCAGGAGTGGGTCTCCCGCTGGGGCGATGACCTGTCGGTCGCGGCGGTCAACGGCCCGCGGCAGGTCGTGGTCGCCGGTACCGCGGAGGCCTGCAGCGAGTTCACGGACGCCTACGCCGATCGTGGTGCGCGGCGGATCGCGGTGGACTACGCGTCGCACACGGCGCATGTCGAGGCGGTCAGGGACCGTCTGGCCGAGGACCTGGCCGGCGTGAGTGCCGGTAGCAGCGCGGTGCCGTTCTACTCGACGCTGGAAGCGCGCGTGGTGGATACCGCCGGGCTGGATGGTGGGTACTGGTACCGCAACCTGCGGCAGACGGTGCGCTTCGGTGAGGTCATTGCCGGCCTCGCGGCGGAGGGCCACCGGGTGTTCGTGGAGGTCAGTCCGCATCCGGTGCTGGGTCTGGCGATCGCGCAGGCCGGCGACGACCTGGTTGCCGCGGGCAGCTTGCAGCGTGGTGATGGTGGTCGTGGTCGTTGGCTGACTGCGCTGGCTGGTGCCTATGCGGCTGGTGTGGAGGTGGACTGGGCCGCGGCAACCGCCGACGAGGGCCGGGCGGTCAAGGTTGATCTGCCGACGTACGCGTTCCAGCGTCAGCACTACTGGCCCAAGGCCGTCACCGGTGGCGGTGACGCGTCGTCGATCGGCTTGCAGCGCGTTGGGCACCCGTTGCTGGCGGCGGCGGTGTGGCTGGCCGAGGGTGATGGGCTGGTGTTGACGGGTCGTCTGTCGCTGGCCGGGATGCCGTGGCTGGCCGATCACGCGGTGCACGGCACGGTGCTGCTGCCCGGCACGGCGTTCGTGGACCTGGCGGTCCACGCCGGGGACCTGGCCGGCTGCGGCGTGTTGGAGGAGCTGACGCTCCAGGAGCCACTGCTCCTGCCCACCCAGGGCGGCGTGCAGCTTCAGGTCCAGGTCGGCGACAGCGAGGGCGACAGCGGCCGACGGACCGTCACGGTCTCCTCCCGCCAGGGGGAGGACGAATGGGTTCGACACGCGGTCGGCGTGCTTGCGCCGGTCGACGGCCAGCCTGCCCCCACCTCGCTCGTCGCTTGGCCTCCGGCCGGCGCGGAGCCGGTTCCGGTCGATGGCGCCTATGAGCGTCTCGCTCAGCGTGGTTACGGTTACGGGCCGGCGTTCCAGGGCCTGCGTCGGGTGTGGCGTGCCGGGGACACCGTCTACGCCGAGGTCGAGCTGCCGGAGGCTGCGGAAGCGGATGTCGCCGGGTTCGGCTTGCATCCCGCTCTGCTCGATGCGGCACTGCAGGGTCTGCTGGCCGCCGGTGATGGCAGTGGCGGGACGGGTCTGCCGTTCGCGTGGTCGGGGGTTCGGCTGCTGGCCGGCGGCGCCCGCCAGCTGCGGGTGGTCCTGGCGCCCGAGGCGAGTGGCGTCTCGGTGACGGCGTTCGACGGTGCCGGTCAGCCGGTACTGCAGGCGCGATCGTTGGCGATGCGTGAGGCCGCGGCCGGTCAGTTCGCCGGGGCGGCCCGTCAGGTGCGCCAGTCGCTGTTCACGGTGGACTGGGTTCCGCTGCCGGCGCAGGCTTCGGCTGCTGCAGTGCAGTGGGCGCGGCACGGTTCCGGGATGGCTCCGGTGGTTGTTGCTGCGGTGCCTGCCGCTCCCGCCGGGAGTTCGGCGTCGCAGGCGGCCCAGCTGGCTGCTGCGACGGTGCTGGGGTGGGTGCAGGAGTGGCTGGCCGACCCCGCGACCGACGACGCACGCTTGGTGATCTGGACCCAGGGCGTGGCCGCCGGTCAGGATCTGGCCGGCGCAGCGGTGACGGGCCTGATCCGCTCCGCGCAGTCGGAGCACCCGGATCGTCTGCTGCTGGTCGACGTCGACCCGTCAGCCGGTCTGGACCCCGCCCACGACGCAGACGTGGACACCGTCCTGGCTGCGGTGCTGGACGCCGACGAGCCCGAGGTCTCCATCCGTCCCGCCTGTGACGGCGGGAGTGCGGTGGCGTTCGGTCGTCGGCTCGTCCGGGCCGGGACGGAGGAGCCCGGGACCGCGCCCGCCGAGTGGGACAGCCAGGGCACCGTCCTGGTCACCGGTGGAACCGGCGCGCTGGGCGGGGAGTTGGCCCGGTACCTGGTGGACGACCGTGGCATGCGGCACCTGGTGTTGCTGTCCCGTCGCGGCCCGGCCGCGCCCGGCGCGGCCCGCCTGGTCGCGGAGCTGGCACGGTCGGGTGCGGAGGTGCGGGTCCAGGCCGGCGATGCCGCCGACCGGGACTCCCTCGCCCCGGTGCTGGCGCGGATCGCGGCCGAGCGGCCGCTGACCGCGGTGGTACACGCCGCCGGTGTGATCGACGACGTGACGGTCGAGTCGCTGACGCCCGAGCGGATGGCGCCGGTGCTGTCGGCGAAGGTCGACGCGGCGTGGAACCTGCATGAGTTGACCGAGGGCACGGGCCTGGCCGGCTTCGTGTTGTACTCCTCGGCCGCAGCCATTCTGGGGAGCCCGGGTCAGGGGAGCTATTCCGCTGCCAACGCGTTCCTGGATGCGCTGGCCGCCTACCGCCGCGACCGGCAGCTGGTCGGTCAGTCGCTGGCCTGGGGTCTGTGGGCCCGGGAGTCGGAGATGACCGGGCACCTCAACGGCACCGGATTGTCCCGCCTGCGTCGTGGCGGCATTCAGCCGATGACGACCGGTCACGGTTTGGCGCTGTTCGAGGCCGCCGCCGCGTTGGGTGCGCCGGTGGCGGTCCCAGCCCGGCTGGACCTGGCCGCGTTGTCGCGTGCCGGGGGGCCGCTGCCTCCGCTGCTGCGCGGCTTGGTCGCCGGTGCCCCCGCCCGGCCCACCGCGGCTGCGGCCGCGGCCGCAGCCGGCTTGGCGGCCCGGCTGGCCCTGCTCGGTCCCGCCGAGCGTGAGCAAGAGGTCCTACTGATCGTGCGCTCTGCCGTCGCCGTCGTCCTGGGCCACGCCGGCCCCGGGGACGTCGATCCGCAGCGGGCCTTCCGCGAGATGGGCATCGACTCCCTGACCGCGCTGGAGCTCCGCAACCGGCTGTCGGCCGAGACCGGCTTGAGCCTGCCCGCCACTCTGGTCTTCGACTACCCGACGCCGGCCGCGGTCGCCGGATATGTACGGACGGGAATCGTCGCTGACGGCGACCCGGGGATGGCACCGATGATCGCCGAGCTCAACCAGCTCGAATCCCGTCTTCTGAACCTTGCGGGGAGCTGCGAGGCGCCGGACGGCATCACGACAATCCTGCGCGGAATGCTGTCCAAATGGATGGACGCGCAGGGCGAGGTCCAGTCGGTGGACGAGTCTGACGGCGCTTCCATAGCGTTTGATTCAGCGACTCCTGATGAAGTATTTGATTTCCTTGACAAAGAATTCCGATTGCATGGGTCGGAATCGGATGACTTTGATCGACGAATCGATGAGGAAACCCTTTAATGGAAAATCAGGAAAAGCTCTTCGACTACCTGAAGAAGACCTCGGCTGAACTCGTCCAGATGCGCAAGCGCCTCCGGCACATGGAGGCACGTGAGCATGAGCCGGTGGCGATCGTAGGGATGGGTTGTCGCTTCCCGGGCGGGGTCGAGGACCCGGAGGGCTTCTGGCGGTTGATCGCCGGAGGGACCGACGCGATCTCGGGGTTCCCGGTGGATCGTGACTGGAACCTGGAGCGTCCGGAGGGCTCCGATCCCGATGACGCGAGCCATGCGTTCGCCCGGGTGGGTGGCTTCCTGGCTGGGGCCGGCGATTTCGATGCGGAGTTCTTCGGGATCAGTCCGCGTGAGGCGTTGGGGATGGACCCGCAGCAGCGCCTGCTGCTGGAGACGTGCTGGGAGGCGCTGGAGGACGCCGGCATCGAGCCGGGTTCGCTGCGGGGAACCGATGCCGGTGTCTACGCCGGAATCATCGCGTCGGCCTACCAGGCCGGCGAGCAGGCCGGTGCCGACGGTTATGTGATGACAGGGACCGCGGCGAGCGTGGCGTCGGGTCGGGTGGCGTACACGCTCGGGCTGCAGGGTCCTGCGGTGTCGGTGGACACGGCCTGTTCGTCCTCCCTGACGGCGATTCACCTGGCCGTGCAGGCGCTGCGGTCCGGCGAGTGCGGGATCGCGCTGGCCGGCGGCGTGACGGTGATGGCCACCCCGGGAACCTTCGTGGAGTTCGCGCGCCAGCGGGGCTTGGCTGCCGATGGCCGGTGCAAGCCGTTCGCGGAGGCGGCCGACGGCACCGGCTGGGGCGAAGGCATCGGAATGGTGGTCCTGGAGCGGCTGTCGGACGCCCGTGCTCGCGGGCACCGGGTGCTGGCGATGGTGACGGGCAGTGCGGTCAACCAGGACGGTGCGAGCAATGGTCTGTCGGCGCCGAATGGTCCGTCGCAGCAGCGGGTGATCCGGGCTGCGCTGGCCAGCGCGAGGCTGCAGCCGGCCGACGTCGATGTCGTGGAGGCGCATGGCACGGGTACGGCGTTGGGTGATCCGATCGAGGCGCAGGCGCTGTTGGCGACTTATGGTCAGGATCGTCCTGAGGGTCGGCCGCTGCTGCTGGGTTCGGTGAAGTCGAACATCGGTCACACGCAGGCTGCGGCTGGTGTGGCGGGTGTGAT
>NZ_JBVHFU010000035.1:0-8997 GCF_055562175.1 Streptomyces sp. NPDC020958 | reverse complement strand
GACACACCTAGGTCCACCACAAGACGACAGCTTCAGGAAAGCGAATCTCGACATGAGCAGCACCTATCTGGCAGACGCGGCCGAGAACCTGACCCTCGACGGTCCCTCTGCGACGTTCACCTACCGGCGCGTCGGCCCGCGCGGCGGAACCCCGCTGGTCCTCCTGAACCGGGTCCGCGGGACTCTCGACTGGTGGGACCCGGAGCTCCTGGACCACCTCGCCGCGAAGCACGACGTGATCGTGTTCGACAACGTCGGCACCGGCTACACCACCGGCACCCCGCGCGACTCCGTCGAGGGACTCGCCGAGGGCACCGTCGAGTTCATCGAAGCCCTCGGTCTCGCGCAGGTCGACCTGCTCGGCTGGACGCTGGGCGGCACCGTGGCCCAGCACATCACCCGCACCCGGCCCGACCTGGTCCGCAGGCTGGTCGTGGCCGCCGCCAATCCCGGCGGCACGGTGCCCGGCGCCCCGGACCCCAACCCGAAGGTGCGGGCCACCATGACCAAGCCCGAGGTCACGGGGGACGACCTGGTGTTCCTGTTCTTCCCGGAGACGGACACTGGGCGCGCCGCCGGGTACGCCCACCTCGCCAGGGTGGCCACCCGGCTGGCCACCGGGGTCCCCGAGGTGTCCGAGGCGGCGGCCACGGGCCAGCTCACCGCGATCGGGAAAGACGCGGCGACACCCTTCGAGCAGGTGCGAGCGGAGCTGGAGAGCATCCAGCAGCCCGTCCTGTACGCGACCGGCATGCAGGACGTGATGATCCCGGCGCTGGCGGCCTACACCGCCGTACAGCACCTTCCCAACGCCACCCTCGTCGCCTACAGCGACGCCGGCCACGCCTTCCTCTTCCAGCATGCCAAGGACTTCGCCGCCCAGGTGACGGCCTTCCTGGCCGACTGATCACTCGGACGAAATCCGAAATCCGAAATCCGAAATCCGGAAGTCGCGACGCGTGCCGGGTCAGGACGAGGACGGTGCCCGCATCCCTGGATGACATTACCCGTGCGCGGTCCCGCCTTCGGCCGGCCGGCAGCGGCCGGACATCGACCTGAAATCGTGCAATCGAGGAGAAGTATCGTGGAGTTGACCAGTGATTCGGCGCGCCGGGAGGTCACGCCGCTGGAGTTGTTCTTCGACCTGGTCTACGTCTTCGCGATCGGGCAGCTGTCGCATCAGCTGCTGGCACATCCGACGTGGACCGGCGCCGGTCAGACACTTGTGCTCTACCTTGCGGTCTACGCGGCGTGGGCCTACACCACGTGGGCGGTCACCCTCGTCCCGGCCGAGGACCCGCGGACCCGGCGGATGCTGCTGGCGGTCATGCTCGTCGGGCTGTTCATGAACGCCGCGATCCCACGCGCCTTCGATGACGCCGGGTGGGTCTTCGTCGCCACGTTCCTGCTGATTCACCTCGGCCGCACGGTATGGCTGCTCAGGGTGGGCCTCGATGAGGTCAACCAGGAGCATTTCGTTCGTGTGCTGGTCTGGTTCGGTGCGGCCGCACCTCTGTGGCTGACCGGCGCGGCGGTCGCCGGCGGTGCACGGCTGGCATGGTGGGCCGCGGCGACCCTGGTCGAGTTGGCGGGTACCTGGACGGCGCATCCATTGCCCGGCCGCAGACTGGAGTCCCGGCAGGTCGGCTTCGCCGGCGGGCACCTGCTGGAACGCGGCCGCCTGTTCATGATCATCGCGTTGGGCGAGACGGTCATGACCACGGGCACCGCGCTCACCGCGGCACCGTACGAGCCGATGACCCTGCTGACCGCAGGGGTGGCCCTCACCGGCACGATCGCCTTGTTCTGGCTGTTCTTCAGCCGTTCCGAACGCGTCGTACGCCACTACGAGCGGACCGAGGACCCGATGCGGGCCGGGCGCAGCGGCGTCATCAGCCTCATGGTCTCCGTCGTCGGGTTGATCGCCGCCGCCGTGGCCGATGAGCGCGTCATCGCGCACCCCGCGAAGCACGCCGGCCTCACCACGAACCTGCTGGTGTTCGGCGGGCCCGCCCTCTTCATCGCCACGCAGACCTGGCACGGAGCCAATCTGTTCGACGACCTGCACTGGTCACGGGTGCTCGCCCTGTCGACTCTGATCATCGGAGGCATGGTCACGCTGGCGGCCCCGGCGTACCTGGCCGCGATCGTCGCCGCCGCGACCGTCGTCGCGCTGGCCGCGATCGAAGAGCGCCGCCCGCCCGGCGACGCGCCTGCGCAGCCGACCTCTCGGCCCGCCCACACAGCCGACCAGATCACCTGACCCCGGCACACGCCGCCGTTCTGCACAGAACATCGGCAGGCCGTTCGGTGAGATCAGCACGTCTCTCACGTCGCCCCATTTTCCCCAGGAGCATTTCATGGGCCTGCCCTTCCACACCGTTCTCGCCACCGGGGCCGACCGGGGCCTTGGCCGGACACTCGCTGTCGAGCCGTCCGGCCCTGGCACCGCCGTCCACGCCGGTGCCCGCAACTCCGACCGTCCGGTGTCCGGGCATGAGCTGACCGGCGTGCGGGAGCGGGCGGCCATGTCAGGGGGCGGGGCGCCATGACAGAGGCCGGGGTCCTGATCTGTGACGCCCAGGAGTTGTTGCGGGCCGGCCTGCGCGGGGTGGTGGACAGCCAGGCGGACCTCACGGTCGTCGGTGAGGCCGGGGACGGTGAGACGGCCGTGGCACAGGCACTCGCACTGCGCCCGGACCTCGTCGTCATGGGGGTGCGCATGCCGTGTCTGGACGGCATCTCGGCGACCGCGCAAGTGCGCGCCGAGCTGCCCGGCACCCACGTCCTGGTGCTCAGCGCCTGTGACCGCGACGAATACGCGTACGCGGCGCTGCGTGCCGGAGCCAGCGGCTTCCTGGTCAAGGACACCTCGGCCGCCGAGATCCTGGTTGCCCTCCGCGGCGTACTGCGGGGCGACACGATGATCGCCCCATCGGTGGCGCGGCGGCTGGTCGACCGGTACATCACCGGCGCCGTCGCCCCACTCTCCGACGCACGCCTGGACACACTGACCGACCGTGAGCGGGAGGTGCTGTGTCTCGTCGGCCGAGGACTGAACAACGCCGAGATCGCCGAGAAGCTGTTCCTCGGCGAGACCACGGTCAAGACCCACGTGGCCCGGATCCTCACCAAACTGCACATCCGCGACCGCATACAGGCCGTCGTCGTCGCCTACGAGAGCGGACTGGTTCGTCCTGGCGGATGACCCGGTCGGGCGCCCGGGAGGACGCCGGACGACACAGCCGGTACCTAGGTTCGGGGCATGTCGATCATGCGGGAGTTCCTTCGCCGCCCCCGTCTCACCGGCGCGGTCGCTCCCAGTTCTCCCACCCTCGCCAAGGCCATGACCTGCGGACTCGGCCTGGATGGCGCCGAAGTCGTCGTGGAGCTGGGGCCCGGCACCGGCGCGATCACCGAGGCGATCGTGCGGCAACTGGCGCCGGGGGCCCGGCTGGTGGCCATCGAGCTGAACCCGGTGTTCGCCGGCCGGCTCGCGGACCGCTACCGAGGCGGTCCCGTCGAGGTGGTCCAGGGTTCGGCCGAGGACCTGGCGACGCTGGTGCCGTATCCGGTCGACGTGATCGTGTCCGGTCTGCCGTGGACGGTCATGCCGCACGACGGGCAGCGCCGGATCCTCGACGCGGTGACCGGCGCACTCGGGCCGAGCGGCAGGTTCAGCACCTTCGCGTACGTGCACGCGGCGTGGACACCGCCGGCCCGGCGGTTCGCCGCCGAGCTGGCCGCGCGGTTCGCCACCGTCGAGCGCAGTCGGGTGGTGTGGCCGAACGTCCCCCCGGCGTACGTACACCACGCCGCCCTGCCCATCCACAAGAGGCCGCCGACGACAGCCTTCGGAACCGCTGTGGCGGCACCTACCTGATTCCTCCCTCCGCCCATTCGTCCCCTCAACACTGGAGCACACCATGACGCAGCACAGCATGTTCAGCATCGAGACAGTGGCGCCGAAGATCCGCAAGGTCACCTTCTCGAATCCGCCGGTGAACGTCGTCGGCGCGGACACCGTCAGCCAACTCGTCGACGTCATCGATGAGCTGAGCCGGGACGAGCAGGTCCAGGTCGTCATCTTCGAAAGCGGTACGCCCGGATACTTCTTCAATCACGCCGATCTCGGCCAGGTGCCCGAACTCCTGGCGCTGAACAGCGCCGACGGGACTCCCACGTGGGTCGACCTGGTCACCAGCCTGACCAGTGCCCCGTTCATCAGCATCGCCTCCATCCGCGGGCGCACCCGGGGCGGCGGGGACGAGATCACCCTGGCCTTCGACCTGCGCTACGCCAGCCGCGAGGAGGCGTTCTTCTGCCAGCCCGAGGTCGCCATCGGCATCGTCCCCGGCGGTGGCGGCAGCGACCGCCTGGCCCGACTGCTCGGACGGGACCGCGCACTCGAAGCGATCCTCACCAGCCAGGACTTCGACGCCGACACGGCCGAGCGGTACGGGTGGGTGACCCGGACCGTCCCCGACGCCGAACTCGACGACCTCGTGAGCGGCGTGGCAGCGCGCATCGCGTCGTTCGACAAGCAGTCGGTCCTGGGCGCCAAGGCACAGATCAACCGGTCGACCCTCCCTCCGGTGGCCGATCTACGCGCGTCCTGGGCGGAGTTCGCCGAATCGGTCAACTGGCCGGGATTCCAGGCACGCGTGCCGCAGCTCGGAAAGGCCATCGCGGAAATCGGCCTTGAGGAGATCGAGCGAAACCTGGGCCACTACGCCGGCCTCATCAACGAACAGGCATAAGCGCCATCCACTCGCGACGACGCCCGCTTCGCGTCACCTTTCTGCATATGGAGAGAGGCGAGAAGCACGTCGGTCACCCCCCCACCAGAACCGAATTGAAAAGACATCAACATCATGGCTGATATGCACAGGGCCCAGCCGCACGAGGCGGCGCAGGATGGAATCGCGGAGTGGCGAAGCATCGTCATGGAGCTGGACTGGGACCGGCTCCCTGATCTGCTCGCGGAGAATGTCGCCTACCGCTCGCCTGCGGATTTCGAGCCGTACCAGGGGAAAGACACGATGGTGGCGATCCTGCGTGTCGTGTTCGGCATCATGGAGGACTTCACCTACCTGCGGCACTTCAGCAGCGGAACCGGCTACGTTCTGGAATTCAGCACCCGCGTCGGCAACGCCCGTTTGTCCGGCGTCGACATCGTCGAGTTCGACGAGGACGGCAAGATCACCGATTTCATGGTGATGATGCGCCCCGCCGGAGCGGTGCAGATCCTGGCCTCGGAAGCGGCCAGGCGCATGGCCGCCGGCTGACCGCAAAAAGGCAGCGTGAGTCGGGCGCGCGCCCGACCTGTCGTACGTCGTGACCGCACCGATGAGGAATCTGCCTCTCCCGCCGCGTGGGAGAAGAAGGTGGTTCACCGTGCGAGGACGGCGAACGATCTGCACGGATGAACTGGTGCCGCTGTCAGACCGTCAGCGGTTGCGGACGCGACCGCTGCGGGCGGGGCAGCGGTCGTTCGCTCGGTCCGTGCTGGGTGACGCCCGAGCCGACCGCCGAGCCTGACCTCGACGTGCCCCGGGGCCGCCACCCGCTATCGGCCCTGGCGACGCACGGCAACACCGGCGTCCGCCGCGATGGCCCTCCCGGGGGTGCGTTCCGCGACCGGGTTCCCCACATCCTCGCCGAACGAGGAAGGACCATTCATGACCACGGACCGCGTCCGAAGCAGGCGTTCGGCCGGTATCGCCGCGTCGGCAGGGGGCCGGCTGCCGGTCGGCAGGGACGGTCGTAGAGCCGGAGCCCGCCCGGAGGCGGCCGTACAGCGCCGGGAAACACCGACGCTGGTGGCGATGTGCCTGGGCGTGATGATGACGTTCCTGCTCGTCACCGCCACGATCTCGGCGCTCTCGGCGATCCGCGACGATCTGCACGTCAGCCCGAGCGCGCTCATCTGGATCCCGAGCGCGTACACGCTGGTCGTGGCCAGTCTGGTGCTGTCGGCCGGCACCCTGGGCAACCTGTGGGGCCGCAAACGGATGTTCTGCGTCGGCGTGGTCGTCATGATCGGCGGCGGTCTGCTGGCCGCGTCCGCCGGCACCACCGCCATGGTGATCGCCGCACAGCTGGTCTCGGGCGTCGGCGGTGCGCTCATCCTGCCCAACAGCCTGGCGATCCTGGGCGCGACCTTCGCCGATCCGCACCGGCGGACCGAGGTGATCACCGTGTGGGCGGCGTCGTCGGGCATCGGCCTTGCCGTCGGACCGCTGCTCGCCGGGGCCCTGCTCGGCCACCTCGGCTGGCAGGCGGTGTTCGTGCCCAACGCCGTCCTCGGAGTCATCACGCTGCTGGTCGCGGTCCCGTTCGCCGCGGAGTCCCTGGCCCCCGGCGGACGTCTCGACATCCCCGGCGCCCTGCTCGGGACCGTCACGATCGCGAGTCTCGTCTACGCGCTCATCCAGGGCGGCCAGGAGGGATACACCGCCGCCCCCGTCATCACCGCCTGGATCCTGGCCGCGGCCGGCGCGGCGGCGTTCGTCACCGTCGAGCTGCGGGTGGCGGCGCCGATGCTCGACGTGCGGCTGTTCGCGTCGCGCTCGTTCAGCGCCGTGATGGTCATCGCCGCGGTGGCGCTGTTCGGCTTCACCGGCGTGGCCGTCCTCGTGGTGATGTTCTACAACAACGTCCAGCACCTGAACGCGCTGGACACCAGCTGGCACATGCTGCCCCTGTTCGCCGTCTACGTCGTCTCGGCGTACCTCACCGGCCGAGTGATCCGCCGTACCGGCTTCAAGGCACCCCTGACGCTCGGCCTGCTGATCTGCGCTCTCGCTGTCCTGGGGCTGACCACGATCGGGCCGGACACCCAATACAGCCGGGTGTGGCCACTGTTCGTCCTGTTCGGTGCCGCCTGCGGCCTGGTCGTCGCGCCCAGTACAGCCGCCGCGCTGGTCAGTGTGGCTCCCGAGCGTGCGGGCATGGCCTCCGGCGCCGTCAACACCGCCCGGCAGGTCGGCGCGGTCATGGGCACCGCACTGCTCGGCTCGCTGTTCACCAGCCGTGTCGCCGCGGACCTGCCACACCAGCTCGCCACACACGGCGTCCCCACCACCGCGCGGGCGTCCGTCGAGGCCGCCGTCGCCTCCGGGAGCACCGGAACCCGACCGCTGTCCAGCGCGGGACGCGCGGCGATCGACAGTGCCTTCACCGCCGGAGTACACGCCGGCCTGGCCGTCACCGCCGCCGTGCTCCTCGGCGCCGCCGTGCTGGCCCTGGCCGCCGTACACAACCGCCCCCATCAGAACGGAACGTCCATGCGCAGCCCTACGACCTCATGAGCACGAAACCCAGCCGACGGCACCCGGCGTACACCTGGCACGATCCCCCTCCGACCGTCGAGACCGTTCAGCGGCCGAGCGGCCTGGAGGTGCTGCAGGGGTTCGGCAGGGGAACACGGCCGACCCCACCCGCCTGTGGACACGCTGGCCATCGAACCCGTCGAGATCGAACCGGGCCGGGCCATGTGCGAGGTGAAACTTCCGGCGGGTCGTTCTCCTCGTCGGGCTGCGGACCGCGTGCTGCGGCCTCACCAGTGCTACGGCAGGCACCGTGCGCCTCGTCCCGACGCCCGGCAGGCTCCCCGGTTGCCCGCGCGGCACCTGGCCGCGACCCAGCGTGGCCAGGGTGCCGCGGTAGTGCTGGAGGAAGACCAGGGGGACTGTGCCGGGGCTGGGGTGGCCGAAGCGGCGGTACTGGTAGGTGATGCCGTTGGCTGCCCTGACGCGCAGGTTGGGGGGCGGTGCTGGCGCTTTCGATGTTCTGCGTCTGGGTGACGGCGTGACGTGTCACGCTTGAGCTGTTGGCAACGGCGGCGGCCGTGCCCGGCGCCGCGCTGGCGACGGCCGCGACAACCGACATGGTGGCCAGTGCCACTGCGGTGCGCCGGGCGATAGGAGTGCGTCGACTGGTTGATGGCATGTCATTCAGTGAGGGCCAGGGGCATCCCGGCCGCGTCTGTTATGCGCTTCGCATGTGGACATGTCGCGGGCCATGTGCACCGGCACCCCGCGTTGGTCAGCGGATCGGGATGCCGGTCACTCGTCTCGGTCGTGCGGGTCCGTCCCCGTTCGTGCGGCTCAGTTGGTGAAGGAGGGCAGAGTGCCGCCCGCAGAGCCGCGGACGGCGCCAGCGGCCAGTTCCTTCACCCGGTCGACGGGAACGCAGGGCCCTGGAGTCTTGAGGTACCAACCCATCGCCTCTTCGAGGCTCATTCCCTCGGGCTGCGGCGGTGCGTACGGCCGGCCGTAGAGCGGAGTGTTGGGCCCGCTGCGCCAGCTGTCGGCGAGGGAGCCGATGTCCACCGCGTCGTAGCCGAGGATGTCCAGCAGCTGCGTCACCTGCCGCTTGGCGGCTTCGTCGTCGCCGGCGATGGGCAGGGCACTTCGGTCGGCCGCACCGGCGGGTCGGGCGCTGGTGGTGAGGCGGCCGAAGTCGATGTTGTTGAACGCCTTGACCACACGGGAGTCGGTGAGGTGGCGCTGCACGAGTTCGCTGCTGGTCAGCTCGTTGGTGTCCAGCTCGGAGATGTGGCCGTCACGCTCCGGGTAGTAGTTCAGCGTGTCGATCACGGTCTTGCCGGCCAGCGCGGCCACAGGAAGCTGGGCGTAGGCACTCAGCGGGATGGTCGCCACCACGAGATCACCCGCTTGCGCCGTTTCGGCGGGAGTGGCGGCGCGGGCCCGGTCGCCGAGCTCGGCGACCAGGTCGGTGAGTGTTTCGGGGCCGCGGGAGTTGCTCAGGACGACGTTCAGGCCGGCGTCGACGGCGAGGCGGGCCAGTGCGCTCCCGATCATGCCGGTGCCTATGAGGCCGAGGGTCTTGGTCACGGTGTCATGTCTCCGGTTCAGTGGGCCAGGAGGTGCAGGGACGGGCTGTGCCCGTCCGGCGTCGGCCCGTTGTTCCGCGTCGTGCGGTGTCGCTGTTCGCCCGGGCGATGGTGAGGCGTGCTCGGTGCCCGGCGCG
>NZ_JBVHFU010000034.1:0-17525 GCF_055562175.1 Streptomyces sp. NPDC020958 | reverse complement strand
CGAGAACACCACCCCCACCCGACCATCACCCACAACCCCGGTCACCACACCCGCCACAGCCCGCCCCTCAGCCGCAGCACACAACCCCTCCAACAACCGCTCACGGCCCCGACCCACCACCGCCAGACGGTGCGAAAACCCCGTAGTCCTCGTCACCGCCAGCGAGAACGCGACATCCCTGACCGCAACCTCCGGACGCGCCGACACGAACTCCGCCAACCGACCCGCCTGCGCAGCCAACGCCACACCAGACCGCGCCGACAACACCCACGCCACCGGACCCGCAGACTCCAGCCCCGACCCGGCCTCAGGTGCCACCGACCGCTCGGGGACGGGAGCCTCGCCGACCACCACGTGGCAGTTCGTACCGCCCATCCCGAAGGAACTGACACCGGCGATGAGCGGCCGATCGGCCTGCGGCCAGGGCGTCGTGCGGGTCTGGACCCGCAGGTTCAGCTCGTCGAGCGGGATCTGCGGGTTCGGCGCGCGGAAGTTCAGGCTGGCCGGGAGCTCGCGCCGGCGGATGGCCAGCGCGACCTTGAGGAAGCCGGCGATGCCCGCCGCGGACTCAAGGTGGCCGATGTTCGTCTTGACCGAGCCGACGGCCAGCGGGCCGTGCTCGCGGCGGTCCCGGCCGAGCGCGGCCCCGAGCGCCGCCGCCTCGACCGGGTCGCCGATCCGGGTCCCGGTGCCGTGCAGCTCGACGTACTGCACGTCCGCCGGCCGCAGGTCCGCGAGCTGGTGGGCGCGCCTGATGACGGCTTCCTGCGCGGCGCTGCTCGGGACCGTCAGGCCGTCGCTGGCGCCGTCGCTGTTGACGGCGCTGCCGCGGATCACGCAGTACACGGAGTCACCGGCGGCCAGCGCGCTCGCCAGGGGCTTCAGGACGAGCACGCCGCCGCCCTCGCCGCGGGCGTAGCCGTTGGCGCGCTCGTCGAACGTGAAGCAGCGCCCGTCCGGCGAGAGGCCGCCGAACTTCGCCTCCTCGGCGGCCGTCTCCTGGCTGATGCTGAGCTTGACGCCGCCGACCAGCGTGCTGGTGCACTCGCCGCGGCGCAGGCTCTCGCACGCCAGGTGGACGGCGACCAGCGAGGACGACTGGGCCGTGTCCACCGTCATGCTCGGGCCGTTCAGTCCGAGCGCGTAGGACACCCGGTTGGCGATCATTCCGCGCTGCAGACCGGCGTTGCTGTGCGCCGTCACGGCGTCCGTTCCGCGGCCGCGCAGCAGTGCGGCGTAGTCGTCGCGGTTCGCTCCGATGAAGACGCCGATCCGGTCGCCGCGGACGTCGCCGGGCACGATTCCGGCGTCCTCGAACGCCTCCCAGCTCAGTTCGAGCACCAGCCGCTGCTGGGGGTCCATCGCGACGGCTTCCCGGGGCGAGATGCCGAAGAATTCGGCGTCGAACCGGTCGACGCTCTCCAGGTAGCCGCCGAATGCGGTGCCGGGCAGGGCTTCGCCCGCGCGCGGGCGACCGATCTCCTCCCGGTCCGCCGGCACTCGCGTGATCGCGTCGCCGCCACTACGGAGGAGTTGCCAGAAGGCATCGAGGTCCGGCGCCTTGGGCAGACGGCATGACATGCCGATGACCGCGATCATGTCATCCTGCGCAGGAAGTTGTTCAGCGCCCGGCATGTCCATCCGTCCCCTGCGAAGAAGGAAATTAGCGTTCTCAGAAGGCTGTGAGCCTGTTACCGCCGGCACCGTCCGCCGCTGCGGCGCCTCTGGGCCCGGGTCAGTGTCGTTACGCGCGCTGACCACACCGCGCCCAGTCCCGGTGCTGCGGTCCGCCGGCACCGGTCGGCAGGAGGCCTGGCGTCCGGGAGGAGCGCGTGCCGGGTGCCGACCCTCGGGTGCCCGCTGACGGCGCGCCAGATCGGCCTGCCGGGATTCGCTGGAAGTCGTTCCGCCCCGCGCCGGGTGATCCAGCGGCACGGACACGCCGAGCACCGCGGGCCGGTCGCTCCCGACCGAGCCGCGTCGACTCACCCCCGAAGACACGCAGTAGGCTCACCGGCCGATCGTCCAGTCCTTCATGGGAAGAAGCTCATCACGTGGGCGGACGGCCCGAAAATGACGCCGTTCCACCAGACGCCCATCGGGAGGCAACCAGGTCGTCCCGGCAGGGCGCCGAATCGGACAGACAGCGGACGCCCAGGTGAGCGGACATGCGGATCCGGGCGGTCATCGCGGGGGAAGCGTGGAGTTCCCGGTGGATGGAATCCTGCCATCGGGCAGTTCGCGCGCCGTCCCGAGGCCGGCGCCGGTCCGTCGGTGTTCAGGTCGCCGTGCCGCGCCTGGCGCGGCCCGCGAGCTCGGTGCGCGCGCGGCCGTCGGTGGACGGGCCGGTGCGGATCTCCACCTGTTATCGTGGCGCATCGCCCGTCAACAACGGCTTCGGGCCAGGGTGGTGGGCACCGTGCCGGCGTTCACCGCTGTCGCTTCCGGCGCACGGGTGACCGTCGGTTCCCGCCGGCCGCGCCGGTCCGGCCGGTCCGTGGGATCGAGTCGTCGACTCACCCGGTCGTGGGCTCGTTCTCGCTCCCCGGTACGGCCACCCGGTTGCCGACACGACGGCATCGAGGGCCACGACACCCGGTGCGGCGGTTGCGCATGAGGTGCGAGTGACTGCGGCACGTGGCAGATGCATCACGAACCATCCTGCTGGTACTAGCACTTGGAGTGGCATGTCCGTTCTGTCTGTCGATGATGATCTGTGGTGCCGCCGCTACCACCCGTCCCCCACGGCCAAGGCCCGCCTGGTGTGCTTCCCGCATGCGGGCGGCTCGGCACCGTTCTACCTGCCCGTCGCATCGGCGCTCAGCCCCGATGTGGACGTCATCGCCATCCAGTACCCCGGGCGGCAGGAGCGCCGCGCCGAGCAGCCGCTGACGGACGTGGACTCGCTGGCCGAGCGGATCCACGAACTTTTGCTGCGTCAACCGTCGCTTCCGGTCACGTTCTTCGGCCACAGCCTCGGTGCCACCATCGCCTTCGAGACCGTCCGCCGGCTCGAAGCCGGCGGCAGTCCGGTCACGCACCTGTTCGCTTCCGGCCGCCGTGCCCCGTCCGCCCACCGCAACGGGGGCGGCAACATCCACCTGCGGGACGACGACGGCATCCTGACCGAGGTGCGCCGGCTGAACGGAACTGCCGCGAGCGTCCTCGGGGATCAGGAGCTGATGCGGGCCGCCCTGCCGTCCTTGCGTGCCGACTACCAGGCCGCCGAGACCTACCGGTGCGCTCCGGACGCGGTCGTCGGCTGCCCGGTCACGGTCCTGACCGGCGACACCGACCCGGAGACGACGCTGCCCGAGGCCCGTGCGTGGGAGCAGCACACCACCGGCACCTGCACGGTCCGCACCTTCCCGGGCGGGCACTTCTTCATCACGGCGCACGTGGGCGCGATCAACTCCCTTCTCAGGGAGCACTTTTCGCAGTAGGCCGACGCCGAGCGCGGGACGGCGGTCCGGCCTCGACGACCGACGCCCCGACCGCCTCCGCGATGCAGCGGTAGGAGGTAGGGGCGTTGGAGGAGGTGGAGGTGGCGGTGGCGGTGGCGGTAGGGCGTGGCCCCGGTGCGGAGCCCGGCTGCTCAGTGGAGCAGGCCGGTTCCCTTCCCGGTAGCGAGGCGGTCGGACACCACCGACACGACCCCGGCGATCTCCTTGACCAGGTAGAAGTGCCCGCCGGGGAAGACCCGGAAGTCGAAGTCGCCTTCGGACGCCTGCTCCTCCCAGTCCCTGACCTCCTCGATGCTGGCCTCCCGGTCTCGGTCCCCGACCAGCGCGGTCACGGGGCAGCGCAACGGCTCACCGGCGACGTAGCGGTACCGCCCCACGGCCGTGTAGTCACCGCGGAGCGTCGGCAGCACCATCTCCCGCACTTCCGGGTTCTCCATCGCCCGGGCTTGCGGGCCGCGCCGCGAGCGGATCTCCGCGATGATCCCTTCGTCGTCGAGCAGGTGGTGCGTCTCCTCGCGCAGGCGGGTCGGGGCGCGCCGGCCGGAGACGAACAGGTGCGCGGGCTGGCCCGGGTGGTCCCGCTGGAGGCGCCGGGCGACCTCGAAGGCGAGCACGGCGCCCATACTGTGGCCGAACAGCGACAGTGGACGGTCCAGCGACCCGGTCAGTGCGCGGGCGATGTGGTCCGCCAAGGTGGGGATGTCCTCGATGCAGGGCTCGGCCCGCCGGTCCTGGCGTCCGGGGTACTGCACCGCGAGGACGTCGACGGCCGGAGCCAGCGCTCGCGCCATCGGCAGGAAGAACGGGGCGGAGGCGCCCGCGTGCGGGAAGCAGACCAGGCGGCTCTCCGCGTGGTCTGCTGGCACGAAACGCCTGAGCCACAGGCTCTCGTCACCCTCGTCGATTCCCATCCCGCCCCTCCTGGCAGTCCTTGTGTTCCCGGTGTTCCCGGTGTTCCCGGTGTTCCCGGTGTTCCCGGTGTTCCCGGTGCTTCTGGTCGGTCTGCGGGCCTGAAGCGGGTTCACGCGCCCTCCGGCAGCGCCGCCCAGCCGTGCGCGGCGTCCGAGGGCAGCAGGACGCTCACGGTGACCTCGACCACCGCGTTCTCCGGTATGCCGCCCCCGCGGCGGCTGATTCTCTCGATCAGCCGCGAGGCGTGCTGCCCGCTGATGCCGGCGAGCAGCCCGCGCAGCTTCTTGATCTTGTCCGGGCCTCCGATGACCATTTTCACCCGGTCCTGCCGTTGCGGTTGCGGAAGGAGTTCGACCGCCTCCCACGCGCCGTCGCCGACCTGCTCGTACCGGCAGCAGCACTCAGTGGCGCGCTTGGTCTCCTCCCCGACCCAGACCTGTCCCGCCGGGGCGGCGCTGGCCAGTTGGAGGCAGCGACCGACGACCGCGCTGTCGAGGTCGCGCAGTGTGCCGTCGTCGGGGCGGTAGCTGTGCGTCGCGTCGGTGGACACGACCGCGACCTTGACCGCCGCCGGCGGGACCCCGTCGGCGGCGGTGTCGCGGACGGGCCGGGTCCGTCCGAGCGCGGCACGGATCGCCAGGGCTGCCTCGACGGCACGATCGGGGGCGTGCTCGGCGTCGTCGAACAAGATCCAGCTCACGGACGCGACCCTGCTGATGACCACGCCGCCGTACCGGCTGACCTCGCGGTCCACCGTCGCGGCCACCGTGTCTAACGCGGACACATTTTCAGCGACGTCCGCCCCGGGCCTGGCCTCGCCGACGACGGCAAGCACGGTGGCCAACTGCCTCTGGGGCAGCGGCACGTCGCAGCCATCCGTCGGGACGAGCTCCGGGCGGCGGGGCTCGGCGGGACGTTCCTCGCGCGGCACGGCGGCCGGTACCGGCTGCTCGGCCGGGACGTCGGCCGACCAGGGGCCGCCCATGATGCCGTTGTCGCCGAGCGCGGGCATCTCACCGCCGTGCCAGTCCAGCCTCACGTCCTGCTTGAGGATCAGGTGTTCGAGCTCCTGGAGTTCCCGGCTGGGTTCCAGTCCGTGGGCCTCGATCAGCGACACGCGGGCGCGGCGGTAGACGTCGAGCGCGTCCGACTGCCGACCGCACCGGTACATCGCGAGCATCAGTTGTGCCACCAGGCGTTCGTGGAACAGCTCCCGTGCCGCGAACAGTTCGAGTTCCGCGATCACCTCACGGTGCCGCCCGCAGGCAAGTTCGGCATCGAACAGTTCCTCGACGGCGACGACGTACGCGTTCTGGACGGCGGCGGCCTCGGGCCACGCGGCGCACGTCTCGGCCAGATCGGCGAGGACCGGGCCGCGCCAGACGTCGAGTGCCGAGCGGAGCACGCGACGCGCGGATTCCCAGTCGGCGTCGGCGGCGTGCGCACGGCCCTGTTCGGTGCGTTGCGTGAACACGTTCAAGTCGATGCTGCCGGGTTCGACGCGCAGCAGGTATCCGGGCGTGTGGGTGAGCAGTACCGGCGGGTCGGCGCTTCCGCCGTCACAGGCCAGCATTCCGCGCAGCGAGGAGGCCGCATTCTGCAGCATCTTCCTTGCGGTCGGCGGAATGTGGCCGTCCCAGAGGGAGTCGAGCAGTTTGTTCGACGGGACGATCCGGTTCGCCCTCAGGAGCAGCATGCCCAGCATCGCACGCTGCTTGATCCCGCCGAGCGGCACCGCCCTGTCCTGAGAAACCACTTCCAGTGGGCCTAGGATATTGAACTGCAATTTGTCCTCCCGCCATGCGCGACGCAGTTCGTCCACAATTGGACAGGTCCTGCAAGGTGCTCACGGATCAATGGGCTACAGGAATTCACGGACCATCGGGGCACTGAACTGCCGAGGGTTGTTCAGACGGGAGAAGGCATCCTGCGGAGCCCTTGCCGACGCTCTTGGCGGCATGGACAAAACATCTGGTACTGCGTCAGAGAGCGGTGGCGGCACGGGAAATGATCGCGATGGGGCCGAGCATTTCACCGGCCACCCGTGCCGCCGGGAATCCTGCCGCGGCTCTTCGGCCACCCAACCCGGCTCCATGACCCTTCCCCGAAGGCCCGTCGCCATTTCGTGAAGGCACAGCGCCCACCCGCCCGGCCTGCTTCCGTCCGAGGACGTCGCGGCGGCGGCGGACGCTCACGTTGATCTCGCCCTGTGCGGAGAGCATCATCCGCAGCCGGCCCGGCACTAATCCCGTCATCATCCTTCGTCCCCCGATCGCCGTCACCTGAGGTTACACGAGCATGACATAAAGACGAGGCAAATACGTGCCCACACCGATCCCCTTGCACTCCCGGAGGAGGGCGATTGAGACAAGCTTCGCAACGAGGGGTGTCCGTAATGCGGAACGGAGAATCCCGTTTGGCCATAGTTGCACGCCACACCTAATATTCGGCAAAGCTTTAGTATGGTGACTCAAGGTCAAATACTGATGACTGGACGTCAAACTGGCGCCAAGGTCCCAGTCGGGCCCGTCAGCGGGCGGGCGCCCCGGCCCGCTCCTCCGGGCCGGTCGTGGCGGGGGCGTCGGCCAACTGGTTGAGCAGTTGGGCGGCCAGGGCCAGCAGCTGCCGTTCGACCGGACTGAGCGCACCGAGGGCGCTGCCGAGCCATGCGGCGCGCTGCGCGAGATCGTCGGACAGCGCCCGGGCACCGGCGTCGGCGATCGAGAGGATCGAGGCGCGCCGGTCGGTTTCCGAGCGCTGCCTGGTGATCAGGCCGTCGGCCTCCAGCTCGGCGAACGTCCGGGTCAGGGACTGGAGTTGCTGGTGCTCGGCGAGGGCCACGGCACTGGGGGTGCAGGGCCCGTTCCGCCGCAGGTGGCCCAGCACGATGATCTTGTTCGCGGTCAGGGCACCGGCCGGGCGCTCGTGGCGCAGCCGGGAGCCCAGGCGGAGCAGGCCTTGGAGCAGGGCCTGGGTGCAGTCGTCGGTGTCCATCCTTCAATACTAAACAGCATGTAGTATTAGCGGAAGCGGTGCCCCGGTATTCTGCGCAGAATGGGCCATGCAGAGGGTGGGAATGCTAATCAAAGTCTATTATTCAACGGTGGCGATGGTCGCCGTGCTGGGCTCCTTCTTCACGGCGGTGGAGATCGCGCGCCTCGCCGCTGGGTACCCGGGGGCGGTGCTCGGGGTGCCGGCCGTCATCTTCGCGTTCACGGTGTCGCGCCGCCCCGGCGGTGAGCCGGTCCCGCAGAAGGTCATTGCGGCCGTCGCGCTCTCGGTCCTCGCGGGGGCGAGCGTCTGGCTCGGTGGGCAGATGGCCGTTCACCCCGTGACCGGCGGGGCGGTGTTCGTGGCGCTGATGGCGGGTTCGATCTGGACCAGGCGGTTCGGAGCGGCGGTCACCCGGCTGGGGGCACTGGTTCCGCTGGCGCTGATCGCCGCCCTGCTGTCCGCCGGATCCGCTACCGGGCACATGGCGTGGTGGCCGATCTGCGGCTGGATGGCGCTGGTGGGGTTCAGCGCCTTCGTGTGGGTCCGCGTGGTTCGCCTGGTCGCCGAGAAGCTGACCGGCCTTCCGGGTTCGCCGCCGGCGCAGGCCCCCGCCAAGCGGTCGGCGCGGCGCGCCGGACTGTCGCCCCGCAGCCGGATGGCGCTCCAGATGGCGGTGGCGCTGACCGCCGCGTTCTCGCTCGGGCACCTGATGTTCGGCGAGCACTGGCAGTGGTGCGTGATCAGTGCCATGGTCGTCAGCCTCGGCCCGGTCGGCCGCGGGGACCTGGCCCTCAAGGGCGTCGAGCGTGGTCTGGGCGCGATGGCGGGCACGCTCGTCGCGGCACTGATCGCCGCGGTGGCCGAACCCCACGGCACGACCAGCATCGTGCTGATCTTCGTGGTGCTGGCCGTGGCCACGACCCTGCGCACCTACAACTACGCCTTCTACGCCGCGGGCATCACGACGGCGCTGTCCATGTTCTACGGGTACTTCGGCCAGTCCCCCGAGGACCTGCTGCTCATCCGCCTGCAGGCGCTGGTTTTGGGGGCGGTGCTGGCGGTGGTCGTGGGCTGGTTCCTGGTGCCGGTGCGCACCGGCGACGCGGTGCGCGCCCGGCTGGGCGCGACCCTCGCCGCACTCGCCTCGCTGCTCGATGCCCGCCGCGACGGGGCCCCCACCGCCAAGGCGCTCGCCGCGTTCGACGCCGCGGCCACCAACTTGCACGCGAGCGCCCGTTCACACCGGCTGCACCGCAGGGCCACTCGGAGGCTGGGCGCGGGGCACAGGATCACGCCGGCCGATGCCTGCGAGGCGCTGCTCGCGGCTCGCGGCCCGGTGCACGCCCTGGCCGCGAGCGAGCCCGGCCCGCGCGAAGGTGCCACCGCCGAGACCGTAAGGCTGTTGCGCCGTGCCGTGTCGGCCCCGAAGGGCCCCCTGCCCGAGCTGCCGGAACCCGCTGCGACGGCGCCGCTGGCCGACCTCGATGCCGCGCTCCGACGGTTCGCCGCCGCGATCCCGGCCCTCGCCAAAGGCCGGCCGTCCGAGGTGGCCGGCAGCGGCGAGGCCCTCCAGCCGCCGGTTTCCGCCGCCTGACCGTCACTGGCCCGCCTCTGGCTGACCAGCCGTCAGTTCGACGTGGTCAGGCAGAGGCGCTCAAGACCGCGCAGGACGGTGTGGGGCTTCCACACGGGCGGCTCGGTCGTCCGGGCCTCGGCGAGGACCGGCAGCAGGTGGCGCAGGGCGATGGCAGCCTCGGCGCGTCCCAGCGGGGCGCCCAGGCAGAAGTGGATCCCGTGGCCGAACGACAGGTGCCGGCGGGCGGGACGGAGGAAGTCGAAGTCCTCCGGGTCGTCGCCGAGCGCCTCGTCGCGGTTGGCCGCGCCGACGAGCATGAGGGCACGCGCGCCCGCCGGGACCGTGGTGTCGCCGACCGTGGTGTCCTCCAGCGCGGAACGGACCAGGAGCTGGATGGGCGGGTCGTAGCGCAGGGCCTCCTCGACACACCGCTCGACCAGGTCCGGGTCGGCCCGCAGGGCGGCGAGCTGGGCGGGGTGGTTGAGCAGGGCGAGGACGGACCCGCCGATGAGGCTGCGGGTGGTCTCGTGGCCGGCGATGAGCAGCAGCCGGCAGGTGATGATGATCTCGTGCTCGGTCAGCGTGCCGTCCTCGTCGTGGACATGGACGAGGGCGGAGACGAGGTCGTCGCCCGGCTCGCTGCGCCGCCTGGGAATCAGCGCCCCGAGGTACTCGTGGAAGCTGTCCCGGGCCGCGCGCATCGCGACGCGGTCCTCGGGTGTGATGAGGAAGCCGGGGTCGATGCTCCGGGACAGCTGCTCGGACCAGGTCACCACCATCGGCCGGTCGGCCACCGGGATGCCGAGCAACTCGCTGATCACCCGGACCGGCAGCGGGAGCGCGAGATCGCCGATGACGTCGAAGTTCGGGCCGAGCTCGCCCACCAGCTCGCCGGTGATCGCCTCGATGCGCGGCATCAGGGCCCGGACGCTCGCCGGAGTGAGGGCGCGGGACACCAGGCGGCGCAGCCGCGTGTGGTCGGGCGGGTTCAGCCGGAGCATGTTGCTGGCGTTGTCCTGGGCGGTGACCACGGCCGTGTCGGCGTCGGCGGCACTGGCGGTGTCCGGGGCGGCGGGTGCGGGTCGGCCGGCGCCCCGCCACAGGCTGCGCAACGGGCTGGCCTCGCGCGGCGCGTGGCCGAAGGCCGAGCTGCCGAGGACCGCCGCGCAGTCCTCGTATCGGCTGAAGACGAACAGCTTCTCGTGCGGGCGGACGACCGACTGCCGCGCACGCCACTTCGCGTATTCCGGGTACGGGTCACCGAGGCCGAAGAGAACGGCGAGGGCCTGGAGTTCCTCCGGGCGGACCTCAAGGTCAGTCATCAGTGTGTCCCCGTCGGCTGTGCGGGCTCACGGGTGAGCCGGGTGGTCAGTGTGGTGGTCGAGCAACGTGGCGGGCAGGGGCCGGCCGACGAGCGGACGCGGCGTCGGGGCGGCTGCCGTCAGAGGACGGTGTCCTCGTACCCGGCCGGCCGGCCTTCGAGGATCACGGTCTTGGTCTCCAGGTAGGGCAGCAGTCCCTCGCGCCCGCCTTCGCGGCCGATGCCGGACTGCTTGAACCCGCCGAACGCGATGCCGAGGTCGCTGCGCAGCGCGTTGTGGCCGACGGTGCCGGAGCGCAGCTGCCTGGCGACCTCACGGGCACGGTTGACGTCGTTGGTGAACACTGCCGCGTTGAGGCCGTAGATGGTGTCGTTGGCGATCCGGATCGCCTCCTGCTCGTCGGCCGCGGGGATGACCGACAGCACGGGGCCGAAGATCTCCTCTTGAGCGATGACCGAGCGGTTGTCGACGTTGCCGAACACGGTGGGCTCGACGTACCAGCCGCGGGTCAGGCCCTTCGGGCGACCGCCTCCGGTGGCCAGCGTGGCCCCTTCCGCGACGCCCTTGGCGATGTATCCCTCGACCCGGTCCCGCTGCCGGCCGGCCGCCAGCGGCCCCATCTGCGAACGCGGGTCGAACGGGTCCCCGACGCGCACCCGGGAGAACACGCCGGCGAGGGCCTCGACCAGTTCGTCGTGCCGCGAGCGGCTGACCACGATCCGGGTCAGCGACGAGCAGACCTGCCCGGTGAGGAAGCACTCGGCCTGGGCGAGGCTGCGCGCGGCCGTCCCGAGGTCCATGTCGTCGAGGATCACGGCGGCGGACTTGCCGCCGAGCTCCAGCGTGCAGCGGGCCACCCGCTCGCCGCAGATCGAGGCGATGCGCCGGCCCGCGGCCGTCGACCCGGTGAACGTGATCTTGTCCACTCGCGGGTCGCGCACCAGCAGTTCGGACACCTCGCGGTCGGCGGTGACGACGTTGAGCACGCCGGGCGGCAGCCCGGCCGCCGCGGCGGCCTCGGCGATCAGGTAGCCCTCCCCCGGCGCCTCGGGCGCCGACTTCAGGACCACCGTGCACCCGGCGAGCAGCGCGGGGCCGACCTTGTTGGCGATCATCCCCATCGGGGCGTTCCACGGGATGATCGCACCGACCACACCGGCCGGCTCACGGACGATCATGCCGAACTGTCCGCCGGCCGTCGGCTTGACCGGCTCCTCGAACGGGAAGGTGCGGGCCAGCGCGGCGTACCGCTTGAAGGCGGCCTCCGCGCCGGTGCCGGCGGTGGCGGCGAAGGTGTGCAGGACACCGGACTCACGCGGCCAGATCTCGGCGATGTCCTCACCGCGGAGCCTGAGTTCCGCACCGATCGCCCGCAGGTACCCGGCCCGCTCGGCCGGCGTCAGGCGCGGCCAGGGACCTTCGTCGAAGGCCTCCCGCGCCGCCGCGACGGCCCTCGACATGTCGGGGGCCTGCGCCTGCGCGACCCTGAAGTAGACCTCCTCGGTCCCGGAGTCGATCACGTCGATCATGGCGCTGGACGACGGCTCGACCCACTGCCCGCCGATGAAGAAACGGTCCGTCCGACCGATCGGCGCCTCCGCGCGTCCCGCCAGGCTCATCCGGTCATCCTCCCGATCGCCGTCTCGACGGCGATCATGTTCGCGTGCGCCCGACGGAGGCGTAAATGGCGCTCCGCCTACCGTCCGCCACTGCGGGGTAACTGGGACTTCCATCCCGGGGCACGGCCCGTCCGGGATCCCGACCCGCTCCTTGACTGACCGTCAAACGCCTGCCGGGACGGCCGACCGGGCTCTGTTACGCTGCCAACGGCCCCCGTCCGAGGGGTCCGAGTTCTTTACCCGAGTCCCGTCGATACCGGGGCGATTCAACAGGATGGAACAGCGTGGACGTCGGCATCCGGGAAGCAGTCGGTCCGAAGCCGGGATCCGGCAATGTCCAGCCCAAGAAGCTGCTCCTGCGCGCACTCGCGGGAGAGCGGACCGAGCGGCCGCCGGTCTGGCTGATGCGGCAGGCCGGACGGTACCTGCCTGAGTACCACAAGGTCCGCGAGGCGGCCGGCGGCATGGTGGGGCTCTGCACCACGCCCGAGCACGCCGTCGAGGTCACCCTGCAGCCGCTGCGCCGCTTCCCGCTCGACGCCGCCATCGTGTTCGCGGACCTTCCGCAGGTCGCCGCCGCACTGGGCCAGACCCTGGACTACCGGGTCGGCGAGGGGCCGGTGCTGACGCCGCCCGTGCGCTCGACGGCGGACATCGCCGAATTCCTGAGCATCTCCCGCCTCCACGAGGAACTGGCCCCGATCTACGAGACGGTCAGTCAGCTGACCCGCGCCCTGCCCGCCGAGACGGCCCTGATCGGTTACGCCGGCGCACCGTGGACCATCGCCACCTACATGGTCGAAGGCCGCGGCGGCGCCGCCTCGGAGCACTCCGTCGTCAAGCAGTGGGCGCTGAGCGACCCCGACGGGTTCCAGCCCCTGATAGACCTGCTGACGACCGCCATCATCCAGTTCCTCGGCCGTCAGATCGAGGCGGGCGCCGAAGCGGTCCAGGTGTTCGACAGCTGGGCCGGGGTGCTTCCGGACGTCCTCTTCGACCGCTGGTGCGTCAAGCCGATCGCCGCCATCATCAGCGCGCTGAAGGCGCAGTACCCGGACGTTCCCGTCATCGCGTTCCCCCGGGGCGCCGGGCTCTCCTACAACGGCTTCGCCGAGGCGACCGGTGCGGACTGCATCGGCCTGGACTCCACGGTTCCCCTCGACTGGGCCGCGCGCAACCTCCAGCGCGGGCTGGGCCGTTGCGTGCAGGGCAACCTCGATCCCCAGCTGCTGATCGCCGGCGGTCCCGCGCTCCACACCGAGACGGAGCGCATCCTGCGCGGCCTGAGCGGGGGGCCGTTCGTGTTCAACCTGGGACACGGCATCGTCAAGACCACGCCCATCGAGCACGTCACCGCCGTCGTCGAGCAGGTGCGCGCCTGGAGCACGCCCACGGCGTAAGGCTGCTGCCGCCGAACCCCTGGGGGCGGCTTCGGCCGGGAGGGCGGACCGTGGCCGGTCCACCGGTGCAGTGGAAAGGGCCCTGGGGACCCGGCGGAGCCGGGTCCCCAGGGCCCTTCGACGTACTGCGGCCCGCCCTGCGTCAGCTGATCCGGAGCGGAAGGCACAGCGGCCCGCGGGCCAGGCGCCCGCCCCAGACCACCGTGGACGGGTCCTGGAGGCTGAACTCCGGGATCCGCTCCATCCAGACCTCAAGTGCGACGCGCAGTTCCATCCGGGCCAGGTGCGACCCGAGGCAGCGGTGGATGCCGAGGCCGAACGCGGCGTGCCGGTTGCCCTCGCGGTCGATGAGGACCTCGTCGGCACGGTCGAACTGCGCCGGGTCCCGGTTGGCGGAGGGGAAGGACAGCAGCACCCAGTCGTCGGCCTTCATGTCGACGCCCCGCCAGTGCATGTCCTCCTTCACCAGCCGGGACATGGTGACCGGCGCGAAGGCGCGCAGGAACTCCTCCATCGCGGTCGGCAGCAACTCGGGCTCGGCCACCAGGCGTTCGCGGTCCTGGGGGTTCCCGGCCAGATGCCACAGGGACGAGCCGATCGACTTGGTCGTCGTGCCGATCCCCGCCGCGAAGAGCAGCAGCATCATGCTGATGATGTGGTTGGGATCGAGCTTGCGGCCCCGGAGCTCCACGTTGAGGAGGTAGGTGATCAGGTCCTCACGCGGGTTCTTGACGTGCTCCTTGATCTCCGCGAGCAGGAAGACGAACATCTTGCTCAGCTGTTCGACGTGCTCGTCCCGCGAGTCGAGGGCGTCCTCGCGGTTGATGTTCGCGATGAGCTCGCGGAACAGCTTCCGGTCCCGCTGCGGGATGCCGAGCAGGTCACCGATCACCTGCTCGGGCACCCGCTGGGCGTACTCCTCGGCCGCGTCGACGACGTCGTGCTCCTTGAAGCCGTCGATGAGGGAGTGGCAGAACGCCCTCGTGGTCGGCTCCAGCTTGGCCACCGCGGTCTTGGTGAACGCCGGCAGCAGCAGCTTGCGCGCGCCGTGGTGGAACGGCGGGTCGGAGGTGATCGGCGGCAGTTCACCGACCGGCGCCAGGTCCCGCGGCGGCCGGAAGTTGCCCACGTTCACCGACCGCGAGGAGAAGCGCTCGGTGTCGTAGGCGACCGCCGCGATGTCCTCGTACCGGGTCGGGATCCACGCGCCGCCGAACCGCTCGGTGTGCGCGATCGGGCACCGCTGCCGCAGGTCGTCCATGATCGGGAAGGGATCCTCGGCCCACCGCGGATCCAGGTGCGAGAAGTCCGTCGCCCAGTCGGTGACCGGGCCGGTGATGTTCTCGCTGCGGATGTTGTGGTAGCGGTCCCGGTCCGGGTCCCGGAAGTCCTTGTTGAAGCGGTCGTCGGCGGCCACGTCACGCACCCTCGGTCAGGGTGATCGCCCGCTCCGGGCAGCTCGCGACCGCGAGGCGGACCTCGCGCTCGTCGCCCGACGCCACCGAGCCGTCGCCGGGAACGTTCCCGTAGCCCTCGCCGTCCTCGCCGAACACGCCGGGGGCGATGTCGTAGCAGCGGCCATGGCCCTGGCAACGTCCGGAGTCGATCTGTACTTTCACAGTGAACCGTCCCACTTGTCATGAGGCTGATCCGCATGGCCCCGTTCGGCCATCCTGCGCGGCAGGCCAGCGGCGGCGGAGGTCTCCGGGAAGGCGATGACGCCCCGGTCGAGCGGGTTCGACGGGCGAACGGGCCCCATGGCCACGGGCGGTCCCCCCAGCATGCGGTCGAGCCGGATACCTGCGGTGTTCATGCTGCCCGGCATCGCACGGCCGCCGAAAGGGCGGTCGGCCATCGCCCGGCCATCGCGGAGTAACTGAGTGCCCATTGCCGGGAACGACGTCCCGGGGTCGGTGGCCGAGGACGCGGGACCGGCCGGGCCTCCGGGGCCGACACGCAGAAACACGCCGTCGGCTGGTCGGACGGCGTGTATCCGGCGGCGCGAGGACCGACCCGCTGTCAGTCCGTACCGATGCCGGCGGCCACGGGCTCCTTGGCCTCGGCCGCGGCGGCCCCGCCCTCCTCGGCACCCGCCGGCTGGGCCGGGACGGTGAGCTCGGACACGCCGAGGTCGGACACCTCGGTCACCGCCGCGAGAGCCGCCTCGATGGCATCAGCCAGCGTCGGGGAGTCTGCGTCATCGAAGTCCATCCGCGTGACGGTGACCTCGGCGTCGGTCGGAAGCACGTCGGTGCCGAAGTCGGCGGCGCCGCAAGCCACCTTCAGGGTGGTCATCTCGTCCTCGGTAATCTCCCGGCTGAGAACCAGCGAGAACACATACCCCATTGACTGTCACCTTTTCATCTTCTGTGTGTCGCGGTGTCGCGGAACCGTACTTCAGCAGGCGGATGTGTCGTCAGAGGGCGGTGTGCTCATATCCGGCCGACCCTTGAGGATCACCATCTCTTCGTCGTTGCCAGGCCCGTCGCGCTCTCATGCTTGCTGGCGCCGCGCGGTGGTGTAAAGGGTGGTCGGCCATCGGTCGGCCACTGCGGGGTAACTGGCGCGCGCCACGGACCGCGATGGGCACTCAATTACCGTGCGATGGCCGGACGATGGCTGACTGCCCTTTCCGTGCCGGTCGGTGCCAGGAAGCATGGACCGCGTCGGCACCCGGCACGTCGCACGCTGAGGAGACCGCTCGTGGGCATCCGGCCCACTGGACCCGCCGGGTTTCGGGGGGTTCCGGTCGCCGCCGCACGCGCCCCGCGAGGACCCCGTGCTCTCGTGGGCCGCGGCATGGAACTGATCGAACGGCACGACGAGCCCGGCACGACGAGGTATGCCGAACGGGCGTGCGGATCAGTCTCATGACAAGGGGCCATTTCACTGTGAATGTACAGATCGACTCCGGACGTTGCCAGGGCCATGGCCGCTGCTACGACATCGCCCCCGGCGTGTTCGGCGAGGACGGCGAGGGCTACGGGAACGTTCCCGGCGACGGCTCGGTGGCGTCGGGCGACGAGCGCGAGGTCCGCCTCGCGGTCGCGAGCTGCCCGGAGCGGGCGATCACCCTGACCGAGGGGGCGTGACGTGGCCGCCGACGACCGCTTCAACAAGGACTTCCGGCACGCCGACCGGGATCGGTTCCACACTTCGCGCGGCGAGATCATCACCGGCCCGGTGACGGACTGGGCGACGGACTTCTCGCACCTGGATCCGCGGTGGGCCGAGGATCCCTTCCCGATCATGGACGACCTGCGGCAGCGGTGCCCGATCGCGCACACCGAGCGGTTCGGCGGCGCGTGGCTGCCGACCCGGTACGAGGACGTCGCGGCGATCGCCTACGACACCGACCGGTTCTCCTCGCTCGGAACCAACATGAGCGAGTTCCGGCCGCCGCGGGACCTGGCGCCGATCGGCGAGGCCCCGCCGATCACCTCCGACCCGCCGTTCCACCATGGCGCGCGCAAGCTGCTGCTCCCACCGTTCACCAAGACCGCGGTCGCCAAGCTGGAGCCGGGCACGAGGGTGTTCTGCCACTCCCTCATCGACGGCTTCAAAGGACGCGACGTCGTCGACGCCGCCCACGCCTACGCGCAGCAGATCCCGAGCCGGGTCATCGGCGACCTGCTCGGCCTGCCCCCCGAGGACCGGGAACGGTTCCACGAGCTCGCCACCAACCTGGAGGGCGAGGGCAAGCAGTCGCGGGAAGAGCGCCTGGAACACATGGGCCGGGTGTTCATCTACCTGCTCGCGGAGGTCAACAAGCACGTCGAGCAGCCGCGTGACGACCTGGTCAGCTACCTCCTCAACGCGCAGCTGCACGGCCGCAAGCTCGAACCGAACCACGTCATCGGCACCATCATGCTGCTGCTCATCGCCGGCATCAGCACGACCTACAGCGCGATCGGCACCTCCCTGTGGCACCTGGCCGGGAACCCGCAGGACCGCGAACGCCTGGTCGCCGAGCCGGGGTTGCTGCCGACCGCGATGGAGGAGTTCCTGCGCGCCTATGCACCGGTCACCATGGCCCGGCTGGTGAAGGAGGACATGCACTGGCGGGGCGTCGACATGAAGGCCGACGACTGGATCCTGCTGTCCTTCCCCTCCGCCAACCGGGACCCGGCCCAGTTCGACCGGGCCGACGAGGTCCTCATCGACCGCGAGGGCAACCGGCACGCCGCGTTCGGCCTCGGCATCCACCGCTGCCTCGGGTCGCACCTGGCCCGGATGGA
>NZ_JBVHFU010000033.1:0-19867 GCF_055562175.1 Streptomyces sp. NPDC020958 | reverse complement strand
CTGACCTGCGACTGTCTCCAGTCGGGACGACAGGATTTGAACCTGCGACCCCTTGACCCCCAGTCAAGTGCGCTACCAAGCTGCGCCACGTCCCGGTGCCGTTTGACCTGGGGTTTCCCCGGTCGAAACGCGCAAGGAAACAATACCGCACTCGGCTTGGTGGTCGTACCCGGCTTTTTCGCCCGCGGAGCCGCGGCGTACGGTCAGCCCTCGTCCGGCAGCCCCAAGTCCGGATACGACTCCAGGAGTCGGGGCGGGGCCGCCTGTCTCCAGGAGTCGGCCAGGATGTCACGCAGCTCGGCCTCGTCCTCCAGCGCGGCCAGCCGGACCCGGACCCAGGCGAACATCGCCTCGTGGTCGGCGATCCAGAACTTGTCCGGCTCGGCGAGCACCAGCTCGTCGCGCTCCTCCTTGGGGCAGCGCACCGCGATCGAGGTCTCGTCCTCCGGGAGCGTGGCGAACATCTTCCCGGCGACCCGGAACGTGGGCATGTTCCAGGCGGTCTTCTCCGCGGTGTCCGGCAGGGACAGGGCGACACGGCGTACGTCTTCGGCTTCCGGCATGGGACGAACCGTAGCCCCCGCCACTGACAGTCATCGGGCGGAAGCGGCCAGGCGCTTGAAGTAGAGGGTGGTGGGGCGCAGCGTCCCGTAGGGGTCGAGCGCGTAGTCCGGGATGATCCCGGCGCGGGTCCAGCCCGCCGTACGGTAGAGGTGTTCGGCGGGGCTGTCCGTCTCGGTGTCCAGATGGAGCAGGGTGATCCCGTCGGCCGCGGCGGCCTCCTCGGCGACGGCGAGCAGCCGGCGCCCGAGGCCCTGTCCGCGGGCCTCGCGGTGGACCATCAGCTTCACCAGTTCGGCGCGGCGCCGGCTGTTGGGCTTCTCGGGGAAGGCGAGGCCGACCGTGCCGACGGCCCGGCCGGCGCCGTCCAGCACCGCCCACACGGCGAGGTGCCCGGCGGCCACGGCGTCCGCCCTCCCCCGCCACCAGTCGAGGGCATGCTCGCGCGCGAGCGGCGCGAGGAAGCCGACGGACGCGCCGGCGTTCACCGTGTCGGCGAGCAGGTCGGCCAACTCGGCCGCACGCTTCTTCAGCTGGTCCGCCCCGAGGCGCACTGCGGTCATGGCCGCACCACCGCCAGGACGTACCGGGTCTCCCCCGGCCCGGCGCACCGGAACCGCGTCGGTCCCCATACCCGCAGCCGTAGGCAGTCGCCGGTGTCCAGGAGGTGCTCGGTGCCCTCCGCGGTCACGGCGAGTGTCCCGTCGAGCACCCAGAGGTGCTGTTCCAGGCCGGGGACCGGCGGGCGGTCGTAGGAGATGTCCGCGCCCGCGACGAGCCGGCCCTCGACGAGTTCGCCGCGCAGCCCGGCGTGCGGCGGCGACACGGAACGCCGCACGAAACCGGAGGCGCGGTCCTCCCAGACCCGCTGTTCGGCCGCGCGCAGCACCGGCGCGGGTTCCGCCTCGACCTCACTGAGCAGCTGGGACATGGTCCGGCCGTAGACGCCGCAGAGCCGGTTGAGAAGGGCCGCGGTGGGGCTGGTCTCGGCCCGTTCGGCCCGGGAGAGGGTCGATTTGCTCAACCCGCTGCGCTCCGCCAACTCCCCGAGGGACCAGCCCTGTTCGGCACGCAGCGCGGCGAGGCGAACCCCGAGGCGGACATCGAGACCGGTACTGCCGGGGGTGGGGGCGATCACATCGTCGCGTTTCATGCACGGGACGCTATCCCGTATGTGAAACACCCGTGTTACGGACGCCTCACGGCCGCGCCGCCCCGCCCAGCGCCTCCAGCACCGGACGGATCAGCGGATGCCCCTCGGCGCCACGCCGTACGGCCGCGAACACCCGGCGGGTGGGGGCGTCGCCGTCGACGGGGCGTACGACCACACCGGTCAGGTCCATGCCGCGCAGCGCGGAGCGGGGCACGAGGGCCACGCCCGCGTCGGCCGAGGCCAGGGCGACCACGGCGCGGAAGTCGTCCGAGGAGTGTTCGAGGCGGGGCTGGAAGCCGGCGTTCTCGCAGGCCAGGACGACCACGTCATGACAGGGGTTACCGGGGTAGGGGCCGATCCAGACGTCCTTCGCGAGCTCCGCGAGGGAGACCTCGGGGAGCTCGGCGAGACGGTGGTGGAGCGGGACGACGGCGTCGAAGGGCTCGGCGTACAGGGGTACGTGGGTGAGCCGGGGGTCGTCGGCGGGCGGGGCCCCTCGGTACTCGACGGCCACCGCGACGTCGACCTGCCGGTCCAGGACCATCGGGAGGCTGGCGTCGCCCTCGGCGTCCTGGACCCGGATGCGGATGCCGGGGGCGGTGCGGGCCAGGTGGGCCACGGCCGGGGCGACCACCTGCGCGATACCGGTCGCGAAGGCGGCGACGGTGACCGTACCGGCCTCGCCCGAGCTGTACGCGGCCAGTTCGGCCTCGGCCCGCTCCAGCTGGGCGAGGACGACGTTGGTGTGGCCGAGCAGGATCTCGCCGGCCGGGGTGAGCCGTACCCCCCTGGCGCTGCGCTCGACCAGGCGGTGGCCGGTCTCCTGCTCCAGGGCCGCCAGCTGCTGGGAGACGGCCGACGGGGTCAGGAAGAGCGCGGCGGCAGCCGCCGTCACGGTGCGGTGGTCCGCCACCGCACGAAGGATGTGGAGCCGCCGCGCTTCGATCACGGGGCCGATTATTGCAATATGTCCACGCCCGCCGGACCACCGACGGGGAGGAGGGGCCGCAGGCACCGGCCGACGGCAACCGGAACGCACACCGGGGCCCGCCAACGCCGGCCACCAGACACAGGACACCGGGTCGCCGGCCCGGGGCCCCGGACACCGGATCGCCGGCCCGGGGCCCCGGACACCGGATCGCCGGCCTGGGCCCCGGCTCCCGGACGTCCGGCACCGAGCCCCCGGGTACCGGACCCCGGACACCGGAGCCTGGACACCAGCCCCCGCACCGGCGGCACCGCCCCCGGACACCGGCCGCCAGCACCGAACCGCAGACACTGGATCCCGGACGCCGGCCGCGGTTACCGAACGGCAAGCGCAGCCGAGCGGACACCGGCCGCAAACACCGAACCGCAGGCGACCGAACCCCAGACACCGGGCCGCAGGCAGCAAACCGCAAGTGCTGCTCCCCTCGGCTTCTCGGTGGAGCGCAGGGGTGTCGCACGCGGGTGTCGGTCGGCTCCGCACCCGGCGCGCGGCTCGCCGAACCCGGCGCTCAGCTCACCGGTTCCGGCGCTCGGCTCGCCGGGCCCCCGCGGTCAGCTCGTCAGTTCTGTGCGGGCCGCCACGAAGGCGTCCACCGCGCGGTTGACGTCGGCCGTCGAGTGGGCCGCGGACAGCTGGACGCGGATCCGGGCCCTGCCCTGCGGGACCACCGGGTACGAGAAGCCGATCACGTACACGCCCCGGTCGAGCAGCAGCTCGGCCATCCGTCCGGCCTCGGCCGCGTCGCCGATCATGACAGGGGCGATGGCGTGGTCGCCGGGGAGGACGTCGAAGCCCTCCTCGGTCATCCGGCGGCGGAACAGCTCGGTGTTCTCGGCGAGGCGCACCCGGAGGTCGTCGGCCGACTCCAGCAGGTCGAGGACCTTCAGCGAGGCCGCGGCGATCACCGGGGCGAGGGTGTTGGAGAAGAGGTAGGGGCGGGAGCGCTGACGCAGCAGGGCGACGATCTCGGCGCGGGCCGCCACATAGCCGCCGGAGGCGCCGCCGAGGGCCTTGCCGAGGGTGCCGGTGACGATGTCGACGCGGTCCATCACGCCGTGCAGCTCGGGGGTGCCCCGGCCGGACGGGCCGACGAAGCCGACGGCGTGCGAGTCGTCGACCATGACCATCGCGTCGTACCGGTCGGCCAGGTCGCAGATCTCGCGCAGCGGCGCCACATAGCCGTCCATGGAGAACACCCCGTCGGTGACGACGAGCCTCCGCCGCGCACCGGCCGCCTCCTTCAACTGCCTTTCCAGGTCGTCGAGATCGCGGTTGGCGTAGCGCAGGCGGCGGGCCTTGGAGAGCCGGATGCCGTCGATGATCGAGGCGTGGTTGAGGGCGTCGGAGATCACCGCGTCCTCCTCGCCGAGCAGGGTTTCGAAGACGCCCCCGTTGGCGTCGAAGCAGGAGGAGTAGAGGATCGTGTCCTCCTGGCCGAGGAACGCCGACAGCCGCGCCTCCAGCTCCTTGTGCACCTCCTGGGTGCCGCAGATGAAGCGGACCGAGGCCATGCCGTAGCCCCAGCGGTCCAGTGCCTCGTGGGCGGCGGCGATCACCTCGGGGTGGTCGGCGAGGCCCAGGTAGTTGTTGGCGCAGAAGTTGAGGACCTCACCCGGACGGCCCCCCGCGGTCACGGCGACGGTCGCGGACTGCGGGGTGCCGATGACTCGCTCGGGCTTGTGCAGCCCGGCGGCGCGGATCTCGTCGAGGGTGTCGCGCAGGTCGTCGCGTACGGAGTCGAACATGGCAGAAGCTCCTAAGGAATCACGCAGTCCAGTCGAGGATGACCTTGCCGCCGCGGCCGCTCGCCGCGTCGGCGAAAGCCGCCTCGAAGTCGCGGTAGCCGTAGCGGCCGGTGATCACGGGGGCGAGGTCGAGACCGCCCTCCAGCAGGACGGACATCGCGTACCAGGTCTCGAACATCTCCCGGCCGTAGATGCCCTTGATGGTGATCATCGAGGTGACGACACGGGCCCAGTCGACGGGGAACTCCTGGGTGGGCAGACCGAGCACCGCGATCCGGCCGCCGTGCGTCATGTTGGCGATCATGTCCCGCATCGCCTCGGCTCGGCCGGACATCTCCAGGCCGATGTCGAAGCCCTCGCGCAGGCCCAGTTCCCGCTGTCCGTCGGCGATGGAGGCCTGCGCCACGTTCAGCGCCAGGCTCACGCCGATCTTGCGGGCCAGGTCGAGGCGCTCCTCGCTGACGTCGGTGATCATGACGTGCCGGGCGCCCGCGTGCCGGGCCACCGCCGCCGCCATCAGGCCGATCGGTCCGGCGCCGGTGATCAGCACGTCCTCGCCGACCAGCGGGAAGGAGAGCGCGGTGTGCACGGCGTTGCCGAACGGGTCGAAGATCGCGGCCACGTCGAGGTCGACCGGGACCCGGTGCACCCAGACGTTGCCGGCGGGCAGTGCCACGTACTCGGCGAACGCGCCGTCGCGGCCGACGCCGAGGCCGACCGTGGCCCGGCACAGATGACGCCGCCCGGCCTGGCAGTTGCGGCACTTGCCGCACACCAGGTGGCCCTCGCCGCTGACCCGGTCGCCGGCCTTGATGTCCACGACGTCGCGTCCGGTGGCCACCACCTCGCCGACGAACTCGTGCCCGACCACCAGCGGCGTGGTGACGGCCTGCCGCGCCCAGCCGTCCCAGGCCTTGATGTGCAGGTCGGTGCCGCAGATCCCGGTCCGCAGCACCTTGACCAGTACGTCACCCGGTCCGACCGCGGGCTCCGGCACGTCCACGAGCCACAGCCCGGGCTCCGCCTTCTCCTTGACCAGCGCCTTCAACGCTACGGCTCCTGTGCGTGAGGGGCCGGTCGCGGGCACGCCGAAGCGGCCCGCGACCGGGCATGAGGGGTGGTGTCGCACAGAAATCTGCCGTACCCGGGCGTCCGGGTCCATCGAGGTTTTCTTAAGCGCCGCCACAGCTGCGCTTCACGCCCCCCGAAACGCCCGGCGGGGCCTGCCTATTCGAGGCGGGAGACCTGGTAGTGGCCGAGGTACCAGTCCTGCGCCACCCGGGTGACGACGACGGAGAGCTTCACGTCCAGCGGTGACCGGTCCCGGAACGAGAACTCGACGGCCAGGTAGCCGAGCACCACCCCGTCGGCGAGCCGCCGGGTCTCCAGGATCCGGTACGCCGCCTTCATACCCAGGGGCTGGGAGGCGTAGTACGCGGCGACGCCCTCCCGCCCGACCGAGTAGGGGTGCAGTCCCTGGAAGACGGCGTCCTCGGTGAACAGCGCGGCGACGTCCGCGGGGCGGTGCCCGTCGACGGCCGCCTTCCACCGGTCCAGCACCCGGCTCAGGACCGCCGCGTCGTCAGCGGTGGTGGTCATGTCCACTCCTGTCCCTCGGTGTGACGGCCGGTCAGTGTCCGGCGCTCATGCCGCCGTCGACGTGCAGGATCTCGCCGGTGACGAAGGGCGCGGTCTCCAGGAAGAGCACCGCGTCGACGATGTCGCTGACGTCACCCATCCGGCCGACCGGGTGCAGGGCGGCGAGGAACTCGTGGGTCTCCGCCGGGTGCATGGGGGTCTTGATGGTGCCGGGCGAGACGGCGTTGACGCGGATGCCGCGGGTCGCGTACTCGATCGCCAGGGACTTGGTCGCGGACTGCAGTCCGCCCTTGGTCAGGGAGGCGAGGACGGAGGGGACGCGGGCGTCCGGGCTGTCGACCAGGCTCGTGGTGACGCTCACGATGTGTCCGCCGCCCTGGGCGAGCAGGTGCGGGAGCGCCCGCTGGGTGAGGTGGAAGAAGCCGGCGACGTTGATGCCGGTGACGGTGGCGTAGTCCGCGGCCGTGTACTCGGTGAACGGCTTCGCGACGAAGACACCCGCGTTGTTGACCACGGTGTCGACACGCCCGAACCGCTCGACGGCCGCGGCCACGACCCGCTCGGCGGTCTCCGGGTCGGCGATGTCGCCCTGGACAATCAGGACGTCGGGATCATCGACGGGGGTGATCGTGCGCGAGGTGGCGACGACGGCGTGGCCGAGCTTGCGGTAGCCCTCGACCAGGGCGGCACCGATGCCCTGGGAGGCACCGGTGACGATCGCGACCTTCTGCTGCGGTGTGCTCATGATGACCTTCTCCGGGTGGCGGACCGGTTACTAGCCGACCGGTCGACTATCCGGCACGGTAGGTCGGACGGGCGGGGGGACGCCAGGATCGGTCTCCTCCCGACTGGGAGGCGCTGCCTCCCAGCGCAGCTCAGCGCGTGGGCGCGTACGGGTCGCCGGTGGGCAGCCAGGCGTCCGGGGCCTGGATCCCGAGGTCGCCGACGCCCTCGCACAGGGCGTCGGCGGCGGCCAGGACCCCGGCGCGGTCCTCGCCCTCCCGCATGACCAGGGACCAGGTCCAGTACACCTTCGGCCCGGCGACCTCCCGGCGGACCAGGTCGGGCGGCAACGGGGCGGTCTGTCCCTTGGGCGAGTTCAGGACGGGGCGGGTGCAGCGGCGGACGTGGTCGAAGAAAGCGGGACCGGTGACCGCGCCGTCGGAGATGCGTACGGCGCGGGCGCCGACGGTCTCGGTCAGTTTCTCGGCGTACGCGTTCCAGGAGGCCCAGGAGGTGACGTCGTCGTCGATGAGGACGTCGACGTCACCGGCCCGCACCTCGCCGTTGTCGGGGCCCTTCGCGACGGCGTAGAGCCGGTCGGCGCCGATCAGCCGGGCCCGCAGCCCGAGCCGCATCAGGTCCTCGGTGCGCACCCAGCAGACGGCGAGGTCGAGGCTGCCGTCGGCGACCCGGGCGGCCTGGGTGTGGGAGGGGGCGACCCAGGCGTCCAGGTGCACCCGCGCCACCGCGGCCGTACGGGAGGTCAGGTCCGGTGGCAGCCAGTTGACGTAGCCGAGCCGCACCGCCTGGGAGCCCGAGAGGCGGCCGGCCCGGCGTCGTAGGTCGTCGGCCCGCTCCAGCAGGGCGCGGGTGTGCGGGAGCAGGTCGGCTCCGGCCGGGGTGAGGGAGACCGACCGGCGGTCCCGGTCGAACAGCCGGACGCCCAGGTCGCGTTCCAGCGCCTTGATCTGCTGGGAGAGCGAGGGCCCCGCGATGAGCAGCCGCTCGGCGGCCCGGCCGAAGTTCAGTTCCTCGGCGACCGCGACGAAGTACCGCAGCTGGCGAAGTTCCACGCGCGCCATGCTACGCGCGCTGGAAGGCCGAGCCTCTCAGCAGCGAGGCAGCCGGTCGTGGCCACGGTACCGGGGCCGGCCGCACGATGAACTCACCGACGAGGAGGGGAGCACTCCGTGCGCGAGTTCCCGGCGTCCCGGCGCCCAGGGCGGGGCCGGCGCCTCACGACGACCGCCCCCGCTCCCCGCGGCCATGTGGCCCGCGCCGGCGCCGCGCTCGCCGCGGGCATGGGCGTCGGCCGTTTCGTCTACACCCCGATCCTGCCGCTGATGCACGCTCAGGCGGGTCTCTCCGCAGGTGCCGGCGCGCACCTGGCCACCGCCAACTACGTCGGCTACCTCCTCGGCGCGCTCGTCGGCACGCTGGCGCCCACGCTGGTCCGGTCGCGTGCCGTGCTGCGCGGTTCCCTGGTCCTGCTGGCCGTGACGCTCGCCGCGATGCCCCTCACCCGCAGCACGGCGGTGTGGGGTGCGCTGCGGCTGCTGGCCGGAGCGGCGAGCGCGCTGGTGTTCGTCGTCGCCGTCGCCTCGCTCCTGCACCACCTGCGGGACCACCCGCCGCATCTGCCGGGGTGGGGTTTCGGCGGCGTGGGGGCCGGCATCGCCCTGTCCGGCCTGCTGGTGCCGGCCCTGCGGCCGGTCGCCGACTGGCGGGCCGCCTGGTGGGCGGCCGCGGCGCTCGCCGCGGTACTGGCCGCGGCCGCCTGGAACCTGCGGCCCGAGGACGCGTCGGCCGCCACGCCGAACGGGGACCGGCCGACGGGCCGCGCCCAGCGCCGGTTCGGTGCGCTGTTCGTCAGCTACTTCCTGGAGGGCGTCGGCTACATCGTCGCGGGGACCTTCCTGGTGGCGGCGATCGGCCAGGGCTCCCCCACCGGTTGGGTCGGCAGCGGCGCATGGGTGCTGGTGGGGCTGGCCGCCGTACCGTCGGCGGCGCTGTGGGCCCGGCTGGGGCGCCGGTGGTCGCGGCCAGGCCTGCTGGTCATCGCGCTGGTGGTGCAGGCGGTCGGGATCGCGCTGCCCGCGCTGACCGGGAGCACCGGCGCGGCCCTCGGCTCGGCGGTGCTGTTCGGCGCCACGTTCCTGGGCGTCAGCACCCTGGCCCTGGCCACGGGGGCGCAGCTGCGGTTCCCCCGCTCCGTCGCCCTGCTGACCGCCGGCTACTCCGTCGGCCAGATCCTCGGCCCGCTGGCCGTCGCCCCCCTGCTCGGCCACGGGTACCACCAGGCCCTGCTGTTGGCCGCGCTGGTGGTCCTGGCCGCGGCGGCATCCGCCGCAGTGCTGCGGATCGGCTTCCCGCAGCACATGGGCGGGGGCCGCACAAGCGACGGCCTCACGGACGCAAGCCGTGCGGAGGCGGCCCAGGTGAACGCAGCCGGCGGGGAGGCAGCCGGCGCTGAGGCGGGCTACGGGGCGCAGGTGCGGCAGCGGCGCTCGGCGGCCCGCGTCACGGGCACCTAGGTGTTCGGTCCGGGGAGAGGGCGGCGGGGTGGGACAGGCCTCGGCTCCGACTGGCTGCACACCTGGCCGCCACCTCCCGAGGCAGGACACCCAGGGGCTGTCCGGCGGATCAGGTCGCAGGAAAGCAACGGTGACTCATCGGCCGAGGTGAGCGGGGTCTCTGGTGCGTCCGGCTGCACGGCGGAGGAGCCGTGGCCGATCAGCCGCTGCCGCGGCGGGCGACGCGGTGGGGGCACCTCCCGGCCGGAGGCTGGGGGACGTCGGCGACCGACGACAACGCCGCTGGGGGCCCCACGCCTTTGGGGCAGTGGGGGAGGGCGTGCCGGACCCCGCGTCTGCGGCATGATCCGCCGGACAGCCCCTAGCCCTCCGTCGCCCCCAGCAGGGCCCGGCAGTTCTGCCACAGGGGGCTCAGTCGTCCCGGGCTGTTGTAGAGCTTGGCGAACATCACCTGGCCCTCCAGCTGGGCCACCACCGCCCGTGCCGCCTCCCGGGTGTCGGTCACGGTCACCTCACCGCTCCGGCGGGCCTCGGTGACGACTGACTCCACCATGTCGACCTGGGCGTCGAATATCTCCTGCAGCCGTCCACGGACCGCCTCGGTCTGGTTGCTCAGCTCCAGGGTGAGGTTCCCGAACAGGCAGCCCGCCACAGTGCCGCAGTCCCGCTGGCCGGCGAGTTGCCCGGCCTCCGTCTCCTCGAACAGCCGCCGCAGCCGCCGCAACGGCTCCCCGTCACCGGCCAGGACCCGGGTCCAGTCACGCTTCTGCGCCGCCCAGTGCTCGTCCACGACCGCGAGCGCGAGCGCTTCCTTGGACTCGAAGAAATAGTAGAAGCTGCCCTTCGGCACCCCGGCCGCCCGACAGATCTCGGCCACCCCGAGCGCCGCGTACCCGCGCCCCTCGATCAGCGACCGGGCGGCGTCGAGGAGCTTCCGCTTGGCGTCACTGGTACGTCCCATGGGACCAGGGTACGGAGGTACTAGACCGGTCGGCTGGTGAGCGGGGGCGTTCCCGTCGTCACAGCAGCGGGAACCCGTCGGCCTCGCGTCGCTCCAGGCGGGCCACCAGCTCCGCCGCCGACGCCTTGATGGTCTCCAGACCGGGCCGCCCCCAGGGCCGTGGCTCCACGTCGACCGCGCACACCGTGCCGAGCACCGTCCCCGTGCTGTCGACGAGCGGGGCGCCCAGGTAGGAGCGGATGCCGAACTCGTCGACGATCGGGTTGCCCGCGAACCGCGGGTAGTCGCAGACGTCCTCCAGGACCAGCGCCTTGCGCCGCACCACCACGTGGGGGCAGAAACCGTGGTCGCGGGCCAGCTCCCGGCCGAGCACCGGCGTACTGCCGTCGGGCTTCACCACGGGTGGCGCCACGGCCGGCAGGTGCAGGCCCGCGAAGAACTGACGGTCCTGGTCGATGAAGTTGACCATGGCGTACGGCGCCCTGGTGATCTCGGCGAGCCGGTCCGCGTAGATGTCGAGCTCGGGGTCGGGGCGGCCGCCCAGGCGCAGTTGGCCGAGGCGGCGGGTGCGCTCGGGTGCCTCCTTGTCCTCCGGGGTGAGCAGCAGGCGACCGGCCGGGCGCGAGGGGTCGTACCTCATGCGCGGGCTCCGGCGCTGGGGACGTGGGTCATGTACGGGCTCCGTGAGGGGTGTGCGGGCTTCACCTGTGGGCGCCGTGGCTCGGCGCGGAGACCGGGGCGTGGGCGATGAGGTGGCGGACGAGGGTGAGCAGGGTCTGGACGCCGGAGCTGGAGATCCGGGCGTCGCAGCGGACGACGGGGATCCGCGGGTCGAGGTCGATGGCGGCGCGTACCTCCTCCGGGTCGTAGCGGTAGGCACCGTCGAACTCGTTGACGGCGACGATGAAGCCGAGGCCGCGTTCCTCGAAGAAGTCGACGGCCGCGAAGCAGTCCTCCAGCCGGCGGGTGTCGGCGAGGATGACCGCCCCAAGCGCACCTTCGGACAGCTCGTCCCACATGAACCAGAACCGCTCCTGCCCGGGCGTGCCGAACAGGTACAGCACGTGCTCCGGGTCCAGGGTGATCCGGCCGAAGTCCATGGCCACCGTCGTCTCGACCTTGTTCTCGATGCCTTCGAGGTCGTCGGTGGCGGCGCTGACCGTGGTGAGCAGTTCCTCCGTGGACAGCGGTGCGATCTCGCTCACCGCGCCCACGAAGGTGGTCTTGCCGGCCCCGAACCCACCGGCCACCAGGATTTTCAGCGCGGTGGGAAAGGGGTCAGAGCTGTCGTCGTAGTCCATCGAGCACTGCCTCCAGGAGGGACCGGTCAGTGGGGTTGTGGCGGAAGGCGGGGGGTTTGGCGGTGAGCGCCCCGCAGTCGACGAGATCGGAGAGCAGCACCTTGGTGACAACGGCGGGCAGCTTGAGGTGCGCGGCGATCTCGGCGACCGAGACGGGGCCGCGGCACAGGTCGAGCGCCTGCGCGTGCTCGGGGCCGAGGTAGCCGAGGGGGGTGGTCCCCGTGGCCATCACCTGCGACATCAGGTCGAGGGCGATGCTGGGCTCGGTGCGGCCGTTGCTGACCGTGAACGGACGCACGAGGCGTCCGGCCGCGTCGTCCAGCCACGGCCCGTCGCCGGCTGCCGCCACCCTCAAGGCCTCATCGCCGTGGGTTCGACGGCGTGCTGCCGGGGCGCGGTGACGAGGTACGGGCGGACGCTCTTCACCAGCATCGCCATCTCGTAGCCGAGGACGGCGGCGTCGGCCTCCCGGCCGGCCAGGACCGCGAGGCAGGTGCCGGTGCCGGCGGTGGTGACGAACAGCAGGGTCGAGTCGAGTTCGACGACGACCTGGCGGACGTCCCCGCCGTCGCCGAACCGGACGCCCGCGCTGCGGCCCAGCGAGTACAGGCCGGAGGCGAGCGCCGCCATGTGGTCGGCGCTGTCCGGGTCGAGGCCGTGGACGGACTTCACGAGTCCGTCGCAGGAGAGCAGCACGGCGCTGGTGGTGTGCGGTACGCGCTGCACGAGGCCGCTCATCAGCCAGTCGAGGTCGGATACCTGGGCGGTCGGCGCATCGCTCGCCATGGTGGATCGACTCCTTGAAGTACGAAGGTCCCCGGGAGCACTGTGGGTGGGGGTGGAGTGGGCGGTGGGGGTGGTGACGGTGCTGTTCATCCGGCCGGTGTGCTCCCGTCGGGCCGGGTGGTGAACTCGGAGGTGTGCACCGGGCGCAGGGCCTGGGAGTGCGACGAGGGCCGGGACACCGACGGGGGGTCGGCGGGGTCGCGGTGTGCCCAGCTCAGATGCGTCCGGGTCAGGTGGTCGCCGGCCACGTACTCGTCGGCCAGGTGGTCGTGCGCGGCGTGGACGTGGGTGGCGCGGACATGGGTGGCGCCCGAGGTGCTGCTCGCCGGGTCGCCCCCGGAGGCACCCGCGCTGCCGCCGGCTCCCGTCACCGCCGTGTCGAGCGCGCCCATGACGGGGGGTGCCGGTTCGGTCGGTGCGATGGCGGGTGCCGGTGGTTCCGGCTGGGTGGCCTCCAGGTGCTGCTGGGCCTCGGCGAGGCCGATGCCCCGCTGGAAGGCGGCCATCAGGCCGGGGTCGTGTCCGGCCGGAGCCTCGTTGCTGTCCTGGCGGGGCGCCGGGCCGCCGCGCAACTGGGGGACGATGTGCTCCTGGGCGCGGCGGCGCGGTAGTTGGGGTTTGCCCATGGTGCCGCGCACGGCGCCGACGCGGGGCACGGGCGGGGCGCCGGCGTTCCCGGCGACCGCGGGCCGGTCCTCGGGCCGGATGCCGGGAAGCGCCTCGGCGGGGTTGGGCCGGGTGTCCTGGGCGCCGCGCACCGGCAGCGGCGCGGGTGCCCCGCCGGGCTGCGCGTGTCGGCGACGCTCACCGCCGGCCGCCCCGGGAGCCCCCGGCTGTCGCCCGGTGCGTCCTCCGGCCGGCGGACCGCCCGCGGTCGCCGCCCGGCTCCCGGTACCGGGGGCGGCGCTGGTGCCGGTCCCCGCGGCGCCGGGCGGTGCGCCGCCCTCCGCTGCCCCGGTGCCGGCGGACGGCCACGCGGTCCCGGTGCCCGGGGCACCCCCCGGCGCCGTCGGCGTACCGCCTCCGGCCGCCGTGCCGCGCGGCTGCGGTACGGCCCCGAGTGCGCCCGGCGCCGTACCCAGCAGGGCCTGCGGGACGACGAGGACGGCCTGGACGCCGCCGTAGATGTTGGTCTGCAGGCGCACCTGGATGCCGTGGCGGCGGGCGAGCTGGGAGACCACGAACAGGCCGATGCGGCCGTCGGCCAGCAGGCTGGCGACGTTGACCTGGTCGGGGTCGGCGAGCAGGGCGTTCATCTTGGACTGTTCGCCGACCGGCATGCCGAGCCCGCGGTCCTCGACCTCGACCGCGAGGCCGGAGGTGACGAGGTTGGCGCGGAGCAGCACCTGGGTGTGCGGGGCGGAGAACACGGTGGCGTTCTCGACGAGTTCGGCGAGGAGGTGGATGACGTCGGCGACGGCGTGTCCGCGCAGTTCGCCGTCGATCGGGGGGACGAGCTTGACCCGGGAGTACTGCTCGACCTCGGCGATGGCGGAGCGCAGCACCTCGGTCATGGAGACGGGGTTGCTCCACTGCCGCCGGGAGACGGCGCCGCCGAGCACGGCGAGGTTCTCGGCGTGCCGCCGGATGCGGGTGGCCAGGTGGTCGACGTGGAAGAGGCCCTTGAGGAGGTCCGGGTCCTCGATCTCGTTCTCCAGGTCGTCGAGGATGGAGATCTCCCGGTGCACGAGGGACTGAAGCCGCCGTGCCAGGTTGACGAAGACCTCCAGCTTCTGTTCGCTGCCCGCCTGGCTGGAGAGCTGGGCGGCCTGCACGACGGCGGTGACGGCGCCGTCGTGCGCGCGCGACAGGTCGGCGGCGAGCAGTTCGAAGTCGTCGGCGTCCTCGGGCGGTCCGCCGCGCGGTGTGCGCGGGGGCGGGTTCTCCCCCCGGCGCAGCGCCTCGACGAGCGCGCGCAGATCGGTCTCCCCGCGGGCGGCGGTGCGGCGCAGCGCGTCCACGCGGTCGCTGACCGAGCGGGCGGCGCGGGCCGCGGCCACGGCGGCGATCACGATGCCCGCGGCGGTCACCGAGAGCGCTCCGGCGAGCACGGCCAGCAGGCCGAGGCCGGGGCGGGCGCCGGTGGAGCGGATCGTGAAGAGGACGGCGGCGCAGCCGCTGAGCGCCACCGCGACCGGCGGCAGCACGGCGAGACGCATCAGCTGCGGCCGTATGTGTGCCTCGGGCAGCGCGGGAACGGGTCGGGCGACCGGACGTCCGTGCCGGCCGCCCTCACGGCGGTCGGCGCGGGCGGCCGGTGCACGGAGGTGAGACATCTGCGTCCTCGTACTGGTCCGTCGGGCCTGGTCTCTCGCGCGGGTCGCGCGAGCTGGGCATGCGCCATCGCGGTGCCGGCCGAGGGGATCGCAGAAGATTCCGGCCCCGCGTCGTCCGACGGACACTCACAGTAGTCGCCAAGGCATCATGTGCGGTGGGCAGTTGACAAAGTCACCCGGAGATGGTCCCGCTCTGGTATGAGCCGTCGTACGAAAGCCCGATAACCTCGTCGGCGCCACGTCCCCGAACGACCACCGACCGATCCGACCTGCTCAAAAACGGTCACCGGCGGAAGGATCGGTCCGGGCCGCCCGTCCCACCGCTCCCCCGTCGCGGAGTGCGCCCCGCGCCTCGCCCACCGGCCCGGCCGAGTACCGCACCGCCCCCTCGCGCCCGCACCGCCACCCCGGAAGCGTCACCCAGAGTGACCCCTTTGGCCTCCACTACCCGGCCGGTCATGACGGTGCCCCCGCCCGGTTCGGGCAGGGGCACGCACGTCTCTTCCACCACAGGGGTGTCGTCACTGACGGCCTCTGTCACCGGGCCCCGTCACCGAGTCCCGTCACCGGTCCTCCGCCACCGCGTCCGGTTCACGCCTCGCCCGCGAGGTCGAGGTCCCCTCGTCCCGGTGTGTTCTCCGGCCGTACCGCGAGGCGCCAGGGCCGGGTGATCGGCGCCGACACCGTGCGCCACCAGGGGTCGGCGGGCAGCTTCCCGGACGGTTCGAAGGGCTCGCCGGGGCGCGGCAGCGCCACCGCCTGGCCCGCCTCGTCACCCGCGTCCCTGGTCCACTCCCCCGGCTCGGCCCAGGCGTGCGGGGCGAGGTTGAAGGTCCCCCAGTGGATCGGCAGCAGCACGCCGTGCGGCCGGCCCCCCTGGAGGTCGAGGTGGGCGCGCATGCCCTCCTCGGGTGTCATGTGTATGTCGGGCCAGTGCTCGCTGTACGCGCCGATCTGGATCATCGTCAGGTCGAAGGGGCCGTGGTCGGCTCCGATGTCCCGGAAACCGTCGAAGTAGCCGGTGTCACCGCTGTGGTAGATCCGGTGCTCCGCGCCCGCCACGACCCAGGACGCCCACAGGGTGTGCTGGGTGTTGCGCAGCCCCCGGCCGCAGAAGTGGCGGGCAGGGGTGGCCGTCAGGGTGAGGCCGCCGACCTCGGTCGCCTCGTGCCAGTCCAGCTCGCGCAGCCGGCCGGGCGCCACCCCCCACTGCTCCAGGTGGGCGCCGACGCCGAGCGGGACGGCGAACAGGGTGTCCGTACCGGCCAGTGCTCTGATGGTCGGCAGGTCGAGGTGGTCGTAGTGGTCGTGCGAGATGACCACCACGTCGACCGGGCCGAGCGCGGCGAGCGGCACCGGGACCGGGTGCAGGCGCTTGGGGCCGGCGAAGGGGAACGGCGAGCAGCGTTCGCCCCAGACGGGGTCGAACAGGACGCGGTGTCCGTCGATCTCGGCGAGGACGCTGGAGTGCCCCATCCAGGTCACCCGGAGTCCGCTCGCCGCGGGTTTGGCGAGGTCGGCGACGGTGGTGGGGTGCACGGGGACGGTGCCCCGGGGAGCGCGGCGGGCGCGCTGCTCCTTCTCGAAGTACTTCTTCGCGAAGTCCAGCATCGAACCCGAGGGCCGGGTGCGCGCGACCCCGCCGGGGTTCTGGAAGACACCGTCCTTGAAGTGCGGTGAGCCCTGGATGCGGGCCAGGCGCTCACCGCCGGGGTCCGCGCCGAAGGCGGCGGGCCGCAGCGCGCGGAGCCCGGAGCTCAGGGGACTCGAACCGGTCACGGTGCCTCCAGTGCTGTTGCCGAGGCCTCCCATTATGGTCGGCCCCGCGGGCGGTCGGCGTTGACACCTCGCCACCCGCCTCCCAATACTGACCCACTGTTCAGTAACACTGTTTCTTCACACAGCTCGCGAGGAGCCCCCGTGTCCGCTCCCCTGATGTCTCTCGTCTGGACCGACCACGTCACCGGCCGCCAGGGCTTCCTGGTCGTCGACCGGTTGGTGCGGGGCGTGGCCAGCGGCGGTCTGCGGATGCGGCCGGGCTGCACCCTGGAGGAGGTCACCGGGCTCGCCCGGGGGATGACGATGAAGGAGGCCCTGCACTACGACCCCGAGGGCCGCTACGTCCCTCTCGGCGGCGCCAAGGGCGGCATCGACTGCGATCCGCGCGACCCGGGGGCGTACCCGCTGCTGGTCCGCTACCTGCGGGCCATGCGGCCGTACATCGAGAGCCTCTGGACCACCGGCGAGGACCTCGGGCTCACCCAGGACCTGGTGGACCGGGCCGCCGCGGAGGCGGGGCTGGTCTCCTCGGTGCAGGCGGTGTACCCGCTGCTGGACGACGAGACGGCGGCCCGGCGACGGCTGGCGGACGCCTTCGCCGTCGAGGTGGACGGCCTCGGACTCGACGAGCTGGCCGGCGGCTGCGGGGTCGCCGAGTCGGCGCTGACGGCCCTGGACCGGGCCGGGGTGCCGCACCGGGGGACCCGGGTCGCCGTTCAGGGGCTCGGCACGATGGGCGGGGCCACGGCGCGTTTCCTCGCCCGCGCGGGGCTCACGGTGGTGGCCGTCGCCGACGTCAAGGGCACCATCGCCAACCCGGCGGGCCTGGACGTCGAGGCCCTGCTGCGCGCGCGGGACGCGTACGGCACCGTCGACCGCGCGGTGCTGCGCCCCGGCGACCTCGAACTGCCGGGGGACGCCTGGCTCGGCACGGGCGCGGAGGTGCTGGTGCCCGCCGCGGTGTCGTACGCGATCGACACGGCCAACGAGCACCTGGTCACCGCCCGCTGGATCGTCGAGGCGGCCAACATGCCGGTGCTGCCCGAGGCGGAGGAACGGCTCACGGCGCGCGGGGTGACCGTGCTGCCGGACGTGGTGGTCAACTCGGGCACGAACGCGTGGTGGTGGTGGACCCTGTTCGGTGACATCGGCCCGGACGCCGACGAGGCGTTCGCCCACATGCGGCGCTCGATGCGGGCCCTGGTGGGGCTGATGCTGGACCGTGCGGAGTCCGACGGCACGACGCCGCGGGCCGCCGCGCACGCCCTGGTGACCGACCGGCTCCCGGTGATCGCGGAACGGTTCGGCTGGTACCGCTGACGGACCGACGGCGCACGGGTGCCGCGTCGAGGAGCCGCAGGCACGAGCCGTGCGAGCGGGGGGTGGCTCACGGTCGGGTGTCGCGCGGCACAGCCGTGCGAGCGGCGCACGGGAACCGCGTCGGAGGAACCACCCGGCGCGAGGCGTGCGGGCCGCCGGTGGCTCACGGCCGGGTGTCGCGCGGCACAGCCGTGCGAGCGGCGCACGGGAACCGCGTCGGAGGAACCACCCGGCGCCAGGCGTGCGGGCCGCCGGTGGCTCACGGCCGGGTGTCGCGGGTGAGGACCACGGCGTAACGGCATTCGGTGGCGGTGGTGTTGGCGAAGACGCGGTCGGCGGGGGCGCCGAGTTCGATGGTGTCGCCGGTGCCGAGTTCGTGGACGGTGTCGCCGTCGTGGAAGGTCAGCCGTCCGTCGAGGACCCAGACGAGCTGTCGTACGAAGGCGAAGGCCGCCGCCGGGTACGGGACGCGGGCTCCGGCGGGCAGCCGGATCTCGGCGATCTCCGCAGGGAAGCGCGGGCCGGTGATCTGACGGCGCCGGTAGCCGGTGCCGGGGTCCTGCCACTCGGCCGCGTCCGCGCCGCGCCGTACGCCCGCCGTGTCGGCCACGGCGTCCGGCGCGCCCTCGGCGAGGGCGAGCAGGGTGGCGACGCTGAGCCGGAAGGCGGCGGACAGCTTGCCGAGGACGACGGCGGTGGGGTTGCTCTCACCCCTTTCGATCCGGCTGATCATCGCCGCGGAGACACCGGACGCGTCGGCGAGCTGAGCCAGGGTCCAGCGGCGCCGTTCCCGTTCGGCGCGGATCCGGGCCGCGATCCTCGCCACGAGCACGTCCGGCGCGGGATCTACTATGTTGGACATGAATCCACTATACGAGAGGACCCCGGTCGTGACGGTCCGCCCGGCACGGGCCGGGGACGCGGAGGCGGTGCGGGCGATCCGCAACCACGCGATCGAGCACTCGACCGCCCTGTGGACCGACACCCCGCAGACCCCGGCCGAGGGGACGGCCTGGTTCGCCACGCACCTGGAACGCGGTTCGGCGCTCGTGGCCGAGGTCGCCGGTGCTCCGGGCCAGGTGGCCGGATTCGCGGTGTACGGACCGTGGCGCGCCCTGGACGGCTATCGGCACACGGTGGAGGACTCCGTCTACGTGCGCGAGGGCAGCCAGGGACTCGGCATCGGCTCCGCGCTGCTGGCCGCGCTGATCGCCGCGGCGCGCGAGGCGGGCCACCATGTGATGATCGCCGGTATCGAGGCCCGGAACGCCCCGTCCGTCCGGCTGCACGAGCGGTTCGGCTTCGAACACGCCGGCACGGTCCGGGAGGTGGGCACCAAGTTCGGCCGCTGGCTGGACCTGACACTGATGCGGCTGCCGCTGTCCTGAGACCGCGACGCGGGTGGCGGGAGGACCGATTAGGGTGACCGCGTGGCAAGAGTGCGGTTGAGTGTGGCCGAGCGGCGCGAGGAGCTGCTGCGGGCCGCCGTCGAGCAGATCGAGGCGCGGGGCGTGGCCGCGGTGCGCATCGCCGACGTCGCGTCGGCGCTCGGCGTGAGCAACGCTCTGGTGCTGTACCACTTCTCGACCAAGGAGAAGCTGGTCGCCGCCGCGTTCACCCATGCCGCCGAGGGCGATCTCACGCATCTGCGCCAACTGCTCGGCCGCCGGACGTCGGCGCTGCGCCGGCTGCGGGCGGCGGTGCGCTGGTACGCGCCGACCGGGCAGGCCAAGGGGTGGCGGCTGTGGATCGAGGGCTGGGCGGTGGCGCTGCGCGAACCCGCTCTGCGGGACGTGACCAGGAGTCTGGACCAGCAGTGGAAGGCCGCGCTCGCCGAGGTCATCGCCGAGGGGGTGGCCGCCGGTGAGTTCCAGTGCCCCGACCCGATGGCCTCGGCCCTGCGGCTGACGGCCCTGCTCGACGGGCTCGCCGTCCAGCTCACCTCCTATCCGGGCGCCGTACCGCGCTCCCGGGCGCAGGAGTGGGCCGACGAGGCGCTGGCCCGCGAACTGGGGCTGCCCGCGGGGCGGGGGGGGGGGGCCCCGGGGGGGGCCCCCCCCCCCCCCCCCCCGGGGGCCCCCCCCCCCCCCCGGGGCGGTCCCCCACGTTTTGTCGGGCGGCGGGAGGGCCCCCCAGGGCCT
>NZ_JBVHFU010000032.1:0-27936 GCF_055562175.1 Streptomyces sp. NPDC020958 | reverse complement strand
CGAACTCTCATACAAACCCCGGGCCATACCCACCCGCTGCGCACCCTGACCGGTGAACAACACACCCACCCGCGGACTCCCCTGCGCGGCAACCGCGGACACATTGCGCAGACCAGCGAGGAGCTGTTCACGGTCACCGCCCACCACCACCGCACGATGGTCGAACACCGCACGCGTGTCCACCAACGACCAGCCGACATCCACCGGCCGCAACGACGGATCCGCCTCCACATGCTCCACCAGCCTCGCCGCCTGAGCACGCACCGCATCAGCCGTCCTGGCAGACAACACCCACGGCACCGGGCCACCAACCTCCGGCCCGCGCTCAGGCCCGGGCCCGGATGCCTCGGGGGCCTCGAGGATGACATGCGCGTTGGTACCGCTGATACCGAACGAGGACACCCCGGCACGGCGCGGACGACCCGTCTCCGGCCACGGCACCGCGCCGGTCAGCAGCCGCACATTCCCCTCGGTCCAGTCCACCTGCGAGGTCGGCGCGTCCACGTGCAGAGTCCTGGGGAGGATCCCGTGACGCAGCGCCATGACCATCTTGATGACCCCGGCCACACCCGCCGCGGCCTGAGTGTGACCGATGTTGGACTTGAGGGACCCCAGCCACAACGGCCGGTCGCCGGGACGGTCCTGGCCATACGTGGACAGCAGCGCCTGCGCCTCGATCGGATCACCGAGGCGGGTGCCCGTACCGTGGGCCTCCACCGCATCCACATCAGCCGACGACAGACCCGCCGCCGCCAGGGCCTGACGGATCAAACGCTGCTGGGACGGACCGTTCGGAGCCGTCAGACCGTTCGACGCACCGTCCTGATTCACCGCACTCGACCGCATGACGGCGAGAACCTCGTGGCCGTTGCGCACGGCGTCGGACAGCCGCTCCAACACGATCATGCCAGCACCCTCGGACCAGCCCGTCCCGTCAGCGCTGTCGGCGAACGACTTGCAGCGGCCGTCCGCGGCCATGCCGCCCTGGACCGTGAAGCCGATGAACACGCCCGGCTCGGCCATCACCGTGACACCACCGGCCAGCGCCAGCGAGCACTCCCCGGCTCGCAGAGCCTGGGCCGCCAGGTGCATCGAGACCATCGATGAGGAGCAGGCGGTGTCCACGCTGACCGCGGGACCCTCCAGCCCCAGCGCATACGCAACCCGCCCCGAGATCGCACTGCTCGCCGCGCCGGTGATCATGTGACCCTGCACGTCCATGCCACTGCGGGCAACGAGCTCGGTGTAGCCGGACTGGTAGGCGCCTGCGAAGACGCCGGTGGGGCTGCCGGCCAGGGAGTGGGGATCGATTCCCGCCTGTTCCAGCGCCTCCCACGACACCTCCAGCAGCAACCGTTGCTGCGGGTCGGTGGCGAGGGCCTCACGGGGCGAGATGCGGAAGAACGCCGCGTCGAACTCGTCCACCCCGTCGACGAAGCCGCCTTCGCTCGCCGCGGAAGCGGCCGTCCTGGAGACGGTTCCCAGGAGGCGGCCGAGGTCCCAGCCGCGGTCGGTCGGGAACGGCGCGACGCCGTCAGCCTCGTCGGCCACCAGCTGCCACAGGTCGTCGGGGTTCATGACACCGCCAGGGAAGCGGCAGGCCATGCCCACGATGACGACCGGGTCGTCGGTCACCGGCGGGAGCGCCGGGACAGTCACCGGAACCGCCGGACGTACGTCGTCGAACCCGGCGGCCAGGTGGGCCGCGAGCCGAGCCACGGTCGGGTAGTCGAACACCGCGCTGGACGCCAGGCGCAGGCCGGTCCGGGTCTTCAGCACGTTGCGCAGCTCGACCGCCGTCAGGGAGTCCAAGCCGAGCTCCTTGAACGGCTGGTCGGCGCTGATCCGCGTGCCCGGGGCGTAGCCGAGCACCGCTGAGGCGGCGTCGCCGACCAAGTCGAGCAGTTGCTTCTCCCGATCCGCCGGGGCCAGCTCGGCCAGCCGGTGCGCCGGTCCGCTGCGACCGTCGACGGTGTTGTCCGCGGCCCGCCGCAGCATCCCGCCCGCCAGCGCACGCCACACGGCCGGCACACCGGCCTGATCCCGCAGGGCCCGGACGTTGAGCCGGGTGAGCGCCACCACCGGCGAGCCGGCGCGCAGTGCCCGATCGAAGAGCTCCATGCCCTGGCCGGCGGCGACCGGCGGGATCGCCGAGCGGGCAATGCGCCGGAGGTCGACCTCGGACAGCTCACCCGTACGGCCCACCTCCGTGGTCCAGGCGCCCCAGGCAAGCGAGAGGCCCGGCAGCCCGTCGTGGCGGCGTTGCTGCATGAGCGCGTCCAGGAAGGCGTTGCCCGCAGCGTAGTTGCCCTGGCCGCCGCCGCCCAGGATGCCGGCGAGGGAGGAGAAGACCACGAACATCGACAGGTCGAGGTCGCGGGTCAACTCGTGCAGGTGCCAGGCCGCGTCCACCTTCGGGGCGAGCACCCGGTCGAGCTGCTCGCGCGACAGGGTGTCGATCACGCCGTCGTCGAGGACACCCGCGACATGCACGACGCCGCCGATCGGACGGGAGGCCAGCACCTCGGCGAGCGCCGACCGGTCGGCCACGTCGCACGCCACGAGCTCGGCCTCGGCACCCTGCTGCGACAGCTCGGCCACCAGCTCCGCCGCGCCCGGGGCGTCGGCGCCGCGCCGGCTCAGCAGCACCAGGCTCCGGATGCCGTACGCGGACACGAGGTGCCGCGCCACCACACCGCCCAGCCCACCGGTGCCACCCGTGATGAGAACGGTTCCAGCCGGTTCCAGAGGGGCCCCGGCCGAGAGACGGGAGCGAGTCAGGCGGCCCGCGTGGAGCCGGCCGTCCCGCAACACCAGTTGGGGCTCATCGGCGGCGAGGACGTTGCCCAGCGTGGCAGCGTCCAGGTCGCTGTCGGTGTCGAGCAGCACGATCCGGCCGGGATTCTCCGTCTGCGCCGACCGTACGAGGCCCCAGACGGCGGCCGCCGGAAGGTCGGGAACCGGTTCCCCCCGCGCGCCCTCCGGGGAAGCGGGCGCCGAGGAAGAGGTCCGTACGGCAACCGCACCGCGGGTCATGACCACCAGGGGAACCGTGCTCTCACTGCCCAGCCACTGCTGAAGCTGCGTCAGCACCCAGCCGGTCAACTCGTGGGAGGACTCCGCCACCGTAGCCGGGTCGCCGGAGACCACCAGCACCACCGGCAGCGTCGCCGTCTCGTCGCCGAGCGGGGCCGTGCGGTCGGCCACCGTCCAGCTGTCCACCGGGATGCCGACCGGGTCGATGCCGATCCAGTCCAGGGTGAGCACAGCACCGTCGTCCGCGCCGCCGGTCAGGGAGCCGGTGTTGAACGGTCGCACCGCGAGCGCCCCGATCGACAGCACGGGCAGTCCCGTGCCGTCGGCAACGGCGACAGCCACCTCGTCCGGACCCGTACGCGTCATCGTGACCCGCAGCCGCGCGGCACCCGAGGCGTGCAGCACCACGTCGGTGAAGCTGAACGGCAGGCCGCCGTCGCTCAGCCCGGCGAAGGCCGCAGCGTGCAGGGCGGCGTCGAGCAGGGCCGGATGGATCACGTACGACCCGGCGGCGCCCCGCGCGGCCTCGGGCAGCTCAACCTCGGCCAGGATCTGGTCCCCGTGCCGCCACGCCCGGGTCAGCCCCTGGAACTGCGGGCCGTAGGAATCCGTGGCGGCATAGAACTGACTCAGATCCATTTCGGTCGCGCCCGCGGCGGGCCACGCCTGGCTCACCGGATCGAACTCGGCGCCGGCCTGCGCGGCACCGGAACTCAGCACACCGGTGGCATGCCGAGTCCACTCGTCCTGCCCGTCGGGCCGGGCGTACACCGCAAACGCACGCTGTGTCTCGCCCGCGTCGACCACCAGTTGCACCTGGACGCCGCCCTGGGCGGGCAGCACCAGCGGTGCTTCCAGAACGAGTTCGTCCAGCCTGTCGCAGCCGACGCTGTCACCGGCCCGGACGGCCAGCTCGACATAGCCCGTACCGGGGAAGATCACGGTTCCCTGTACGGCGTGATCGGCGAGCCACGGGTGGGTGCGGAGGGACAGCCGGCTGGTGAACAGCACCCCGTCGCTGTGCGGCAACGTCACCATGGCACCGAGCAGCGGGTGCTCCGCCGAATCCAGCCCGGCCGCCGTCACACCGGCCGGGCCGCCTGTCATCTCGGGCCAGTACCGCCGGCGCTGGAACGCGTACGTGGGCAGGGCGACCCGGCGTGCCCCGCGCCCGTGGAACAACGGGGCCCAGTCGACTGCGACCCCGTACGAGTAAGCCTGCGCCACCGACGCGACCAGCCGCCGCAGATCGCCCTCGTTGCGGCGCAGGGTGCTCACCACGACCGTCGACCCGGTCGCATGGAGGTCGGCGATGTCCTGGATCGGGGGCAGCAGCACAGGATGCGGCCCGACTTCGATGAACGTCAACGACTCCGACTCGACCAGTTCCCGTACGACCGGCTCGAAGGACACCGGCCGGCGCATGTTCGCGAACCAGTAGCCCGCGTCGAGGGTTCCCGGCTCCCGCAGGCCCGGATCCACCGTCGAGTAGAACGGCACAGCCCCCTCGCGTGGCTCGACCTCCCGCAGAAGCTCAGCCAGGTCGTCCTCGAGGTCGTCCACCAGCGCGCAGTGGGTGGCCACGGACGAGGCGACCACCCGGGCCCGGACGCCCTCCTCGGTCAGCCGCGCGGTGAAGCCCTCCACCGCGTCCTGCCCGCCGGCCACGGTCACCGTCGCGGGTCCGTTGATCCCGGCAATGCTCAAACCTTCAGGCAACAGCTCGCGGACCCGCTCGACCGGCAGCGCGATCGAGGCCAGCACGCCGCGGCCGACCATCCGCTCGGCCAGCAGCCGGCTGCGCAACGCCACGACCCGCGCGCCGTCCGCCAGGCTCAGCTCGCCTGCCACGACGGCCGCCGCGATCTCGCCCTGACTGGCGCCGATGACAGCGTCCGGCTCCACACCGAAGGACCGCCACACCGCCGCCAGGGACACCATCACGGCCCACAGCACGGGCTGGACGACCTCCACCCGCTTGAGCGCGACCTCGTCACCGAGTACGTCCTCCAGCGACCAGTCCACGAACGCCGCCAGGACCGCCTGGCACTCGGCGAAGGACGCGGCGAACACCGGCGAGGATCCCAGCAGGTCCTGGGCCATGCCGACCCACTGGCCGCCCTGGCCGGGGAAGACGAACACCACCCGGTTCGCGCGGCCGGCCTGTTTCGGTGCCTGCTCGCCGGTCGTCACGGCGCGCAGGCCGGCGAGCAACTCGTCACGATCGCTGCCGACCACCACCGCCCGGTGATCGAACGCCTCCCGGGTTTCCAGCAGCGACCAGCCCACGTCCACCGGGCGCAGAGCGGGAACCGATTCCACGTGTTCCAGCAGTCGCGCGGCTTGTGCCCGTGCGGCGTCGTCGGTCTTACCGGACAGCACCCAGGGCACCACGCCCTCGTTGTCGGCGCTCACCGGCGGTGGCATCTCGGCCCAGGACGGGGCTTCGAGGATCACGTGGGCGTTGGTGCCGCTGATGCCGAACGAGGAGACGCCGGCGCGGCGCGGATGGCCGTTCTCGGGCCACGGCACCGCTGACGTCAGCAGCCGTACGTTGCCCTTCGTCCAGTCGACCTGGGAGGTGGGCGCGTCCACGTGCAGCGTCTTGGGCAGCAGTCCGTGACGCAGGGCCATGACCATCTTGATCACACCGCCGACACCCGCCGCGGCCTGGGTGTGGCCGATGTTCGACTTCAGGGATCCCAGCCACAGCGGCCGGTCGTCGGAGCGGTTCTGGCCGTACGTGGCGAGCAGTGCCTGGGCTTCGATCGGGTCGCCGAGGCGGGTGCCCGTACCGTGGGCCTCCACCGCATCCACGTCATCCGGCGACAGACCCGCCGCCGCCAGCGCCTGGCGGATGACACGCTGCTGAGACGGGCCGTTCGGGGCGGTGAGGCCGTTGGAGGCACCATCCTGGTTGACCGCGCTCGAGCGGAACACGGCCAGCACCTCGTGGCCGTGGCGCTCGGCGTCGGACAGGCGTTCCAGCACGATCATGCCGACGCCCTCGGACCAGCCCGCGCCGTCGGCACCGTCGGAGAACGACTTGCACCGCCCGTCGCCGGCGAGCGGGCCCTGCGCCGTGAGCCCGACGATCGCACCGGGTGTGGCCATGACGGTGACACCGCCCGCGAGAGCGAGCGTGCACTCGCCCGACCGCAGGGCCTGGGCGGCCAGGTGCATCGCCACGAGCGACGAGGAGCAGGCGGTGTCCACGCTGACCGCGGGACCCTCCAGGCCCAGCGTGTACGCGACCCGGCCCGAGATCGCGCTGCTCGCGCCGCCGGTCACCAGGTGTCCGCGCAGCTCCTCGTTGCCGTGGTCGACGATGTCGGTGTAGCCGGACTGGTAGGCGCCGGCGAAGACGCCGGTCGGGGTCCCCACCAGCGAGGAGGGAGCGATTCCCGCCTGTTCCAGCGCCTCCCACGACACTTCGAGCAGCAACCGCTGCTGCGGATCAGTGGCCAGAGCCTCGCGGGGCGAGATGCGGAAGAACTGCGCGTCGAACTCGTCGGCGCCGTCGATGAAACCACCCTCGGCGGTGGCGGACATGCTCGTTCCGGTCCCGTCCGCGCCGAGCAGCGCGTCCAGGTCCCAGCCGCGGTCGGCCGGGAACGGGGTGATGCCGTCGATCTCGTCGGTGACGACGCGCCACAGGCCGTCGGGGTCCGTGACTCCGCCGGGGTACCGGCAGGCCATGCCCACGATGACGATCGGGTCGTCGGCGACCGGCACGAGCGCCGGCACCACTGCCGGATCCGGAGCCGGGTCTCCGGACTCCGCGGTCAGATATCCGGCCAGCCGCGTGACGGTCGGATAGTCGAACACCGCGCTGGAGGCCAGACTCAGACCGGTTCGGGACTGCAGCAGGTTGCGCAGTTCCACGGAGGTCAGCGAGTCGAAGCCCAGCTCGTTGAACGGCTGGTCCGGATCGATCTGCGCGGCGGAGGCGTGACCCAGCACGGATGCGGCCGTCTCGCGGACGAGATCGGTCAGGACCCGCCGGCGCTCGGCGGCGGGCAACTCGTGCCGCGAGGGCACGTTGTCGGCGGCGCGGCGTGCGGAGCCGCCGGCCAGCGCGCGCCACACGGCCGGAAGGTCCTGCTGGTTCCGCAGGGCCGCGATGTTGAGCCGGGTCAGCGCCAGCACAGGTTGGCCGGTCTCCAGCGCCCGGTCGAACAGCTCCACTCCCTGCTCTGCGGAGAGCGGCGGCATGGCCGACCGGGCGAGCCGGGCCAGATCCGTGCGCGACAGGGCGCCCGTCAGGCCGATCTCAGTCGTCCACGCGCCCCACGCCATCGACAGGCCCGGCAGGCCCGCGTGGCGGCGGTGCTGCATCAACGCGTCCAGGAACACGTTGCCGGCGGCGTAGTTTCCCTGCCCGGCCCCGCCCGAGATCCCGGCGAGGGAGGAGAACACCACGAACATCGCCAGGTCCTGGTCGCGGGTCAGCTCGTGCAGGTGCCAGGCCGCGTCGACCTTCGGTACGAGCACCCGGTCCAGGCGGTCACGCGACAGCGACCCGAGGACGCCGTCCTCGACCACGCCCGCGGTGTGCACGACGCCGGTGATGGTCCTGGCGGCCAGCGCCACGGCCAGCGCCGAACGGTCCGCCACGTCGCACGCCACGATCTCGGCGACGGCACCGCGCTGCGCCAGGTCGGCAACGAGTTCGGCGGCGCCGGGGGCGTCCGCACCACGTCGGCTCAGCAGCAGCAGCTTGCGGGCACCGTGGTCGGCAAGGTGCCGGGCCATGACGCCACCGAGACCTCCGGTGCCACCGGTGATGACAACCGTACCGTCCGGATCGAGGGCCCGGGGGATCGTCAGCACCAGCTTGCCGACGTGCCGGGCCTGGCTCATGTGCCGGAAGGCGTCCTGCGCCCGGCGGACGTCCCAGGCGGTGACGGGCAGCGGGTGCAGAACACCTGCGCCGAACAAGCCCATCACGTCTCGCAGCATTTCCTGGATACGGTCCCAACCCGCGTCCATGAGGTCGAAAGCCGCGTAGTTGGCCCGCGGCGCGAGCTCCTCCGCCGACCGAATGTCGGTCTTGCCCATCTCGAGGAAGCGCCCGCCGGGGGCCAGCACGTCGAGCGAGGCGTCCACGAACTCGCCGGCCAAAGAGTTGAGCACCACGTCGACGCCACGGCCCTCCGTGGCGGTCCGGAACCGTTCCCGGAACGTCAGGTCCCGCGAGGACGCGATCCGGTGCTGCGCCACGCCCCGCTCGTGCAGGACCGGCCATTTCGCCTCGCTCGCGGTGGCGTAGACGTCTGCGCCGAGATGCCGCGCGAGCTGGATGGCCGCCATGCCTACGCCGCCGGCGCCGGCGTGGATCAGAACCGATTCCCCAGGGTGCAGGCCGGCCAGGTCGACCAGTCCGTAATAGGCGGTCAGGAACACGATCGGCACCGCTGCGGCGGTGGCGAACGACCAGTCCTCGGGCATCGCGGTGAGCAGCCGCTCGTCGGTCACGGCAACCGGCCCGATCGACCCGAAGGCCAGACCCAGCACCCGGTCGCCGGGCCGCACCCCGGTGACCCCGTGCCCCACCTCGGTGACCACGCCCGCGATCTCGCCGCCGAGCGGGCCGGCCTGGCCGCGATACATGCCGAGGGCGTTGAGGACGTCGCGGAAGTTGAGGCCCGCCGCACGTACGTCGAGCCGGACCTGGCCCGCCTCCAGCGGTTCCCCCAGCTCGGGCCGGGGCACGAGCGCCAGGTTCTCCAGCGTGCCACGTCCCTTGGTGTCCAGCCGCCAGGGGACCTCCGCCGCCGGGACGGGAAGCTCGTCGCCGCGACCGGTCCGGTACAGGCGCGCGGTGTGCAACCGGCCCTGGCGCCACGCCAGCTGCGGTTCGCCGACGGCAAGGACCTGGCCCAGCAGCACCGCGTCCACCTCGGCGTCGGTGTCGAGCAGCACGATCCGGCCCGGGTTCTCGGTCTGCGCCGAGCGCACCAGACCCCACACCGCCGCCGCGGCCAGATCCGTCACGGTCTCGCCGGGCTGTGCGACAACCGCGCCGCGGGTGACGACGACCAGCGGGACCGCGGTCCGCTCCAGCCGGACCTGCAGCTGCTCCAGCACCCAGGCGGTGCGGTCGTGGGCGGACTCCACCACGTCGTCCGGGTCCCCGGACACCGGCAGAATCACAGCGCGCGGTCGCGCCTCGTCGTTGGTGCCGGTCGCGACCTCGGGAAGGCCGGCGTGGGCCGCGGCATCCGGGTCGACCATCACCCACTCAGCCACCGGTTCCGCGTCCGGGACCGGGATCTCGGGCCACTGCGGGGCAAGCAGGGACCGGTCGCCCGTACCGGCTGCGGCGCCCGGAGCCACGGCCGCCCGGACGGTCAGCGAGCCGATCGACAGCACCGGTGACCCGGCGCCGTCCGCGACCACGATCGCGGCCTGGTCCGCACCCTGCGGGGTCAGGACGACGCGCAGCCGGGACGCCCCGGTGGCGCGCAGGACCACACCGGAGAAGCTGAACGGCAGCCCGCCGCTTTCCACCGCGTCGAGCCCGGCGAAGGCCATGGCCTGCAGCGCGGCGTCCAGCAGCGCCGGGTGCAGCCCGAACGACGTGCCCCGGGCCGCGTCAGGCAGCTCCACCTCGGCGAGGACGCGGTCCCCATCCCGCCAGGCGCGGTGCAGCCCCTGGAACATCGGACCGTATGCGAGGAGCCCGCCCTCCCGTACCCGCTCGTAGAAGCCCGCGGTGTCCAACTCGGTCGCCTCCGGTCCAGGCCACGGCCCGGCGAACGGGGCAAACTCCGGTCCCGCCTCGGCCACGGTGGCGCTGACCGTTCCGGTGGCGTGCCGGGTCCACGTCTCCTCGCCGTCCGGCCGGGCGTGGACCGCGATGCTGCGCCGCGCATCAGCCTCGGCGCCGACCAAGACCTGCACCTGGATACCGCCCTGGGCGGGCAGCACCAGCGGGGCCTCGAGGACGAGCTCGTCGAGGTGGTCGCAGCCGACGCTGTCCCCGGCGCGGACGGCGAGCTCGACGAATCCGGCGCCGGGGAACACGGCCACGCCCCGAACGGCGTGGTCGGCGAGCCAGGGATGGGTGCGCAGCGACAGGCGGCTGGTGAACACGACCCCGTCGAACTGCGGCAGTGGCAGCACTGCCCCCAGCAACGGATGCTCGGCTGCGCTCAGCCCGGCCGCGGCGACATCGGCCGGCCCGCCGGTGGTGTCGGGCCAGTAGCGCTGGTGCTGGAACGCGTAGGTCGGCAGCGCCACCCGCCGCGCGTCCAGGCCCGCGAAAGCCGGCGCCCAGTCCACGGCGACACCGTTCGCCCAGAGGTGCCCGACCGCGGCCAGCACCGCCTCACCGTCGTCACGCCTGCGCCGCAACATCGGCGCACTGTTGTCCACCAGCCCCGACAACACCCCGTCCGGACCAGCCTCCACCCACACGGACACACCCTGCTCACCCAGCCACCGCACCCCGTCGGCGAACCGGACCGTACCCCGCACCTGCCGCACCCAATAACCAGGCGACGCCAACTCGTCACCCACCTCGCCGGTCAGATTCGACACGACCGGGATCCGCGGCTCCCGGAACTCCACCGACTCCAACACCCGCGCGAACTCCGCCAGCATCGGATCCATCAACCCCGAATGGAACGCATGCGACACCCTCAACCGCGTCACCTTCACCGAGACCGATGCCAGCAACCCCTCCACCGCATCCCGCGGACCCGACACCACCACCGAACCCGCCGTATTGACCGCAGCGACCGCCACCCCCTCGGGCAGCAACGGGATGACATCGGCTTCAGGCAGCTGGATCGTGGCCATCACCCCACCAGCCGGCAGCGCCTGCATCAGCCTCGCCCGCGCCGCCACCACCCGACATGCATCAGGAAGCGACCACACCCCCGCCACATAAGCGGCGGTCAGCTCACCGATGGAATGACCCAGCAGATAATCCGGACGCACCCCATGCGAGCGCAGCACCGCGAACAGCGCCGCCTCCACCGCGAACAGCGCCGGCTGCGCCCACCCCGTCCGGTCGATCAGCTCCGGACCATCACCCCACATCACCTCGGCCAGGGGACGATCCAGCAACGGATCCAACTCCGCGACAATCTCATCCAGCGCGGCAGCGAACACCGGCGAACTCTCATACAACCCGCGGGCCATACCCACCCGCTGCGCACCCTGACCGGTGAACAACACACCCACCCGCGGACTCCCCTGCGCGGCAACCGGGGACACATTGCGCAGACCAGCGAGGAGCTGTTCACGGTCACCGCCCACCACCACCGCACGATGGTCGAACACCGCACGCGTGTCCACCAACGACCAGCCGACATCCACCGGCCGCAACGACGGATCCGCCTCCACATGCTCCACCAGCCTCGCCGCCTGAGCACGCACCGCATCAGCCGTCTTCGCGGACAACACCCACGGCACCACACCACCGGCATCGATCTCCACGGCCACCGCGGACCCGTCGACGGAAGCCGGGGCTTCCAGGATGACGTGGGCGTTCGTGCCACTGACACCGAACGACGACACCCCGGCCCGCCGCGGACGACCCGTCTCCGGCCACGGCACCGCATCGGTCAGCAACCGCACATCACCCTGCGTCCAGTCCACCTGAGTCGACGGCGCGTCCACATGCAGAGTCTTGGGCAGGACCCCATGACGCAGCGCCATGACCATCTTGATCACACCACCGACACCCGCGGCAGCCTGGGCGTGACCGATGTTCGACTTGAGGGACCCCAGCCACAACGGCTGGTTCTCCGGGCGGTCCTTGCCATAGGTCAGCAGCAGGGCCTGCGCCTCGATCGGATCGCCGAGCTCGGTGCCCGTACCGTGGGCTTCCACCGCATCCACGTCGGCGGGGGACAGACTGGCCGCCGCCAGAGCCTGACGGATCACCCGCTGCTGAGACGGACCGTTCGGAGCCGTCAGGCCGTTGGAGGCGCCGTCCTGGTTGACCGCGCTCGACCGCAACACGGCGAGGATCTCGTGCCCCTGGCGCTCGGCCTCGGACAGGCGTTCCAGGACCACGACACCGACGCCCTCGGACCAGCCCGTCCCGTCGGCGCTGTCGGCGAACGACTTGCACCGGCCGTCCCCGGCGAGGCCGCCCTGAGCGGTGAAGCCCACGAAGGCATCCGCAGTGGCCATGACGGTGACGCCGCCGGCCAGCGCCAACGAGCACTCCCCCGCCCGCAGCGCCTGCGCGGCCAGATGCATCGCCACCAGCGACGACGAACACGCCGTGTCCACGCTCACCGCGGGACCCTCCAGCCCCAGCGCGTACGCAACCCGCCCCGAGATCGCACTGCCCGCTGCGCCGGTGATGAGATGGCCCTGGAGTTGCTCGCCGGAGCGGGCGACGAGTTCCCCGTACCCCGATCCGAAGGCTCCGGCGAAGACGCCGGTCGGGCTGCCGGCCAGCGTTCCGGGATTGATTCCCGCCCGCTCCAGGGCCTCCCACGACACTTCCAGCAGCAACCGCTGCTGCGGGTCGGTGGCCAGGGCCTCGCGCGGCGAGATGCGGAAGAAGGCGGCGTCGAACTCGTCGGCGCCGGCGAGGAAGCCGCCCTCGGCCGTGGCCGACGCCGCGGACCCGTCGGCGCCGAGGAGCGCGTCGAGGTCCCAGCCGCGGTCGGCCGGAAAGGGAGTGACGCCGTCGATGCCGCCGGCGACGAGCTGCCACAGGTCGTCGGGGTCGCCCACCCCGCCCGGGAATCGGCAGGCCATGCCGACTATGACGATCGGGTCACCGGTGACCGACACCGGCGCCGGCACCGTGGTCGTCTCCGTGGTCTCCGGCTCACCGAAGCCGGTCGCCAGGTGCGCGGCCAGGCGGGCGACGGTCGGATAGTCGAACACGGCGCCGGCGGCGAGGCTGACGCCGGTCCGGGCACGCAGCAGGTTCCGCAGCTCGACGGAGGTCAGCGAGTCGAAGCCGAGGTCGCTGAACGGCTGGTCGGCGTTGATCTGCGTGCCGGAGGCGTGCCCGAGCACGGCCGCGGCGGCATCGCGGACGAGGTCGGTGAGGATCTGCCGGCGCTCGGCTGCGGGAAGTGCGGCGAGACGCTCGCCCAGCCCGTGGCGGCCCGCGCGGGTGTTGTCGGCGGTGCGGCGCGCGATGCCACCGGTCAGCGCGCGCCACAGCGGGGCGTCGTGCTGAGCCCGCAGCGCCTGGACCTTCAGCCGGGTCAGGCCGAGGACCGGGTGGCCGGTGCCGAGCGCGCGGTCGAACAGGTCGAGGCCCTGTTCGACGGACATGGGAGGCATGGCCGACCGGGCCATCCGCGCGATGTCGACCTCCGACAGGGTGCCGACCAGGCCGATCTCGGTCGTCCAGGCGCCCCACGCCATCGACAGGCCCGGCAGACCAGCGCGGCGGCGGTGCTGCATGAGCGCGTCCAAAAACACGTTTCCGGCGGCGTAGTTGCTCTGCCCGCCGCCGCCCATGAAGCCGGCCAGGGACGAGAACACCACGAACATCGCGAGATCCAGGTCGCGCGTGAGCTCGTGCAGGTGCCAGGCCGCGTCGACCTTGGGTGCGAGTACGCGGTCCAGCTGCTCGCGGGTGATCGAGCCGAGCAGGCCGTCCTCGATGATGCCCGCGGTGTGCACGACGCCGGTCAGCGGGTGGTCCGGGGAGACGGCCGCCAGTGCCTCGGCCAGCGCCGCCCGGTCGGTCACGTCGCAGGCCAGCACCTGGGCCGTTGCGCCACTGCGGGTCAGGTCCGCGATCAGTTCCGCTGCCCCCGGCGCGTCCGGCCCGCGGCGGCTCAGCAGCAACAGATGACGCGTGCCGTGTTCGGTGACCAGGTGCCGCGCCACCGCGCCGGCCAGGCCCCCGGTACCGCCGGTGATCAGGACCGTACCGTCGGGGGCGAGGGCGTGCGGGATCGTCAGCACGAGCTTGCCGACGTGCCGGGCCTGGCTCATGTGCCGGAAGGCGTCCTGTCCCCGGCGCACGTCGAAGGCCGTGACCGGCAACGGCTTCAGCGCGCCGTCCGCGAAGAGCCGGGCCACCTCCTGGAGCATTTCCTGGATGCGGTCGATACCGGCGTCCATCAGGTCGAACGCCTGGTAGCTCAGCCCGGGGCGCTGCTCGCGCAGATCATCGGCGGACCGTATGTCGGTCTTGCCCATCTCGAGAAACCGCCCGCCCGGGGCCAGCACGTCGAGGGAGGCGTCCACGAACTCGCCGGCCAGCGAGTTGAGCACCACGTCCAGGGCCTGGAAACGCTCACGGAAGGCGAGATCCCGGGAGGATGCGACCCGGTCCGTCGTGAGGCCTTGCGCGTGCAGTGCGGGCCACTTGGCCGGATGCGCGGTGGCGAACACCTCCGCGCCGAGGTGCCGAGCGAGCTGGATCGCCGCCGACCCCACCCCACCGGCCCCGGCGTGCACCAGCAGGGACTCGCCGGACCGCAGGCCCGCGAGGTCGACCAGGCCGTAGTACGCCGTCAGGAACGCAACCGGCACCGAAGCAGCCGTGACGAACGACCAACCGGACGGGATCGTCGTCAGCAGCCGGTGGTCGGTCACCGCCTCCGGCCCGAAACCACCGGGCACGATGCCCATGACGCGGTCGCCTGGCACGAGGCTCGTCACGCCCGGCCCGGTCTCGACGATCACACCGGAGATCTCCCCGCCCAGAGGCCCGGCGGCACGCGGATCGTCGACCATGCCGAGGGCGTTGAGGACGTCCCGGAAGTTGAGGCCCGCCGCCCGGACGCGCACCCGGACCTGACCCTGTTCCAGTGGGCCAGCCAGCTCGGGAACCGGTTGCAGGGCCAGATTCTCCAGCGTGCCCTTCTCGGTGGAGTCGAGCCGCCAGAGCTCGGGCGACGACGCCGGCGCGGTGAGCTCGTCCGCGCCTGTGACCCTGGTGAGGCGGGCGGCGAGCAGCTTGCCGTTGCGCAGCACCAGCTGCGGTTCGTCCGCGGTGAGCACCCGGCCCAGCACCGCGGCGTCGACCTCGGTGTCGCTGTCGAGCAGGACGATCCGGCCGGGGTGCTCGCTCTGCGCCGAGCGGACCAGGCCCCACACCGCTGCCGCGGCGATGTCCGTGACGGATTCGCCGGAGTCGGCCGCGATCGCGCCTCGGGTCGTCACGACCACCGGGCGCTCGTCCGTACCGAGGTGCTGTTGCAGTTGTCCCAGAACCCGCGCTGTCAGGTCGTGGGTGGACCGCACGACTTCGTTCGGGTCACCCTCGGCGGCCAGCAGCACGGCGTCGGCGGTGTCGGCGGTCGCTTCAGCCGGCGTGGTCTCGACCCAGTCGATCCGCAGCATGGTGCCGTCGCCGGACCCGGCCGTGACGGCTCCGGCTCGCACCGGACGGATGGTCAGCGATCCGATCGACAGCACCGGCGATCCCGTGCTGTCCGCGACCGCGATCGCCAGCTGGTCCGGACCGGTCCTTGTCAGAGCCACCCGCAGCCGGGAGGCGCCCGCGGCCCGCAGGACGATGTCGGTGAAGCTGAACGGCAGGCCGTCGTCGCGCGCCGCGGCCGGCTCGGCGAAGACCGCGGGGTGCAGCGCGGCGTCCAGCAGCGCCGGGTGGATCCCGAACGATGCCGCGAGACCGCGCCCGGCTTCGGGCAGCTCGACGTCGGCGAGGATCCGGTCCCCGGCACGCCAGGCCCGGCGCAACCCCCGGAACACCGGCCCGTACGCGAGGAAGCCGCCCGCGTCGAGCTGCTCGTAGAACTCCCCGGTGTCGATCTCCGTCGCACCGGGCACGGGCCAGTCGCGGCTCACCGGGTCGAACTCCGCCCCGGCACCGGCGGCCCCGGCGCTCACCGTGCCCGTGGCGTGGCGGGTCCACTCCTCCTGCCCGTCGGGCCGGGCGTACACGGCGACACCGCGGCGGGAGGTGTCCGGCTCCGCCTCGCCCACGACGACCTGCAGCTGCACACCACCCTGGGCGGGCAGCACCAGCGGCGCCTCGAGGACGAGCTCGTCCACCCGGTCGCACCGCACGCTGTCGCCCGCCAGGACGGCCAGTTCCACGAAACCGGTTCCCGGCAGGAGCACGGTGCCGCGTACGGCGTGGTCGGCGAGCCAGGGGTGGGTGCGCAGCGAGAGGCGGCTGGTGAACACCACCCCGTCGGTGTGCGGCAGCGGCACCACGGCGCCCAGTAACGGGTGCTCGGCCGGGCTCAGCCCGGCGGCGGCGACGTCGGCGGGGCTCGTGGCCGGGCCTGGCCAGTAGCGCTGGTGCTGGAACGCGTAGGTGGGCAGGCCGACCCGCACGGCGCTGCGCCCGGCGAAAACCGCATCCCACCGCACGGGGGCACCGTGGGTCCATGCCTGGGCGAGCGCCAGGACCAGCCGGAGCAGGCCACCCTCGCCGCGTCGCAGCGTTCCGACGACCGGCGCGACGTCCTGTACCGCCGGCGCCAGCACGGGATGCGGACTCACCTCGATCACCACGGCGGGCTCGGCCGCCGTCAGAGCCTGCTCGAACAGCACGGTGTTGCGCAGGTTCCGGTACCAGTACCCGGCGTCCCACTCCGCGGTGTCCATCAGTGCTCCGGTCACCGATGAGAACACCGGCACCGACGACGACCGTGGGGTGACCGGAGCCAGATCCGCCAGCAAGCGGTCCTCGATGCGCTCGACCAGATGCGAGTGGGAGGCGTAGTCCACCGCGATCCGGCGCGCCTGGATCCCCTGCTCCTCGCAGAATTCCTGCAGCGAGTCCAGGGCGTCGGCCTCGCCCGAGACCACCACGGATGACGGGCCGTTGATCGCGGCCAGCGACACCGCGGGCCGGTCCGCGATCAAGTGCCGCGCCGCCGCGGCGGGCACCGACAACGCCATCATGCCGCCACCGGTCAGATGCTCCGCGATCGCCCTGCTCCGCAACGCCACCACCCGGGCACCATCGGACAACGACAACGCACCCGCCACACACGCCGCCGCGATCTCGCCCTGTGAATGACCCACCACCGCGGACGGTGAAACCCCGGCCGATTGCCAGACCGCGGCGAGGGACACCATCACCGCCCACAGCGCCGGCTGCACGACATCCACCCGCTGCAGCGCAGCTTCGTCGCCGAGCACGTCGGCCAGCGACCAGTCCACGAACGGTTCCAGAGCCTCCGCGCACTCACGCATCGACGAGGCGAAGACAGGCGAAGACCCGATCAGCTCCTGAGCCATCCCCACCCACTGCGCACCCTGACCCGGGAACACGAAGACAGCGTCGCGCTTGCCGCGCGTACTCCCCTGCAGCACCTCAGCCGCCGGCCGGCCGGCGGCGAGGGCACGCAGTCCGGCCGTCAGCTCGTCCGGTCCGGCGCCGACCACGACGGCCCGGTGGTCGAAGGCCGAGCGGAACCCGGCCAGCGACCAGCCGACATCGACCGGCCGCAGGGCCGGAACCGATTCCAGATGTTCCAGAAGGCGGGCCGCCTGCGCCTGCACCGCCTCGTCGGTCCTGCCGGACAGCACCCACGGCACCACACCGTCCGCACCGAAGTCGCCCAGGGCGATCGGAACCTCGGCGCCGTCCGCGGCGGGCTCGTCACCTTCGGCGGCCGGCTCGGCGTCGATGTCGGCGGTCGCTGCCTCGAGAATGACGTGCGCGTTGGTGCCGCTAACCCCGAACGAGGAGACGCCGGCCCGGCGCGGCCGGCCGGTCTCCGGCCACGGGATCGACTCGGTCAGCAGCCGGACGTCGCCCTGCTCCCACTCGACGTGCGTGGTCGGGCGGTCGACGTGCAGCGTCCGGGGCAGGATCCCATGACGCATCGCCTGCACCATCTTGATGACCCCGCCGACGCCGGCCGCGGCTTGCGTGTGGCCGATGTTCGACTTCAGGGATCCCAGCCACAGCGGCCGGTCGTCGGGGCGGTTGTGGCCGTACGTGGACAGCAGCGCCTGTGCCTCGATCGGGTCGCCGAGCTTGGTGCCCGTGCCGTGGGCCTCCACCGCATCCACGTCGGTGGGCGACAGGCCCGCTGCGGCCAGGGCCTGCCTGATCACCCGCTGCTGCGAGGGGCCGTTCGGGGCGGTGAGGCCGTTGGAGGCGCCGTCCTGGTTGACCGCGCTCGAGCGCATGACCGCGAACACCTCGTGGCCGTTGCGGCGAGCGTCGGACAGCCGCTCCAGGACCAGCACGCCGACGCCCTCGGACCAGCCGGCCCCGTCCGCGGCCTCGGCGAACGACTTGCACCGCCCGTCAGCGGCCGTCCCGCCCTGTACCGTGAACGCGACGAAGGTCTCCGGCGTCGCCATGACGGTGACGCCGCCCGCCAGTGCCAGCGTGCACTCCCCCGCCCGCAGTGCCTGCGCCGCCAGGTGCATCGCCACCAGCGACGAGGAGCACGCCGTGTCCACGCTCACCGCGGGACCCTCCAGGCCGAGCGTGTACGCCACCCGGCCGGAGGTGACGCTGCCCGCCCCCCCGGTGAAAGCGTGGCCGCGAAGCTGCTCGTCGGATTCGGTGACCAGCCCGGCGTAGCCCATCTGGTAGGCACCGGCGAACACCCCGGTCCGGCTGCCTTTGAGCGCGACGGGATCGATCCCCGCGTGTTCCAGGGCCTCCCACGAGGTCTCCAGCAGCAGCCGCTGCTGCGGGTCCGTGGCCAGGGCCTCGCGGGGCGACATCCGGAAGAAGGCCGCGTCGAAGTCCCCCGCGTCCGCCAGGAAGCCGCCCTCGCTGGTCACCGACGCGGGCGGGGATCCGGCGGTGCCCAGCAGCTCGTCGAGGTCCCAGCCCCGGTCGGCCGGGAACGGGCCGACGCCGTCGCCACCGGACTCGACCAGCCGCCACAGGTCGTCCGGGCCCGCCACGCCGCCGGGATAGCGGCAGGCCATGCCCACGATGGCGATCGGCTCGCCCGCCGCGTCGGCGAGGGTCTTGTTCTCCTGGCGCAGGCGGGTGTTGGCCAGCAACGAAGCGCGGAGGGCCTCCGTCAGCTTGTCAACGGACACAGCCATCATCAGCTCCCGGGTTGGTCGTTCACTGATCGCGAAGCGCGATGTTGATGAGGTCGTCGACGTCGGCGTCGAGCAGAAGAGCCTCGTCGGGACCGTCGTCGGCCGGCCGAGCCCGGTGGGCGACGGCACCGTCCGGCCCGTCCTCGTCGCCGGACGGCTCGGCGGGGGCGAAGAGGGAGTCGACGTAGCCGGCCAGCTGGGTGACGGTCGGATAGTCGAACACCACGCCGGACGACAGTGTCCGGCCCGTCCGGGTCCTGAGCAGGTTGCGCAGCTCGACCGAGGTCAGCGAGTCGAAGCCGAGCTCGCTGAAGGACCGGTCGGTGTCGATCCGGCCCGCGGAGGCGTGCCCCAGCACGGTCGCGGCCGAGCCCCGTACCAGGTCGGTGAGGATCTTCTCGCGGTCGGCCCGGGACAAGCCGGCGAGCCGATGTTCGAGATCCTCGTGCCCGTTGCGGGTGTTGACTGCCGCGGGGAGGCGGGGCGCACCACCGGCGAGGTTGCGCCACAGCGGTGCGACGTCCGGCTGCGCCCGCAGGGCCTGCGGATTGAGCCGGGCCGGGCCGAGGACCGCATGACCGGTACGCAGCGCGCGGTCGAACAGCTCCATGCCCTGCTCGACGCCGAGCAGCGGCATGGCCGAGCGGTTGATGCGTTCCACGTCGCCGCGAGACAGCTCGCCGACCCGGCCGACCTCCGTCGTCCACGCGCCCCACGCCAGCGACAGGCCGGGCAGGCCGTCCCGGCGGCGTCGGCGCATCAGCGCGTCCAGGAACACGTTGGCGGCGGCGTAGTTGCCCTGCCCCGCGCTGCCCAGATGCCCGGCGAGCGACGAGTACACGAGGAACATCGACAGGTCGAGGTCGCGGGTCAGCTCGTGCAGGTGCCACACCGCGTCCACCTTGGGAGCGAGCGCCCGGTCGAGCTTCTCTCGTGTGAGCGAGCCGATGACGCCGTCCTCCAGGACCGCCGCGGTGTGCACCACGCCGGTCACCGGGTGGTCCGGCGGCACGGACGCGAGAACTCCGGCCAGAGCCTGCCGATCGCTCAGGTCACAGGCGGCGACCAGGGCCGTGGCCCCCTCGCCGGCGAGCTCGGCCACCAGCTCCGGCACGCCGGGGGCCTCCGCGCCACGGCGGCTGACCAGCAACAGGTGCCGGACACCGTGCTCGCGAACCAGATGGCGTGCGGCCAGCCCGCCCAGACCGCCGGAGCCGGTGATCACAACCGTGCCGTCGTTGTCCAGGGCGAGTTGCGTCGCGGCCGGAACGGTCAGCACGAGCTTGCCGATGTGCTTGGCCTGACTCATGTACCGGAACGCGGCCGGCGCCTGACGCATGTCCCAGTCGGCCACCGGAAGCGGTCGCAGCTCGCCCGCTTCGAACAGCTCGACCAGCTCCCGCAGCATCGCCTGGATTCGGACGGCCCCGGCGTCCATGAGCTCGAAGGCCTGATAGCTCACCCCGGGGTGGCGGCCCCCCAGCTGCTCGGACGAGCGGACGTCGGTCTTGCCCATCTCCACGAACCGCCCGCCGGGGGCCAGCGTATCCAGCGAGGCGTCCACGAACTCGCCGGCCAGGGCGTTGAGTACGACATCGACGCCGCGGCCGCCGGTGCCCTCGGTGAAGCGCCGGTGGAAGTCCAGGTCGCGGGACGAGGCCACGTGGTCCTCCGCGACGCCCCACTCGTGCAGCACCGGCCACTTGGCCGGGCTCGCGGTCGAGAAGATCTCGGCGCCGAGGTGTCGCGCGATCTGGACGGCGGCGAGCCCCACGCCGCCGGTGCCGGCGTGCACCAGCACCGACTCGCCCGCCTGTAGGCCGGCGAGGTCGACGAGGCCGTACCAGGCGGTGAGGAACACGATCGGGACCGAAGCGGCGGTGCTGAACTGCCAGCCCGCCGGCATGGCCACGAGCAGCCGGTGGTCGGTCACCACGAGCGGGCCGAACGCGCCGAAGGCCAGGCCCATCACCCGATCGCCGACCGCCAGGCCGGTCACGCCGGAGCCGACCTCGACGATCACGCCTGCCGCCTCGCTGCCGAGCGGGCCGGGCTCGCCCGGGTACATGCCCAGGGCGTTGAGCACGTCCCGGAAGTTGAGGCCGGCCGCGCGTACCTCCAGGCGCACCTCGTGCGGGGCCAGCGGCCGGGTCGCCTCGGGGCAGGGCAACAGGGCCAGGCCGTCCAGCGTCCCGCTCTCGGTCAGGCCGAGCCGCCACGGCGTGTCCGGGCCGGGGACGGCCAATTCGTCGGCGGGTCCGACCCGGGTCAGGCGGGCGGCCTGGAACTGCCCGCCACGCAGAGCCAGCTGGGGCTCGTCCGTGGCCAGGGCCCGGCCCAGCACGGCCGCGTCGAGGGCGGCGTCGGTGTCGAGCAGGACGATCCGGCCCGGGTTCTCACTCTGCGCCGAGCGCACCAGACCCCACGCCGCCGCGGCGGGCAGGTCGCCCACGGACTCGCCGGGGTGCGCCGCGACCGCCCCGCGCGTCCACACGACCAGCGGAGCGACGGGTTCCTTACGCAGCCAGTGCTGCAGTTGTTCCAGAACCCAGCCGGTCAGTTCGTGCGTGGCGTCGACGACGGGACCGGGCCCGGCCGCCACGGCGAGTACGACCGGCGACGAGCCAACTGTGTCGAGGGTCTCCACAGTGGTGTGACCGGTGCCGTTCCGGTCGACGAGCAGCCAGTCCCCCACGGGAGCACCCGTGGCGGTGGTGTCGGTCCAGGACATCGTCACGAGGACGCCGTCGCCGACGCCGACGACGGGACCGGCTGCGGACGCCGGGCGCACGACGAGGGAGCCGATCGACAGCACCGGCAGCCCTGTGCCGTCGGCGACCGCGATCGCCACTTCGTCAGGGCCCGTGCGCGTCAATGCCACCCGCAGCCGCGAGGCGCCGGTGGCCCGCAGGATCACGTCGGTGAAGCTGAAGGGCAGGCCGCCCGTACGGGCCGCGTCGAGCTCGGCGAACACCGTGGCGTGCAGCGCGGCGTCCAGCAGTGCCGGATGGAGCCCGTACGACTCGGGTCCGGCCCCGGCGGGCACCTCGACCTCGGCGAGGATCCGGTCGCCGTGCCGCCAGGCCCGGGTCAGGCCCTGGAAGATCGGGCCGTAGACGAGGAAGCCGGCCGCGGTGAGCTGCTCGTAGAAACCGGCCGTGTCCAGCTCCGTGCCTCCGGGCGCCGGCCAGTTCCCGCGTACGGCGTCGAACTCGTCCCCCGTCTCGGGGGCGTCGACGCTCAGCAGGCCGGTGGCGTGCCGAGTCCACTCTTCTTGGCCCTCCGGCCGGGCGTACACCGACACGGCCCGCTGCGCCTCGCCCGCGTCCACCACGACCTGCACCTGGACGCCGCCCTGGGCCGGCAGCACCAGCGGGGCCTCCAGCACGAGTTCGTCCAGCTTGGCGCAGCCGACGCTGTCGCCGGCGCGGACGGCCAGCTCGACATAGCCCGTGCCGGGGAAGATCACGGTTCCCCGTACGGCGTGATCGGCGAGCCACGGGTGGGTGCGGAGCGACAGGCGGCTGGTGAACAGCACCCCGTCGCTGTGCGGCAACGGCACCATGGCCCCGAGCAACGGGTGCTCCGCCGAGCTCATGCCCGCGGCGGCGAAGTCGGCGGGGCCGCCGGCCGGCTCGGGCCAGAAGTGGCCGCGCTGGAACGCGTACGTGGGCAGGGGAACCCGCCTCGCGCCGTGGCCGGCGAACAGGGTCGTCCAGTCCACGCTGACGCCGTGCGCGTGTGCCTGCGCGACCGATGTCACCAGCCTCTGCAGGCCGCCCTCACCGCGCCGAAGCGTTCCGACCACCGGGACGGTGTCCTGGATGACGGGCAGCAGCACCGGGTGCGGGCTGATCTCGATGACCACGCCGGGCTCGGCCGCCGTCAGTGCCTGTTCGAACAGCACCGTGTTCCGCAGGTTCCGGAACCAGTACGCGGCGTCCCAGCCCACGGTGTCCATCAGCTCGCCGGTCACCGACGAGACGACCGGCACCTTCGACGTCTGCGGGGTGATGGCAGCCAGGTCCGTCAGCAACCGGTCCCGGATCTGTTCCACCAGCACCGAATGCGAGGCATAGTCCACGGCAATCCGCCGCGCCTGGATCCCGTGCTCGTCGCAGTACGCCTGCAACCGGTCAAGCGCCGCAGCCTCACCCGAGACCACCGTGGCCCCCGGACCGTTGACGACCGCCAAGGACAGCCCCGGCCGGTCCGCGATCAAGTCCCGCGCCGCCGCGGCCGGCACCGACAACGCCATCATGCCGCCACCGGTCAGACGCTCAGCGATCGCCCTGCTCCGCAACGCCACCACCCGGGCACCATCGGACAACGACAACGCACCCGCCACACACGCCGCCGCGATCTCGCCCTGCGAATGACCCACCACCGCAGCCGGTTCCACTCCGTACGAACGCCAGACCGCGGCCAGCGACACCATCACCGCCCACAACGCCGGCTGCACGACATCCACCCGCCGCAACGCCGACTCGTCACCCAGCACATCGGCCAGCGACCAGTCCACGAACGGCTCCAGAGCCTCCGCACACTCACCCATCGACGAGGCGAAGACAGGCGAAGACTCGATCAGCTCCTGAGCCATCCCCACCCACTGCGCACCCTGACCCGGGAACACGAACACGACCCGGTCCGGGAAACGGGCCGGAGCCGGTTCGATGGTGTCGTCGCTGATGGCGCGCAGGCCGGCCAGCAGTTCGTCCCGGTCGCCGGACACCACGGCCGCCCGGTACTCGAAGGTCTCCCGGCTGGCCAGCAGCGACCAGCCCACGTCCACCGGACGAAGCCCGGGAACCGATTCCACGTGTTCGAGCAGCCGCGCGGCCTGGGCGCGGACCGCCGCGGCAGTCTTGCCGGACACCACCCACGGCACGACGGGGGTCACATCGGGCATCGTCTCGGGCCCGGCACCGGCGGGATCCGGTTCCGGCGCTTCCAGGATGATGTGTGCGTTGGTGCCGCTGATGCCGAAAGCGGACACCCCGGCCCGGCGGGGACGGCCCGTCTCCGGCCACGGCACGGCCTCGGTGAGCAGCCGGACGTCGCCCTGAGTCCAGTCGACCTTCGTCGACGGCTCGGTCACGTGCAGGGTCTTGGGCAGGATGCCGTGACGCAGAGCCATGACCATCTTGATCACGCCACCGACACCCGCGGCCGCCTGTGTGTGGCCGATGTTGGACTTCAAGGAGCCGAGCCACAGGGGCTTGTCGCCGGGGCGGTCGCCGCCGTAGGTCGCCAGCAGGGCCTGGGCTTCGATCGGGTCACCGAGCCTGGTGCCCGTACCGTGGGCCTCGACCGCATCCACGTCGGCGGGTGACAGACCCGCGGTCGCCAAGGCCTGACGGATCACGCGCTGTTGGGAGGGGCCGTTCGGAGCCGTCAGCCCGTTGGAGGCGCCGTCCTGGTTGACCGCGCTGGCGCGGAACACGGCGAGGACCTCGTGGCCGTTGCGCCGAGCCTCGGAAAGGCGCTCCATCACCACGACGCCGACGCCCTCGGACCAGCCCGTCCCGTCGGCGGCGTCGTCGAAGGACCTGCACCGGCCATCCGCGGAGAGACCGCCCTGCTTCGTGAGCCCGACGAACATGTCGGACGTCGCCATCACCGTCACACCGCCGGCCAGGGCAAGCGAGCACTCACCTGACCGCAGGGCCTGGGCCGCGAGGTGCATGGCCACCAGCGACGACGAGCAGGCCGTGTCCACACTGACCGCGGGACCTTCCAGCCCCAGGGCGTACGCCACACGACCGGACATCACGCTGGTCGCCGCGCCGGTGAGCACATGTCCGCGCAGGTCGTCGTGGCCGCGGTTGACCAGGTCGAGATAGCCGGTCTGGTAGGCGCCGACGAAGACGCCCGTGGCGCTGCCCGCCAGGGCCGAGGGGGTGATGCCCGTACGTTCCAGGGCCTCCCAGGCCACTTCCAGCAGCAACCGCTGCTGCGGATCGGTCGCCTGGGCCTCGCGTGGCGAGATGTGGAAGAACGCCGCGTCGAACTCGTCGATGCCGGTGAGGAAACCACCCTCCGCGGTGATCGACGTGCCGGTGCCGGAGCCGTCCGGACCGAGCAGCGCGTCGAGGTCCCAGCCACGATCGGTCGGGAAGGAGCCGATGCCGTCGGTTCCCTCGCTGATCAGGCGCCACAGATCTTCCGGGCCCTGGACATCGCCCGGGAAGCGGCAGGCCATGCCGACCAGCACGATCGGGTCGTCGGTGACCGTGCCGAACGCCGGCACCGACGCCGGCCCGGCAGCGTCCGGCTCGCCAACCTCGCCGGCCAGGTGCGCAGCCAGCCGGGTGACGGTCGGATAGTCGAACACCGCGCTCGCGGCAAGGCTGAGCCCGGTACGGGATTGCAGCAGGTTGCGCAGCTCCACCGAGGTCAGCGAGTCGAAACCCAGCTCGCTGAACGGCTGCTGGGCGTTGATCTGCGCGGCCGAGGCATGTCCCAGCACCACCGCAGCCGACTCGCGGACCAGCTCGACGAGGACCTTCTCCCGCTCGGCCGGCGGCAGAGCGGCCAAGCCCTGACCGCCGCTGCCGTCGGGCGCGGCGCCAGCGGTACGCCGGGCAGGGCCGCCGACCAGAGCCCGCCACAGGGCGGGAATCTCCGGCTGCGCCCGCAACGACCGCAGATCGAGCCGCGTCGGCGCCAGCAGCGGGAGATCGGCCCGCAGCGCCTCGTCGAACAGCTCCAGGCCGTGTTCGACGGCGAGCGCAGGCAGCGCCGCCCGGCCCATCCGCCGCCGGTTGGTCTCCGACAGCGTGCCGACCATGCCGACCTCGGTCGTCCACGGCCCCCAGGCCATCGACACGCCGGGCAGACCGTCGTGGCGCCGTTGCTGCACGAGCGCGTCGAGGAAGGCGTTGCCGGCGGCGTAGTTGGCCTGCCCGCCGCCGCCGAGCAGCCCGCCGATCGACGAGAACAGAACAAACATCGACAGGTCCAGGCCGCGGGTCAGCTCGTGCAGGTGCCAGGCCGCATCGACCTTCGGTGCGAGCACCCGGTCCAGTTGTTCCCGCGAGAGCGTGGCGACGACGCCGTCCTCGACCACACCCGCGGTGTGAACGATTCCGCTGATGTCGTGGGCGCCGATGACCTCGGCCAGCGCCACCCGATCGGTGACGTCACAGGCCACGACCTCGACGGCGGCACCTGTGCCGGACAGCTCCGCGACCAGCTCCTGCGCACCCGCTGCCGCCATTCCTCGCCGGCTGAGCAGCAGCAGGCTCCGCACACCGTGCTCGCCGACCAGGTGCCGGGCCACCACGCCGCCCAGTCCGCCAGTGCCGCCCGTGATGAGAACGGTTCCGGCGTGCTCCAGGGGCGCCGGCGGCTGGTCCGTGGGCTCGGTCCTTGTCAGTCGCGCGGCGCGTAGCGTCCCGTTGCGCAGGGCCAGCTGGGGCTCCCCACTCGCCAGGACGTGACCGAGCAGCGCGGCGTCGACGCCCGTGTCCCTGCCCGTGTCTGTGTTCGCGTTCGTGTCAGCGTCCATGTCGAGCAGGACGATGCGGCCCGGGTTCTCGGTCTGTGCCGAGCGCACCAGGCCCCACACCGCCGCGGCGGCCAGATCGGTGACCGGCTCGCCGGGATTGGCGGCAACCGCGCCGCGGGTCAGGACAACCAGCGGGATCGCGGCCTCCGTCAGCCAGGACTGCAGCTGCTCCAGGACGCGGCCGACGAGCTCGTGCGTGGACGCGGCGACGTCGTCCGGGGCGGCGGAGGCGGACAACACGGCAACCTGCGCCGACTCCTGGTCCGTGCTGTCGGCCGTCACCCACTTGGTGACCGGGCTGCCGGTCGCGGCGATGTCGATCCAGTCCAGCCGTAGCAGGGACCGGTCGCCCCGGACAGCCGTGATGTTTATGGTGTCCAGGTGCCGGAGGCTCAGCGAGCCGATCGAGAGCACCGGCTGCCCGGCACCGTCCGCCGCCGCGATGGAGACCGCCGCATCGTCCGTGCGGGTCAGGGCCACCCGCAGGTGGGCGGCACCGGCCGCGTGCAGGACCACGCCGGTGAACCCGAACGGCGACCCGTCGACTCCGGTGAGCTTTGCGGTCTGCAGCACCGCGTCGAGCAGGGCCGGATGGATGCCGTACGACTCCGCACCGGCCTCGGCGGGCACAGCAACCTCGGCGACGACATGGCCGGCGCGCCGCCAGGCCTTGGTCACCCCCTGGAACAGCGGGCCGTACTCGACGCTGTCGTAGAAGCCGGCGAGGTCCAACTCTGTCGCGCCCGGCCCGGGCCACGCCCCGGTGACCAGGTCGAGCTCCGGGCCGGCCTGCGCCGGGGTTGCCTGTGCCGGGGTGGCTGTCACCGCTCCGGTGGCGTGCCTGGTCCAGGACTCGGCGTCGTCCCGGCGGGCGTAGACGGTGACGCTGCGGCGCGAGGTGCCCGGCTCGGCGGGGTCGTCGCCGACCACTACCTGGAGCTGGACGCCGCCCTGAGCGGGCAGCACCAACGGCTCCTCGAGGACGAGCTCGTCGAGGTGGCCGCAGCCCACGCCGTCACCGGCCCGGACGGCGAGTTCCACGTAACCGGAGCCCGGGAACACCGCAGCGCCGTCAACCGTGTGCTCGGCCAGCCACGGATGGGTGCGCAGGGACAGGCGGCTGGTGAAGACCGCGCCGTTCGTACGAGGCAGCGGAAGCATGGCGCCCAACAGCGGGTGGCCGGCGGCGCTCAGGCCCGCGGCGGTCACGTCCGTCGGCTGATGCACCGGTTCCGGCCAGAAGCGCTGGTGTTGGAACGCGTAGGTCGGCAGCGCCACCCGACGCGCGTCCAGGCCCGCGAACACCGGCGCCCAGTCCACCGGAACACCACGCGCGTACAGATGACCCAGCGCGGCCAGCACCGCCTCACCGTCGTCACGCCTGCGCCGCAACATCGGCACACTGTTGTCCACCAGCCCCGACAACACCCCGTCCGGACCAGCCT
>NZ_JBVHFU010000031.1:0-30403 GCF_055562175.1 Streptomyces sp. NPDC020958 | reverse complement strand
GGCACCTCGCACCCGCCGGTGCATGACCGCCGCAGGGGCTGTCCGGCCTGACGGCCGGACAGCCCCTCACCAAGATCTTCATGGGCCTTCTAGGCCACAATCTGCGGCACCGGGAGTCGGCGGACTTCGTGGGCCGGGTCGCCGAGGCGTTCGCGGCCGTACGGGACGGCCGGACCCGCCCGTACGCCTCCACCGACATGTTCGGCGTCCCCGTACGCCGTCATGACTTCGACGGTTTCGCGGTGCTCACCGCGCCGCACGGAACGGACCGCTGACATGCCACCTCTGCTGTTGCGCGGCGCGCGGCTGCCCGACGGAGGCGTCCGTGACCTCCTGCTCGACCCGGACAGCGGTCTCGTCGTCCGGGCCGCCCCACCCGGCCGGCTTCCCCCCGGCCCCCAGGAACTCGACCTGGCCGGGTATCTGCTCCTGCCCGCCCCCGCGGAACCGCATGCCCACCTGGACAAGGCCCTGACCTGGGACCTGGCGGGCGCCCTGCCCGGAGACCTGCCCTCGGCCGTCACCGCCTGGCGCGCGTACGCCGCGCGGGTCAGCGAGGAGGACGTGTTCCAGCGCGCCGGGCGGGCGGTCGACGAGCTGTGCGCGAACGGTGTGACGGCCGTCAGGACCCACGTGGATCTCCTGACGGACGACGGCAGCTACAGCACCGGTGATCCGCTGCGCGGCCTGCGCGCCCTGCTCCGGCTGCGCAGACAGCTCCGAGGGCGGGTACGGCTCCAGATCGCCGTCCTGCACATCGACGCCCCGGACGAGCTGCTGCACCAGGCGCTCGACCTCGGCGCGGACCTGCTGGGCGGCTGCCCCCACCTGTCCGCCGACCCGGCCGCGTCGGTGGAACGCACCCTGCGCATCGCCGCCGAGCACCATGTCGGGGTCGACCTGCACGCGGACGAGACCCTCGACCCGGGGGCGGGGGACCTGCGCCTGCTCGCCCGTGCCGTGCGGGAGCGTGGCTTCGTCCCGGGCGTCACCGCGAGTCACTGCGTCAGCCTGGGCGCGGTGGAGCCGGACGAGGCGGCGCGTACGGCCAAGGAGGTCGCGGCTGCCGGGATCGGCGTGGTCGCCCTCCCGCTGACGAACCTCTACCTCCAGGGCCGCGGCCGTCCGTCGTCCACTCCGCGCGGCCTCACCGCCGTACGCACGCTGCTGGACGCGGGCGTGAGGGTCGCGGCCGGTGGTGACAACATCAGGGACCCGTTCAACCCCGTGGGCCGGGCGGATCCTCTGGAGACCGCGTCCCTGCTGGTCACGGCCGGTCATCTCGCCCCGGACGAGGCGCTGCACGCGGTCACCGCGGGCGCCCGCGCCGTCCTCGGCCTGCCCGAGGCGGGACCGCGCGAGGGCGCTGTCGCCGATCTTCTGGCGGTGCGCGCCCAGACCGTGTCGGAGGCGCTCGGCGCGTCCTGTCCCGAGCGGCTCGTCTTCGCCGGCGGGCAGCTGGTCAGCCGTACGTCGGTGGTTCGCGAACTCTACTGAAATCGGCCCACCGCCCGGTCCTGACGAATGGATACCGCCATGACACTGGCCGGAAACAATCGATGTTCATGCTATCAACATTCCGCACTGTGGCACTGAAGGGAGCTGATGTGCCGACCATCGCCGAAGAGACGCTCGCAGCAACGCTCGACGCGACGCTGCGATTCGAGGGCGTCGACAAGCACTTCGCCAACGGGACCACCGCCCTGACCGGCCTCGACCTCTCCATCGCCCCAGGTGAGTTCGTCGCCGTCGTCGGCCCCTCGGGCTGCGGCAAGTCCACCCTGCTCCGCCTCGCCTCCGGCCTGGACACCGCTTCCGGCGGCACGGTCCACGCCCCCACCGACTCGGTCGGCTACGTGTTCCAGGACCCGACCCTGCTGCCCTGGCGCACCGTCCTCGCCAATGTCGAACTCCCCGCCGAACTCGCCGGGACCCCGAAGACCGAACGGCGCGAGCGGGCGCTGGACGCCATCCGGCTGGTCGGCCTGGAGGGCTTCGAGAAGCAGCTGCCGGGACAGTTGTCCGGAGGCATGCGGATGCGCGTGTCCCTGGCCCGCGCCCTCATGACCCGGCCCTCGCTGTTCCTCCTCGACGAGCCGTTCGGTGCCCTCGACGAGATGACCCGCCTGCGCATGCAGGAGGAACTCCAGCGCATCTACGCCGAGACCGGCTTCGCCGCCCTGTTCATCACCCACTCGGTGACCGAGGCCGTCTTCCTGGCCGGCCGGGTCGTCGTGATGTCGGCGCGCCCCGGGCGGATCACCGCCTCCTTCGACGTCCCCTTCCCGCACCCCCGCCCGGCCGAGCTGCGCTACGACCCCGAGTTCGGCCGGATCGCCGGCGAGGTCTCGGCGGCTCTGCGAGGAGGTCTCCAGTGAGCGCCGACATCACCGCCCCGGCCGAAGTGGCCGTAACGGCACCGCAGTTGACGAAGACCACGCGGCAGGCCCGCCGGCGCCGGATCCGGCCCTCCACTGTGCTCACCCCGCTCGGCTCGCTCGGCGTGGCCGTCGGCGTCTGGTACGCCGCGAGCTATCTGCTGCTCAGCCCCGACCGGCGCTTCCTCGTCCCGCCCCCGCAGCAGGTGCTGACCGTGTCCTTCCTCGACTGGGCCCATCTGCAGCCGATGCTCCAGGCGCTGTGGCTCACGGCGCAGGTCGCGCTGGTGGGGCTGCTCATCGCCTCCCTGCTGGGGGTGACGGCGGCGGTGCTGATGAGCAGGGCCCGCTGGCTGGAGCGCTCCCTGTACCCGTACGCGGTCATCCTGCAGACCGTGCCGATCCTCGCGATCGTGCCGCTGATCGGCCTCTGGTTCGGCTTCGGCTTCACCAGCCGGGTGGTCGTCTGTGTCCTGATCGCCCTCTTCCCGATGATCGCCAACACCCTGTTCGGCATCCAGTCGGTCGACCGCACCCACCACGACCTGTTCACCCTCCAGCGGGCGAGCCGCTGGGCCCGGCTGCGCAAACTCGAACTGCCCGCCGCCCTCCCCTCGGTCTTCACCGGTCTGCGCACCTCCTCCGGCCTGTCGGTGATCGGCGCGATCGTCGGTGACATGTTCTTCAAGCAGGGCGAACCCGGCATCGGGACCCTGCTCGACGTCTACCGCTCCCGGTTGCAGTCCGAGGACCTGTTCGCCGCGATCATCCTCGCCTCGCTCTTCGGCGTCGCGGTCTTCGCCGTCTTTACCCTCGTGGCCCGGCTCGCCGTGGGCTCCTGGCACGCCTCGGCCGACCGGCCGTAGCCCGCTCCTGCCTCTCCCTCCTCCTCGCCCGTCCCTAGGGAGTTCCGTCATGCCCTCTTCCGCCAGACGCGCCGCCATCGCGGGCGTTTCCTCCGCAATCGCCCTGGTATCGATCACCGCCTGCGGCGGTGGCTCCACCGCCTCCACCGGTTCCGCCGACAAGCTCCAGGCGGCTCCCGCCGCCCAGAACCTGGCCGACGTCTGCCCCAAGACGGTCGTCGTCCAGGTCGACTGGGAGCCCGAGGCCGAACACGGCCCCCTCTACAACCTCGTCGGCCCCGGCTACACCGTCGACACCGACAAGAAGCGGATCACCGGACCGCTGGTCATCGGCGGCAAGGACACCGGCGTCGACATCCAGATCCGGGCCGGTGGCTCCGCCATCGGCTACCAGACCGTCCCCTCGCAGATGTACGTCGACAAGAGCATCACCCTCGGCACGGTCACCACCGACGTGGCGATCACGGCGTCCGCCAAGCAGCCGGTCACGGCCGTCGCCGCACTGATGAAGAAGAGCCCGCAGGTCCTGATGTGGGACCCCGCCACCCACCCCGACTGGAAGTCGATCGCGGACATCGGAAAGTCGAACGCGAAGGTCGTCTACGTCAACGGCAGTACCTACGCCTCGCTGCTGGTCTCCAAGGGCCTGATCAAGAAGAGCCAGCTGGACGGGAGTTACGACGGCGCGCCCGCCCGCTTCGTGTCCAACCCGGGCATCGCTCAGCAGGGCTTCGCCACCGCCGAGCCGTACATCTACCAGCACGAGGTGTCGGCCTGGAAGAAGCCGATCAAATACCAGCTGCTCGCGGACGTCGGCTACAACGTCTACCCGGAAGCCCTCTCGGTGCGCAGCGGCGGGCTGAAGTCCCTCAGCCCCTGCCTGAAGAAGCTCGTCCCCGTCCTGCAGCAGTCGGCCGCCGACTACGCGGCCAAGCCGTCGGCGACCGTCAAGCTCATCGCCGACCTGGTCCAGCAGTACAACACCGGCTGGGTCTACTCCGAGGGAACCGGCACCTTCGCCGCGAAGCAGATGGTCAAGCTCGGCATCCTCGGCAACGAGGCCGACGGAAGCGTCGGGAGCTTCGACACGAAGCGCGTCGCCTCCGCCCTGAAGACCTTCACCCCACTCGTCGAGCAGAGCGGCGCCAAGGTCAAGGCGGGACTGACCGCCCAGGACCTGGCGACCGACGAGTTCATCGACCCCTCGATCGGACTGAAGCGATGACGACCGGAAACCTGACCGCACTCACCGAACTCGTCGACAGCGGACCGACCTTGGGCCTGCCGGAACGTCGGCCCACCCCAGGGATCGAGGAGTTCTGCGCCGAGGCCGCCGAACTCCTCGGCACCGACGGGGTGATCCGCGACCCGGCGGCCCGGGAGAAGGCCTCCTGCGACTGGGCGCACATGTCGCCCATCCTGTCGGCGCGACTTCCCGCCGGACACGCCGAGGCCGTCCTGCGCCCCACCGCGCACGAGCAGATCCCGGGCATCCTGGCCCTGGCCCACCGCCACCGCATCCCCCTCACCCCGCGCGGCAAGGGCACCGGCAACTACGGCCAGGCGATCCCCCTGTACGACGGCGCGGTCCTCGACCTCACCGGCTGCGGCCGGATCCTCGACGCCGGCGACGGCTGGATCCGCGCCGAGGCCGGGGCGAGGATGTCCGACCTCGAAGGCCACGCCCGCACCCTCGGCCAGGAGCTGTGGATGTTCCCGTCGACCTTCGGCACCACGGTCGGCGGCTTCCTCTCCGGCGGAAGCGGCGGCACCGGGTCCCTCGTGCACAAGACCAACAGCGACGGTTTCGTACAGGAATTGACGGTCGTGCCCTGCACGGCGGACGCCGAGCCCTTCACCGTCCGGGACGCGGAGACACTGCCGTACATCCACGCCTACGGCACCACCGGGATCATCGCCACCGCGACCGTACGGCTCCAGCGGGCCCGCACCTGGACGGGCCTCTTCGCCGCCTTCGCCGACTGGTCGTCCGCCACCGCCGCGCTGTCGGCACTCGTACGCATGGAACCGGCACCGCGCCTGGCCTCGCTGGACGAGGCCGGCCTCGTGGGGGTCTACCGGCCCGACCCGGCGCTGGACCCCACGGCCCTGAGTGTGCGCGCGATCATCGAGGAGGAAGCCGTCGACCAGGCACGGGAGATCGTCCGGTCGTACGGCGGCAGCGTCCTCGACATCCGGCCCGCACCGGACGGACCCGCGCTGATCAGCTCGATGTCCTTCAACCACCCCACCTACCACCTGATGAAGGCCGAAGACGGCTGGTTCCACCTGGAGATCGGCGGCGACGTCCTGCTCGGCGACACCACCGAGATCCGGAAGGTCTTCCCGGACACCCTGCTCCACCTGGAGGGCATGCGCTCCGGCACCGTCGGCATGCTCATGGCCCGCTACCAGGACGAACAGACCGTGTACGCCGGCACAGCCGCCCTGGAAGCCCTGGGCGTCCGCGTGCACAGCCCGCACAACTGGTACGTCGACCGCCGCCTCGACCTCGTACGGGAGACGGTCCGCACCGCGGACCCGCTCGGCCTGCTCAACCCCGGGAAGATTCCCGCCACTTCGCAGGAGACGCCGTGACCTTCACCCGGTTCATCGACCTCAGCGGCCCGGAGATCGAGCGATTCGGGGAGGACACCGTCGCCGTGCTGCCGGTCGGCGCGATCGAGCAGCACGGGCCCCATCTGCCCGTCGCCACTGACTACTACATGGCCGAGGCGGTCGCCGAGGGCGCCGCCCAGCTCGCGGGGGAGAGCTGCGACATCACGCTGCTGCCGGGCCTCGCCTACACCAAGTCCGACGAACACGCCTGGTCCCCGGGCACGCTGTGGCTCAGCGCCCGCACCCTGCTGTCCGTCCTCGACGACCTCGGCCGCTCCCTGGCCGCAGGCCCCGTCCGGCGGCTCGCCTTCCTCAACGCGCACGGCGGCAACAGCGCCCTGCTCGGCGTGGCCCTGCGCGAACTGCGCACCCGCCACGGCCTGCGCACCTTCCTGCTGCACGCCTCCCTCCCCGCCGACCAGGGCGGCACGTCCCCGGCCGCGGAGTTCGGCATGGGCGTGCACGGCGGACTCAAGGAAACCGCCGCCATGCTCCACCTCCACCCGGACCTGGTGGACATGACCCAGGCCCGCCGCAGCGTCCCCGAACACCTCACCGCGTACGAGCACATCGGCTTCGGCAAGCCGGTCTCGTTCGGCTGGACCAGTGACGACTTCGCCACCGGCAACGGCCTCATCGGCGATCCCACGGGAGCCACGCCCGAACTGGGCCGCAAGCTCGTCGACGCGTCGATCGCCGCAGGTGCAGCCGCCCTGCGCGAATGTGCCCGCTTCCTGCCCAACCGCTGACCGGGAGCCCTCCATGGCCAACCCCCCGCTCCACACTCCGCTGTACGACATCACCGCCCACCACATCACCGCCGGCGACACCGTCAAGCTCGCCGTGCTCACCGGCCCCCGGGACGGTTCGCCCACCACGGTCGTCTTCGAGGTCTGGGAACCGGGCGGCGCCCAGCCCCTCAACTGGCACCCCGAGTCCGTCGAGACGTTCGTCGTGCTCGCCGGCCACGGCCGCGCCGCCAGCGACGAGCACGAGCGCGACCTCGCCCCCGGCGACGTCCTGGTCCTGCCCGTCGGCTCCAAGCACCGCATCGTGAACACGTCCGACACCGAACGCCTCTACACCCTGACCGTGATGGCCCCCGACGAGGGCTTCGCGGATCTCATCGAGCGTGGACCGGTCGCCGCCCTGGACGAGCAGGATCTGGCCGTCCTGCGTGCGGGAACGCCGTGAGCATGGATCTCCTCGCCGCCTTCTGGGCCTACGAACAGGCGCTCGCCGCCAACGACCTGACCGGGCTGGACCACTGGTTCCTCGACGCCCCGGACACCCTCCGCGCCGAGGGCGACAACGTCCTGGTGGGCCACACCGCCATCGCCGACTTCCGGCGGGGGAGGGGAGGGGCTCCCGCCCGGGTGGTCGAGCGGGTGCACATGGTCCGTCCGGCGGCCGGGGTCGCGGTCGTGACCGCCGAGACACGGCGGCAGGACGGTACGCGCGGGCTCCAGACGCAGGTGTGGCAGCACACCGACGCCGGGTGGCGGATCGCCGCCGCGCACGTGAGCGCCGTAGCCGCGCCGATGCCGGACGACCGCCCGGACCCTGCGGTGTGGCGGGTGTCCGACGGCCCGCTCGTGGCATCCACCGGACAGGGCCTGCTGGCCCATGTCCGCCTCGCGGTGAAGGACCTGTTCGCGGTGGCGGGACAGCGCGTCGGCGCGGGCAACCCCGCCTGGCTGGCCGAGGCCCGCCCGGAACCCGAACACGCTGACGCCGTACGGCAGTTGCTCGACGCGGGCGCCGAACTCACCGGCATCGCCCAGACCGACGAACTCGCCTTCAGCCTCGCCGGCACCAACACGCACTACGGCACCCCCGCCAACCCCGCCGCACCCGGCCGGATCACCGGCGGCTCCAGCAGCGGCCCGGCCGCCGCCGTGGCCCGTGGCTGGGCGGACCTGGGGCTGGCCACCGACACGGCCGGCTCGATCCGGGTGCCCGCCTCCTACTGCGGCCTGTACGGCTGGCGGCCCACCCACGGCGCCACCCCCGACGGGGGCCTGCTGGCGCTGGCCCCCTCCTTCGACACCGCCGGACTCCTGGCCCGCGATCCCGTCCTGCTGCGGACGGCGGCCGAGGCGCTGCTGACGCCGGGCGACACCACCGCGCCGATCACCCGGTGCATGGTGGACGAGGAACTGGTCTCGCTCGCGGAACCCGAGGTCCGCGCCTCCTTCGAGGCCGCCTGCCGGGCACTGACCCTGCGTACCGCGCTGCCCCTGACGCGTACCCGCACCGGAGCCGCCGAGCGCCTGGACGAGTGGTTCGCCGCCTTCCGCACCGTCCAGGCCGCCGAAGCCTGGGAGCAGCACGGCACGTGGATCACCCGTCACCCGGGCGCGCTCGCCCCGGACGTCGCGGCGCGCTTCGAGAACGGCCGCCGGGTGAGCGCGGCCGAGCGGGCGCGGGCGGAACAGATCCTGTCCGACGCGCGGACGGCACTGGACGCCGTACTTCCGCCCGGGACCGCCCTGCTGCTGCCCGCCACCAGTGGTCCCGCACCTCTCGCCGACGCGCCGCCCGAGGAGGTGGAGGCCGTCCGAGCCGCCACCCTCCGGCTGACCTGCCTCGCCTCCCTGGCCGGACTCCCGGCGGTCGTCGCCCCGCTGCTGCGGGTGCGCTCGTTGCCCGTGGGCCTGTGCGCGCTGGGCGCCCGGGGCACCGACCGAGCCCTGCTGGACTTCATCACCGATTCGAGGAACCCCGCGCATGCCTGACGCCCACGGCCTGATCGGGCCCAACTCCCGCAACGCCTGGCGGGCGGACGGCCAGGCCGTCGTACTGGCCCGCCCCCACCGCGACCCGCACCCGGTCACCGTCGAGGCACTGCCACAGACGGTGACCGCCGACCTCGCCGCGACCGCGCTGATCGTCGTCGACATGCAGAACGACTTCTGCTCGCCCGACGGCTGGCTCGCCTCCATCGGCGTGGACGTGGCCCCCGCGCGGGCCCCCATCCCGGTCATCGCCGGCCTGCTGCCCCCGCTGCGCGCCGCCGGCGTCCCCGTCATCTGGCTCAACTGGGGCAACCGCCCCGACCGGGCCAACCTCCCGCCCGGCGTTGTGCACGTCTACGACCCGGACGGCACCGGCGGCGGCATCGGCGCCCCGCTCCCGGGCGGCCGAGTACTGGAGCAGGGCAGCCCCTCGGCCGCGATCGTCTCCGAGTTGGAGACCGCGGACGGCGACCTCCACGTCGCCAAGTACCGGATGAGCGGCTTCCAGGACACCGAGCTGGACAGTGTCTTGCGCAACCTGCGGGTCGACACCCTGCTGTTCGCCGGCGTCAACGCCGACCAGTGCGTGCTGGCCACCCTCATGGACGCCGCCAACCTCGGCTACGACGTCCTCATGGTCCAGGACGCGGTGGCCACCACCTCGCCCGCGTACTGCATGGACGCCACCCTCTACAACGTCCGCCAGTGCTTCGGGTTCACCCTCACTGCCGGAGCTCTGCGGGAGGCCCTGAAGTGAAGCTCCTCCAACCCGGACTCGGTCCCCTGGACGGCGACCACTACCTCCCCGCCGACCCCTCCCGCGTGCACTGGGGCCTGCTGCCCAACGCCACCGCGAAACCGGCGCTGACCGTCCGCTCGGGCGACACCGTCACCTTCGACACCATCAGCCACGAGGGCATCCTCGAAGACCAGGGCCGCGACCCGGCCGCCTTCTTCGGGGCGGCCGGCATCGCCGCGAACGGCCTGCTGCACGACGCTGTCGAACTGGCCGCCTCCGCACGCGAACACCTGCCGCAGACGCACGGCCCGCACGTCGTCACCGGCCCCGTGGCACTGCACGGCGCACGGCCCGGCGACGTCCTGGAGGTCGAGGTCCTGACCCTGCTCCGCCGCGCTCCCTACGGGGTGATCAGCAACCGGCACGGCAAGGGGGCCCTGCCCGGCGAATACCCGCAGTCGCCCGAGGGTGAGCCGGTCAGCCTGGTCGCGACCGTGGGCGAGGACGGCAGGGGGCGGCTCCCGGTGGGCGACGGCCGCCAACTCGCTTTTCCGCTCCGCCCGTTCCTGGGCATCATGGGCGTCGCCCCGGCCACCGAATCCCCCGTCCACTCCGTCCCGCCCGGCCCGCACGGCGGCAACATCGACGTCCGCCACCTCGGCACCGGCGCCCGGCTCTTCCTCCCCGTCCAGGTCCCCGACGCCCTCTTCTACGTCGGCGACCCGCACTTCTCCCAGGGCGACGGCGAAGTCGCCCTCACCGCCTTCGAAGCCCCCCTGCGCGCCACCCTCCGCCTCACCCTCCACACCGACCCGGCCACCCGCTCCCTGGCCGCCCGACTGCGCGCACCCTTCGCGGAAACGCCGTCCGAGCACATCGTCCTCGACCGCGACCTCGACGAGGCCCTGCGCAACGCCGTACGCGACGCACTCACCCTCCTCACGGACCGGTTCGCCATCCCCGGTCCCGTCGGCCTTGCCTACCTCAGCGCGGCCGCCGACTTCCACGTCTCCCAGGTGGTCGACATCGTCAAGGGCGTCCACGGCCGCATCTCCAAGGCGGACCTGATGGGCTGAACCGTTGTCGGCCGAGGGCTGAGCTGACGACTGCGGCTGGTGAATTTCACGCATGAAGTTGAGAGTTGTACTTATTGAGCTCCGTCTTCCGATATAGCGTGACTACGAGCGGATGATCAACGTCCGCACGACCGGGCGCCGGAGACATCGGCCCGTTGCCGACGCAGTCCCGCCCGGCCTACCTGACCCGCGTGAGTCTTCGACAGCTTCCTGGGAGCACGGTATGAAGGTCTGGACACGGTTGGTCGTCGGGGTTCTGCTGCTCTTCTTCGGCGTGGTGTGGAGCCTGCAGGGGTCCGGGGCGGTCGGCGGCAGCGGCATGTCGGGGCAGGCCCAGTGGCTGGTGATCGGGGTGTTCGTGGCCGTCGTCGGCGTGATCCTGCTCGTCGGCGGAGTCAGGAAGCTGCGGGCGGGGGAGAGGGCTTGACCGAGAACGCGGACCGCGATGATCGGCACCGGCCTCATCATGTGGTTCCCGCGGCTCACCCCGCTGTTCCTGCGAACGGGGGCGACGTTCGTCCACGACTGGCCGGCCCTGCTCATCGGTGCCCTGGTCTGCGGTCATATCTGGATGGCGTCCAACGACCCCAAGGCGCGCACCGGCCTGCGCACCGGTCTGATGTCCCGCTCCTGGGCCAGGCGCCATCACCTCCTGTGGGAAGCCGAACAGCCCGGCAGCGATCACCAGCCCCCGCCGGCCGCGCAGTCCGTCGGCGCAGCTGCCGAGAACGACTTCGGGCCCCTCGACTGAGAGGGGATCCGGTTGCCGGAGCGACAGGCCTGCTGCGGCGGACCGGTCGCGTCGACACGACGGCCAGGACCCGACCGACTTCCTCATCGCGTCCGTCCGATGCCGGTCGGGCCGACAGGCCGCCTGGTACACCCGGCGGCCTGACATGTGAATCGGTGCGGAGGCCGTCCTGACGTACTACGGCGACTTCTTCCGGCCCCACCGGGGAGACGAGTGGCGGGGCTCGCGCCCTCAGCCGGTGCCGACCTGGTGCGCGATGGTGTTGCTCGACTCTCCAGGTGTATGAGCCACTGCCGTCCGGGAGCCACGGGCACCTTGGCGTGCCAGGGCAGCTCAGAGAGCGTTTGCTCGCGCGCAGCGCGCCCGCCAAGTCGTTGGTCAGGCCGTCTCGTCGGTGGCTTCCGGCCCGATGCCCAGTTGTTCGACCGCCGAGGTCATGTGTCGGTGCAGGATCTCCTGGGCCGCTGCCGCGTCTCCGCGCGCGATCGCGTCGGCGATGGGGGAGTGGGAGGTCGCGGACATGGCCACGTCGCGGCGCTCGCCGGCGGCGCTCATGATGACCACGCGCATCGGCCCTTCCAGCTGTCGCCATGTTTTGAGAAGGATCGAGTTGCCGGAGAGTTCGCACAGCAGGAGGTGGAAGCCGAGGTCGGCCTCGACCTTCGCGGCCAGGTCCGCTCCTGACTCGAAGGCGTCGTGGAGCTTTTCCAGGGCCTCGCGCAGGTGTGACGGAGCATTGATCTTCAGGGGCTTGGTCGTTCGGGCCTGGTGTCTCGTCTTTGAGGGTGGGACTCGGGATGGCCGGAGCGGCTGCGTTCGGGCGTGATGTGCGTGGTCTGGTGCCGTGTTCGGTTTGCTTGTTCGGGCGTTTGGTCTGCGGTCCGGTAGTTGTGTGGGAATGATCTTGGGTTTTCGGTGGATGTCGTGGTGCGTCTATGGGCGGCTGCGTTCCCTGCGGGCTTCGGAGGTCGTTTTGGGTGGTCAGCGGTGTGTGTGGGTGAGGAAGACGTGGAGTGGGTCGTTCGCGTTGGGGGTCAGGCGGGTGAGGCCGAGTCGGCGGGCGATGAGGGTGAGGGCGTCGTTGGTGGTGCGATGTGGCCGGTTCGGCAGGGTGGCGAGTGCGCGGGCGAGGGCAACGGTTTCCGGGTAGATCACCAAGTCGCGGGTCAGGAGCGCAGGGGAGGCGCTGCCTGTACTGGTCAGGTGGAGGTTTGCCTCGCATAGCTGGTTGAGGCGGGTATGCCAGCGGTGGGTGAGGTGTTGCTGGTGGTCGTACCAGCGTGTGGTGATGGCGCGTGCTGCGGTCCAGGCGGTGGCGGCACGGGGGTGCCGTAGCAGGTGCTGGTGGGCGTGGTGCGCGGTGGCGAGTTCGGGCGCACCTTGGGTGTGGACGGTGGAGGCGAGTCGTGGGTCTGGAGTGGCTTGCTGGTGGCGCGGGCACACCAGCCCCTGCGGTGACGGATGAACCCAGGCGGTGTCGGTGATGCCGTGACTGCGGTGGCGGGTGCACAGGGTGCAGGCGCGGACGGGCTGCTGTGCGGCCTCGAGTCGCTTCCAGCGCGCGGCTGCCTCGGTGTCGTGGGCGTCGTAGCTTGGGGCGAGGTGGGGCAGGGCGCGCGTCAGGTGGGGGAGCGGGGCGCGGGCCAGGACGGCGAGGTGCTGGGCCGCGTTGTGGTTGAGGTGGAGTTCGGCCGTTGGAGGCGTGCCCTGGCGGTGGATGGTGATGTTGGCACCGTCGAGGAGCTGGGGCAGCGTCAGCTGGTAGGCATCGGCGAGGCGTTGGGTGTAGGAGGCGGTTGCTTCGCCGGGTAGTGGCCGTATGTGGAACACGCCCGGTGCGGCTGACGGGATCCGAAGCCATGCCCCCGAGACGGCGATGCGCTGTGCGGTGCCGGCCCCTGCTGTGGCACGGACCGTGACGTCTGTCCGGCTCACGAGGTGTTGGTGCTCCGGGGCCGGGTGCGGGGTCGGTAGTGCTGTTCGGCGAGGTGGTCCAGGCGGATCGCGTCGAGAGTGGTTTTGGTGATGCGTTCGGTGCCGTCGATGAGGGCGGTGATGGCGGCTTGGCGGATGAGGCGGGCGAGGCTGCCGATGCGGCCGGCGGTGCGCTCATGCAGGTAGGGGGCCAGTTCGGGGAGGGTTCCGGGCCGGTGGTGGCGCAGGTCGAGGGCGCCTTCCATGGCGTTGACGAGGTCACGGAAGGGCTCTTGGTCGCCGAGACGGGCGGGGAAGGCGGCACAGTCGATGAGGGAGGCGCGTCCGGCGAGCTGCGCTCCGCGCACTCCGGTGAACAGGGGTGTGGTGGTGACGTCGATGCCGGCGTAGACGAAGGTGGCGCCGATGCGTTCGGTGAGGTCTTTGATCAGGTCGGCGCTCTGGGCGCCGGTGGTGGTGCGGGGGTTGAGTCGGTGGATCTCGTCGATCATTACCAGCTGTACCCGGGCGGCGGTGTAGGTGTGGCAGACGGCGTTGGTGATCTGGGCCTGGGACATACCGGCGGCGACGGGGATGCCTAGGTAGCGGGCGAACTCGGTGGCCAGGGTCTTGGCGCTGGCGGCGGGCGGGACCAGGACGTAGGCGACGGGGACCTGTCCGGCTGTTGCTGTGGGGCCGTGGCGTCGGGTGTGGGCGAGGTGGCAGGCGCGTCCGACCTGGAGCAGGGCGGTGGTTTTCCCGGCGCCGGCGGGGCCGGTGACGATGAGGGACGGCCGTGCGGTGACGGTCTGGTGGCGGCCGAGGATCATCAGGGTGCGCACGTTCTTGGCGAGGGCGTCGATGGCCGGGGTGCGCACGGTGACGAACCGCGAGTGATAGGCCAGGCGGTCCTCCAGACTGCGGGGCGGTGCCTCAGGCGGGGGAGGGGCTGCCACGGGAGTGGTGGCGAAGGCTTGGAAACCGTCCCAGGTGGTGACCGACTGCGTCTGCGTCTCAGGGGCGTCGACGGTGTCTGCCGCGACGCCGGGAGGCCGGTCCGCTGCCGGCGAGGGCTCGCCGGCCGGTGCTTCGCCCGTGCCTGGCCAAGTGTTCACCATTGCTCGGCCTCTGCTTCGGCGTCCCACAGTCCGTATCCGCCTGCCTCGGCCGGCAGCGCGCCCGGTTCCTCCGGATCGCCTGTGCCCGGCTCGGCCGCCGGGTCGGTGTCGATGAGGTCGTCCAGGCTCTCGCTCCAGTCCGGTTCTGGGGCCGGTGCGGTTTCTGCTTCGAGCGGGCGCCGCTGGCCTGGCAGGTCGGGCAGCCGTACTGCCGTACCGCGGGCACGACGCCGTTTGCGGTGGTTGGCTTCGTTTTCTGTTCCGGCGGGACCGCGGGTGCGACGCAGCAACTGGTCGAGGGCGTCGGCGAGGTCGGCCTCATGCTGCTCGCGGTCCCCGCGTTGTTCGATCTCGGTCTGGATGTGGCGCCAGACGGCGTCGTTGAAGGGCTGGTGGACGTGGTCGCGGTGGATCCAGGGGATTTCGTGGAGCTGTCCGTCGGTGAGGCGGACGAAGATCTGGCGGGCGTCGTGGGGGTTGTGGTGGACCTCCCACTTGCCGTCTCTGGCCTCGACGGGGGAGCGCTGGCTGCGGTGGGGGTCGAGGAGGGGGTGGTTGTAGGTGCGGTAGTCGAGGCGGATGCCGCGTTCGGTGATGGGCTGCCAGCGCACGGGCAGCAGTTCGAGGTAGTCGGCCCCGGTCAGCGGCACCGGCACATATCCGCTGATGGTGATCAGCGCGGCCCACATCTGGTTCGGTGTGAGCGCGGTTTTGGGCAGGACGGGGTGGCGCAGTCCGTCGTGGGGCCGGTTCTGCCAGCCGCAGGTGATCCATTCGTCGAGGAAGTCCTGCAGCTGCGGGATCGTCCACCGCGTCTCGGCCTCCGTCGCCGAGCCGCGGCGCTGGGGGCTGGATCCGGTGTGGCCGGCGACGTGCTGGCAGAACAGGTCGTTGATCGCGCCGAAGGTGCGTTCCACTACGGCCTTGGCCTGCGGTCGCCGGGGAGGGGCGGGCTGCACGCTCACCCCGAGCGTTTCGCAGGCGGCGACGAAGCCCTGCGAGAGGTAGATCTTCCCGCGGTCGACGACGATCGTCTCGGGCACGATCACCGGGCGGGCGACCGCGCCGTCCAGCCGTTCGTCCAGTGACAGCATCCGCTGGTAGGGAATCTCGGCCTGTGACAGATGAAGAGACTTGGGCCAGGTGGGCCGGGCAGGATGCGGGACAGCCATCTCGGCCAGGAGCAGAGCGGCGTCGACGGCTTTGGTGCTGTGCGGGCGCAGGACGGCGGCCAGGATGGAGCGGGTGGCGACGTCGACGGCGATCGTCAGCTCCGGCCGGCCCAGGCTGCCGTCCTCCAGGACGGCCATGATGTCCAGGCGGGTGGTGTCGATCTGCACCTGTTCCCCGGGGCGCAGCACCACCGGCGACGCCGACGAGGCGCGGATGGGTGTGGTGGCCGTACGCGCCGGGCGGCCCAGACGATCGGCCGGGTCGGCCAGCACACTCACCAGCCGGTAGAACGTCGACCGTGACGGCATCTCCACCACGCCGCGCCCGTGCGTGTCCTCCAGGATCTGCCCGACCAGTACCTGCAGCCCCTTCACCGTCCCCTTCGACCGGCCCCGCTGGCGCCGCAGCGCCTCCAGCACCGCGGCCACGACCCGCTCGTCGGCATATCCCGTCGGATGACGGCCACGGGCCGGCACCGCACGCTTGTCGACCAGCCCCCACAACCCCTGCTTGCGGTAGGCGTGCCGCATCCGCTCCACCGTCGTACGCGTCACCCGGGCGAAGCCGAGCGCCGCCAGTTCCTGTGCCTTGGCCGCGTCCCGCTGCGCCAGCGTCCACCGCTCGGGGTCGTACTCCGGCCGCATCGTCTGTCCCTCGCGGCTGCCCTCAGGGCGCGGCCACCCGGTCTCCACCTCGCGGATATGGGGCAGCCAGGCCAGCGCCCGCTGCTGGGCCGCTAGTGGAACGGTCTCGAACAGCCCCCAATGCGGCACCGTCTCCGGTGCCCGCCCGCCCACCACTTCGAAGCCCGGATCGGCGAACAACCGCCCCAGCAGCAGGTTCGCTTCGGTGCCGTCCTCCTGGAGCAGGTAGACCTGCTGGCCCTGCAGGGCAGCGACCTGCCAGGTCTGCCCCCGGTGGACGACGTGTACGCCGACCTCCACCGCTGGCCGCCTTGGGCCCTGCTGACCGCCCATCGTGCTCACCCCTCATTCCGTCCTGCGGTACCCGCCGCCGGGATGCCGGCTCGCCCACCGCCGTCGCGGTGCGCGTACAGCAGTGCTCGCTCACTGAGGGGCTCGTCGAGCCGCGCCGCAAGCCATCCGGACCACACTGCGTGATAGACGGCCGGCAATACCTGCAGCGGATCACCCACCGATGCCGCTCCGTCGGCCAGCGGCCGGGGCTCGGCGAACGCTTCGGCCAGCGCGGACCGCAGCCTGGGCGGTCCCTGACAGCGGGGGTGGCGGTAGCCGGCCAGCCATTGCAGATTCGCCGTCACCACCGCCGGAGGTGGCTCGAGGCGCCGGTATGACCAGCCCACGCGCGTACACGCCGCCTCCAGGACCGCCCGCGCCCGCTGCGCCCTGTCTGCTCCGGCGGTCGGGCTTGAGGGGCAGTCAGCGAGCAGGCCGGTGCCGTCCGTGTACCGGGCGAAGAGCTGCGGGACCCACCCGCGTACGCGCCCGTCGGCCGGGTCCCGCCAGATGAGCCGCACCGGCCGGGCGGACAGTCCGGTCACCTCCGGGTCCCGGTCCAACATCATCAACTGGGTGCGCATCGTGGCGGAGCCGTGCACCACGTGCCGCCCCGTGGTGGCTGACCACCACCATCCGGGCCCCCACCGGCGTCCCGGCAGGACCGGGAACGCCGACACCGGCGCCAGTTCCTCAAAACGCACCGAACCGACCGCCTGGTCCCACGGCAGCTGGGTGACCTGGCCGGACAGTCCGGTGAAGGCCACCTCCACGGGCAGGCCGCGCTCCTGGCCGCCGGTACTGCTCCAGGCGCTGCCTGCGCCCTCACGTCCTTTCACCCTGCTACCGAAGTGGGGACCGGCTGTCAGGGGGACGCGAATCTGCCTGCTCTCACTCGAAAGGGCGATTCTCGGAGAAAATGCGGGACCGGCCCACGACGCCCATGGTGTCCAGCAGCGCCTGCTGATGAGGGTGGAGCCGGTCCCACAGGGTGGTCTGGTTGCGGCCCCAGCGTCGTAGCTCGGGTGGGATGGGCTGGCCTGTGGCGTGGGCGGCGCGGGCCCGGTGGTAGGCGCGTTGCCAGATGAAGGGCCAGGGTGGGTTCCACCACGGGTCGAGGACGGTGAGTTCTTGCAGGGTGCGGGCGGACAACTGGCCTGAGCGGGCTTTGCGGCGCTGCTGCACGAGCCAGCGCCCCAGGGGAAACCCGTCCTGGTGGATATGGATGGATACCGCCAGGTGCCCGTGCAGGGTGGCGTAGGCGCGTGCGTGGGGCAGGCCCTCACCCGGCGGGTAGTGGCGTGCCGTCGTGCGGGCCGGTGCGGGCACGGCGGCAGTCCCGTCGGTGCCGAGGGCGGCAAGGAGTTGTTGCTGGGCGGGGTGGAGGCTGTCCCACAGCTGTGCCTGTGTCCTGATCCAGCGGCGGTCGGTCCTGGTCAGGGTGTTGCTGTCGGTGGCGGCGCGGGCCCGGTGGTAGGCGCGCTGCCAGGCGAGGGGCCAGGGTGGGTTCCAGTGAGGGTCGAGGGCGTTGAGCGCGGTGATCCTGGCGGGCTCGATGCGCCCGTCGTCGGCGCGTTGGCGTTGGCGCAGGAGCCAGTTTCCTAAGGGGTGGCCGTTGTGGCGGGTGCGGTCGGTCACGGCCAGGTTCCCGTGCTCGGCCGCGTAGTTACGAGCCTGCGCCAGCCCGGTCTCTCCCAGGGCCGGACCGGTCAGGGAGGCCGTGACGGTGCGGGCGGTGGCGGCGGTGATACCGATGTCGGCGAGAAGGTTCTGCTGCTCGGGTTGCAGGACATCGTGCCGGGCGCACTGCCGGCGCAACCACACCGTCAGCGGAGCTTCATCCTCGTCCCGGTTGCCGGGCGGGTAGTGCTGGCCGGGCAGGAGCAGCCTGCCCTCCTGCCGCAGCGTGCGGGCCTGCTGGTAGTGGCGCTGCCACGGGAAGTGCCATGGCGGGTTCCACCAGGGGTCCAGCTCCGTCAGGCGCCGCCCGGGCGGCCACGTGGTTCCCGTGGCCCGCAAGTGGCGGCGCTCCTTGCTGCGTTGGGCCACCAGCCAGCGGCCCAGCGGATAATCGTCATGCACGTAGTCAGAGGGCACGGCCAAGTGCTGGTGTGCCGCGGCGAAGGAACGGGCGCTGGCCAAGCCGGCCGAGTCACCCAGCCGTGCCGCGGCCTGGCTGGCGGCCTTGGCCTCCTCCGCCGTCATGGGGACTTTGCCGGCTTCCTCAGCCGTGATGCCGATACCTGCCAGCAGGCATTGCTGATCACGCTGCAGACTCCCGTACACGGCGCACTGGTGCGACAACCACAGCGCGGACTCCGCTTCGAAGCCCGGAAAGCCACGCAGGACATCCAGCGCATGTCCGTCCTGCACCAGCCGACGGACCTGCGCGAAGGACCGCTGCCATGACAGCGGCCAGGGCGGATTCCACCACGGGTCGACGGCATCAAGCGCGCGGGAGCGCTCGGTGGGCCTTGCAGCCCGGTGCGCCTTGCTGCGCTGGGCCCCCAGCCAGGACCCCAGCGGATACCCCTCGTGCACTGCCCCTTTACCGGAGACCGCCAGGTGGCCGTGCTCGGCGGCATAGGCCCGGGCATGCGCCAACCCTGTCTCGAAACGTGCCCGCATGCTGGCCCGCCGCGGCTGAGCGGTACGGGCTGCTTCGGCCGTCACGCCGATGTCCGCCAACAGACGCTGCTGCTCAGGGTGAAGAGCGTCGTACTGGGTGCACTGCAGATACAGCCACTCACCGTTCAGCACAGCGGTCCCGGCAAACCCTGCGGCTGCATCCGGCCAACCGTCCACGGCGGCGTGATCGCGCGCCCGGTAGTACGAGCGCTTCCAAAACCGCGAGCACCCGGACACGCTCCGGCGACAACGCCCAGGCCCTGGTCTGCACATTGTGAAGCCATTCCCCAAGCCGGAAGGACCCCACCACGGTGTCCTTCTGGACAGCGAGGTTCCCGTGTTCGCGCACATACTGACCCGCATGCGCCAGGCCGGCCGTGAAGGACTCATCCGACTGCCGGTTAAGCCCCCGCCGTCTCTTGCCCGCCGCCTTCTGCCCACCGGCGCCGACGGACATCCGCGCGGCGAGCTCGTCAACCAGCGGGCGCAGGCGGTGCGCCGGAGCGACCGCCCACATCGCCTGCTCTCGGTGCCCGGTGCGACGCAGCGGCCGCACGCACTGATACGCCCACGCGAACAAAGGCCCCGACGTCTCATCCGCCAGCTGCTCTCCGTACCAGGGGCGCCCCATGCAGCGCGCAACCGCCGAAAGCAGCAGCGGCAGATCAGCCAGCCGAAACGGCACATGTCCCCGGGCGTCGGCGGTCAGGCGCTGCCGGAACCCGTCATCGGCCAGCAGCGTGGCGAGCGCGACCGTCTCCGGGTACGTCACCAGCTCCCGTGCCAGGACCCGCCACGCCTCCGGATCCATCCGTCCACTGCCCAAGCTCCGCAGCCGAGAAAGCCACACATGTTCTCGCGGCCACGCCTTCCACCACCACGAGGCGGTCACCGCTGCAGCTACCTCGAACGCCTCCACGGCCGCCGGGGAACGACGCAGCAACTTCGCATGATGACGGTGGGCCTGCACCCACTGCTCGCCGCCCGCCGGCAACCTCACCACCCGGCCGGGCGTGCCCGGCACCTGCATCAGCCACCGGCGGTGCAGCGCGCACACCCGCTGCTGCGGCTCCAGGTACAAGCGCGCGCCCTCGGCGCGCCCGGCTGACCGCGCAGCGCACTCAGGACACGCTGGCCCCCAGGACGCAACCTTCTCCGCGGTGTGATGAAACTGCGCTGCTGGGCCTGCGGCGAACCGCTTTCGTGGCTCCTCCTGTGCCCAGGCAGGCAGTGCCTGGCGCAAATGATCCTCCGGAACTCGGCACAGCTGGGACACCCGATCCCGGGCCTGCCGGTTCAGATACACCTCGCTGTCCGACCGCGTCTGGCCCGTGACGTTCGACAGCCCGCCCACCTCAGCGATTGCCGCCAGAAGATCCCTGGGCCCTACGCCATAGCGTGCAGCCACCCGGCTCAGGAACGACTGCGTCATCTCACCTTGCAGCGGTGCCACCCGCCACACCCCACCTGCCAGGAGCATCGGCCCCGCCTCCGACGGCGCCAGCTGCCGTTTCCTGCCGCCCATGCCCTGCCCGGTCCGTTGATCTGCAACTCCCATAACCGTCGGTCGGCCTCACTCGTTATGGGTCACCAGCCACGGCTTGGCGGGGAAGCAGACGCGGGGCTCTTACGCCCAACTCCCGCAGTGCGTCCTTCTGAGGGTCAACCGTGAACCTCCAACCACCGTTTACGGTATCCGTACGTGTTTGGTACGCGATATGTGCGCTTCACGCTAGGGTTGGGGCAGGAGGTGTGCATGTCCGAGCTGTTCGATGCGGTCGATGCGCTCATTGCGTCCCGTTCCCCGTTGCCGCCCCCGGCGGAGCGCAGGCGGCTGCGCCAGGCGCACGGGCTGACGCTGGACGAGGTGGCCGCCGCACTGCAGGTGCGGCGTGCGACGGTCGGCGGCTGGGAGGCCGGCAAGACCGAGCCGCGGCCGCCGGAGCGCGACGCCTACGCTCGCATGCTCAAGCAGCTCGCCCAGCTCTACCCCGCAGGCGCTCCGGTGCCCCCTGAGGGCACGGCGATCCCCGACAGGCCTGCCGTTCCGGCCGCTCCTGCGCCATCGGCCGCCGAACCGGCTCAGGCCCGCACCACACCCACAGTCCCGGCTGCGGAGCCCGCGAACACCGCACTCCGCTCCGCCCCTGCCGCTGTACCGCGCCCGGCGTTCACGACCAGGCCGACGTCGCGCCGTCCGGCCGCGAAGAGGGCCGTCCCCGCAGGCGCCCCGGTGGGCAGCACCGATCCGCGGTTCGAGAACGGTCCGCTTGCAGTCGTCGATGTTGCCGACGGCCAGGTGCTGGCGTACTGCGTCGGCGGCCTGGTCCTGGACGTACCGGCGAAGTCGATCCCGGCCCTGGTGGAGTGGACGCTGCGCGAAGGGCGGCTCGGTCAGCCGAAGTTGTCCGGGCCGGGCAAGGATGCCGACCCACTGATCGTGCTGACCGGGGCCGCGTGCGAGTACTACGGCCTGCCCGTCACGCTCACCAAGGAGGAGCGCCTGGCCGGGCGGATCCCGGAGGGCCATAAGGTCATCAAGCAGCTGACGCGCGCCGACTGGCAGCTGACGAAGCGCGGGTTCGGGCCGTGGGCGAGGATCTACCGCCCCGCGCAGGGCGCGGAGCGATCCTGCGTGCAGTTGTGCATTCCGTCGTGGGACGCGCTGGACACCCGGCACTGGGCTGACGCGGGGCAGTTGCCGCCGGCGGACCTGGCCCGGCTGCTGGGTGCGTATGCGGCCCGCGTGATGACGCCGCGCGGATCGACCGCCGTGACCGGCCTCGAGCTGATGACCGCGCTGCATCCGCCGACCCGCGCCTCCGAACCGGACGCGACGGGTAAGCGGCACTCCGAGCACAACCCCGGCTCGCTGGGGAAGGATCCGGTGGACTGCGCGCCGTGCGAGGCTCCCGACGGGCACCCGCTCCTTGCCGATCTGCCGCGTTTCCACCAGCGCACCCCGGCGGAGGTCCTGGTGGAGGAGGCGTACGACTGGGCACGCCCGCTCACCGACGCCGAATGCCTTCGCCCCCACCTGGTGGGCATCGACGTGAACATGGCCTTCGCCGCAGGCGCGAACGGCCTCACCGTCGGCCTGGGTGCGCCGACGCACGTCAAGAACCCCGTCTTCGATCCGAAACTGCCCGGCTCCTGGCTGGTCGACCTCTCCCACGTCGACGTGTCCCGCGTGAAGGTAGCCAAGGACAAATGGGCGCAGCTGGACGGCGAGCTGCTGCCCAGCCCGTTCACGCCGAAGGGCGAGCACCCGACGGGGCCGGCCTGGTACGCCACGCCGACCGTGGCGTACGCGGTGGAGCTCGGCTACGAGGCGCGCCCGATCGAGGCGTACGTCCGCCACGACAACGGCCGCTACCTGGACGCCTGGTACAACCGGCTGCGCGATGCCTACCTCGCCACGATGGCCGACCTCGGGGTGGGTGCCGACCTGCCCCCGGAAGAGTTCCTGAAGGCGATGGACGGCTACCGGCAGCGTGACCCTCAGCTGGCGGTCGTGGTGTCCGCGGTCAAGGCGACCGTGAAGGGCGGCATCGGCAAGCTGCGCGAGCGCCCGCGCGGGGAGGGCTGGAAGCCCGGGCAGCCGTGGCGGGCCCTTGCCCGGCCGACGTGGCGCCCGGACATCCGCGCGGCCGTCATCTCCCGGACCCGGATCAACATGCACCGCAAGATCGTCAAGCACGCCGCCTTCACCGGGCAGTACCCGGTCGCGATCCTGTCGGACTGCGCCGTCTACGCCTCCGACGGGCCCTCCCCGCTGGACTTCTTGCCCTACCGGGACGGCAAGCCGCTGCCGGGCGGCTTCAAGCTCGGCGTGAACCCCGGGCTGGTGAAGTGGGAGGGCACCCAGAGCGTGCTGTGGGGCGAGGGCGTGCGCGAGCAGTTCAACGCCCCGGAGCTCAACCTCGCCCGGTACATCAAGGACGGCACCGTCACCGACGTCGACAACGGGGAGTAGCAGGCGATGAGTGTGTTCGGGGACGGTCTGGACGCCGCGGTGCAGAAGGCGTTCACCCGCCCGGCGCCCAAGAGCGCGCCCGCGCAGATGCGCTACCTGGTCAAGCAGCTCAAGAGCACCAAGGCGGTCGCCCAGATGCTGCGCATCTCCCAGCGCACTGTCGAACGGTACCTCAAAGACCAGATCAAAAAGCCGCGCCCGGACCTCGCCGCCCGCCTGGAGAACGAGGTGAAGAAGCGCTGGCAGCCGCAGATCCGCGCCAAGGCACGGCAGAAGGCGGCGACCACCGACGGCATCGTCATCGACACCCGCGCCCGGATCGGCTACACCGCGCCGATCGGAACGACGGACGAAGACCGCCTCCGGCACTTGACTGTCGCGCTGCCGCCCCGCTACGCCGCCCGCCTCTTCAACGCCCAGGAGCAAGGCGCCACCGACCAGGAGCTCCAGCAGATCGCCGCCGAAGCGCTCAAGGAGGTGTACTTCCAGGACAACGGCCGCCGCGCCGGCCAGCTGGAGGAGGTCCGCTTCACCGACATTGAGCACCTTGAGTTCGACCTCTGACTCACCGTCGCCTGAAAGTCCGGGGCAGGTTGCGTGACCACGGCGTACGGGTGTGGGCGGGGTGCTGACATCCCCCGTTGCTGCCGCTTTCGCCCATGTCCCTTGGCTGGAGTGAGGGAGAAAGGACTGGCGGCGTGGCCGCATCCGGGTCTCGGGACGTGCTCGCCTGGGTTGCACGTCGGCGGGCCGCCGCGCCGACCGCCAGGAGTGCGACGGGCTCGGTTCCGGAAATGTGTGGTGACGGCCGGGTGCGCCCGTTTAGCGTGATCTGGCTGACGATCGTCGGCAGCATGTGGTGAACACACTGGAGTACGGATGGCTTTGCCCGCACGGCTCACCGCCGCCCTGGGACGACACCCCGACGAACTCGCCGAGGACGATCTGCAGCGCGCGGTCGACAGCCAGATACCCGAGGGCGTCGACCTCGACTGGAAGAAGGACTTCTACCAGGGCACCGACGCGGGCAAGAAGGAACTCGCCAAGGACGTGTGTGCCATGGCCAACACCGCCGGCGGCATGGTCGTCATCGGCGTGGATGACGGCAAGCAGGATCACGCACACGCCCTGGCCCCTGTCGAGCTGGTCCAGGGCCGGGGGGAGGAGTGGATCCGCTCGGTGCTCGCGAACTGGGTCCAGCCCGTCGTACCCAACGTGGGCGTCCGAGTCGTGAAGTCCGCCGCCCAAGAGGGCAAGATCTACTGGCTGCTCACTGTGCCCCCGAGCACCCAGGCCCCGCACGCTGTCGCGGCTCCGGGCAACGACTACAACTTCCGCGTGCACGTTCGGAACGGCACCACGACCCGCACCCTCGCCGAGTCCGAGATCGCCCAGCGGTATCGCGACCGTTTCAAGGCTGCCTCGGACGACGTCGATCGCCTGCACGAGGTCGTCGAGGCAGGCCTGCGCTACCTGGGCAGCCACGTCATCAAAGAGTTGCCCAACGGCGGCAAGCTCTCGGATCACTACCCGGTGTGGGTGAGCCTGGCAGCGGTGCCGGCCGTCCGCGGCAACTACCCGCTCACCACGCAGGCGGAGCGAAACGCTGCCTTCAGCCGCTTCTGCATGCTCGCCGGCGAGGCAGTGACCACCAACATGCAGCCGGACCATCCCATCCTGGTCGGCCGTCGCCAGCTTCGCTTCGAGGGAAATCCGACCGGCCAGCTCCACCAGGACGGCTCCTTCTACGCGGCCCTGCCGCTCTATGTCCAGAGCGATCGGCGCGCGCCCGAGGGGCCCATGCTGCTGCACCAGCGCGGACTGGAACTTGAACTGGTGGCCCAAGTCCAGGCGGCGGCAGCCTGGGCGGCGGCAGCCGGATCGAGCGGCGACCTCATGCTTTCCGCGGCGCTTCTCAGCTACGTCGGCAGCGATGTACCCCTGCGCCTTGTCGTGGGGGATGCACTGCTCCATCACGGCCCAGTCAGCCCCGTGCCGGCAATGCCCGCTCAGACAACGGCTGACCTTACGGCCATTACGACCGACAAGCACGAGGCCGTCATCGCGGCGTACACCCTCGTCTCGGACCTGCTGGCCGATATGGGAGCCCACCAGCCCGAACTGCTGAGCCCCCAAGGAGACATCGCAGTGCAGAAACTTGGCGCAGACTGGCGCCCCAAGCTCACCGGCTGGGAGTAAAGGAGCGAAGCCTCGGGCAGCCACACCCGGGGCTTCGGCATACGTGCACATGCCCCTCCCCTGGACGAGATGGTCATGTCTCCGGGCCCGTGCCGGCCCCGGGCGGTAGGACCTGGATGTCACTGGGCGGGGTGATGATGGCGGGATGGTTGACGAGCGGGCGGCGGCGAAGTGGTACCGCAACGAGGAACAATGGGCACGGCAAGTCGCTGCCTCGTGGTTGGGCCACCCGGCGGTTCGCGAGGCGGTCGAAGCCGCTGCCCCGACGGCTGCTGAGATCGTGGCGCCGCTGGCGCGCCACATGATCTCCCAGGTGGAGATCACGCGTTTCTGCTGGCGGGTGTGCGGCATCGCGCCCTCCTTCCCGGACGGCAGTGAAGGTCCGAACCCGTTCGACCCGGCCGCGCCGGGCGCGTGGCCGCTGACGGACGCGGAACGGGAGCGGGCGGGTTACATCGCTGCGGCTTTCCACCGGCTGGTCCAGGTCGTCGTGCAGGTACTCGACCGCGCTGAGGTGCATGTGGACGCGCCCTGGGGATCCGATCAAGCCGTGATCGCTGTGCTCCTTCTGCTGGTGTCGGACGGCTACGCGGTGGCCTGGGGCGATGCCCGGTTGTTGGCCGATCAGTTGCAGCCGCCGGGCGTCTCCGCGATCACACTGGACGGACGCTCGACTTCCGCACGCGACGGCCGATCGGAGGAGATGGCGCGCAATGCCGACCGGATCCGCAAGCTGGTTCGTGAACGGGTCGGTGGCCGCGATCTCCGCCGTCCCTACGCCGCGGCCAACGGTCGGCGCGCCCAGCCGCGGCCGACGGTGATCCGTCGGCAGGTGCTGAAGGAGATCATCGACGACACTCCCAGGGTGACGGTCGAGCTGTTGCGTAGGACGTGGGGCAATTCGGAGGAGAAGGTCGGCGGGCGGCTGCGCTGCGAGCTGACCCGCCGTCTGGCTGACGAAGGCTTCCCGGCGCCGGACAAGCCTTCGAAGAGCACCCTGTCCAACGACCTCCGGACGCTGAAGGCGCGCCCAGACTGACCCGGCCAGAAGAAAAAGTCCGGGCGAATGCGCGCGCGTCTTCGCCTGGACTCGGGAACCGGCAGCCTCCCAACGTCAGCACCACGACGGACTTTTGTGGAGGACCGCGTGATTCCCGACCGCACCAACCCGGCCGCCCCTCCGGCCGCGCAGACCCCCGAGTCACCAGGGCAGCAGCGCCGACGGGGTTGGCCCGACCCTGCCTCGCCGGTCGGCGCTGTCATCTACGCCTTCCTGGGCGGCATGGCCTTCTGGCTGGTCATGGACGTAGTGGTGCGGCACGTCCACATCTACTGGCGATGACCAGACGCAACGACCGGCGGTGGGCACGATGGTGACGGTCGCCATGGTCACCTCCTTCATGCCCACTCCACGCCCAGTTCCCGCAGCGCGGTCAGCTGGTCCGGGGCGAGCTTGTCGCGCCTCGATTTGGTGTTCGAGACCCACACGCCCAGTTTCACGACTACCGGCTCCGTCTCGCCGTCGACCACGATCTGTTCGCTGTGCCCGCGCGGTACAGGCCGGTGGGCGCCTTCCCGTTCTACCCACTGCGCGAGGGCCGCAAGTCCGCGCTGGAACGCCTGCTGCGCCTTGCTCGGACCCTTCGCCGCACGCCCGGCCGCCGGGGCGGCAGGCGGCGCCTCAAGCGGCCTCACGCCCAGCTGGGACAGCCGCTCCTGCTGCTCGCTGGACAGCTGCGCCCACGTACCTGGCTGCCTCTGCCGCTCCAGCCACCGCCCGATGTCGTCGCCCTCGAACAGCACGCCCGGCTCGATGGCCGGCAGGACGCCGTCGGCGTCGACCAGGTCCGCGAGCACCCGGTAGTGCCGCTGCCAGTCCAGCGGCCACGGGCAGTCCCAGTCCGGGTCGATGGCCGTCAGCTGCTGCGCGCGCTCCGCAGCCCGGTCCGGGTCCTTCCCGAGACCGTCCTTGCGGCGGAGGTTGGCCATGTGCTGGCCGACCGGCACCATCGCGTCGCCCTCGCCCCAGACCGTGTCCTGGCGAGGGGCGAGGTGCCCGGTGGCCTGCCGGTACGAGCGCAGCGCGGCGAGCTTGTTCTCCCATGCTTCCTCGCCTGGCTCCCACACCATGCCGGCTTCTGGCGCGTCTAGCAGCTCCTTGCGCCGCTCCTCCAGCTCACCGGCCCGTAGCGCCTTTCGCTGCTGGTGGACCCATCGCCCAAGCGGAAACGCCTTCGTTGCCCCGACTTCGACCTCGACGTCGTAGGGCACGGCGTGGACGCCGGTGATCTCGTTCTCCTTCCGCCAGCGCAGCAGGGCTTGGTAGCCCTCCAGCCACACCAGGGACTCCGGCCGGTAGACCCGGGTGCGCAGGAACGCGGCGATGGTTGCCGCGTCGCGGGGAGAGGAGAAGTGGAGCAGGGCGGACTCGGCAGCGGCGTCGGTGTCGTCCTGCTCCTGGTCCTCGCCGTCGCCTTTTCCGCCGACCCCGACGATCTGCCCGTCCTCATCGCGCTGGAGGTGGACCTTGCGCTTGCCGCTGGTGAGGGCGCGGGAGGCGAGCTGCTCGACCAGACGCTCATCATGCGAGCGCAGGCCCTGAAGGACCGCTACAAGGGGGCGGAACGAGGCGCTGGCGACCATGTCGGTCGGGTCCTCGTTGGGCTCCAGGAACACCGGCACGATGATCCTGGCCACCTTCGTGCTGCCGTCCTTGTTGAGCCTCAGCGCCCGGCCGATGTTCTGCACGATCTCCACCTGCGAGCCGCGGGTGTCCGCGAAGCAGATCGCTTCCACTCCCCGCTCGCCGGTGATGTCCACGCCCTCCCCGAGCACGCGAACGCTGGCGAGGAAGGCGCGGTGCACCCGGCGCCCGGCGGCGTCGATGCCGTTGGCGAACTGCCTGATGACCTCGCGCCGCTCGGTCACGAGGTGGTCGCCGCACAGCCATGCCGACCACACCCGGTCTGGCGGGACGTGGCGGCCTGCCTCGAGCTCGTAGAACTCCGCGTCGATGGAGGACTTCGGCAGCTTGTTGGCGGCGGCCAGATCTTCGTCGGTGGCGTCGTTGACGTATAGCTCGGCTGCCGTCTCGGGCAGCTTCTCCGCGAACGCAGCGGCCTCCTCCACCTTCTGGTGGAACGTCATGACCGTGCGCAGATTCCATGCGGCGGCGTGCTCCAGGAGCGCGGTCTGCAGGAGCGCCAGGCGCCGGCCCCGCCGCGCCTCCTCCGACTCCCCGAGGACCGGCGAAGGGTCGCGGATCTCCAGCACGTCGATCTCAAACCCGGCGAGAATTTCGCGCTCGATCGCCTCGCTCAGACCGAGCTCTGCGAGCCACGCACCGTACGTGCCGTTCGGGTCATCGGCCATGGTCGCAATCTCCGCCTCCTGGCCGTCCGCGCCCTTCTGCGGGCGGGCCGCGGCGAGGATGCGCGGGGTCGCGGTCAGGTAGAGCCGGAAGTCCGCCGGGATGCGGGCGTTGTCGTGGATCGCCGCCCACGGACGACCAAGATCACCAGCGGTGCCGTGCGCCTCATCCACGATGGCGAGGTCGAAGCCCGCCATGCGCTGGCCGTACAGGCGGTCTCCGCCTGCCAGAGCGGCCTCCAGCGGCCCGCGAACCTTCCGCTGGCCCTCGGGTGCGTCGATGTCCTCGCGGTCCACCAGGGAGGCGTATGTGGCGAACACGACGACCGGCCCGGACCTGGCCCACAGGGCGAGCTGGATCGGGTTGGTGGTGGTCCGCACGCCCAGCTCTTTCAGCACCGGGTCGTTCTCCAGCGAGCACACCGCGACCATCGGCGCCCGGTGGCCGACCAGCCGCCACGCCTGGGCGGTCTGCGCGAGCAGGTCCAGGGTGGGCACCGTCACGAGGATCCGGCCGTTCGCGAAGCTCTCCAGCGCGCACGCGGCGGCCGTGATCGTCTTGCCCGAGCCGGTCGCTGACACGATCGTTCCCCGGGCCCCCTGCGGGGGCACAGATGACCTTGCAGGGAATCCCACCCACCTGCGAAACGCGGAGCGCTGATCGACCTGGTGTTCCTTGAGCTGAATCGCTGACATTCCTTGCCTCCCCGAGCGCTGAATTCCTGTGGTCTTTCAGAGGGCCGCGTGCGGAATGCAGGCCGCGCCCAAGTCGTTCCAGATCAACGCATCCGCCTTGTGCCAGCCGCCCGGCTTTCCGTCCCTGAACGGCGGCTTGTCGTTCGGGTCGTAGTGCCCGGCATCGAGCGTGCAGACCACGACATCCCGGTCCGCGTTCCGCGTCCGCGCGGTGCACAGACCGCCGGCCTCACTCAGCACCTCCAGCACCCGGCGCCGTGCCGTGGTGTGCGGATGGGTGCCCGGCAGCACGGCCTCCCGGACGAACCGCTCCAGCCGCACCAGGTCCGCCCGCTCACGCTGCCTCACGTCCGCGATATGTACGGCCAGTTCAGCGGCCCCGGCCGACCGGCCGCCGCGCCGCGACCACTCCCGGTCCGCGATGCCCACCAGGGACTCGCTCACGGCCGTCACACCGTCATCCCAGCCGTCCGAGAACACCGCGCCCCGAGAGGCCGGCGCCATGCCGCCCAGCTCCACCACCTGGCAGTGCGCCCCAGCGACCGCACCGGCCTCCAGCGCGGCCACCAGGTCGTCCGCCTCGCTCGCGGGCACGCCGTGCGCCTCCAGGAGCGCGAACACCTTCAACCGGGCGTTCACGCCCGCCGTCTGGTACTGCGTCACCCGGCGCACAGAATCGCTGCTCAGCGCGGGATCGGGTCCGGTAGATTCGTGGTGACCGGTCATCTGCGGTCGTTCCTCTCGGAATTCCGGGGAGGTTCCCGGGCGGTTGAGGGGTGTCCCGTGTTTCCACCAACGGTACATGCTGTGTCAACTTGATGCACGCGGTACACTAGAACCCACACGAACGAGCGACCCCCCCCCTTCGCAGCCAGCCCGGCCCACGCCAGCGGGCCCCAAGGTTCTGGAGGCGCAGCCGGAAGGACCGTCAGGCGGGGGAGCGCAGCGGACCCGCCCAGGAGTGCGGAGCACTCACCAACTCTCTTACTAGAAGGCCCCACTAGCCGCACCTGACACCCCGCCAGTCACGGCCGCGCGATGCGCGGCCCGCCGGGCGCGCAGCGACCGGCCCCACCGGCTCCTGGAGCGCAGCGGAGGGGGCCGCCCGCGCACCGCGCGGGCCAGCGGGAGCGCAGCGACCGCCCCGCTTGCACATCGCGCAGCGATGTGGTACCCGCTCCGCGGG
>NZ_JBVHFU010000030.1:0-33172 GCF_055562175.1 Streptomyces sp. NPDC020958 | reverse complement strand
GTGGGGCCGGTCACCGACTTCGTACGACTGCTGTTCGGCCGGGACGCCGCTCAGGGCGTCGACTGAACAGCGACGGCAGACGTTCGACGCGGCGGCGGACCTGGTCGCCGCCGCACTTCGGGTCACGAACCTGGACCTCGTGGAGCCAATAAGTATTTTGACATAGGTTTCTCCTCATAGATAACTTGGTGACGTGACCGGAATCAGTGAGGCTCACAGGAGCCAGGGCGTCGACCAGGTGGCCGCAGGCCTCGTGGCGTGCCTCCCTGCACTGAACCGGCACCTCAAGCAGAGCATCGACCGGCAGTTGCCCTATCCGAACCTGCCCGAGCGGCAGTTGGCCCTGCTCCAGTACGTCGCCGAGCACGACGGCGCCACCGTCCACAACGCCGCCGAGGCACTGCGGATGGTGCCGAACAACGTCAGTGCCCTGGTCACCCGCCTCACCGAGGCGGGCCTGCTCGAGCGGCGTCAGGACGACACCGACAAGCGCGTGGCGCACTTGCGTGTCACCGCCACGGCTCGTCAGCGCATCGGCGAGGTGGAGAACTTCGCGGCGGCGTATCTCGCGTCCGCGCTGCGCACCCTCACCGAAGGCGACCGCGCTGCTCTCGGCTCGGCGCTCGGCGCCCTCGAAGCTCTCACCCGGCGCCTGCGTGACCACGCCGCCTGACCGGTCCGGCTGACGGGTCCGCCTACCGGTCCGGCTCTCCGTACGCCTACCGCCCTTTGCCCTTGCCGCTCATGCGGCGGGGCTGGGTGTGCTGCTCCCCTACGCAGCTTCCCCGCACATGTCCCCGCGCCCCAGCCGCGCGCCTCACGTCCCAGAGGACAGCTCACACATGCCTGTCACCGCTGTCTCCACAGCGCCCTCCATGTCTGGCCCCCGCAGCCACGCTCGCCGCGCCAACCCCTGGCTGACGCTGATCGCCGTCGGTCTCGGCCTGTTCATGGTCGGCCTCGACGGCTCCGTCGTCTCGATCGCCAACGCCGAGATCGCCCGCGACCTGAACGCCTCCACCGCCGAACTGCAGTGGGTCACCAACTCCTACCTGCTCGCGCTCGCCGCCGCCCTCATCCTCGGCGGCAAGCTCGGCGACCGCCTCGGTCGCCGTACGGTCTACCTCGTCGGCGTCGTCGGATTCACCGTCGCGTCCGTCGCGATCGGCCTCGCCGGCTCGGTCGAGGGCGTCATCGCCTTCCGGGCCGTGCAGGGCCTCTTCGGTGCGATGCTCATGCCCAACACCCTCGCGTTGCTGCGTGCCGTGTTCCCGCCGAAGAAGTTCGGCATGGCGGTCGGCATCTGGGCGATGATCTCGTCCGTCTCCACCGCGCTCGGCCCAATCGTCGGCGGACTGCTCGTCGAGCACGTCGACTGGGAGTCCGTCTTCTACATCAACGCCCCCATCGGCGTCATCGCCCTTGTCTTCGGCCTCTTGGTGCTGCCGCAGTCCAGGAACGAGGCCGCCGCGAGTGAGAAGTTCGACGTGCCCGGCGTCGTGCTGCTCGCGCTCGGACTGCTCGCCGTCGTCTTCGGCGTCGTCAAGGGCGAGACGTGGGGCTGGACTTCGGCCGGCACGCTCGGCGCGATCGTCGGAGGCGTCGTCGTCCTGGTCCTCTTCGGCTGGTACGAGACCCGCGTCGCGCACCCCCTCCTGCCCATGCGGCTGTTTCGCAACCCGGCCCTGACGATCGGTACGTTCGTCACCGCGCTGAACTTCTTCGTCCTGCTCGGCGCGATCTTCTTCATCATGCTGTACCTGCAGAACGTACGCGGCTTCACGCCGGTGGAGTCCGGCGTGCGCACCCTGCCGCTCAGCCTCGCCTCCATGCTGGCCTCGCCGCTCGGCGCGAAGCTCACCGAGAAGTTCGGCCCGCGTCTGACCATGCCGCTGGGGATGGTGCTGCAGGCCGGCGCCGCGTTCACGATGCTCGCGTGGAGCGCCGACTCGTCGTACGCCGTCCTGTGGCCGCCCTTCGTCGCGCTCGGCCTGGGCGTCGGCATCGTGATGTCCGCGTCCTCCGACGCGATCGTCGGCAACGCCCCTGTCAAGGACGGCGGCATCGCGGGTGGTCTCCAGGCCACCTCGCTCCAGGTCGGCGGCGCGCTCGGCACATCGGTGCTCGTCTCCCTCATCAGCAGCCGCGTCGGCTCCACGCTCACCGACTCACTGACCGACGCCGGCGTGCCCCACTCGGCAGCCGCCCGCTTCGAGGAGGCGAAGGACGCGGTCGCGATGGGCGTCGCCCCGGTCTCCGATGCGATGCCCGCCCAGCTCAGGGCGGCCGTGGTGGAGGGCAGCCACACCGCCTTCATGAACGGCGTCCACACCGCCGTGCTGGTCACCGGCATCCTCGCCCTCGTGGGCGCCGCCCTCGCGGCGTGCGGCCTCCGAGGCCGGACGAACGAGAATGACGAGAACGTGCCGAGCCCGGCCGCTGTCCCGGGCGCGCCGACTGCACACGATTCGCCCGTCCCGGCGGCGACCGGGGGTGCCGCTACCGCCGTCCGGTCCTTCCACCCGAGCGAGTGACAGACACCGGGCCGGACGCGCCAGAGGTGGAAGGGTGGCCGGCCTGGCGGTGAAGAAATCTGGACCCGGTGGTCGGTGGCGGTAGGGAACGGCCTGCCGCCACCGGTCCGGGATTCACTGCACATGGCCGTCGGCCCTTGCCGGGCCGTCGCCCAGTGGCCGATGTGGGAGAGCCCGTATCGGTGCCGAAGACGGCCGCGAGCCGCAACGCGACGCCCCGTGCGAGCTGCCGCGGATCCGAGCGGAGCCCGGTCCACGTGTGAGTCACCAGCACCCGTCCATGATGTGCGGCCCGACGCCGCCGGCCGACGCAGCGGACGCGATCCCCCGAAACCGCACCGGCCCGGACCGGAACCCCGGGCCGGTGCGGCCGCTTCCGCTGACTCGTCCGGGGAGAGAGGGTGCGCGGACCGCTTGTGCGGCCACGCGACCAGTGGTGACGGGAGCGGGCGGCTGCGTCTTAAGGCTGTTGGTGAATCCCACCGGTGCCCTGAGCCGACGGGACGCCCAGTCGCTGCGCGAGTTCGTGGGCCTCGATGCCGTATGTCTCCCGGATCCGTACGCCCTCGGGGCCGACGTCGAAGACGCCGTGGTCCGTGTAGACGCGGCTGGCGCAGCCCACGCCGGTGAGCGGGTAGGTGCACTGCGGTACGAGCTTGGGCTCCCCGGAGCGGGTGAAGAGGCTCATCATCACGTAGACGTCCTTGGCGCCGATGGCCAGGTCCATGGCGCCGCCGACGGCGGGGATGTCGTCGGGCTTACCGGTGTGCCAGTTGGCGAGATCGCCGTTGAAGGCGACCTGGTAGGCACCCAGGACGCAGACGTCGAGGTGACCGCCGCGCATCATCGCGAAGGAGTCGGCATGGTGGAAGTACGCCGCCCCCGGCAGCTCGGTCACCGGGACCTTGCCCGCGTTGGTCAGGTCGGGGTCGACCGCGTCGCCCTCGGCCTTCGGCCCCATGTTGAGCATGCCGTTCTCGGTGTGTAGCACCACCTTGGAGCCGGCCGGCAGGTGGTCGGCGATCTTGGTGGGCTGCCCGATGCCGAGGTTGACGAAGGCACCGGCCGGGATGTCGCGTGCGATGACGGCGGCCAGTTCGTCCATCGAGAGCGGATGGTCGGTGTGCATCCGGTCGCTTGATGTCGTGGTCATCGGGCCCCCTGCACGGTGTAGTGGCGGGCCTTCACCTGGACGACCCGGTCGACGTAGATGGACGGGGTGACGACGGCCTCGGGGTCGAGCATCCCTGGTGCGACAACCTCGTCGACCTGGACGATGGTCGTCGTCGCGGCCGTGGCCATGACCGGTCCGAAGTTGCGGGCGGTCTTGCGGTAGACGAGGTTGCCCATCGTGTCCGCGACGTGCGCGCCGATCAGCGCGTAGTCGCCCTTGATCGGGTACTCCAGCAGGTACCTCCGGCCGTCGATCTCCCGCTCCTCCTTGCCCTCGGCCAGCGGTGTGCCGACCGCGGTGGGGCAGTAGAAGGCGCCGATGCCTGCCCCGGCCGCGCGCATCCGCTCGGCGAGGTTGCCCTGGGGCACCACTTCGAGCTCGACCTTCCCGGCGCGGTAGAGGCTGTCGAAGACCCAGGAGTCGGCCTGGCGCGGAAAGGAGCACAGCACCTTGCGCACCCGCCCGGCGGCCAGCAGAGCGGCCAGGCCGACATCGCCGTTCCCGGCGTTGTTGGACACGATCGTGAGGTCCTTCGCGCCCTGCCGGATGAGCGCGTCGATCAGATCGAACGGCATCCCGGCCAGGCCGAACCCGCCGACCAGAACGGTCGCCCCGTCCTCGATCCCGGCGACGGCCGCATCCGCGCTCTCGACGATCTCCGCCCGGCTCATCGGGTCGCCTCCGTGACGTCGCAGTTCTCCAGTACAACGGCCAGGCCCTGGCCGACGCCGATGCAGATCGCGGCGACGCCGTAGCGTTGCCGCGTCTCGCGCAGCACCTTGGCCAGCGTCGCGAGGATGCGGCCGCCCGAGGCGCCCAGCGGATGCCCGATCGCGATGGCGCCGCCCTTCTGGTTGACGATGGCCGGGGCGATCTTCCACGCGTCGACGCAGGCGAGCGACTGCACCGCGAACGCCTCGTTGAGCTCGACCGCCCCACCTGGTCCCAGCCGATCCCGGCCCGGGCCAGCGCACGGTTCGCGGCCTCGACCGGGGCGTAGCCGAAGGCCTGCGGCTGAAGCGCCATCACACCGCGGCCGGCGATGCGGGCGATGGGATCGGCGCCGATCGCGGCGGCGGCCTTCTCGCTGCCCAACAGCACCGCTGAGGCGCCGTCGTTGAGCGGGCTGGCGTTTCCCGCGGTGATGGTGCCGCCCTGCTCCGCTGTACGGAAGACCGGCTTGAGGCCCGCCAGCACCTCCGGTGTGGAGCCGGGCCGGATGCCCTCGTCACGGGCCAGGTCGACGCCGTCGACCGGCACGACCAGGTCATCGTAGAAGCCCGACTCCCACGCGGCATGGGCGAGTTGGTGGGAACGGGCGGCGAACTCGTCCTGCCGCTCCCGGGAGATCCCGAAACGCTCCCGGAGCTGCTCGTTGGACTCGCCGAGGCTGACCGTCCACTCCTTCGGCATCCGCGGGTTGACCAGCCGCCAGCCCAGCGTGGTCGAGACGGCGGTGACGTCGCCGGCCGGGAACGGTTTCGCCGACTTCGGCAGCACCCACGGCGCCCGGGTCATCGACTCCACACCGCCGGTCAGCACCACCTCGGCATCGCCGGACTCGATCACTCGGCTGGCTGTCATCGCCGCGTCGAGGCTCGAACCGCACAGCCGGTTGACCGTGGTGCCGGGCACGCTCACCGGGAGGCCGGCGAGCAGCGCGGCCATGCGGCCGACGTTGCGGTTCTCCTCGCCTGCGCCGTTGGCGTTGCCCCACACCACGTCGTCGATCGCGGCCGGGTCGAAGCCCGGCACCCTGGCGAGCGTCGAGTTGATCGCGGCGGCGGCGAGGTCGTCGGGGCGGACGCCGGCCAGCGCGCCGCCCAAGCGGCCGAACGGTGTCCGGGTCGCGGTGTAGAGGAAAGCACTCATGTCCGCGACGCTAAGCCCCGGCCGCGATATTCTGAAGTACGCATATCAAAGCCGATTGATATGAATGACATATGGATCTGCGTCATCTCCGGTACTTCGTCGCGGTGGCCGAGGAGCGGCACTTCGGTCGCGCCGCCGAGCGGCTCCACATGGCGCAGCCGCCGCTGTCCCAGCAGATCCGGCAGCTGGAGGCCGAGCTCGGCGTCGAGCTGCTGCACCGCACCACGCGCCGCGTCGACCTGACCGAGGCGGGCCGGGCCTATCTCCAGCGGGCGCGCGGCATCCTGGCCGATGTCGACGAGGCCGCCCAGCACGCACGCCTCGTCGCCGCGGGCTCGGTCGGGCACCTCGCGATCGGGTGCGTGGGCTCGGCGACGTACAGCCTCCTGCCCGCGCTCTCGCGGCGGCTCACCAAGGAGCTGCCCGGCGTCGACTTCTCCTTCCGTGGCGAGATGCTCGCGCCCGACCAGGTAGAGGCACTGCGCAGCGGCGCGATCGACGTGGCCCTGCTGCGACCTCCCGTGGCCGACCTCTCCCTCACCGTCCGTACTGTGCGGCGGGACCGGCTGGTCGTGGCCGTACCGGTCGACCACCCCCTTGCCCGCCGGAAGCGGTTGCGGGCAGCGGACCTGGCGGATGCCGACCTGATCGTGCACTCCGCCGACCGCCGCTCGGTGATGTACGACGTCGTCCTGGGCCTGCTGCGCGACGCCGGCGTCGAACCGCCCATCCGCCACGAGGTCGGCGAGACCTCGACGCTCATCACGCTCGTGGCCGGCGGGCTCGGCGTCGCTGTCGTACCCGAGCCGGTGACCGCTTTGACGCTCGACGGCGTCGCCTACCTGCCGCTGGCCGGACCCGACGCACGTGTGGAGCTGGCCGTCGCCCACCGCACGGACCGCTCCGAGCCACATCTGGCGCGCACCGTGGGGATCATCCAGGCGATGTTCTGAGAGGCGTTGAGTCCGTTCTCTCTCGGTTCGTGACCGCTCGGCAGGCGTTGTTCATTCAACGGCCACTGCTATGTCCTCACCGGCCGAGTCCGTACAGCATGACCCGCTGACGATGTTCCACGGGCCCTGGGTGCGCGCGCCCCGGCTTTTGAATGTCGGCGAGCCGCCGAACAGACAGGGAGGAAGCCGTGTCCAACCCTGAGATGACTGCCCAGGCCGGGCCCAAGACCTCGTACTGCCCCTACCCGCTCTACGCCCAATTGCGGCAGCAAGGGGTGGCCTTCGTCGAGGAGGTCAACGCCTTCATGGTTACTCGGGCCGACGACATCGACGCGGTACTGCGTGACGTCGAGACGTTCTCCTCGCCCGACGCGCTCGGACTCCCGCCGATCGAGTCGAGGAGTGGGGCGACGAAGACAGGGTTCTATCTGATCACCAGTGATCCGCCGGAGCACACCCGGCGCCGTCGCTCGGCGGCCAGGGCGTTCACAGCCCGCCGGATCGCTCCTTTCGAACAGCAGATCCGGGCGACGTTCACGGAGCTGATCGAGGGCCTGCGTGGGCGCGATGATGTTGACTTCGTGGCCGACTTCGCCATCAAGCTGCCCATCGCTGTCATCGCCACGGTGCTGGGTGTCCCGGAAGCGGACACCGTCGAGATGCGGCGGCTCTCGGAGAAGGTGCTCGCCTCCCTCACCTCTTCACCGGACCTGGGCGGCTTCATTCGGGCCTGCGAGGAGTTCGGCGCGCTTTTGGCGCCGGCGCTGGAAGCGGCCGCCGGTGTCGGGCAGGAGACCACCATTCTGCAGACGATCGCGGCCTCCGGGCTCGACGCGGAGGACGCCACCCGGTTCGTCCTCGAGCTGCTGTTCGCCGACAACGTGACGACCGCCGATGCCATCAGCAGCAGCGTCAGGCTGCTGGCCGAGGATCCGTGGCTGGCCGACCAGTTGCGGCAGGACCCGTCGCGGCTGGCCACGTTCGTCAAGGAGTCGCTGCGCCTGGAGTCGCCCGTTCAGGGGCTGTTCCGGACCGCGACCCGAGACACCGAGCTCGGCGGCACCCCGATTCCGGCCGGCGCTCGCCTCCTGGTGAGTTTCGGAGCCGGCAACCGTGACGCGAGGCTGACCGAACGGCCCGCAGAGATCAACCTCGACCGTGTCTCGCCCCACGCACACCTCGCGTTCGGCCGGGGAGAACACACGTGCCTGGGTCACGCCCTCGCCCGCCTCGAGGCGCGCACCGCTCTGGAGGTGCTGCTGCACACGGTGCGACGCTTCGAGCTGGCGGTTGCACCGGAGCAACTCGACTACCAGCCCGGCCTGACCGTAAGGCATCTGCAGTCCCTGCCGGTTCGTCTGTACTGGTCCTGAGGGACTGTGCGGAGACTAGGCGTGGCTGAGACGCACACGCGGTTCGGCCGCGGCCTCCGGCTCACCCCCCGACATGGGCACCGTCCTCGTCATATAGCCCCGGATCGACGTTCCGGGGCGAGCCGGTCGCGCGACGCGGGGTCCGGCATGCTGACCGGCACACGGAGATCAGCCCTGCCCAGGGGACGCGACGACGCCCAGGACGGCCACCGTGCCGATCAGGCGACAGGCCTACGCGACGATCTTCGCGACGGAATCGCGAGCCTGCTGCGCGATGCGGTCGTCCGTGACGTCGTCCGCCCCGCCCACGCCGATCGCCCCGATGACCTCCCCTTCGGCCGTCACGATCGGCACGCCGCCGGCGACCGGCAGAAGGTTGGCATCGACCAGGTGGGGAGGCGCCACCTGCATCTGGGGGGACGCCGCGAAGGCCGCGAACTTGGCCGTCGGGACACCGCTCACGGCCGAGGTGTAGGCCTTGCGTCGCGCGGTCTCCACGCCGAGGAGGCCGACGCCGTCGTCGCTGAGGAGGACCTTGGTGACGCCACTTCGGTTGACCACGACAGCGCACACCTGGTGCCCGTCGGCCCTTCCCGCTTCCAGAGCGGCAAGTGCGGCGCCGTGTGCGATCTCGTAGCTGAGCGGCTCTCGCATGGAGCGGTTCCTTCCCTGGTCGACTCCGCCGGCCGTCTTCCGTGGAGTCCGCTCAGTATGTCGCCAATTCAGGCAAATGTGAAGGGGGAATCACATTCACATTTCCGGGCCCGGAGGTCACCGCGCCGGCGTGCCGAGCAGGTACAGACGGGCGACGTTCACCAGCTCGTCCGTCAGCTGACGCCACGCCAGCGGCCGGTCGGACTCGAACAGTTCGCCGTAGAGCACGCGGTTCTGACAGGTCCCGTAGATCAAGCGATAGACGACATCCAGACGCAAGTCCGGCTCCGGTGCGTCGATCACCGGGAGGATCGGCTCCAGGTACCGCCGGAAGACGTGGCCGGCATCGATGGCAGCCTCGGACCCGACCCGAGCCACCGCGGGGTCGGTGGCGCCCGCGGCCAGGAAGACGCGCATCAGGCGCTCGTGCGCTTGATACGTCTCCGCGAGTCCGGCGACCGCCGAGGCGACCAGCACGGTCGGCTCCGTGCATTGCGGAGCGAAGCGGCGGATGATGTCGGCGCGGAACTGGTCGATCATGTCGTGCTGCAGAGCCGCGATCAGGCGGTCCTTGTCGCCGAACCGTCGGTAGACACTGCCCACGGATACACCCGCCCGGGCAGCCACGGCCGCGACGGTGAGCGCTTCGGTGCCGCCCTCTTCGAGGAGGGCGGTGCCTGCCTCCAGGATCCGCTGCTGGGTCAGCCTGCTGCGCGCCTGCTGCGCCGGCGGCAGATCGAGCGACGGTTCGGTACTCATCGCCTCAGCGTATACGCCGTCGGCATGCGCCCCGGCAGCTCGCGCACGCGGGCCGCCGGGCCGCGAACTGCGGGGCGTCCGGCCGGTGTCCCACTCGGCCAGGCCCTGCGTCGCCGGCCCACTCGACCGGCCGGAGCACCTCGACGGACCCCCTCCCGAGGGCCCGGACATGACCCTTGACGCCACGCGAGAAGAAATGCGAATGTGAATTAACAATCCTATTTGAGGGCTGCACACGACGGTGCCCTCGCAGGTGATCCCCACCGCCCTGCAGGGCCACCGGCTGTGCTCCCGAGCCGCACGGGAGACAACGATGACCACCACTTCAGACGTCGACACCGGCACGGCCTACGGTCGTCCGAAGCCCTCGTACAACGCCCGTCTGCGCGAGGTCGGGCCCGGTACGCCCATGGGCGAGGCGCTGCGCCGCTACTGGCACCCGGTCGCCAGCTCGGAGGCGCTCGTCGCCGGCGCCCTGCCGCAGAAGACGCGGGTGCTCGGCGAGGACCTGGTCGTCTTCCGGGACGGGCAGGGCAGGCCCGGTGTCGTGATCGAGCGCTGCGCCCACCGCGGCGCCAGCCTCTTCTACGGCCGGGTCGAGGACGACGGCATCCGCTGCTGCTACCACGGCTGGAAGTTCGACGTCGAGGGCCGCTGCGTCGAGCAGGCCTGCGAGCCGGCCCTGGGGCGCAGGCGCGACGCGGCCCGTCAGCCGTGGTATCCCGCCGCCGAGCGCTACGGCCTGGTCTTCGTCTACATGGGCCCGCCCGAGCTCAAGCCCGAACTCCCCCGCTACGACGCGCTGGAGGACCCCGCGCAGGACGAGAAGTACTTCGCGAGCTGGCCGGTCCCGCACGCGGCGGTCCTCGGCATGCCGGCGGACTTCAGCTGGCTCAACATCTACGAGAACTCCGCCGACCCGACGCACGTCACCTGGCTGCACTCCACACACAGCGGCTACCAGATGCTGGGCACCGGCACCTTCGGCTACCCCGAGAACTTCTTCGACCCGGCCACCATCGCCGAGCGCCTGACGTACGAGCGCACCGACCACGGCGTGAAGTACACCCAGCGCTTCGAGATGGAGGGCGAGGACGGCGAGATCACCGAGTACGGCTTCGCGGTCGAGCAGCACCTGCCCAACGTCTTCGGCCTGCCGGACTACGTGAAGGTCACCCCCGACGCGCGCCCGGACCAGCTGCTGTGGGTCGTGCCCTCCGACGACACCAGCCACCGGCTCTTCTTCTCCATCCGCACCAACGACCCCGAGCGCATGGTCCGCTTCGTCATCGGCATCACGCAGAACGGCAAGCAGAACCACGAGCTGACCGACGAGGAGCGCCATCAGTTCCCCGGTGACACGGAGGCCCAGGGCTCGCAGGGCGCGATCACTCTGGACTCCGAGGAGACCCTGGCCACCGGGGACCGTGGCGTCGTCATGCTCCGTCGGATGCTGCTCGCGATGGCCGACGACGTCGAGGCCGGGCGGGACCCGATCAACATCGTCCGCGACGCGTCGGTGGTCCACCGCACCCAGTCCGGCCTCTTCACCCTCGGCAAACGCCCGGCGGGTGACAGCGCCGACGCCCCGGCCGCCGCCGGCATCTGAGCAGGAAGCAATGAGCAACAACGATTGGCTCGACACCATCGTGGCGGCCCGGCGCGACGCGACCGCCCGGATCATGGTGCTCGACCTGGTCACTCCCGGCGACGCCGAGCTGCCGGAGTTCGCCGCCGGCGCCCATGTCGACGTGCTCGTGGACGGTGCCGCCGGGCTGGTCCGCCAGTACTCCCTGTGCGGGCCCCCGCACGACCGCACCCGCTACCGGCTGGCGGTACTGGCCGAGACGGCGTCGCGCGGCGGCTCGCTGGGGATGCACCGGCTCCGCGAGGGCGACCGGCTGCGGATCTCCCGTCCACGCAACAGGTTCGGCGTCTCGGACCAGGCGCGTCGCCATCTGCTGGTGGCCGGCGGTATCGGCGTCACTCCCCTGCTGGCCATGGCGCACGCGCTCGAAGCCAGGGGCGCGGAGTACGCGTTGCACTACTGCGCCCGGAGCCGGGAGGATGCGGCGTTCCTCGACGAGCTGGAGCACAACCCCCGCGTGCGGCTCCACTTCGACGACGGCCCGGACGACCAGCGCTTCGGCATCGCCGCCGACATCGGCCCGCCGGAGCCCGAGACGGCGATCTACGTCTGCGGTCCCGGCGGCTTCATGGACTTCGTGATCTCCTGCGCCCGCGAAGCCGGATGGCCCGCCGAGGCGATCCACAAGGAGCGCTTCGCTCCCGTCGAGGACGCCGCCGCGCACACGGCCGGCGGGACCTTCGCCGTGCGGCTCGCCAAATCCGGGGGCGAGTACGAGGTCAAGGAGGGCGAGAGCGTCCTCGACGTCCTGCTCGCGGGCGGCGTCGACGCCCCCTACTCCTGCCAGCAAGGGATCTGCGGCGAGTGCATCGTGCGCGTCCTCGCCGGAGAGCCCGACCACCGCGACGACATCCTGACCGACCGTGAACGCGCGGACGGCATGTTCACCACCTGCTCATCGCGAGCACACTCACCGATTCTGGAGCTGGACCTGTGACCACCACATCGACAACATCCGCCACCTCCACCGCCGAGACCGTCCAGGCGATCGAGCAGGCAGAGGCGGCCTGGCTCGTGGCTCTCACCAAGGGTGAGGAAGCGATGAACGCCCTCATGCTCGAGGACTGCCGGGCCGTCCACGGCCCCGTCGGGAAGATCGACGCCGGGAACGACTTCGTCCACTTCACCTGGACCCGCCGCCGCATGGTCTTCACGAGGGCCGAGGAGCTCAGCATCACGGTGCGGGGCAACACCGCGATCACCACCTGCCTCCAGGAGATGCACATCATCTTCGACGAGAACCTCCCGCCCTTCCCGGTCCAGGAGACGGTGACGCGGGTCTGGGAGGAGACCCCGGAGGGCTGGCGCCTGGCCCACTCGCACCAGGCCAAGCGCATGCCCCCGGTCTGAGCCCCGGGAGGGCCGACCGTCCTGCCCTCATGCCGCCGCCGCTGTTCGATGAACGGACATGAGGGTTCAGGGCGGGACGCCGACCACGCAGAGTTCGGCCCAGACGGTTCGTGCGGCGATCGCCGCTGTTGTGGAAGTGGGACAACACATGTCAGCTACAGAGATCGAGGCAGCCACGTCCGGCGCGGTACGGACCAGCGACCTCCTCATCGCGGGCGAGCACGTCGCGGCCAGGGACGGCCGCTACTTCGAGACGGTCGAGGCCCTGACCGGTGAACCGATCGCACGGGTCGCCGCGGCCTCCGCCGAGGACGTCAATCTCGCGGTGGACGCGGCGGCGGCCGCCCTTGAGGAGTGGTCGGGCCTACCGCCGGCCGCACGGCGGTCGGTGCTGGAGCGCGCGGCTGTCCTGCTCGGTGAGCGCACGGACGAGATCGTCGCCACGATGAGCCGCGAGATGGGCGCCACGCTCCCCTGGTGCGGCTTCAACGTGCACGTCGCGAAGGGCATGTTCGTCGAAGCGGCGGCCCAGGCCTACGCGGCCGTCGGCGAGGTCATCCCCTCCGACGTGCCCGGCCTCACCGCTCTCGGCGTGCGCCAGCCGGTCGGCGTGGTCGTCGGCATCGCACCGTGGAACGCTCCGCTGATCCTCGGCGTGCGCTCCATCGTGTGGCCGCTGGTGTGGGGCAACACCGTCGTACTGAAGTCCTCCGAGCAGACGCCACTCACCCAGGCCGCCATCGTCCAGGTACTGCACGACGCAGGCGTGCCTGCCGGAGCGGTCAACCTCATCAGCAACGCGCCCGAGGACGGCCCGAGCGTCGTCGAGGCCCTCATCGCTCACGCCGCCGTGACGCGCGTGAACTTCACCGGATCCAGCCGCGTCGGCCGCATCATCGGCGAACTCGGCGGCCGGTATCTGACGCGCGTGGTCCTCGAACTCGGCGGCAAGGCGCCCTTCCTGGTGCTTCCCGACGCGGATCTGGAGGAGGCCGCCGCCGCGGCCAACTTCGGCGCCTTCATGAACCAGGGCGAGATCTGCATGTCCACCGAACGCGTCATCGTGGACCGGAGTGTCGCCGACGAACTCTGCTCCCGCCTGGCCGACCGGGCCGCCAAGCTGGTCGTGGGCCCGCCGAGCGACCCCGCCTCACAGATCGGTCCGCTGGTCCACGCAGCCGCCCGCGACCACGTGGTCGCGCTGATCGAGGACGCCCGCGCCAAGGGCGCGCAGGTCCTGACCGGCGGCACGGCCGACGGCCTGTTCGTGCAGCCCACCGTGCTGCGCGGCGTCACACCGGACATGCGCATCTACCGCGAGGAGTCCTTCGGCCCGGTGGTCTCGATCATCGAGGTGGACTCCACCGACGAAGCCGTCGCGGTCGCCAACGACACCGAGTACGGCCTCTCCGCCGCCGTCTTCGGCAAGGACGCCGCCGCCGCCCTCGACGTGGCCCGCCGGATCAAGTCCGGCATCTGCCACATCAACGGCGCCACCGTGCACGACGAGCCCCAGATGCCCTTCGGCGGGGTCGGCGCCAGCGGCTGGGGCCGCTTCGGCTCCCGCGCCGCACTGGAGGAGTTCACCGAGCTGCGCTGGATCACCATCCAGTCGGGATCCCGCCACTACCCCATCTGAGGGACGCGAGCGAGGTCGTACGGCGCACGTGAGACAGCGTGCGCCGGGCCCGGCACTCCCCGCCGCAGCTGTCCCTCGCAGGCGGCTTGCATCCCGTCGTACCAGACCGAGCGGAGATCGAACCATGTCGCAGGCCGACACCGACCGCCACGAGATCCGGCAGCTCGTCGAGAACTGGGCGCTGTGGCGCGACGCCGGGGACTGGGACCGCTTCGCCACACTCTGGCATCCGCGCGACGGCCGGATGAGCGCCACCTGGTTCCAGGGAAGCGCCACCGACTTCATCAAGGCCAGCCGTGAGGGCTTCGAGAACGGCGTCAGCATCCTGCACTTCCTCGGCGGCCACACCGCGGACACCGCCGGCGACCGGGCCCTCGCCCAGACGAAGATGACCATCAACCAGCGCGCGAGCGTCGACGGCGTCGAGGTCGACGTCGTGTGCACCGGCCGCTTCTACGACTTCCTCGCCCGCCACGAGGGACGCTGGACCCTCGTGCGCCGGCAGCCGATCTACGAGAAGGACCGGCTCGACGTCGTCGACCCCGCCGCCTCACTGACCTTGGACCCCAACCTTCTCAACCGGTTCCCGACCGGCTACCGGCACTTGGCCTACCTGCAGACCAAGGCGGGTTTCACGGTGAAGGACGGGCTTCCCGGCCTCACCGGCACAGCAGTCGAACAGCTCTACGGCGAAGGCAAGCAATGGCTGGCGGAGGCCTGATGAAGTTCACACACGAAACCCTTCCCCAGCGCGTGGTGTTCGCGGCCGGGGAGTCACCCGCCGCCGTCGCGGCGGAGGTCGAGGCGCTCGGCGGTTCCAAGGTCATGCTGATCGCGTCGGACCGCGAGCGGGAGCTGGCCGACCCCATCGCCAAGGAGCTCCCGGTCGTGCTGCGCCACGAGGAGGTCGTGATGCATGTGCCGGTCGAGGTCGTGGGGCGGGCCCTGCGGGCGGCGGTCGACGCGGGCGCGGACATCCTGGTCAGCGTCGGCGGCGGCTCGACCACGGGCCTGGCCAAGGCGGTGGCGCTGACCACCGGGCTGCCCATCGTCGCGGTCCCCACCACCTACGCCGGCTCGGAGGCGACCAATGTGTGGGGCCTGACCGAGGGCGAGACCAAGACCACCGGCGTGGACGACAAGGTGCTGCCCGCGTCGGTCGTCTACGACGCGAGCCTGCTGACCACGCTGCCCGGCGAGATGACCGTGGCCAGCGGCCTGAACGCGATGGCGCACTGTGTGGACTCGATGTGGGGACCGCGCGCCGACCCCATCGACCGGGCGCTGGCACAGGAGGGCATCCGCGCACTGGCGACCGGCCTGCCGGCGGTGGCCGACGACTCGACGAGCACGGAGGGCATCGAGCAGACGCTGTACGGCGCCTACCTCGCCGCCGTCGCCTTCGCCTCGGCCGGCTCAGGGATGCACCACAAGATCTGCCACGTCCTCGGCGGCATGTTCAACCTCCCGCACGCACAGACCCACGCGGTCGTGCTGCCCCACGTGCTGGCCTTCAACGCGCCGCACGCCCCCGAGGCGGAGGCGCGCATCGCCCAGGCCTTGGGCGCGGTGTTCCCCACGCGGACGGCGAGCGCCGGCCTGGGCGCCCTGCGCCAGGCGCTGGACGCGCCGCGGGCGCTGCGCGACTACGGCATGCCCGAGGACGGCGTCGCCAAGGCGCTGGGGCCGATCATCAAGGCGATACCGGCCAACAACCCCACCCCTGTCACCTACGCGAACCTGACCGCGCTGCTGCACGCGGCGTGGGCCGGCGACCCGATCAGCTGAAGGAGGCCGTCATGGCTACCTACGTCAATCCCGGCTCGGCCCAGGCCGCCATCTACCGCGAGGTGGCGCCGGAGCAGCAGGCGGTCGAGCAGCAGCTCGTCGACAACGTCGTGGCCTCCTTCGACGCCTGCCAGGACCCGCGGCTGCAAGAAGTCATGATCTCGCTGGTCAAACACCTGCACTCCTTCATCCGCGAGGTCCGGCTGACCGAAGAGGAATGGGGCACCGCGATCGACTTCCTCACCAAGGCCGGCCACATCACCGACGACGTCCGGCAGGAGTTCATCCTGCTCTCCGACACCCTCGGCGCGAGCATGCAGACCATCAACGTCAACAACCAGGCCTACAAAGGCGCCACCGAGGCCACCGTCTTCGGGCCGTTCTTCGTCGAGGGCTCCCCCGCCATCGAACGCGGCGACGACCTGGCCTTCGGTGCCCCCGGCGAACCCTGCTGGGTCGAGGGCACCGTCACCGACACCGACGGCACCCCGCTCCCCGGCGCGCGGATCGAGGTCTGGGAAGCCGACGAGGACGGCCTCTACGACGTGCAGTACGACGCCGGCAAACGCGCCGGCCGGGCACACCTGTTCTCCGCGGCCGACGGCGGCTACCGCTTCTGGGGCCTCACCCCGACGCCGTACCCCATCCCGAACGACGGACCCGTCGGCAAGATGCTCGACGCGGTCGGCCGCTCACCGCTGCGCGCCAGCCACCTGCACTTCATGGTCTCCTACGAGGGAGCGCGCACGTTGGTGACCCACATCTTCCCCGAGGGCGACCCGATCGGCCGCAAGGACACCGTCTTCGGCGTCAAGGACTCGCTGATCAAGCGGTTCGAGCGGCAGCCCACAGGCACGCCGACGCCCGACGGCCGCGTCATCGACGGCACGTGGAGCCGGGTGCGTTTCGACATCGTCCTCGCTCCCAAGGGCGTGTGACTGCCTGCCGCTCAGACCGAGCAGGAGGGTCCCGCCGTCGAGACGGCGGGCCGCGTCGCGACGGGGTCGTTCCACCCGCGCTATCGGCGCTTCGCGGCGCCCGGGGCGAGCAGGCCGTCCACCACCAGTTGGGCCAGGGCGGAGGCCCTGGCCAGGCGCTCCGCCTGCGTAAGGTGCTCGGGGCGGCCCAGGCGCCGGGCGAAAGGCTCCTGCACCAGTCCGCCCACGGGAGCAATGATGGCGAAGAACAGGACGTCCATCGGGACCCGTGCCATGTCCCCGGATGCCGTCAACCGCTCGATGCTGGGCACGACGAGGGCGAGCGTCGGCTCGATGTAGCGCTGGTAGAGATAGTCCAGTCGCTCGGTGTCCCGCCCGAACTCGTCCAGCATCAGCATCGCCAGGTACGGCTCGCCGACGTTGACGCGGTAGAACTCCGTGACGAACTGACGCACCACGTCCTTGTCGTCGCCCCCGGGCGCGGCCGGCGCCATGCGCGTGAGCTGGGCCCCCAGCGCGGCGTCCACGACGGCACGCCAGAAGGCCGCCTTGGAGCCGTAGCGGTCGTTGATGAAGGTGTGGCTCACTCCGAGACGGTGGGCCGTCACCGAGGCCACCCTCACACCTGACGAGGCCACCCGCTGGACCAGCCCGGCCACCGGCGAGAGCTACCCCACGCGCTGGAAGGTCACCATCCCGGCTGAGGACGCCAAGCTGAACGTCACCGTCTACGCCAAGGACCAGGAACTGACCGTACCCACACCTGGCTACGAAGGCAGCGCCGCCATCAACGGCACCTACGACCACCGCCCGGTCACCGGCACCACCTACATCGAACTCACCAACGGACAGTAGCCGCCGGCGGCGGCCGGTGACGGCGGATGCTGCGGACGACCTGGCCGACCACCCCGGCCGTCCGCAGGCCGCTTGTGGCGCCCTTGACAGGGGTGCCGGCCCGTGTCGCGGACACCGGTTCGCCGGAGGTGATGCCCGCTTCACCGAACGAGTCGACGGCCACCCAGTGCTCCGCTCCCGCATTGAGGGATCGCAGGTCCAGGGCCGCACCAGCAAGCTGTGGTACAGCTTCCTCGGGTGGCGGCCGTAGCGGACGTTGTACCCGGTGGCCCCGGATGCTGCGTCCCACTCGACCCCGGCCCCGTCCCCGTCCCCGTCCTGGAACAGGTTCGGGTCCCAGAAGGGGAAGGTCCCCGGCGTGACCTCGACGAAGTTGTCGGACAGGGGATCGACGCTGCGTAGGCGAGGTCGAGCGGGTTGCAGTACGTGCGTTTCGCCGACGTCGACTGGTCTTCGTTCAAGGGGTGGTGCGCCATTCGGTCCTCGTCAGTCCTGGGCGTGCGGGTCACAGGTGCCGGCGCGCCGCGCGCCGCCGTCGCTGTTCGGCCGGGTCCGCGACCGGCGCGGCCAGCAGCAGCCGTTGGGTGTAGGGGTTTTCGGGGTTCGTGGTGACCTCGCCGGCCGGCCCGGTCTCGACGATGTCGCCCCGGTGGATGACGCTCACGCGGTGGCTGATGTGCCGCACGACCGCGAGGTCGTGCGAGATGAACAGGTAGGCCACCCCGGTGCGCCGCTGAATGCCGACGAGCAGATCGAGGACGCGGGCCTGGGTGGTGAGGTCGAGCGCCGAGACCGATTCGTCGCAGACGACGAGCCGCGGGGCGGGCGCGAGGGCGCGGGCGATCGCGACGCGCTGCCGCTGACCGCCGCTGAACTCCCGCGGCAGCCGCTGCGAAGCGTCCTTGGGCAGTCCCACCTGGTCGAGCAGCTCCGCCACCCGGTGCCGGGCCGCATCCGCCGCGACGCCCTGCACGACCAGCGGTTCGCTGAGGATGTCGCCGATGGTGAGGGACGGGTTGAGGGAGGAGTACGGGTCCTGGAAGATCACCTGGATGTCCCGCGCCAGGGCGCGGCGCTCCGTGCGTCCGGCACGAGTGATGTCGTGACCCGCGAAGCGGACGGTGCCGCCGCTGGGCGCGACCAGGCCAAGCACGCAGCGGCCGATGGTCGTCTTGCCGGAGCCCGACTCGCCGACGACGCCCAGGGTCTCGCCCTGTCCCAGGGTGAGCGACACGCCGTGCAGGACCTCGTGGGGGCGGGCTCGGAAGCCCCGCCCGGGGTAGGTGACGCGCAGGTCGCTCACCTCCAGCAGCGTGGTCATCGGGTCTCCGTTTCGAGTACATCCGCGGGGGTGGCCGGCGGGTCGGCGCGCAGGGTGGTCTCGTCGAGGATCGAGTCCAGGAGGCTGCGCGTGTACGGGTGCTTCGGCGCGGCGAACAGCTCTTCCGTCACGCCGGTCTCGACGACCGTGCCCTCCCGCATGACGGCCACACGGCTGCAACTGTCGGCGACCACACCGAAGTTGTGGGTCACGAGCAGCACGGCCATGTTCAGGTCCTTCCGGAGGTCGCGCAGCAGGTCGAGGATCTCGGCCTGGACGGTGACGTCGAGGGCGGTGGTCGGTTCGTCGGCGATGAGCAGCTGGGGCCCGCCGGCGACCGCGCCGGCGATGAGGACGCGCTGGGCCATGCCGCCGGAGATCTGGTGCGGGTAGGAGCGGAAGGTGCGTTCGGGGTCGGGGATGCCGACCCGGGCGAGGAGCGCCAGGACCCGGTCGCGGGCCTCGCCCCTGGACATGGGCGTCGCCGCGCGCAGGCCCTCGACGAGCTGGGCGCCCACTGTGCAGGACGGGTCCAAGTTGGACATGGGTTCCTGGGGGACGTAGGCGATGGACATGCCTCGCACCGCGCGCAGTTCGCGTTCGCTCAGGCCGAGCAGTTCGCGCCCGTCGAGCCGGATCGAGCCGCGCGTGACGACCGCCTCCGCGGGCAGCACTCCGAGGGCGGCGAACGCGGTCTGCGTCTTGCCGGAGCCGGACTCGCCGACCAGGCCCAGGGTCTCCCCCGCCGACACGCTCAGGGTGACGCCGCTGACGACCTCCTTCAGTTCGCCGGTCGGGGTCGGATAGGCGATCGCCAGGTCGTCGACGGTGAGCAGTGCGGTGACGACGGCCTCCTGAGCGGGCGGCGGCCGGTACCCGGTGGCGGTCACGATCCGGACCGGCTTGGGGCGCCCGCCCTCCAGGGCGTCCCGCAGGGCGTTCCCCAGGAGTACGAGAGAAGCGGTGATGATGCCGAGCACAAGGCTCGGCCACAGGAACTGAAGCGGCTCCTCGTACAGGTTGGTGAAGCCCTCGGAGATCATCGCGCCGAAGCTGGGCACGGTGGTCGAGCCCACGCCCAGGAAGGCCAGGCCCGACTGGACGGCGATGGCGGACCCGGCGAGGAACGCGGTGGCGATGATCACCGGGCCGCGCACCACGGTGAACACGTGCCGTCGCAGGATGCGCCGGTCGGGCAGGCCGGAGACCCGGGCAGCGTCGACGTAGAGCTCGTTCTTCACGCCGAGGACGAGATTGCGTACGAGGCGGTAGATGCCGGGCGAGAGCAGGACGCCGAAGACGACCATAGTGGCCCGGTAATCGCCCTTGGTGACCGGCATCAGGATGATGAGCAGGAGCAGCCCGGGGAACGTCATGATCAGGCTGAAGAGCCATTCGGTGACATCACGCACCCGTCGCCCGAAGTAGCCGCCGACGAGCCCGGACGTGACCCCGATCGCGAGGGCGATGCTCGCGCCGATGAGCGCGGAGACCACGCTGGTGTTGACGGAGAACAGGAGCCTGGCGTAGATGTCGCGGCCGCTCTTGTCCCCGCCGAGCAGGTAGCCGTGGTCACCGATGCCGGCGTTGACGGCGTCCAGGTTCGCCTGGTTGGCACTGTGGTCGGTGAGGACGGGCGCGAGGAGCCCGAGCAGGACGATGACGATCAGCAGGCTCGCGCTGACGACGGCCTGCGGGTCGGTGATCAGGCGCCGCAGGATCGACCTGCGGCGCGCATCCGTGGTCTCCGTGGTCAACGGACCGTCCTCGCCTTCGGGTTGAGCCAGCCGCCCAGCAGGTCGACGACGAGGTTGACGGCCACGACGAGCAGCACGCCGAAGAGGCTGATGCCCATGATGATCGGCACGTCGCCCTGCAGGGAGGCGTTGAACGCGTACTGGCCGAAGCCGGGCAGCGCGAAGATCTGCTCGATGATCAGGGCCCCGCCGAGCATCTGGATGAACTCCAGGGACAGCACCGTGAGGGCCGGTCCGGCGGCGTTGCGCAGGGCGTGGCGCAGCACGATGGAGCGGGTGGGGATGCCTCGGGTGCGTAGGGTGCGAACGTAGTCCTTGCGCAGTTCGCCGATCATGGCGCCGCGGATCTGCGAGGTGAGGCTGGCGATCCCGCCCATCATCAGGGCGGCAACGGGAATGGCGATGGAGGACGCCCAGCGGGTCGGACTCTCGCTGAAGTCCGTGTATCCGGTGGCCGGGAACACGTGCAGTTTGATGGCCAGTACGTAGACCAGCGCGATGGCGACGAGCAGGCTCGGCACGAGGTAGCCGATCATCGCGGCGCCCTGCGCGAACCGGTCGACGGCGCCGCCGCGGGAGGCGGCGGCCACCCCGAGGGCGACACTGATGACCGAGGTGACCAGCAGTGCGACCACGACGATCGACAAGGTGACACCAAGCCTGGCGGTGATGGCGGAGCGGACCGGCTCGCTGGTGAAGTACGAGGCGCCGAGGTCGCCGCGGACGGCGTGCGCGAGCCAGTCGGCGTACTGGACGGCGACCGGCCGGTCGAGGCCCATCTGTGCCTTCTGGGCTGCGATCTGCTGCGGGGTGGCGCCGTTGCCGAGGACGCTGCCGGCCACGTCGTCGAAGGACGTGCTGAGCAGCAGGAACGTGATCGCGGTCACCAGGACCGCGAGCACGAGGCCCGCGGTCAGGCGACGCAGCACATAGAGCGTCATGAGTGGCGGCTCACCCTCCGGACTGCGACGAGCCGGCCACACCGAACTGCCGGATGGTGGCCATCGTGGAGGAGCCGTCGCCGAGGTAGGTGATGCCCTTCTTGGTGGCCCAGTCGGTGCCGAGGAAGAAGACAGGCGCCAGCCATGCGTTCTCGACGCCGAACTCGTTGATCTCCCGGTAGATTCCGGCGGCCTTGGCCGGGTCGAGTTCCTTGGCCGCCTGGTCGAGGAGGCCGGTCAGCTTCGGGTCCGTGGAGCGGAAGACGTTGCGGAAGCCGGCCGGAGTGTAGAAGCTGCGGGTCATGATCGCGTCGGAGGCGAGGCCTTCCACCAGGAGGAACATCGGATACTTGCCCGACGCGACGGCGGTCGTGGTCTGCTGGGCAGGCACCGGCTCCCAGGTCACCTTGACGCCGATGTCGGCGAGCGCCTGGGTGAAGAGCGGCTCGAAGCTCTTGGTGAAGACGAGGCTCGGCATGGTGACCGAGAAGCCCTTCGGGTATCCGGCCTCGGCAAGCAGCTTCTTGGCCCCGGCGACGTCATAGGGGTACACCTTGTTGAGCGCCTCGTCGTAGGCCCCGCCCTTCGGGTTGAACAGCTGTTCGGTGGGCTTGCCGGATCCGCGCAGCACCTGGGTGACCATCTTCTGCCGGTCGAAGGCCAAGTTGATGGCCTTGCGGACGCGCAGGTCACGCAGTGGCTTCAGCTTGCTGCCCTTGCGGTCGCCGAGGACGAGGAAGGCGCCGGCGGTCGCCTGCACATGGGTGATGTCGAAGCCGGCCGCCTTGATCGCGGAGATCTGGGAGACGTCGACAGTGCCGGCGTTGGTCTCGCCCGCCTTGAGGGCGTTGGCCGACGCGGTCGGATCGGTGATCACGCGTATCTTGACCGTCTTGAACGGGTACGCCTTCTTGTTCCAGTAGTCGTCGCGCCGGTTGAGGACGTACACCGAGCCGTTGACCGTGGCCTTGGTGTCGAGGGTGTACGGGCCCGAGCCGACCGGGTTGAGGGCGGTGCTCTTGGCGGCCATCGTCTTCGGATCGCCGATCACGCCGGGCGCCGTCGACAGCGCGCCGAGCAATGAGGCCTCGGGCCGGGAGAGCTTGATGACCACCGTCGAAGCGTCGGGTGCCTCGACCGAGGAGACGGCGGCCAGCGACAGCTGGCTCTGACCGGGCGTCGACCGGATCCGCTCCAGGGTGGCCTTCACCGCGTTCGCGTCCACCGGATCACCCGAGCTGAACTTCATGCCCTGGCGGAGCTTCAGGGTGAGCGTGCGAGCGTCCTTGGAGTACGCCCAGCTCCGCGCCGCCCCCGGGTGGAGTTCGCCCTTGTTGTCCTGGAGCAGCAGCGTGTCGAAGATCGAGTCCCAGACGTAGGTCTGCTGACCCTCGATGAGCTGGGCGGGGTCGAACGAGTTGGGTGTACCGAAGATGGACAGCGCGAGGGTCGCGTCAGCGTTGGAGTTCGAGGTGGCGGCCGGGGCGCTGTCGCACGCCGCCGTGGCCGTCGCCAGCAGAGCGACGGCCACGGCGGCCGCCGGGGCCTGCGAGTGCCGTCGCGGGCGTGGCAAGGGGCGGGAACGCGAGAAGCGGATGCGCATGGGCGGATTCCTTCGTCCTGGAACCTGAAGAGCCGAGGCCTTCGTCAGTGCGTCGGTGTGTGGGTGCGGTCATGCGGGGTGCACGAGCGGCCGATGCACGCGTGGGGTGCGCGGCGGAGCCCCGTGAGGCCGGCATGCGGGTGGTGAACAGGGAACGGCAGCCGCAGATCCGCCGGCGCCCCGTCACGCGAACAGTTACCACGTGGTCGGATTTCATTCGGAAGGTAAGCCCCGGCGAAAGGCGCGGGAAGACAGGAGACCCCGTTCGTAATCAGAGCGTTACCCGGCGCGCATTCACCGCACCCCGCCCCTTGCGCTCGCGACTCTGTGCCGTCCAGACTCCGGGGAGCTATGAACTTCTATGGTTTGGAAGGTTTTCGTCGCCGTGATGCGGGATTCGGGAAGAGGAAGCGCACTGTGACCCAGGCCAAGGTCCGCGGCCCGTACACCAAAACCCCCGCCAGACGGGCCAAGATCGTCGGGGCGGCTCGCGAGAGCTTCGCGGAACACGGGTTCACGAAGGCTTCGCTGCGGGACATCGCCGAGCGGGCCGGCATCACCCACGCCGGGCTGCTGCACCACTTCCGCAACAAGGACGACCTGCTGGCCGCCGTGCTCGCCGAACGCGACACCGAGGAGCGGCAGTACGCCGAGTCACAGGTGCCGGACATGGACCATCTCACGCCGTACCTCGGTGACCTGCTGCGCCACCACCAGGAGGCCCCCGAGCTGATGCGTCTGTGGATCGAGCTCGCGGCGGCCGCCTCCCGCCCGGAGCACCCCGCGCACGGCTACTTCGCGCACCGCTACGCCTGGGGACGCGACCAGTTCGCCCGGGGCATGCGCGGCAAGGCCGACCGCGGCGAACTCCACGCGGCACTCGCCCCCGAACACGCGGCCACCCTGCTCCAAGCCGTCCTCAACGGCCTGCAGTTGCAGTGGCTGCTCGACCAGGACCTCGACATCGTCGGCCCGATCGAGGCCTTCATGCGCATGACATTTCCACAGCCGGCAGAACCGGGCGACGAGGGATGACCCGGGCACCCTCGCCGTGCGGCGGTACGGCGTGATCGAGGTTCTCCCGGCCACCCGTCCCGTCGCCCTCTCCCGATGTCAGCTCGATGCACTCCCCTCCCCCATACGGCGGGTGGCGCTGAACCTGCCGCAAGAGACCGGCTCCACGATCGCGCCGTCAGGGAAGACGATGCGTGCGGTGGTGGCCGGGGGGACGTCCACCGTGATGGTGAACAGGTCGCCCGTCGTGCGCCATTCGACGGCGATCGTGCCCTGCGCAGACTCGTGGGTCCCACGGACCCAGGGCACGGACGGGTGCGGGACGGGCGCCACCTCGAAGGACTCCCAGGCGCTCGACCCCGACGCCTGACTCAGCCCCAGCACGTGGGTGTGCAGGAAGCGGACCACCGCGCCCTTGCTGTAGTGGTTGAGGGAGTCGTGCGCGGTGCCGGTGTCGTCGACGCCCTCCCAGTCCTCCCAGACGGTGGTGGCGCCCCGGTCCAGCATGTACAGCCAGGACGGTGCGGTGCGCTGGAGGAGCAGCTCGTAGGCGACATCGGCGTGTCCGGTGTCGGCCAGGACCGGGAGCAGGTCACCGGTCGCGAGGAAGCCCGTGGTGAGGTGGGTACCGGCCGCGCGGATCAGCTCGACCAAGCGCGCGGCGGCGGCCTCGCGCAGCTCCTCGGGGACAAGTCCCAGAGACAGCGCGCGTACATAACCGGCCTGGGTGTCGCCGGTGGTGCGTCCGTCGGGCGAGAGGAACTCGGTGCGCCAGGCGCCGCGGATCCGGTCGGCGGTCGCGGCGTAGCGGGCCGCGTCCTCGGCGCGGCCCAGCACCCGCGCGACTCGGGCCAGGGTCGCCGTCGAGCGGTACAGGAACGCGGTGCCGGTCTCGCCCTTGTCAGCCATGAACCAGGCGACGGGGTCGCTCTGAACGGGGTCGATACGGGTGCCGTCGGCCGCCTTCGCCTTCGGTTCGGCCCACTCGCCCCAGTGGAAGGAGCCGTCCCAGAGGTACTGTTCGTGCGGCGGCGGCTCCGCCGAGCGTTCGACGCGGGAGTGGTGGCGGGCGGTGCGGGCGGTGGTCAGCGCCCACTCCACCCAGCCGACCATCGCCTCCCAGTTCTCGGCGAGGACCTCCCGGTCGCCGTAGGACTCATACAGCTCCCATGGGACGGCGACGACGGCATCGCCCCAGCCGGCCGAGCCGGTCATCATGGCGAACTGGTCGTCGAGGTGGTGTTTGATACGGCGTCCGTCGGGCGAGAAGTTGGCGATCCGGCCGTCGGGCAGCTGGTCGTCGCGGACGGAGCGCAGCCATTTGCGGCTGAAGCCCAGGACGTCGTACAGGCGCGTGGCGGTGGGGGCGAAGACCTGGTAGTCGCCGGTCCAGGCGAGGCGTTCGCGGGTCGGGCAGTCGGTGGGCACGTCGACGGCGTTGCCGCGAAAACTCCACTCGGCGATGTCGTGAAGGCGGTCGAGGTCTTCGTGACCGCACGCGAAGGTGCCGATGCGGCGCAGGTCGGAGTGGACGACCCGCATGACGGGACTCGCCGGGTCGAGCGGGGCGCCGTCGCGGCGGATACGGGCGTAGCGGAAGCCGTGCACGGTGTGGCGCGGCTCGAACGTCTCGCCACCCCCCGCGGAGACGACTTCGTCGCGCTGGACGAAGGGAATCGGAGCCTGTCCCGGTCGGGCCGCGTCGAGGTGAGTGGTCGTCAGATCACCGTCTGCGCCCACGTGTTCACCGTAGTCGATGACGGTACAGGTACCGGCCGGGCCGAGGTCGCTCAGGCTGATCCAGCCGGAGGCGTTCTGGCCGAAGTCGGCGATCCAGAGCCCGTCCTCGATCTCCTGGACCGACTGTGCGGGCCGTGACTCCACCACCCGTACCGGCGGTGCCGGCGACCAGGTGATCGCGGGCGCCTCGACCCGGTCCACGAGGACCGGTTTCTCGGTGCCCCGTCCGACGCGGAAGTCGGTGCTCTGCCCGTCCATGAGGTCGGCCCGGGTGATGGCCGACTCCGCGCTCGTCCAGGTTTCGTCGGTACGGACGAGCTGCCGTGTGCCGTCTTCGTGCACGAGGTGCAGCTCGACTCGAGCGCCGGGGACCGTGCCCCAGCCGGCCGGTTGGCGGAAGGCGCCCACCTGGCCCCGGTACCAGCCGTCGGACAGCAGGATCTCGATCCGGTTGTCGCCGGTGACGACGGCGGCCGTGACGTCGTAGGCCTGGGCGTGGAGCGTACGGTCGTAGGAGGTGGATCCGGGCGTGAGTTGGGCGGTGCCGGCCCGCTCTCCCTTGACGTATGCCTCGTACACCCCGAGTGCCGTCGCGTACAGCCGTGCCGAGCGCACCCCGGCCGGTACCTGGAACCGGGCCGACAGGGCGTACGCGGGCCGCCCGCCGTATCCGGGATCGCCGGACTCGGCGGGACTGATCCAGCGCGCCCGCCAGTCGGCGGCGAGCAGACCACTCTCGAACGCGTGCCACCGCGACCACGGCGAGTCGTCGTCGCCGTCGGCACCAAGCGCCCGGACCCGCCAGGCCACCCGGCGACCGCTGTCCAGCGCCGCCCACGGCCAGGCGAGGAACCGGTGCCCGCCCACGGCGGTGGTCACGGGGGGCCGCGCCACGCCGTCGACGGTGCCCTCCACCTCGTACGACACCGGCCGCGCCGCGTCCGACGGCGGCTTCCAGGACAGCCTGGGTGCGGGCCCCGACACGGGGAAGTCGTCACCGCCGCTGTCGATGCCCAGGTCGTACGGTGCGTTGCGCATGCTGTGCCTTCTCGGGACTCGGTGGAACGGGATGCTTCTCGGGGCGACGGCTGGGAGGCGGCCCTACCGGACCGACTTGATCCTGAACTTGACGATCAGGCCACCGAACAGTGCCAGGACCGCGCCGAGCAGATAGAGCGGCGTGTAGTTCTTCTCGCCACCGGCACTGACCCCCAGAGTGATGACGAGCGGAGCGATGAGCGGGGCGACAGCGCTGGGGATCTTCTGCGCGAAGCCGACGACGGCGAGGTAGCGGCCGGCCTCGGCCCGGTCGGGCAGGACGGCGAACACGATCGCCTGGTCGACGGCGCTGAACACGGCAATGGCGAACTGCATCAGCACGGCGCCGACGACCAATTGGGGCAGCGAGTGGGCGAACGCCTCGGTGACGGCACCGGCGACGAACACCGTGGAGCCGATCAGGGTGAACAGCTTGCGCCGGCCGAGCTTGTCGGAGAGGAAGCCGCCGCCGATGGCGCCGCCCGCCGCGGCCACCACGCCGATGGTCCCGATGACCGCCACGATCCCGGCGACCTCCTTGACCGGCAGGTCGAGCCGCTGCGCGTAGAAGAAAGTGCCGAAGGCGGTGTTGAAGTAGAGGCCCATGAAGAAGATGAAGCGGCCGAGCCAGTTCCAGCCGAAGTCCGGGTACCTGCGCGGGTTGAACCCGTAGCTGGCGGCCATACCCCTCAACGTCACACCGTTGGTGTGCACCAGCCCGCGGGAGTCGCCCTCGGGCTTCAGTACGGGGAAGAGCAGCACCAGGGCGGCACCGATGACGCCCGGGACCAGGAACACCAGGAAGGTGCTGGAGGCCACCGCGTACGCGAGGCCGATACCGATCACCGGGGCGATCTGGGTCATGACGCCGGTCAGGGCCGAGACCCGACCCCGCTGCTCCTCCGGCACCCGGTCCGCCTGGACGTTCTGGATCGCCTGCCCGGCCGTCGACCAGCCGACCATGCCCACCACCCAGGCGAGGCCCAGCAGGAGGACCGACGGCGCGAGGGCGACCCCGGCGAGCGCGGCGGTGCCGACCAGGGCACCGCCGATCATGAAGGGTGTGCGGCGGCCGAGCCGGGAACGCGTGCGGTCGCTCCAGAGACCGATCAAAGGGCTGAGGACCAGGTAGACGGCCTGGGCGGACCCGGTGACGTACCCGAGTCGCTCCTCGTGCCCGGGAGCGAGGTCGTCGATTCGCACCGCGAGGGAGTAGGAGAGCGGCACCATCAGGGCCAGGGAGCCGCCGAAGCTTGCGATCATCAGCCACAGGAGGTAGCCCTTGCCGACCGTCCGGAGCGGCGGTGCCTCGATCTCGGGCGTGGCGGGCGGGGTGCCCGGCTCGGGCGTGGCGGGCGGCGTGGCCCGCTCGGGCGTGGCAGGCGCGGTGTCCGGAGTCTGTGCCTGGGCCGGGCGCTGCGGCGGTGCCGTCGATGAGGGGACCACCACGCTGACGTCCCGGTCGTCGTGAGGCATGAGGACTCCTTTGTCACATGGTTGCGAGGCACGGCGGCGACCGCCGGGGGCAGGGGCTGTCGGGGCCAGAGGCGTCGGCCGCTGCAGATCCGCGCGATCGAACTGGTCGGCGTCGCGCGGGGACATACGTGCGGTGGAGCGGCGGTGGTTGCTCGGTCAGGCGCTGCAAGGAGCGGTGGTACGAGCAGTCCTGGCTGACGCGACGGGCTGGAGGTACGGCCGGTGCTGTACCTCCGGTATGTCCCACGGCGGCCCGTGGGTGGCGTCAGTCGGCCGAGACTCGGCCGGGCTTGCGGCCGTCCAGTCCCTGCCAGCGGCGGCGCAGCGCGAACGCGGCGGACTTGGGCTTCCGGTCGCGGGTGAACACGCCCTTCTTGTTGCCGTCGACGCGGTGGATACCGTTCGAGGTCTGGAAGTCGGCAAAGTTCCACACGTGTTCGCCGACGAACTCGGGGATGCGGTCGAAGACGCGGTGGTACATGGCGAGGAGGTCGCTCTGGTACTCCTCGCTCCACGGGGCGTCCCAGACGGAGTGCAGGCCAGGCTGGGTGTCGGCTCCGTACTCGGACATCATGACGGGCTTGCCGAAGCGCTGGACCCAGCCGCGCAGATCCAGCTCCAGATACCCTTCGGCGGTCGAGAGGTCGCCGGTGAACAGGTACCAGCCGTAGTAGCGGTTGATGCTCAGGACGTCGAACAGGTCGCCGATCTTGTCGTTCTGCGGGGTCGCGAACATGACGGCGGAGTAGGTGAGGGGCCGGGTCGGGTCGAGTTTGCGGGCCAGTTCGACCAGCGGCTCGAAGTACTCGCGGGCGCCGTCCTCGTTGGAGGCGGGTTCGTTGGCGAGGGACCACATCACCACGCTCGGGTGGTTCTTGTCCCTTTCGATCAGCTCCCGCAGGTGCTGGGTGTGGACGTCGCGGGTGGTACCGCCGAAGTTCTCCGGCGCGAAGGTCGGGGTCGGCGGCACACCGGTCAGCCCGCCCTGGACACCCAGGTTGAGTCCGACGGCGGCGGTCTCGTCGATGACGACGATGCCGTGCCGGTCGGCGAAGTCCAGGACCTCCTCGGCGTAGGGGTAGTGGGAGGTGCGGAAGGAGTTGGCGCCGGTCCACTGCATGAGCTGGAAGTCGTGGACGAGGTAGGCGTCGTCGTGACCCTTGCCGCGGACGGGGGTGTCCTCGTGTTTGCCGAAGCCGGTGAAGTAGAACGGCTCCCCGTTGATGAGGAATTCGGTGCCGCGCACCTCGACGGTCCGGACCCCGAAGGGCTGGGTGTAGCTGTCGACCGTCTCGCCGTCCACGGCCAGTTCCACGACGAGGTCGTAGAGGTAGGCCGCGCCCGGCTGCCAGAGCGTGACCTCCTCAATGCGCAGGACGCCTTCCGGGCCTGCTCCCTCCGCGACGGTCCGGCCGGCCTCGTCCACCGCGCGCACCCGCACGGCGGCCGTGTCGGCGTCCTCGCCGACGCTCTGAACGAGGTAGCCAACGGTGCCGGCCGCGCCGTCCCGGCCGGTGACGACGGTGACGTCCTCGACGTAGGTCGTCGGCGTGCTGTACAGGCGGACCGGGCGGGCGATGCCCGCGTAGTTGTAGAAGTCGTGCAGATACGACTGCCGTTCGCGGCCGTCGGGGCCGGTCGTGACGGTGCCGGGCGGGATGGTCGTGTTCGTCAGCCGGTTGTCGACCCCGACCGTCAGCCGGAACGCGGCGCCCGGCTCGACGACGCCGGTCAGGTCCGCCTCGAACGGCGTGTAGCCGCCGGTGTGTTCGGCCACGAGCCGTTCGCCCACGTAGACCTGCGCGGCGTGGGTGACGGAGCCGAAGCGCAGGACCACGCGTTCGCCGGTCCAGCCGTGCGGGACGCGCACGTCGCGCTGGTACCAGACGACGCCGACGTGGTCGCGGATCTCCGGGTCCACGAACAGGTCGTTGTAGCTGGCGGGCACGGGGACTTCGAGCGGCGGGGGCAGGCGTGATGCCCACGGGGCGGTGCCGGTCCGGGTGCCGGGTGCGAACCGCCACAGGCCGTCGAGGCCGACGGCGTCGCGGGTGGGGGTGGTGCGGGGCGAGAGCATGGAGTTCCTACCGGGTGCTCGGTGCGGTCGGGTTGGTCGGGGCAGTCGTGGCGATGTGCGGTTACGCCGTGTCGCCGGCGTCGGCGAGGAGCGTGCTGCCCGTCATGAAGGCCGAGAGGTCGCTGGCGCAGAACAGGACCACGCGGGCGATGTCGTCGGGCACGCCGAGCCGGCCGAGGGGGCCCGGCCGCATCACGGACTGGATCGCCTCGGAGTCCAGGGGCACCCCGGCAGCGGCGGCCGCCATGTTCCCCTCGGTCGGAACGAATGTCGGTGCGACGCCCAGTACACGGATGCCGAACGGGGCGAATTCCAGGGCGAGTTGCCGGGTGAGTCCGCGTGCTGCGTGCTTGGAGCCGACGTAGGCGGCAAGGCCCGGGGCCGTGCCGCGGAACCCGGCCGTGGAGACCACGTTGACGATGACGCCCCCGTGTCCGGCGTCGCTCATCCGGCGTGCGGCCTCCCGGGAGCCGAGAAAGACCCCGCGGGTGTTGACGGCGAACACCTCATCGAATGCCTTGTCGGACATCTCCAGGGCTGACACGCTGGGGAAGATGCCGGCGTTGTTCACCCAGATGTCGATCCCGCCGAGCTCCCGGACCGCGAGGTCGGCGGCGGCCACGACGCTGTCGGGTTCGGTGACGTCCAGGTGGGCGGCCAGGGCTCGGCCCTGACCCCGGCAGTCGAGATCCTGGGCGACGGAGGTGGCGAGTTCGTCCTCGATGTCCGCGACGAGCACGTCCGCTCCCGCCTCGGCGAGCCGTTCGACGACGGCCCGGCCCAGCCCCCGGCCCGCGCCGGTCACGACGGCACGCCGCCCGGTCAGCGAGACGAGTTCGGCCAGGGACTTCGACGAGACGTCGGGTACGGAAACCTGCACGGTGTGTCCTCCGTTGGGCGGGGCGGTCAGATCCGGCCGCAACGGGCGGTCTCGCCCAGCCACGCCAGAGAGGGCTTGGGGCGACGCTCGAACGTCTCGCGGTCGACCTCGACCAGGCCGAACGTCGGCGCCCAGTGACCCCACTCGTAGTTGTCGAGCAGGCTCCAGTGCAGATAGCCGCGTACGTCAACCCCGTCGGCGATCGCCTTGCCGAGGTGCTCCAGGGCATCGCCGGTGTAGGCGATACGGCGGGTGTCGTCGCCGGTGGCGATGCCGTTCTCGGTGACCAGGATCGGCAGGCCGCCGGTGACCTCGGCGGTGTGGCGCACCGCGATGCCCAGGGCGTCGGGCCGGTAGGCGGTCCCCACGAGGGTGTTGTCCGGGTGCGACGGATAGGGCTCGATGCCGTCCTGGCCGACCCACTGACTGGAGTACGACTGCACACCCACGAAGTCGTCGTCGCGCGCTCCGTCAAGGTAGAGGTCCTCCCAGGTGCGCTCCAGTTCCCGCTTCTTCTCCTCCTCGCCGGGACGGGCCACGAAGGCGCGGTTGGCGACCGTCCAGCCGATCTTGGCGCCGGTGCGCTCGCGCAGCACCGCCCGCGCGGCGTGGTGCGCTTCGACGAGCCGCTCACCGATGGCCGGGTCGGGGGCCGGCAGCTGCGGACGCGGGCCGTCGTTGTCGAGGGTGGGGCTCTGCCACTCCCCGTCGGCCTGCGGGTTCTGGAAGGCCCGCGCCATGCCGACCATGATGGCCAGCATGTTGGGCTCATTCATGGTGACGACCCACTCGACGCCTTCGAGGATCGGCGCGACCGTCTCGACGTAGGTCCGGAACCGGTCGATGGCGCGCTCGCCGAGCCAGCCGCCCTCCTGGGCGAACCAGAGGGGGCTGGTGAAGTGGTGCAGGGTCACGACCGGGGTCAGGCCGAGCTCGAAGGTCGTCTCGATCATGCGCCGGTAGTGGGCGAGTTCGGCACGCGAGACCATGCCGGGCACGGGCTCGATGCGGGCCCATTCGATGCCGAAGCGGTAGGCGTTGAGGCCGGCGTCCGCGAGCAGCCGCATGTCCTCGCGGTAGCGGTGGTAGCTGTCGCAGGCGTCGCCGCTGCGCTCCATGCCGGGGATGCGTCCCTCGTTGGCCCAGAAGTCGCTGTTGAGGTTGTTGCCTTCGATCTGGTGCGGGGCCGTGGATGCGCCCCAGAGGAATCCGGGAGCAAGTTCGGTCATCGTCGACTGCCTTCCTGAGTGCCGAGGGTGACGGTCCCGGCGGCGCTCGGACAGCCGGGGCATGTCTGCGGGCCCGGACAGTGACTGCGACCGAGCACCAACACTTACCAAGTGGTTGGTTTTCGCTGGAAGGTAAACCGGGACCACGAGGAGAGGAAGACAGCGGGGAGGATTCGTAATCTGAGCGTTACATTCACGGGCGGACTTCGTCCCGTCGGGTGGCCGGCGGCCGGGCGTCGCCGCGTCCACTGCCGCGCCCGGCGACGCGGACGCTCCGCGCGGGAGATTCTCACCGCGCTCGAGCACGACCCTCGCACGGCAGACCCAGGGTGGTTCAGCGCCTGGGGCTGCCCCTTCAGCGGGCTGAGGTGCTGGGCGACACCGTCTGCATGAGTGTGGGCGGCACGGGTTGGTGGCTCTCCGGCCGTGGCCGGGATCGTTCATGGCCGCGTGATCGCCGTGGGGGCGGGGTCGGGCCAGGCGCCCGCGCTGTTCAGCCGGCGTCCGCGGTGTCGTCCCGGCCGAACAGCAGTCGTACGAAGTCGGTGACCGGCCCCAT
>NZ_JBVHFU010000029.1:0-37005 GCF_055562175.1 Streptomyces sp. NPDC020958 | reverse complement strand
GGTCGCGAGGGTGTCCAGGTTGTTCGTCACACAACGATCTTGGACACCCTCGTTTACGTCTCTACAGGCACCCCTTGGAATAGATCATCTAGGCGCTCAACACCCCCCACAGCTGCTCCATCCCCCACTCCAGGTCCTCCTCCTCGACCACCAGCGGCGGAGCCACCCGCACCGTCGTCCTGTGCGACTCCTTCACCAGCACCCCCCGCTCCATCAACCGCTCCGAGACCAGCCGCCCCGATCCCACCCCCGGAGCCACGTCCACCCCGGCCCACAGCCCCCGCCCCCGCACGGCCGTCAGCAGTCCGCTGCCCGCGATCTCCGCCAGCCGCCGGTGCAGCACCTCCCCGAGGACCGTCGCCCGCTCCTGGAACTCCCCGGTCCGCAGCATCGCGATCACCTCCAGGCCCAGGGCGCAGGCCAGCGGGTTCCCCCCGAACGTGGAGCCGTGTTCGCCCGGTCGGAAGACACCCAGCACCTCCGCCCGCGCCACCACCGCCGACACCGGCAGCACCCCGCCCCCGAGCGCCTTCCCGAGGACGTACACGTCGGGCACGACCCCCTCGTGCTCGCACGCGAACGTGCGCCCGGTCCGCCCGAGACCGGACTGGATCTCGTCCGCGACGAACAGCACGTCCCGCTCGCGGGTCAGCTCCCGCACGCCCGCCAGATAGCCCGCCGGCGGCACGATCACCCCGGCCTCGCCCTGGATCGGCTCCAGGAGCACGGCGACCGTGTTCTCGGTCAGCGCGGCGCGCAGGGCCGTCAGGTCGCCGTACGGGACGATCTCGAAGCCGGGCGTGTACGGCCCGTAGTCCGCCCGTGCCTCGGGGTCGGTGGAGAAGGAGATCACCGTGGTCGTACGGCCGTGGAAGTTGCCGCCCGCGACCACCACCTTGGCCATCTCCGCGGGCACGCCCTTGACCCGGTACCCCCACTTCCTGGCCGTCTTCACCGCCGTCTCCACCGCCTCCGTCCCGGTGTTCATCGGCAGCACCATCTCCATCCCGCACAGCTCCGCCAGCTCGGTGCAGAACGCGGCGAACCGGTCGTGGTGGAAGGCCCGGGACGTCAGGGTCACCCGTTCGAGCTGCGCCTTCGCCGCCGCGACCAGGCGCGGGTGGCCGTGTCCGAAGTTCAGCGCCGAGTAACCGGCCAGGAAGTCCAGGTACCGGCGCCCCTCGACGTCGGTCAGCCACGCCCCCTCGCCCGTGGCGATCACCACCGGCAGCGGGTGGTAGGTAGGCGCGCTGTGCAGCTCGGCGGCGGCGACGAGGGCTTCCGTAGTGGTCACGGCGACTCCGGGGGACGCGGCGGGATTACCCCTTTCCTACCTCTTGTCCGTGCCCGACTGGTGGACGCCACGGCCCCCGGGCCGGGCGTGCCCGGTAATGTGACCGGAGGGCCGTGACTGGCGCGCTGGGATGGGACCGACCATCGGGGAGCGGCTCGTGTTGTGACCGAGTGCCGTGCGCCTGGGCCGAACCGTGAGTGCCGAACGACATGTCCGGAGGTCCCGAATGACTGACAAGTCCGCGCCCCTGTCCACCGAGTCCACCGCCTACCGCGCCGCCCTCGACGTGATCCGCGCCGTCGAGCCGCGCGTCGCCGACGCCATCGGTCAGGAGGTCGCCGACCAGCGCGAGATGCTCAAGCTGATCGCGTCCGAGAACTACGCCTCCCCGGCGACCCTGCTCGCGATGGGCAACTGGTTCAGCGACAAGTACGCCGAGGGCACCATCGGCCGCCGCTTCTACGCCGGCTGCCGCAACGTCGACACCGTCGAGGGCCTCGCCGCCGAGCACGCCCGCGAGCTGTTCGGCGCCCGCCACGCCTACGTGCAGCCGCACTCCGGCATCGACGCCAACCTGGTCGCCTTCTGGGCCGTCCTCGCCGACCGCGTCGAGGTCCCCTTCCTGGAGAAGTCCGGCGCCCGCCAGGTCAACGACCTGACCGAGGCCGACTGGGCGGAACTGCGGCAGGCCTTCGGCAACCAGCGGATGCTCGGCATGTCCCTGGACGCGGGCGGCCACCTCACCCACGGCTTCCGCCCGAACATCTCAGGAAAGATGTTCGACCAGCGCTCCTACGGCACCGACCCGGCCACCGGCCTCATCGACTACGACGCGCTGCGCGCCCAGGCCCGTGAGTTCAAGCCGCTCATCATCGTCGCCGGCTACTCCGCGTACCCCCGCCTGGTGAACTTCCGGATCATGCGGGAGATCGCCGACGAGGTCGGCGCGACCCTCATGGTCGACATGGCGCACTTCGCGGGCCTGGTCGCCGGCAAGGTCCTCACCGGCGACTTCGACCCGGTCCCGCACGCCCAGATCGTCACCACCACCACCCACAAGTCGCTGCGCGGCCCGCGCGGCGGCATGGTCCTGTGCGACGACTCCCTCAAGGACCAGGTCGACCGCGGCTGCCCGATGGTCCTCGGCGGCCCGCTCCCGCACGTCATGGCCGCCAAGGCCGTCGCCCTCGCCGAGGCCCGGCAGCCCGCGTTCCAGGACTACGCCCAGCGGATCGTGGACAACTCGCGCGCGCTGGCCGAGGGCCTGATGCGCCGGGGCGCCACCCTGGTCACCGGCGGCACCGACAACCACCTCAACCTGATCGACGTGGCCTCCTCCTACGGCCTCACCGGCCGCCAGGCCGAGTCCGCGCTCCTCGACTCGGGCATCGTCACCAACCGCAACGCGATCCCGGCCGACCCGAACGGCGCCTGGTACACCTCCGGCATCCGCATCGGCACCCCGGCGCTGACCACGCGGGGCCTGGGCACGGCCGAGATGGACGAGGTCGCGGGCCTGATCGACCGCGTCCTCACCACCACCGAGCCGGGTACCACGAAGTCGGGCGCGCCGAGCAAGGCGAGCCACGTCCTCGACGAGAAGGTGTCCACGGAGATCGCCCAGCGCGCGACCGACCTGGTGGCGGGCTTCCCGCTGTACCCGGAGATCGACCTCGGCTGAGTGCCCCTGAAAGGGGCGCGGGGAACTGCGCGACCGGCCCCCAGCGGCCCGCGGTTCCCCGCGCACCGAAACCCCCCGAGGTCTCTGAGAGAATGGTGAACATGGCCTCAGACCGACCTCGCGTGCTCTCCGGCATCCAGCCCACCGCCGGTTCGTTCCACCTGGGCAACTACCTCGGCGCCGTCCGCCAGTGGGTGGCCCTCCAGGAGTCCCACGACGCCTTCTACATGGTCGTCGACCTGCACGCGATCACGGTCCCGCAGGACCCCGCGGACCTGCGCGCCAACACCCGGCTCGCCACCGCCCAGCTGCTCGCCGCCGGCCTGGACGCGGACCGCTGCACCCTCTTCGTGCAGAGCCATGTCCCCGAGCACGCCCAGCTCGCCTGGGTCATGAACTGCCTCACCGGCTTCGGCGAGGCCAGCCGGATGACCCAGTTCAAGGACAAGGCGGCCCGGCAGGGCGCCGACCGCGCGAGCGTCGGCCTGTTCACGTACCCGATCCTCCAGGTCGCCGACATCCTGCTGTACCAGGCCCACGAGGTGCCCGTCGGCGAGGACCAGCGCCAGCACGTCGAGCTCACCCGTGACCTCGCCGAGCGCTTCAACGGCCGGTTCGGCGAGACCTTCACCGTCCCGAAGCCGTACATCCTCAAGGAGACGGCGAAGATCTTCGACCTCCAGGACCCGTCGATCAAGATGAGCAAGTCGGCGTCCACGCCGAAGGGCCTCATCAACCTCCTCGACGACCCCAAGGTGACCGCGAAGAAGGTGAAGAGCGCGGTCACCGACACCGACACGGTGATCCGCTACGACCACGCTCAGAAGCCGGGCGTCTCGAACCTGCTCACCATCCACTCCACCCTCACCGGCACGTCGATCGCCGAGCTGGAGCAGGAGTACGAGGGCAAGATGTACGGCGCGCTCAAGACGGACCTCGCCGCCATCATGGTCGAGTTCGTGACCCCCTTCCGCGAGCGCACCCAGCAGTACCTGGACGACTCGGAGACCCTCGACTCGATCCTGGCCAAGGGCGCGGAGAAGGCGCGCGCGGTCGCGGCCGAGACCCTTGCGCAGGCCTACGACCGCGTCGGCTTCCTGCCCGCCAAGCACTGAGCCGTCACCGGGCGGAGCGAAGCGCTGCACATCACTTCGGCCACGGCTGCCCGCGAGGCGGCCGTGGCCGTACAGTCGATAGCCGGACGGCCGGGTACGAACCCGACACCCGTCCACCATCACGACCGACGGGAGATGACGTGGGGACCGTAACGATCGGCGTGTCGATCGCGGTCCCGGAGCCTCACGGCAGCCTGCTCCAGGAGCGGCGCGCGGGCTTCGGCGACGCCGCGGCCCATGGCATTCCCACGCACGTGACCCTGCTGCCGCCGACCGAGGTCGACGCGGGGGCGCTGGCCGCGGTGGAGGCCCACCTGAGCGAGGTCGCCGCGGCGGGCCGGCCGTTTCCGATGCGGCTGTGCGGCACCGGTACGTTCCGGCCGCTCTCGCCGGTGGTGTACGTCCGGGTGGACCGGGGGGCCGAGGAGTGCGCGTGGCTGCAGTCGCGGGTGCGGGACGCGTCGGGGCCGCTGGAGCGGGAGTTGCAGTTCCCGTACCACCCGCACGTGACCGTCGCCCACGGGATCGACGAGGCGGCGATGGACCGGGCGTTCGCCGAGCTGGCGGGGTTCGAGGCCGAGTGGCCGTGCATGGGGTTCGCGTTGTACGAGCAGGGGGCGGACGGGGTGTGGCGGAAGCTGCGTGAGTTCGTCTTCGGGGGCTCCGGGGTCGTCGTGCCTCCTCAGGTGGGGCATGTGGAGCGGGGAAGCATCGCCAGTCGGTAGGCCGCGGGCCCGACTAGATCGGCAGCCGCCGGAACACCGATCGTGGTGCGTGGCGCAGGGCCGACATCACCAGGCGCAGGGCGCCCGGTACCCACACCACCTCCGAGCGCCGCCGCAGGCCCGTCTCGATCGCCGTCGCCACCGCTTCCGGGGTCGTCGCCAGGGGGGCCTCCTCCAGGCCCTCGGTCATCCTCGACCGTACGAAGCCCGGCCGTACGACCATCACGTGCACACCCGTCCCGTGCAGGGCGTCGCCCAGGCCCTGGGCGAAGGCGTCCAGGCCCGCCTTGCTGGAGCCGTAGATGAAGTTGGAGCGCCTGGCCCGCTCCCCGGCGACCGACGACAGGACCACCAGTGAGCCGTGGCCCTGGGCCTGCAGGGCCCGTGCGCTCACCAGGCCCGCCGAGACGGCGCCGGTGTAGTTGGTCTGCGCGACCCGTACGGCGCTGAGCGGCTCGCGTTCGTCGGCCGCCTGGTCGCCGAGGACGCCGAAGGCCAGCAGGACCACGTCGACGTCGCCCTCCGCGAAGACCTTGCCGAGGGCCGCCTCGTGGGACTCGGGGTCGAGCGCGTCGAAGGGGACGGTGTGGACGTCGGGCCCGAGGGTGCGCAGGTGCGCGGCGGCCCGGTCGAGCGCGGGGGAGGGGCGGCCGGCGAGCCACACCGTGCGGGTGCGGCGGGCGATCAGCCGGCGGGCGGTGGCCAGCGCGATCTCGGACGTACCGCCGAGGACGAGCAGCGACTGGGGCATTCCGAAGGCGTCCTTCACGACAGCTCCTGACGACGGGGGGCTAGAGACCGAGACGGCGGGACAGGTCGGAGACGAACACCCCGCGCGGGTCCAACTCCGCTCGCAGGGCACGGAATTCGTCGAGCCTCGGATACATCGCGGCGAGCAGTTCGGGACGCAGCCGGGAGTCCTTGGCGAGGTAGACGCGGCCACCGGCGGCCGCCACCTCCTCGTCCAGTCCGTCGAGGAGGGCGGCGAGGCCGGGCAGGCCGGCCGGGATGTCCAGGGCGAGGGTCCAGCCGGGCACGGGGAAGGAGAGCCAGCCGGGGTCGGCGTCGCCGAAGCGTTTGAGGACGGCCAGGAAGGACGGGCAGCGGTGCTCGGAGACCCGGGTCACGATCCGGCGCAGCGTGTCCTCCCGGCCGTGTCCGACGGCGAACTGGTACTGGACGAATCCGGCCCGGCCGTAGACGCGGTTCCAGTGCGGGACGCCGTCCAGGGGGTGGAAGAACGTGGAGACGTGCTGGAGCCGGCCCACCCGGGCGCGGGGGGCCTTGCGGTACCAGACTTCGTTGAACAGGCCCACGGTGGTGCGGCCGAGGAGGCCGTCGGGGACGAAGGCGGGGGCGGCGGGAAGGGTGCGGGGGTGGAAGGCGAGGGGGGCGCGCCCGGCGCGGGTGTGCTCGCCGAGCGCCTCCCGGGGGGCGTGGTCGCCGCGCGTGAGCACCGCGCGGCCGGTGGCCGCCCCGCGCGCGAGCAGGTCGATCCAGGCGACCGAGTAGCGGTAGCGGTGGTCGGTGGCGGTGAGCCGGGTCATCAGGTCGTCGAGGTCGGTGGCGCGTTCGGTGTCGACGGACATGTACGACGTCTCGACGGGGAGGAGGCGGACGGTCGCCGTGAGGATCACCCCGGTCAGACCCATGCCGCCGGCCGTCGCGTCGAACAGCGGGGTGCCGCGGCTCACCGTGCGGACGTGGCCGTCGGCGGTGAGCAGTTCGAAGGACAGCACGTGACGGGAGAACGATCCCGAGACATGGTGGTTCTTGCCGTGGATGTCGGCGCCGATCGCGCCGCCCACCGTCACCTGGCGGGTCCCCGGGGTCACCGGGACGAACCAGCCGAGCGGCAGCAGCACCTCCATCAGGCGGTGCAACGAGACCCCTGCGTCGCACAGCACGGTGCCGCCGTCCGCGTCGATGGCATGGATGCGGTCGAGACCCGTCATGTCGAGCACGGCGCCGCCGGCGTTCTGCGCCGCGTCGCCGTACGCCCGCCCCAGGCCCCGGGCGATACCGCCGCGCACCCCGCAGGTGCGGATCGCGTCGGCCGCCTCCTGGTAGGTGCGGGGGCGGATCAGACGGGCGGCGGTGGGGGCGGTGCGGCCCCAGCCGGTGACGGGGACGGTGACTTCGGGCGCGGTGGGTCCGCCGGGCTTTCCAGGCATGGGGACGACCGTATCCCTGCCGTATGGGTGGTTATGGGTTTTACAGGGGATTGGTTACGAAAGATCACCTGACTCCCCGAAACGGGTGATTGTCCGAATGTCGCTCAATAGGGTCGTAGCTTTGGCCGCGTGAAGGTGAACAGTGAGTCCAATGGACGACATGGACCACCGGATCCTGACCGCGCTGCACGCCTGCGGCGCCGATCCACGCGTCGCGTCGGCCGCACGCGGTCTCTCCCTCGCCGGGGAACACGGTGCGCTCTGGCTCGCGGCGGGCCTAGCCGGGGCCGCCGTGGACGGCGCGCGGCGCGGCGCCTGGTTGCGCGGCACGGCGCTGGTCGCGGGCGCGCACCTCGGCAGCATGGCCGTGAAACGGGTCGTACGACGGGCGCGCCCCGCGCATGTACGGCCCCGGGTGCGGACCGCCGGCCGGCACTCCTTCCCCAGCTCGCACGCCACCTCCGCGACGGCGGCCGCCGTCGCCTTCGGGGCGCTCGGCGCGTCCGGACTTGCGCCCCTCGCGGTCGCCGTGTGCCTCTCCCGGCTGGTCGCCGGCGTGCACTACCCGACGGACGTGGCGGCGGGCGCGGCACTGGGAGCGCTCACGGCGCGCGCGGGAGCGCGTTGGATGCGCGAGGGAGTGCCCGGCGCCTCGCACGCGGGGAGGCGGCCGTGACCGAGACCGCCCACGCGGCCGGCGAGACGCTCGCCGACGGGACGCTCGCCGACGGGACACCTGCCGGCGAGACGTCTGCCGAAACGACACTGCACGAACAGCGCGGCCACCCCCTCCGGCCGTCCGGACGGGCACGCGCGCACCTCGCCCCCGGCCTCCTCCTCACGGGCCTGCTGAAGACCACCCGACCCAAGCAGTGGGTCAAGAACGTCCTCGTCATCGCCGCCCCGGCCGCCGCCGGGCGCCTCTTCTCGGTGTCCGCCCTGCTGCGCGAGGCCCTGGTCTTCGCCCTGTTCACCGCCTGCGCCGCCGCCGTCTACCTGATCAACGACGCCCGGGACGCCGAGGCCGACCGCGCCCACCCCGTCAAGTGCCGCCGCCCGGTCGCCGCCGGACAGGTCCCGGTCCCCGTCGCCTACACCGTGGGAGGCGTCCTGGCGGCCCTGGGACCCCTGCTCGCCGCCCGGCTGGCCCCACCCCTGGTAGCCGTCCTCCTGATCGCCTACCTGGCCATGCAACTGGCCTACTGCGTCAGCCTGAAGCACGTCCTGGTCGTCGACCTCGCCGTCGTCACCACCGGGTTCCTGATGCGGGCGATGATCGGCGGGCTCGCCCTCGGCATCCCGCTGTCCCGCTGGTTCCTGATCACCACCGGCTTCGGCGCGCTCTTCATGGTGTCGGCGAAGCGCTACTCGGAAGCCGTGCAGATGGCCGGGAAGGCGGGTGCCACGCGCGCGTTGCTCACCGAGTACACCACCGGCTACCTCCGCTTCGTCTGGCAGCTCGCCGCCGGGGTCGCCGTCCTCGCCTACTGCCTGTGGGCCCTGGAGGGCCACGGCGGACCCGGCGCCGGCCTGCTGCCCTGGCGCCAGCTGTCCATGGTCGCCTTCATCCTGGCGATCCTGCGCTACGCCGTCTTCGCCGACCGGGGCACCGCCGGCGAGCCCGAGGACGTCGTCCTGCGCGACCGCGCCCTCGCCCTGATCGGCCTCGCCTGGCTGGCCATGTACGCCCTCGCGGTGGCCCACTGGTGAGCGCGGACCGGCGTGAGCTGATCGGCTTCGCCGCCGTCGGTCTGCTCGCCTACGCCGCCGACCTCGCCCTCTTCAGCCTCCTGCGCGGACCGGCCGCCCTCGACCCGCTCACGGCCAAGTCCCTGTCCTTCGTGGCCGGCTGCACGGTCGCCTACCTCGGCAACGCCTGCGGCACCTACCGCCACACCCGCGCCACCGGCGTGCGCCCCTACGCCGTCTTCGTCGCCGTGAACCTCGCGGGCGCCCTCGTCCAACTGCTCTGCCTCGCCGTCAGCCACTACGGCCTCGGTCTCACCTCGCAGCGCGCCGACACCGTCTCCGGGGCGGTCGTCGGCATGGCGCTGGCCACACTTCTGCGCTTCTGGGGTACCCGCACATTGGTGTTCCGGTCAGGGGGCAGAGTGGGATCATGGACTGGCTGAGCAGACTTCCCTTCGTCGGCCCGCTGGTGGGCCGGCTGATGACCACGCACGCGTGGCGGTCGTACGAGCGGCTGGACCGGGTGAAGTGGACCCGGCTGGCCGCCGCGATGACCTTCATCAGCTTCGTCTCGCTCTTCCCGCTGCTCACCGTGGGTGCCGCGGTCGCCGCCGCCACGCTGAGCGAGTCGAAGCAGAGGGACCTCCAGAACAAGATCGCCGACCAGGTCCCCGGCATCTCCGACCAGCTGGACCTCAACACGCTGGTCCAGAACGCCGGCACCGTCGGCCTGATCGCCGGTGCCGTCCTGCTGTTCACCGGCATCAACTGGGTCGGGCAGATGCGGGACTGCCTGCGCGCGGTGTGGGAACTGGCCGACAAGGACCAGAACCCGGTCCTCGTCAAGCTCAAGGACGGCGGCATCCTGCTCGGCTTCGGCGGCGCGGTCCTCGCCACCCTCGCGGTGTCCACGATCGCCTCGGCGGCGGTCGGCTGGACGTCCCGGCAGCTGGGCCTGCCCGAACACGGCTGGGGCAGCGTGCTGCTGCGGATCGTCGCGTTCGCGGTCGCCGTGGTGGCCGACTTCCTGCTGCTGCTCTACGTCCTCACCCTGCTGCCCGGAGTCGAACCGACGCGCCACAGGCTGCTGGTCGCGGCCCTGATCGGCGCGGTCGGCTTCGAACTCCTCAAACTGCTGCTCAGCGGCTACATCCAGGGCATCGCGGCGAAGAGCATGTACGGCGCGTTCGGGGTGCCGGTGGCCCTGCTGCTGTGGATCAACTTCACCTCGAAACTCGTCCTGTTCTGCGCCTCCTGGACGGCCACGGAGAGCGGCGCCGCGGTCAGGGCCGAGTCCGGCGGCGTACCAGATCCGGCAGCGGCCAGCGGCGGTTGACCAGGAACGCCGCACCCACCAGCAGCACCAGCGCCCCGCCCGTGACCGCCAGCGCGACCCCGACCCCGCTGGAGCCGCCCGCGGAGGAGGCCGCCACCGGCTTCGACCCGGCGTCCTTCCCCGTACCCGTACCGGCACCGGCCGCGGTCGCCGAGGGGGTCGCCCCCGGCTGCGCGGTGGAACCCACCGCCCCCCGGGGCGCGACCAGCTCACCCACCGGAGTCACCTTGCCCGCCGCCTGGAACCCCCAGTCGAACAGCTTGGCGGTCTCCTTGTAGACCTCGTTGTGCTCCTTCTTCGCCGGGTTCATCACCGTGACCAGCAGCACCCTGCCGCCCCGCTCGGCGACGCCGGTGAAGGTGGCGCCCGCGTTGGTGGTGTTGCCGTTCTTCACCCCCGCGATGCCCGGGTAGACCGACACGTCGAAGTCACCGCTGAGCAGCCGGTTGGTGTTCTGGATCTCGAAGGAGCCCCGGACCGGCTTGCCCTTGGCGTTCTTCGCCGTGTCGCCGGGGAAGCTCGCCCGGACGGTCGAGCAGTACTCGCGGAAGTCCTTCTTCTGCAGGCCCGAACGTGCGAACAGCGACAGGTCGTACGCCGACGACACCTGCCCCGGCTGGTCGTACCCGTCCGGACTCACCACGTGCGTGTCCAGCGCCTGCAGTTCGTCGGCGTGGTCCTGCATGTCCTTGACGGTCTGCCCGACCCCGCCGTTCATCGCGGACAGCACGTGCACGGCGTCGTTGCCGGACCGCAGGAAGACCCCGAGCCACAGGTCGTGCACCGTGTACGTCTGGCCCTCCTTTATCCCGACCAGGCTGGAACCGGCGCCCATGCCCGCGAGGTCGGCCGGCACCACCTTGTGCGTGGTCGACCTCGGGAACCGGGGCAGCACGGTGTCGGCGAACAGCATCTTCAGGGTGCTCGCCGGGGGCAGCCGCCAGTGCGCGTTGTGCGCGGCGAGCACCTCGCCCGACTCGGCGTCGGAGACGATCCAGGAACGGGCGGTGATGTCCTTCGGCAGCACCGGCGCCCCGGCGCCGAGATCCACCTGGGTGCCGGGGCGGCCCAGCCGGGCACCGCCGACCGTCGACATGTTCGCCGGCGGAGTGGCCGAGGGGCTCGTCGACGGCTTCGGCGCGGCGAGCGCGGCCGGGGCGGTGAGCGACAGGGACAGCAGGGCGGCGGAGGTGACCAGCAAAGATCGGCTGGTCCTCGGTTTCGGTGCGGGCACGGACGAGAACGTACCCGGCACGGAGGGCGAAGTCCCACCACCGACCCCACCCCGGAATCGGAACCGGACAGCGAACGGCGATACTGACTGCGTGAAACTCAGCCGTCCGGTCTCCTGGTTCCTGCTCGCCTTCGGGGTGTGGAGTTGGTTCATCTGGATCACTTTCGTCAAAAACCTCGTCAAGGACGGCAGCGGACTCGCCTTCCACGACGGCAGTCCCACGGCGTACTTCTGGATCCACCTGACCCTGGCCGTCGTGTCCTTCGTATTGGGGACGGTCATCGGGGTCATCGGGTTGCGCGGAGTCCGCGCACTGCGCCGTACGTCATAGGGAGAGGCACCCCGGGGTGATCATCGTCGTCGGGCTCGTCGCCCTGGCCGTGGTGGCGGGCCCGTACTGGTACGTGTGGCGGCGCCTGGTGCGGGACACGACGACCGGGTGGGGGTGGCCGCGCCGACTGGGCACCGCGCTGTTCGTCGTGGGCCCGGCACTGATGTTCGCGGCCCTCTTCGCCGAGGTCGGCCACGCCCCGTTCCTCCTCCAGCGCACCCTGGCGTGGCCGGGCTTCCTGTGGATGGCGCTCTCCCTGTACCTGCTCCTGGCGGTGGTGGCGGGGGAAGCGATACGCCCGCTGACCCGAGTCGTGCAGAAGCGCTGCCGCCGCGTGGGTGCCACCGGCCACGACGGCGAGCAGCCGTCTCCACAGGGCCCTACCCCCACCCGCCGCCTCTTCGTCTCCCGGGTGATCGGCGGCGCGGCCGCCACCGCCGCCACCGCCACCGTCGGCCTCGGCACCTACGGCGTCCTCCGCGGCCCGAGCGTGAAGCGCGTCACCGTGCCCCTCGCCAAACTCCCGCGGGCCGCGCACGGCTACCGCATCGCCGTCGTCAGCGACATCCACCTGGGCCCCGTCCTCGGCCGCGGCTTCGCGCAGCGGGTCGTGGACACGATCAACGCCACCCAGCCCGACCTGATCGCGGTGGTCGGCGACCTCGTGGACGGCAGCGTCAAGGACCTCGGCCCGGCGGCCGCCCCCCTCGCCCAGCTGTCCGCGCGGCACGGCGCGTACTTCGTCACCGGCAACCACGAGTACTTCTCCGGTGCCGCCCAGTGGGTCGAGGAGGTACGCCGCCTGGGCCTCCACCCCCTGGAGAACGCCCGCACCGAACTCGCCCACTTCGACCTCGCCGGCGTGAACGACCTCGCCGGGCGGAGCACCGGCCAGGGCCCCGACTTCGACCGCGCGCTGGCCGGCCGCGACCCGGCCCGCGCCTGCGTGCTCCTCGCCCACCAGCCCGTCCAGATCCACGAGGCCGTCCGCCACCACGTCGACCTCCAGCTCTCCGGTCACACCCACGGCGGCCAGCTCTGGCCCGGCGACCTCGTCGCCGCGGCGGCCAACCCGACCGTCGCCGGTCTGGACCGCTACGGCGACACCCAGCTGTACGTCTCCCGGGGCGCCGGCGCCTGGGGTCCGCCGACCCGGGTGGGTGCCCCGTCCGACATCACGGTCATCGAACTCGCCTCGCGGCACGCCTGACCGGAACGCTCCCGCGGGCCCCCGTGGCCCTCCCGCGCCGCTCCTGTGAAGCCACTGTGAAATCCGGCCGAAACGAGCGCTCGGTAAGTTCTTCCTCATCTAGTCAGATCGCTCTTCCCCCACCTGAAACACCTGTGATTAGGTGAGCCGCGTCACTTAGGGGAGTGGCGTTTATGGGGAGGCACCAACCGTGCGATCTGTTCGCATGCGGATTCTCGTGACGCTCGTCGTCCTTGCGGTCGCGGGGATCGGCGGCTGGCAGCTGCTGCCGTCGCAGGAGAACCAGAACAAGACGATCACCGTCGGTACGACGGACGCCGTCACCTCGCTCGATCCGGCCGGCGCCTACGACGCCGGCTCCTGGGCGCTGTACAACAACGTCTTCCAGACGCTGCTCACCTTCGAGCCCGGCGGTGCCCAGCCGGTCCCGGACGCGGCCCGGAGCTGTTCGTTCACGGGCTCGGGCCTCAGGACGTACCGCTGCGTGGTGCGGGACGGGATCACCTTCCCGAGCGGCCGGACGATGACCGCCGAGGACGTGAAGTACTCCTTCGACCGGGTCAAGAAGATCAACTCCGATGTCGGCCCGGCCTCCCTGCTGTCCACCCTCGGCTCGGTGACCGCCGACGGCAAGGCCGTCACCTTCCACCTGTCCTCGCCCGACGCGACGTTCCCGTTCAAACTGGCCACCGGCGCCGGCGCGATCGTCGACAAGGACAAGTACCCGGCGGACAGCCTGCGCACCGGCACCGCGGTGGACGGCACCGGCCCGTACACCCTGACGTCGTACACGAAGGACAAGCAGGCGGACCTGCAACCCAACGCGCACTACAAGGGCGACCTGAGCGGCAGCGGACGCCCCGTCGAGCTGCGCTACTACGCCGACTCGGCCAAGCTCGCCGCCGCCTACAAGGCCAAGCAGGTCGACGTGGCGACCCGGACGCTGCCGCCCGCCATGGTCTCCAAGCTCTCGCCGAGCGACCCGAACCAGCGCGTCCTGGAGTCCGACAGCTCCGAGACCCGCAACCTGTACCTGAACACCCGGCAGAAGTCGCCCCTGCACGACGTGCTCGTCCGCCGCGCCATCGCCTGGCTGGTCGACCGCGAGGACCTCGCCTCGTCCGTGTACGACGGCACGGTGCAGCCGCTGTACTCGCTGATCCCGGCCGGCCTCACCGGCCACACCACGTCCTTCTTCGACGACTACCCGGAGCAGAGCGTCGCCAAGGCGAAGGCGCTGCTGGCCCGGGCCGGGGTCAGCACCCCCGTCGAGTTCTCCTTCGGGTACGGCATCGGGCGCGGCGCGGGAGCCGAGGAGGCCGCCGTCCTGAAGCAGCAGCTGGAGAAGGGCGGTCTGTTCAAGGTCGACGTCAAGGGCTACGAGTGGACCGACTTCCAGAAGTCGTGGGCCGCGGGCAAGATGGACGCCTGGGCGGTCGGCTGGGTCGCCGACTATCCCGACCCGGACACCTTCGGCGCCTCCCTGGTCGGCAGCCACTCCGTGATGAGCACCGGCTACAGCAACCCGGCCGTCGACAACCTCCTCCAGCACAGCCAGCAGTACGCCGACCGCAGCCAGGCCGAGCAGGACTTCCGCAGCGTCCAGACGGACGTGGCGAACGACGTCCCGCTGATCCCGCTCTGGCAGCGCACCGACTACGTCCTCAGCAGCGAGGACGTCGGCGGCGCCCAGTACCTCACGGACAGCACGGGCGTGTTCCGCCTGTGGAGTCTGAACTGGATCTGACCGCCGGATCGCCGACGGCACGCGCCCGGGACTCAGGCCGACCGCAACGTGACGGTCACCGCCAGCCCCTTCCCGGGCGCCGTGCGCACCGCCACCTCACCGCCGTGCGCCTCCACCACGCCCTGCACGATCGCCATCCCCAGCCCGCTCCCGTCGCCGCCCCCCACCCGGAAGAACCGGTCGAAGATCCGGGCCGCGTCCTCCTCCCCGAGCCCCGGCCCCTCGTCGGCGACGCACACCCGCACCACCCCGTCCGCCCGTTCCACCCCCAGCCGCACGGCGGCCTCGACCGGCGTGTGCACCCGGACGTTGGCCAGCAGGTTGCCCAGCACCTGCCGCAGCCCGGACTCGTCGGCCCGCACCAGCACCGCCCCGTCGGCCGAGACGACGACCCGCCGGTCCGGCTGCTGCGCCCGCAGGTCCTCCGCCGCGTCCCGCGCCAGCCGGCTCACGTCGACGTTCCGGAACCGGATCTCCGGCCGCTGGTCGAGCCGCGCGAGCAGCAGCAGTTCGTCCACCAGCCGGCCCATCCGGTCCACCTCCCCGTGCATCCGGTCCCAGGCCCGCCGCCGCTCGCCCGGCTCGCTCAGCATCCCCTGGTCGTACAGCTGGAGGTAGCCGCGGATGGCGGCGAGCGGCGTGCGCAGTTCGTGGGACGCGTCGGCGACGAACCGCCGCAGCTGGGCGGCGCTGTGCTCCCGCGTCCGGTACGCCGTCTCCACCTGCTGGAGCATGGAGTTGAGGGCGAGCCGCAACTGCTCGACCTCCTGCGTCGGGTGGTGGCTCGACGGCACCCGCCGGGTCAGGTCGCCCTCGGCGATCGCCGAGGAGGTCTCCACCATGTCCTCCAGGGGCAGCAGCCGTCGCCGCACGCTGTACATGGTCAGGCAGCACAGCAGCGCGAGCAGCAGGGTGCCGACCGCGAAGTCCAGCCGGAGCGCCTTCGCTATGCCCTTATGCAGCAGCTCGGTCGAGGAGGCCAGCAGGATGTAGGGGCCGTCGGCGAGCCGGGTCGCCGTCACCCGGTAGGCCGCGCCGTGCACGTCGAGGTCGCGGGGGCCGGGCGCGGCGGCGAGGGCGCGCGGGTCGGACACGGCGGCCGCGAGGGCCCGCTGCGCGTCCGTCGGCTTCAGGTCGAAGACGGTGACCGCCCGGCCGTCGCCGCCCACCACGGTGAAGATCGAGTCGGGTGTCGGGTCGGACTCGGCGGGGGTGATCCGCTCGCGGACCACGCCGAGCGCGGTCAGCGAGTCGACCTGCCGCAGGGTGAGCCCCGAACCGCTCAGCGAGGTACGGGTCTTGAGCAGCTCGGAGTCGACCTGGTCGAGCAGGTACAGCCGCATGCCCATGATGCTCACCGCGGTCGCCAGCACGATGCCGACGGCGAGCAGTCCGGCGTTGGCCAGGGTCAGTTTGCCGCGCAGGGAGTGCAGCCCGTGCCGGTGCCCGCGGTCGCGAAGGTTCATGCCAGGCCGTATCCGACGCCCCGCCGGGTGGTGATCACCGGCGCCCCGAGGGTGTCGAGTTTGCGCCGCAGGTAGCTGATGTAGGTCTCCACGACGGTGGACTCCGACGGCGCGTGCTCGTACTGCCAGACGTGCTTGAGCAGTTGCTCCTTGGGGACGATCCGGCCGCCGTTGCGCACCAGGAAGCGCAGCAGCGCGTACTCGGTCGGGGTCAGCTCGACCGTGCGGCCCGCGCGGTGCACCGAGTACGACGTCTCGTCCAGCTCCAGGTCGCCGTAGCGCAGCGGTGGCCGTTGCTGGATGACGTCGGCCGGGCGGGTGCGGCGCAGTACCGCGCCGATGCGGGCGACGACCTCGTCGATGTTGAAGGGCTTGGTGATGTAGTCGTCGCCGTAGCCGAGAGCGCCGACTATCTCGGCCGGGGCGTCCCGCGCGGTCAGGAAGACCAGGGCCAGGTCGGGCTGCCGGACGCGCAGTTCCCGGGCGAGCGCCCGCCCGTCGCCGTCCGGCAGCATCACGTCGAGCAGGGCCGCGTCGGGTCGGGTGCGCTCGGCCAGGGCGAGGGCGCCCTGGACCGTACCGGCCGTCATCACCTCGAACCGGTGGTAGCGCAGGGCGATGGCGAGGACGTCCGCGATGCTCGGCTCGTCCTCCACGATCAGCACGGTGCTGCCTGGAGCCGTCATGCCCTCAGTATCGGCGTCCACGCCGACGGCCGGGGGCGCGCAGCTTTGGAGTTCCTTGAGAGTGCGCGCGTCGCGTGTCCCGGCGCGCGGCCCGCCGCCGATCCTGTTGCCCAGGACCTGGGGGGACCGACCGAACCGACCCGACGAACTCCAAGGAGCTGTTGAACGTGACGGCATTGGCACGGTGGTGCTATCGGCACCGGCTGGTGGTCCTGTTGCTGTGGGTGGGGGCACTGCTGGGCGTGGGCTTCTCGGCCTCGTCCGAGGGTACGAACTACGCGAACGTCTTCTCCCTGCCCGACACGGACTCCAAGACCGCGTACGACCTGATGCAGAAGGCCTTCCCGGACACCTCCGGTGACACGGACACCGTGGTGTGGAAGGTCACCGACGGCTCGGTGACGGACCCGGCGGTCCGCGACCGCGTCCAGCCGGCCCTGGACAGGATCGCGAAGATGACCGGCGTCGGCGCGGTCACCAGTCCCTACGCCGGCGCCCGGGGGGCCGCGCAGGTCAGCCGGGACGGCAAGATCGCGTACGCGCAGCTGACCTTCGTGCAGCGTGCGAACGAGATCCCGAAGGACCTCGTCCAGAAGGTCGTCGACACCGCGCAGGGCGCCGAACGCGGCGGCCTCCAGGTGGAGTTGGGCGGCCAGGCGATCCAGCGCGTCCAGGAGCCGCCGCAGGGCCTGTCCGAGATGGTCGGCATCGTCGCCGCGGCCGTCGTGCTCTTCCTGGCGTTCGGGTCCTTCTTCGCGATGACCCTGCCCATCGCGATCGCCGTCTTCGGCGTCGGCATGGGCCTGTTCTCCACCCAGCTCCTCAGCCACACCACCGACATCCCCGACATCGCCCCGCTGCTCGCCTCCCTGATCGGCCTCGGCGTCGGCATCGACTACGCCCTGTTCATCGTCACCCGGCACCGGCGCGGCATCCTGCGCGGCCTGGACCCCGAGGAGTCGGCCGTCACCGCCCTGAACACCTCGGGCCGCGCGGTGCTGTTCGCGGGCGGCACGGTCTGCATCGCGCTGGCCGGCATGCTGGTCACCCGGCTGCGCTTCCTGGACGGCGTGGTCATCGGCACGTCCCTGACGGTCGTGCTGAGCGTCCTGGCGGCCACCACCCTGCTGCCCGCGCTGCTGGGCTTCCTCGGCCCGCGCGTCCTCAGCCGCCGCCAGCGCCGGGGGCTGGCCGCCGAGGGCCCCGAGCCGGAGAGGGCGAGCGGCCTGGCGGCCCGCTGGTCGGCGAACGTGCAGAAGCGCCCGCGGCGCATCGCGGCGCTGGCCCTGGTCGTCATGGCCGTCCTCGCCGTCCCGGTCTTCTCGCTCCGCCTCGGCGCCACCGACCAGGGCAACGACGACGCGTCCACGACCACCAGGAAGGCCTACGACCTGCTCGCCGAGGGCTTCGGCCCCGGCTTCAACGGCCCGCTCCAGGTGGTCGGGGTGGGTGGTGACACGGCGCGGCTGGTCAAGGGCCTGGAGTCGACCCCGGGCATCGCGCGGGTGGCCGAGCTGCCCCCGGCGCACGGCGTGACGGTGATCCAGGTGGTCCCGACCACCTCACCCCAGTCCAAGGAGACGGACGACCTGATCGACACCCTGCGCGACCGGGTGATCCCGCAGGCGGGCGCGCAGGCGCACGTGGGCGGCGTGACGGCGGTCTCCAAGGACTTCGCGACGGTCACCGGCGACCGGCTGCCGCTGTTCGTCGCCACCATCATCGGCCTGGGCTTCCTGCTGCTCCTGGTCGCCTTCCGCTCCCTGGTGGTCCCGCTGACGGCGGCGGTGATGAACCTGGTCGCGGCGGCGGCGTCCTTCGGGGTCCTGGTGGCGGTCTTCCAGTGGGGCTGGGGCCTGGACCTGCTGGGCCTCGGCAAGGAGGGCCCGATCAACGCGTTCCTCCCGGTCATCATGCTCTCCCTGCTGTTCGGGCTCTCGATGGACTACCAGGTGTTCCTGGTGAGCCGGATGCACGAGGAGTGGGTGCACACGAGGGACAACGCGCGGGCGGTACGGGTCGGCCTGGCGGAGACCAGCCGGGTCATCAACTCCGCCGCCCTGATCATGGTCTGCGTCTTCCTGGCCTTCGTCCTCAGCGGCGACTCGGGCGCCGCGATGGCCGGCGTCGGCCTGGCGGCGGCGGTCGCCCTCGACGCCTTCGTCCTGCGTACGGCCCTGGTCCCGGCGGCGATGCACCTGCTGGGCGCGTCCAACTGGTGGCTGCCGGGCTGGCTGGAGAAGCGGCTGCCGCACCTGGCGGTGGAGCCCGCGGAGGACATCCCGGCGCCCCGGAAACCGGGCGGCCCGGCCTCGGTGATCCACGGTTTCGTCCGCACCCCGGACGGCGCGGCGGTGGAGGCCGCGTCGGTGACGCTGACGTCCGAGGACGGCCGCCGGCTGGACGAGGTGACGTCGCTGGCGGACGGCTCCTACATCGTCTCGGTCCCGGCCCCGGGCGCCTACGAGCTGGCGGTGACCGCGCCGTCGTACGGCTCGCAGGCCCGGCGGGTGACGGTGGAGCAGGGGCCGCTGGTGTACGACGTGGAGCTGGCGGAGGGGGAGCTGGACGCGGTCAACCGGACGTGATCACTCGCTCCGGCGTCCCCGGCCGCCCGGGTCCGGCAGCACCCGGGTCATCCCCGGCAGGAAGTCCGTGAACAGTTCGTGCACCTCCAGCACCAGGGGCCGCAGCACCCGGAACCGCGCGAGGGAGACGCCTCGCGCGGTCAGCCGGGCGCCGCGCTCGGCGAGCCGGTAGCTGCGCTCGCGGCCCTCGGTGCGGTCGAAGATCCAGTACAGCACCAAGCCCATCTGCGAGAGCCACATCAGCTCGGGCAGCACCTCCCGCAGTTCGGGCGCCACCTTGGTCTTCGCCCCGGCGAGCACCTCCCGGTGCACGCTGATCGCCTCCTCGCGCGCGTGCTCGCTCTCCGGGGAGAAGGGGCTGAGCGGGCTGTCGGGGTCGGCGGCGTTCTTGAAGAAGTGGACCGCGAACTCGTGGTACGGCCGGGCGATGTCCAGCCACACCTTCAGCACCCCCGCGAGCCTCGCCTCCAGGTCCGTCTCCCGGTCCAGGACCTCGCGGACCGCCACCCGGTGCTCGGCGGCGAGCTGGTCGTAGAAGCCCTGGATCAGGTGTTCCTTGCCGGCGAAGTAGTAGTAGGCGTTGCCGACCGAGACCCCCGCCTCCGTGGCGATGGCCCGCATCGTGGTCTTCTCGTAGCCCCGCTCCCGGAACAGCCGCATCGCCGTCTCCAGGATCAGCGCACGGGTCTGCTCGGACTTGCTGGGGGAATGGGCCTCGACGGGACCGTCGTTCTTCGCGGACACGGACAGAGCCTAACCAGTGGTGCAGACGCCGCCGGCACAGCCCGGTGGGTCGTAGATCCAGCCGATGCCCGGCTCGTACACCCAACCGTCCTGCCGCCGGAAGGCGGACCTGCCGTCCCCCTGCCCGCCGCGCCACCAGGCGGCGGCGAGCACCGCGCCCCGGGCCAGCTTGGCCCCGGCCGGGGTGCTGAGCCGGTGGGCGAGCGGCCGCTGCTCCCGCAGGGCCCACAGCACGACGATCCACGCTGCCGTCTCCCGGTAGACCTGCCCGGCGTCGCCGACGACGGTGACCTCGTCGAAGGTGGCGGAGTGGTCCAGGTCCGGGAAGCGTTTGCGGGCCTCGTCCGAACCGGCCGGCAGCAGCGTCAGCGGCACCAGCTGCGGCTGGCGCGCGAGCCAGTCGCGCAGGTGGGTGCAGAGGGCGCACTCGGCGTCGTAGAGCACGGTGAGCCCGCGGACCGGGACGCGGCGGGCGTCCCGGTCCGCCGTCGTCGGCACGGCGCTCACGCCCCGGCCGCCGGCGCGGTCCAGCCCTGCGGCGGGACGGGCGGGAGCTGTTCCTTCTCCATGATCCCGCGGCGCCGGATCCGGTTGAGCACGTACACGTTGCCCAGGTGCATCACGCCGAGCACCAGCAGGACGACCCCGAGCTTGGACGACAGGGCCTCGAAGATGCCGCGGGTGTCGTCGATGGTGTCGCTGGTGTGCAGGTAGAGGGCGACGAAACCGAGGTTGACCAGGTAGAAGCCGACGACCAGCAGGTGGTTCACGGCGTCGGCGAGCTGTTCGTTGCCGTGCAGCACGTCGGAGAGGAAGATCCGCCCGTTGCGGCTGAGCGTGCGGGCCACCCAGACGGTCAGGCCGATGCTGACGAGCAGGTAGATGACGTAGGCGATGACGGTGCGGTCCATGCCCCACCCCTTCTTGAACGCGTTCAAAACGCTGACGGGGATGACTGTAGACCTGCTTTTGAACGTGTTCAACTCGGTTGCGGAGTGACCCCGTTCACGCCCGCCGCGCGAGGGCCGGCCGCTTGCTGTAGTCGGTGAACCCGAGGACGTTCCCCCAGGGGTCGGCGATCTCCACGGTCCATCCGGTGGCCACGGAGAACGGCTCGTCGAGGGGGCGGATCCCCGCGGCCGTCAGCCGCCGGGCCGCGACCCGCGCGTCCGGCACCTCCAGCCACACCCGCGGCGCTGCCCACACCGGCGTCCGGTGCCCCAGTCCCTCCTCGGCCCGCAGCAGGACGCCGGGCGTCTCGGCCCCCACCTTCAGCAGCGCGATCCCCGCTTCGTCGAAGCGGAACCCGACCGTGAACCCGGCCCGCTCGTAGAAGGCGACGGCGTCGCCGAGGCTCCCGACCGGGAGCAGCACGTTGTCGAAACCGAGCAGTTCGTACGACTCTTCATCTGACATACCGTCAGGCTAGAACCGCCCGCCCGCCCCGGCGGCAGACACGCGCAAGGGCCCCGCTTCCGGCAGGAAGCGGGGCCCTCGTGGTCCGGGCGGGACCGGGATCAGAAGCGGCGCGTGATCAGCGCCCGCTTCACCTCCTGGATCGCCTTGGTGACCTCGATGCCGCGCGGGCAGGCGTCCGTGCAGTTGAAGGTCGTGCGGCAGCGCCAGACACCGTCACGGTCGTTCAGGATCTCCAGACGCTGCTCGCCCGCCTCGTCACGCGAGTCGAAGATGAAACGGTGCGCGTTGACGATGGCCGCCGGGCCGAAGTACTGGCCGTCGTTCCAGAAGACCGGGCAGGACGACGTGCACGCGGCGCACAGGATGCACTTCGTGGTGTCGTCGAAGCGCTCGCGGTCCTCGGCGGACTGCAGGCGCTCCCGGGTGGGCTCGTTCGTGTCCTTCGTGACCAGGAACGGCATGACGTCCCGGTACGCCTGGAAGAACGGCTCCATGTCGACCACGAGGTCCTTCAGGACCGTCAGGCCCTTGATGGGCTCGACCGTGATCGGCTTCTCGGGGTTGATGTCCTTGATCAGGGTCTTGCAGGCGAGACGGTTCTTGCCGTTGATCCGCATCGCGTCCGAACCGCAGATGCCGTGCGCACACGAACGGCGGAACGTCAGGGTGCCGTCGACGTCCCACTTGATCTTGTGGAGGCCGTCGAGGACGCGCTCCTTCGGATCGATCTCCAGCTGGAAGTCCTCCCAGACCGCGTCCGCGGAGACCTCGGGGTTGAAGCGGCGGATCCGGAAGGTGACGGTGATGTACGGGGAGTCGGCGAAGCCGGGCTCGGGCCGGCCGGCCTCGTCCGCCTTGTCCAGAACGGGGGTTGCCATCAGTACTTACGCTCCATCGGCTGGTAGCGGGTCTGGACGACCGGCTTGTAATCGAGACGGATGGACTCGGTGCCGTCGTCGCCCACCTCGCGGTACGCCATGGTGTGGCGCATGAAGTTGACGTCGTCGCGGTTCGGGTAGTCCTCGCGGTAGTGACCGCCGCGGGACTCCTTGCGGGCCAGCGCGGAGACCGCCATGACCTCGGCGAGGTCCAGCAGGTTGCCGAGCTCGATCGCTTCCAGCAGGTCCGTGTTGAACCGCTTGCCCTTGTCCTGGATCGAGACGTTCTTGTAGCGCTCGCGCAGCTCCGCGATCTTCTCGACCGCCGTCTTGATCGTCTGCTCGGTGCGGAACACCATGACGTTGGCGTCCATGGTCTCCTGCAGCTCCCTGCGGAGCGTGGCGACCCGCTCGTTGCCCGTCGAGGTGCGCAGCCGCTCGATCTGGGACACCACGAACTCGGCCGGGTTCTCCGGGAGATCCACGTAGTCGACGGTGTGCGCGTACTCGGCGGCCGCGATGCCCGCCCGGCGGCCGAACACGTTGATGTCGAGCAGCGAGTTGGTGCCCAGGCGGTTGGCGCCGTGCACGGAGACACAGGCGACCTCGCCGGCCGCGTACAGGCCCGGCACGACGGTGGTGTTGTCGCTGAGGACCTCACCCTCGACGTTGGTCGGGATGCCGCCCATCGCGTAGTGCGCGGTGGGCTGGATCGGGATCGGGTCCGTGTACGGCTCGATGCCGAGGTAGGTGCGCGCGAACTCGGTGATGTCCGGGAGCTTCGCGTCCAGCTGCTCCGGCGGGAGGTGGGTGAGGTCGAGGTAGACGTGGTCGCCCTCGGGACCGCAGCCGCGGCCCTCCCGGATCTCCGTGTAGATGGAGCGGGACACGACGTCACGGGACGCGAGGTCCTTCATGACCGGCGCGTACTTCTCCATGAAGCGCTCGCCGTCCTTGTTGCGCAGGATGCCGCCCTCACCGCGGGCGCCCTCCGTCAGCAGGATGCCCATGCGCCAGATGCCGGTCGGGTGGAACTGGAAGAACTCCATGTCCTCCAGCGGCAGCCCGCGGCGGTAGACCGCGGCCTGGCCGTCACCGGTCAGCGTGTGCGCGTTCGACGTCACCTTGAAGAACTTGCCGGTGCCGCCGGAGGCGTAGATGACGGCCTTCGCCTGGAAGACGTGGATCTCGCCGGTCGCCAGTTCGTAGGCCACCACACCGGAGGACTTCTTGACGCCGTCGACCTCGGTGATCAGCTGGTCCAGGACGTAGAACTCGTTGAAGAACTCCACGCCCTCCTTCACGCAGTTCTGGTACAGCGTCTGGAGGATCATGTGGCCGGTGCGGTCGGCCGCGTAGCAGGACCGGCGGACCGGCGCCTCACCGTGGTTGCGGCTGTGACCGCCGAAGCGGCGCTGGTCGATGGTGCCGTTCGGCGTCCGGTTGAACGGCAGGCCCATCTTCTCCAGGTCGAGGACGGCGTCGATGGCCTCCTTCGCCAGGATCTCGGCGGCGTCCTGGTCGACCAGGTAGTCACCGCCCTTGACCGTGTCGAAGGTGTGCCACTCCCAGTTGTCCTCCTCCACGTTGGCCAGCGCGGCGGCCATGCCGCCCTGCGCGGCGCCCGTGTGGGAGCGGGTCGGGTAGAGCTTGGTCAGGACCGCGGTGCGGCTGCGCTTCGTGGACTCGATGGCCGCGCGCATGCCCGCGCCACCGGCGCCGACGATGACGGTGTCGTACTTGTGGATCTTCATGATTCGCAGCCCCGTGCCTAACGGATGTTCGGGTCGAAGGTGAAGATCACCAGCGAGCCCAGCAGGATGGTGAACACCGTGGCCGTGTAGAGCAGGCCCTTCAGCCACAGCCGGGTGTTCGCGCGCTCCGCGTAGTCGTTGATGATCGTGCGCAGACCGTTGGCTCCGTGCAGCATCGCGAGCCACAGCATGAGCAGGTCCCAGACCTGCCAGAACGGGCTCGCCCAGCGGCCGGCCACGAACGCGAAGCCGATCTTGGAGACGCCGCCGTCGAGCACCAGCTGGATCAGCAGGTGGCCGAGGACCAGCACGACCAGCACGACGCCGGACAGGCGCATGAACAGCCAGGCGGCCATCTCGAAGTTGCCGCGGGTGGAGCGCGGGGTCTTCTTGGTGCGCTTGCGCGGGGCCTCGATGAGGGGGGCCGGGTTGTCGACGCCGTAGAGGGGGGCGCCCTCGACGGGGCCGACGCCCGATGCGGTGGTTTCAGTGGTCGACATCTGCGTCAGCTCCCGAACAGGACACGAGCGGCGTGGCCGAGAACGGGGTAAACGGCCCCGGCCATCAGGACGACCCAGACACCGACGACCGTCCAGAGCATCTGCTTCTGGTAGCGCGGGCCCTTCGACCAGAAGTCGACGGCGATGACGCGCAGGCCGTTGAGGGCGTGGAAGAGGATGGCGGCCACGAGGCCGTACTCCAGCAGTGCGACGATCGGCGTCTTGTACGTGGCTACGACCTTGTCGTAGTCCTCGGGGGAGACGCGGACGAGAGCGGTGTCCAGCACGTGAACGAACAGGAAGAAGAAGATGAGGACGCCGGTGACTCGGTGAGCCACCCAGGACCACATTCCTTCCCGGCCGCGGTACAGCGTTCCAGCCGGCACGGAAGTCCCTCCGGGAGCGGGGTATCGGGGCCGCGCCGGCTTGTGCTGTCGGTCGGGCCCGGCCGGGTACGGTCCACCGGCCCCCAGCATCGTAGCGAGGCGCTGCCGCTGGGCTTACGCCGGGCCTACCGGTGTGATCAAAGTGGCACGCGGATGGGTTAGCCGGGGGGCGTCGGGGGTGCCGGGTTCGGTCATTTGCCGGGTGCGGGTGCGGGTGCGTTTGGGCTGGTCGCGCCCCGCGGCGGAGCCGCTGACGGGTACTGCCCCGCGCCCCTGAGTCTGTCCATCAGACGTCCCTGGGCCAGGCGCCCGAGCTGCTCGACCGACATCACCCGCTCGTCCTCGGGATCGTTCTCCAAACGTGAGTAAACGCCTTCCAGGACGCGGTCCAGTCGTTCCGCGGGCGGAGTGTCGCCCAGGTGGATCACGAACACGTGGCCGAATTTGGCCTCGTAGGCGGCGTGGGCCGCGGTCAGGGCCGTGGTGGCTGCCGAGTAGGTGTCCTCGGGGAGGTCCGGCAGGGACTCGCTCGCGAGGGCCTCGGCGAGGTCCGTCGGGGACAGGTCGTACGTCGCCTCGTCCGCCGCGGCCAGCAGGGAGTCCACGTCGGGGTACGGGCGGTGCTCGGCGATGCGGCGGGCCCAGCGCAGGCTGTGCAGGCACTGCATGAGCAGGGCGCCGGCCTGCTCGGCAGGGGCGGCGTTGAAGGCGTCCAGCGGGGTGGGGAGACGGGACGGGCGGTCGGCGGGCAGCGTAGGTCCTCGCGTCACAGGTGGTGTGGCAGGGGGTGCTGTGAGATATGTGTCGTAGACGTTATCGAGGACGTCCACAGCGTGTCGGTTGGTTGCCTCGATCTCACCCGAACGGGAGAGTTTCAGAGCGGGGGGATGACAGCCGTGCGGTCGGCGCGTCGTAAGTTGGGACAGTGAGCCAGCACAGGCGCAGGCCCTCGACACGACAGGTCGCGCGGAGGCGGGCGGTGGTCGCCGCGGCCTTCGTGGGCACGGTCGCGCTCGGTACGGGCATCGGGGTGTGGGCCTCCTCCGCAGGAAGCAGCGGTGACGGCCGCGCCGCGGGACCGGCCCGGCAGCCGTCCGTGAGCCCGAGTCCCACCCGCAGCTACCCCCTCTCCCAGGCGCCGCGCACCATCCCCGCCGTCCGCTCCCACACGGCGGCCCGGGGGCCGGGCTGGCGCCCCGAGAAGGGCTACCGGGTCGTGGTGAGCGACGCGGCACTGGCCGACGAGGGGCGGCTGACGGCGGGCGAACTCGGCCTGTCCTACGCCGGCCAGAAGGGCGCGGACGAGGACGTCCGGCCGGGGGACGTGCGGCTCGACCTCGGCGGCACGGGGGACCCGGAGTCGTACACCATGACCGTGCGCGGCGGGGCGGTGCGGATCAGCGGGCCGGGTGACGCGGGCGTCTTCTACGGCACCCGGACGCTGAAGCAGGAGGTGCACGGCGGCGGTACGGCCCCCGAGGGGGTGGTGAGGGACCAGCCGGCCAAGCCGCGGCGCGGGTTCATGCTGGACATCGCGCGCAAGCCGTTCACCGCCGGCTGGATCGAGGCCCGGATAAGAGAGCTGGGCGATCTCAAGTACAACGAGCTCGGGCTGCACTTCTCCGACGACCAGGGGTTCCGGATCGAGTCCGCCACCCACCCCGAGATCGTCTCCCGGGACCACCTGACCAAGACCCAGGTGAAGCAGATCGTCGCCCTCGCGGCCGGCCGGCACATCCAGGTCGTGCCCGAGATCGACTCGCCCGGCCACCTCGGCGCCGTCCTCGCCGCCCACCCCGACCTCCAGCTGCGCAGCGCGCGGGGGACCGCCACCAGGGGCGCCGTCGACATCTCCAAGCCGGCCTCGGCGAGGATCGTCGACGATCTGCTGGGCGAGTACGCCGGCCTCTTCCCCGGCTCCTACTGGAACCTCGGCGGCGACGAGTACCAGGCCCTGACGGTCGCCGACCCGCAGGCCTCCTTCCCGCAGCTCGCGGCCGCCGCCCGGAAGGCGTACGGCCCCTCGGGCACCGTCGCCGACCTCACCACCGGCTGGCTGAACGACCGCGCCGACACCGTCCGCGCCCACGACCGCACCGTGCGGGTCTGGAACGACGGCTTCCTCCGCGGCACCTCCGTACGGCCCGCGGACGACCTCCAGGTCGCCTACTGGACCGGCAAGGAGATCGGCGCCCGGCAGCCGGTGGAGTACCTGAGCGCCGGCCGCAAGGTGCTCAACTACAACGACGAGTTCCTCTACTACGTGCTCGGCGAGCCCAACACCTTCGTCTACCCGACCGGACGGCGGATCTACGAGCAGTGGACCCCGCGCGTGCTGCGCGGCACCACCGCCGTGCCCGCGAAGTACGACGCGCAGATCCTCGGCGGGTCCTTCGCGGTCTGGTGCGACCTCGCGAACTCCCAGACCCAGGACCAGGTCGCCGCCGGCATCCGGATGCCGCTGCGGGCCACCGCCCAGAAGCTCTGGGACCCGCGCACCCCGGCGATGTCCTGGACCGCGTTCAAGGGCCTCGCGAACGAGCTGGGCTGACCGGGGCCGGACCGGACCGGGGTCCGAGGGCGTGGCCGAAAACCCGCGCCTCGCGGGCCCGGTTCCGGTGCGCCGCGCACCGCTGTGACACTCCGGGTCCCTCGCACGCAGTAAGGGGAAGTGCGGGCTCCGTAAAGGTCGGCGCCTTGGTATGGACCGCTGTGGGAGGCGTGGGGATGAGCCTGGTGGAGCTGATCGCGCAGGCCGATGAACGCGGACTCGCCGCCAGCGGGTTGGCCTGTTTGGATCGGTGCGTGCCGCTGCTCGGCGGCGACGACCTGGTGCTGCGCCCGCTGTGGGCGAGCCTCGCCGACGGCTCCGACTGGAGCGCGGGTCTGGAGAAGGCGCGCGGCTCCCTGGGCGGCGGGGCCCTGGGCGGGGCCGGCGGCGGTGGCGACGAGGTCGAGGCGCTCGCCCGCCGGATGCTCGACGCCGCGCCCGCCTCGCCCGACGCCCCCGGCATCCGGCTGTGGGCGGACGGCTGTTCCGTCGCCTCGCTGCGGATCCACCGGCTCCTCGACCCCGCCGCGGACCCGGCGCCCTCGGTCGACACCCGTCGCGAGGGCGGCACCGAGGACATGTCCCCGCTGGTCGCCGCCGAACTGCGGCGCCAGGTCACGGTGCTGGAACTGCTCGCCGGACACGGCGCGGCCGGGCTGCGGCGGGCGCTGGACGTCTCCACCGAGGGCCGCCGGGTGCTGCGCGCGGTGGTGTCACGCCGGGCCCGCGGCCGCGGCTGAACCCGGGGAGCTCCTGTGCGTGCCGTGCGGCGGAGCTGCGGCGGACTTGCGGGGGTCCTGCACCGGTTGCCGAAGCGCCCGGAATCCGGGTGACGAAAACGCCGCCGACCCCGCTCATCAGTATGTGACAGCCCACCATGTGACAGCAGAGCAGCAGACCAGGCCGCATGCCGCCGCCAAGCCCGTGCGGTGGGCGGCGGACGCGGTGGCCATGATGCGCGAGGGTGCGCGGATCCGGCTCGACTACTCGGTACAGAGCCTGTGGCGGGTCGACCGGATGATCGAGGAGATACGCGGCGAGGGCGCGCCGTACGACGCCGTGCGGGAGACGCTGCGCGGCCTCGGCGCCTACGCCGGGGAGGTGATCGCCCGTCAGTCCGGCGCCGAGTGGTGGGCGTCCGGCGGCGACCACTGGATCCGCACCCCCGACGGCCGGCTCTGGGACCCGATCGACGAGGCCCGGCGCTGCTACGGCGGCCACGGCTCACTGCGCCTGCTGTGCCGCGACGCCGTGCGCTGACGGGGAGTCGGCACAAACCGCACCACAGGAGACGCGGGCATCCCGAACCGGACGCTGCCGGCGGCGAGGGCCGCGGTGCACGGCTTCAGCGTGGCAGACGGTGGGGGTCAGCCGGTGTCGAGGCCGTCCACCAGACGGTTGAGGAACCGGGTGAAGGTGGCTTCGGGGGTGAGGGGGCGGGCGGGGGCGGAGAGGGCCTCGGCGAGTTCCGGGTGGTGGCCGTCCGCCGCGACGGCGGCGAGGTAGCGGGCCTCGGCCGCGGCGCGGTCGGGTGACTGCGCGGCCGTGGTCTGCGCGATCTCGTGGGCGACGTGCCCGGCCACGAAGGCCGTGAGCTGGGCGAAGATCTCCAGCTTCGCCGTACCGTCCAGCCGGGTGGGCCGCAGGGCGGCGAGCGCGCGTTCCAGGAAGGCCAGGGTGTTGGGCCCGGGACTGCGCCGGCCGGCCAGGGCGGCGGGCAGCCAGGGGTGCCGCAGCATGTGGGCACGCTGGTGGCGGGCGATGGCCTTCAGGTCGGCGCGCCAGTCGCCGGTGAGCGGGTCCGTGACCGGCAACTCGCCGCTGACGTGGTCGACCATCAGGTTCAGCAGCGTCTCCTTGTCGGGGGCGTAGCTGTAGAGCGACATGACGCCGGCTCCGACCTGTGCGGCGACCTTGCGCATGGTGACCGCTTCGAGTCCCTCGGCGTCCGCCAGGGCGACGGCCGCCGCGGTGATCGCCTCCCGGCTGTAGGCGGGCCTGCGGCCTCTGCGCGGCCCTCCGGAGGCAAGCCACAGCTGCTGGGGGTCGACGCCCGGGGCGTCGGCCCCTCCGTCACGGGACATGGCCCGCGCTCCTTCCCTCGACCGGCGGCCCTTGCGCACATCAGTGAAGCATCCCCTATTCTCGTACACCGTACGTAAATCAAGGAGGGGAACGATGACGTCACGCACGCACGGTTCTGCGCCGAGGCCGACCTGGGCACCGCCTTCCCGCAAACCGCCCCTGGCCGCCCGGACGATGAGGGCGACGTGGCGCCGTCTGCCCGCGCGGCTGCACGACGTCGGGTGGGAGCCGGGACTGGTGGTGCCGGCCGCCGACGGCAGCCCGCTGATCACGGACCACTACTTCCCGCGCGCCGAGGGCGACTTCCCCACCCTCCTGGTGCGCTCGCCGTACGGCAGGGGCCTGCCGTGGTCCCCGATGTACGGCCTGCTCTTCGCCGAACAGGGCTTTCACGTGGTCCTGCAGAGCTGCCGCGGCACCGGCGGCTCCGGGGGCGCGTTCGACCTGTGGCGCAACGAGCCCGCCGACGGCCGGGCCACCGTGTCCTGGCTGCGCGAACAGCCCTGGTTCAACGGCACCCTCGGCACCGTCGGCCCCAGCTACCTGGGCTACGTGCAATGGGCCCTCGCCGTGGACCCGCCGCCGGAACTGAAGGCGTTGGTGGTGCAGGTGGGCCTGCACGACCCCTACGCCCTGTTCCACGCGGACGGTGCGCTGCGCCTGGAGACCGCACTCGCCGTCGGCATGGGCATGACCTACCAGCACCAGGGCATGGCACCGTTCCTCAAGGCGACACTGCGCCTGCAGCGGCGCCTGCGTGAGGTCACCACCGCGCAGCCGCTGCGCGGGGCGTACGCGTCCGCCCTGGGGGGCGAAGTGCCCTGGCTGGACGACGTGATGACGCACCCGGACGCCAAGGACCCGTACTGGCACGGCGCCTCCCTGGCGGAGGCGGCGGAGCGGCTCGGGGTGCCCACGGCTCTGATCACCGGATGGCACGACGTGCTGGCCGACCAGACCTTCGCACAGTACGACCGGCTGCGTCGGGCCGGCTGCGAGACCGCCCTGCTCGTCGGCCCCTGGACCCACACCTCCGCCCTGCAACAGGGATGGCCCGAGGTGTTCGCCGAGAGCCTCGCCTGGCTGCGCGCCCACCTGTGCGCGGACCCCTCCGGCCTGCGCCCCAGCAGGGTGCGCGTGCACCTGGGCGGCGAGAACACCTGGCGGGACCTCGACGACTGGCCGCCGGCCTCGGCGGTCGGCTCCTGGTTCCCCACCGCGCAGGGGCACCTCACCCGGCAGGCCCCCACGGACCGCGCCCCCCTGACGTCGTTCCGCTACGACCCGGACGACCCCACGCCGTCCCTCGGTGGCCCGCTGCTCTCCCGGACCGCCGGCCCTCGCGACAACCGCGGCCTGGAGGCGAGGGAGGACGTCCTGACCTTCACCGGCCCCCCGCTGACCGAGCCCGTGGACATCCTCGGGCCGGTCTCGGCGGAGCTGAGCGTTTCCACGGACACCGGTCATGCCGACGTCTTCACCCGGCTGTGCGACGTGGACCCGCAGGGCCGCTCCGTCAACGTCTGCGACGGGCTGGGCCGCCTGCGGACGGACGGCCAGGAGCCGTCGCGGATCACCGTGCCGATGAGTTCGACCGCCCACAGATTCGCCGTCGGTCACCGCATACGCTGGCAGATCAGCGCGGGCGCCCATCCGCGCTTCGCGCGGAGCCCCGGGACCGGGGAGTCCCCGGTGGACGCCACCCGCTTCGCACCGGTGCGCCTCACCCTCCACACCGACTCGGCGCTGCTGCTCGCGGAGGCGTAGCGACCGCGGGGCCGCCACCGAAGCAACGGCCGGAGCCGCCACCCCCCACAGGAGAGGCCCCGGCCGTCGCGTGGCACGGGCCGCGCGGCGGCCCGTACTCCGTTCAGCGCCAAGAGTGCGTTTTCTGTCACACCTCGAGGCGTCACGGGTTGGTTGCATCTTGTACGGACATGGACGGGGAATGGATTCAGCACGTAACGTGCAGTTCGCGCCGGGCCGCGGACGACGCATGACCACCGCAACCATCTGCGTCCCGACTACCGCAACCATCAATGTGAGGAACCACGACAGCGAGAACCGCGACCGCGAGAGCGGCGCCGGTTCGGGCGCAAAGTAGGTATCGGGTGCTGGGGGACGACGCGGAGCTGACCGCCGCGGTACGTGCGGCACAGGACGGGGACGAGACCGCGTTCCGCATCGTCTACCGCGCGGTGCAGCCGCGCCTGCTCGGATACGTCCGCACGCTGGTCGGTGACCCGGACGCCGAGGACGTCGCCTCCGAGGCCTGGCTGCAGATCGCCCGTGACCTCGACCGGTTCAGCGGCGACGCGGACCGCTTCCGCGGCTGGGCCGCCCGGATCGCCCGCAACCGCGCCCTCGACCACATACGGATGCGCGGCCGGCGCCCCGCGATCGGCGGCGACGAGACGGAACTGGCCGGCCGGGCCGCCGAGTCCGACACCGCGGGCGAGGCCATCGAGGCGCTCACCACCGACTCCACCCTCTCGCTCATCGCCCGGCTGCCCCAGGACCAGGCCGAGGCGGTGGTCCTCAGGGTCGTCGTGGGCCTCGACGCCAAGACCGCCGCCGAGACCCTCGGCAAACGCGCGGGCGCGGTCCGGACGGCGGCCCACCGGGGGCTGAGGAGACTCGCCGAGCTGCTCGGCGCGGACCCCGAGGCGGCGGGCGTCCTGGAGGCGCTGCCGCCCCAGCGAGAACCGAATGATCGTGCGGTGACGTCCGCCAGTGTGACGCATACGCGTTCGCGGACGCAGAAGGACATGTGATGGCCGACGAGCAGTACACGTGGCTGAACCGGGAGACGGCGGAACGTCTGCTGCGCGGTGAGTCGCTCGAAGCCGTCGATGAATCCGCCCGTGACCAGGCAGAACGCCTTGCCGCACGGCTCGGCGAGCTGTCCGCGCGCGGCGCGGCGGCCGACGCCGAACTCCCCGGTGAGGAAGCGGCGGTGGCTGCCTTCCGCAAAGCGCGCGAATCCGCCGAGGAGGACCGTACCGACGCGGCCTGGCGGCCGGGCGCGGCCGGACAGGGCCCCGACGCGGGCCTGTTCCGCCTCGGCGGCGCGGGCCGTCGGCCGCCCCGCGCTCCCCGCTGGGCCCGCCCCGCGCGGTTCGGCCTCGCCGCCGCGCTGGCCGCCGGCATGCTCGGCGGGGTCGCGGTCGCCGCAGGCACCGGCGTGCTCCGGACCCCGTTCGACGACCACCGGCCCGGACCGGCCGCCTCCGTCTCCGCCTCCCCGCAGCCCCCGCAGGGCTCGCCCTCGACCGAGTCCCTGCTCGGCGGCGAGAGCGGCACACCCCGCACCGGGACCCCGTCGGCCGGCGCCGGGCGGTCCTCGGGCGGGGCGTCCGGCAAGCCGAAGGAGCCGGACACCGGTTCGGCGGACACCCCGGGGAACCGGTGGCGCGGTGCGCTCGCCTCCTGCCGTGCCCTCCGGGACGGCAAGCCCCTGGACACCGGCCGCAGACGCGGCCTCGAAGGTTTCGCGGGCGGCTCCGGACGGGTCGACGCGTTCTGCAGAACCGTTCTCGGCGGCCGGACCGCCGGTGACCGGGGCGGCGACGGCGTCGCAGGCGACGACAGGGGCGGCTCCGGCGGCCGGGGCGGCCGGAACGACGGCAAGGGCGGCGGCAACGGTCAGGGCGGGGACGGCGACGGCCGGTCCGGCCGGGGTGGCGACAACGGCGGCGCGGGTGGTGGACGTGGCAACGACCCCCACCAGGACAGCGTGGCCTCACCCGTCCCGACGGGCTTCGCGCCCCTGGCGCCCGACCAGCCCGTGAGCCTGCCCGCGCCGACGTACAGCGCGCTGTGATCGCTGCCGGGCAAGCACCCTCGCATACTTTTAGCGACCGCTGTGACCTGCGGCTTTGAAAGTCGCTGAACTTTTTTTCCGCAGGGTGTGACGTTTTCGGCGGCCGGGACGCAGTACTGAGTGAGCCGACTGGTCATCGGCCGTCGCACAGAGCCGGGGTTCCCCCCGTACCTGCGGCTCGTGCATTGGCGCGGGCGGGACACGTTCCCCCGGTCCCGCCCGCGCCCCGAACCTCCCTCGCCGCGCGCCTCACCAGGAGACGACGACCTTGTCGCCGCTCCGCACCTGCGCGAACAGGTCCGCGATCGCCGCCTCGTCCCGCACGTTGACGCACCCGTGCGAGCCACCCGCGTAGCCCCGGGCCGCGAAGTCGTACGAGTAGTGCACCGCCTGCCCGCCGCTGAAGAACATCGCGTACGGCATGGGGGAGTGGTAGAGGGTCGAGTAGTGGTCGCGTGACTTCCAGTAGACGTGGAACACGCCCTCACGGGTCGGCGTGTACTGGGTCCCGAACCGCACCGACATCGTCGACACCGTGCGCCCGTCGATCATCCAGCGCAGCGTGCGGCTGGTCTTGTCGATGCACAGCACCCGCCCGGTCAGGCACCGCGCGTCGGGCGCGGCGGCCGGCTGGCCGCCCATCAGGTACAGCTCCCACTTGCCGGGCCGGTGCGTCATCCCCACCAGCCGCCGCCAGGTCACGGCGTCGGTCTCACCCGTCCGGGGCAGCCCGCGCCTGCCTTGGAACCCCGCGACCGCCTGCGCGGTGAGGTCGTCGTACGTCCCCGTGGGCCCGTCGTGCAGCCAGGCGACCTGGCGCAGCCGGGCCTGGAGCTCGCGGACGCCGGTGCCGGTGTCGCCGCGGGTGTGGACGATGTGCGGCGGGACGGTCTCGACGGCGGACGGGCCGGGCGCCGGGGCGGTCCCGTCCGGTGCGCTCCGGCCGCCGGGCGTGCCGCGCGGAAGCTCGACCCGGACCGGCGAGCGTCCCTTGCCGTCCCCACCGTCCGGCGGCTGCACGGTGCACCCGCACAGCACGGCCAGCGCGGCGGCCACGATCCCTGCGTACCCCGAGGCCCTCATGCCGTGGATGCTTCCCCGCGTGACCGCCGCCGAACAAGGGAGCATGGTGGGAAGTGACGGACGCACCGGCCCACTGGCGCAACGCGGAGGTCACCCACCATGGCCCGAGAGTCGGAGTCGGGACTGCCCATCGAACCGGTCTACGGCCCGGCGGCCCTGACGGGCTGGGACCCGGCCGAGAAGCTCGGCGACCCGGGGGCTTACCCCTACACCCGTGGGGTGTATCCGTCGATGTACACGGGGCGGGCGTGGACGATGCGGCAGTACGCGGGGTTCGGTACGGCGGTGGAGTCGAACGCGCGGTATCGGCGGTTGATCGGGCAGGGGACGACGGGGTTGTCGGTGGCGTTCGATCTGCCGACGCAGATGGGGTACGACTCGGATGCCGTGCCGGCGCACGGTGAGGTGGGGAAGGTGGGGGTGGCGGTCGACTCGCTGGACGACATGCGGGTGTTGTTCGCGGGGATTCCGCTGGGTGAGGTGTCGACGTCGATGACGATCAACGCGCCCGCGGCGGTGTTGTTGCTGTTGTACCAGTTGGTGGCGGAGGAGCAGGGGGTGGCGGCGGGGGCGTTGCGGGGGACGGTGCAGAACGACGTGCTCAAGGAGTACATCGCGCGGGGGACGTACATTTTTCCGCCGCGTGCGTCCTTGCGGCTGGTGGCGGATGTGTTCGCGTACTGCCGGGCGGAGATTCCACGGTGGAACACGATTTCGATCTCGGGTTATCACATGGCGGAGGCGGGGGCGTCGCCGGTGCAGGAGGTGGCGTTCACGCTGGCGGACGGGATCGCGTATGTGCGGGCGGCGGTGGCGGCGGGGATGGGGGTGGACGAGTTCGCGCCGCGGTTGTCGTTCTTCTTCGTGGCGCGGACCGCGTTGCTGGAGGAGGTGGCGAAGTTCCGTGCGGCGCGCAGGATCTGGGCGCGGGTGATGCGGGAGGAGTTCGGGGCGCGGGATCCGAGGTCGTGCATGCTGCGTTTTCACACGCAGACGGCGGGGGTGCAGCTGACGGCGCAGCAGCCGGAGGTGAATCTGGTGCGGGTGGCGGTGCAGGGTCTTGCGGCGGTGCTGGGGGGCACGCAGTCGTTGCACACGAATGCGTACGACGAGGCGTTGGCGTTGCCGTCGGAGCGCAGTGCGCGGCTGGCGTTGCGGACGCAGCAGGTGCTGGCGTGGGAGACGGATGTGACGGCGACGGTGGATCCGTTCGCGGGGTCGTACGCGGTGGAGCGGTTGACGGACGAGGTGGAGGAGGCGGTGGTCGCGTTGATGGGGCGGGTGGCAGAGCTGGGGGGTGCGGTGGCGGCGATCGAGCGGGGGTTCCAGAAGGGTGAGATCGAGCGCAACGCGTACCGGATCGCCCAGGAGACGGACGCGGGCGAGCGGGTCGTGGTCGGTGTCAACCGGTTCCGGCTCGACGAGGAGGAGCCCTACGAACCCCTGCGCGTCGACCCCGCCGTCGAACGCCGACAGGCCGAGCGGCTCGCGCGGCTGCGTGCCGAACGGGACGGGCGGGCCGTCACCGCCGCCCTCGGTGCCCTGCGGAGGACCGCCGAGGGCGACGGCAACGTCCTGCCCCCGATGCGGGAGGCGCTGCGCGCCCACGCCACCGTCGGCGAGGTGTGCGACGCGCTGCGCTCGGTGTGGGGCGTGTACGTCCCCCCGGACACCTTCTGACCAGCGGTGGAGGTGTTGTCGTAGCCCCGTGCGACACTGCTTCCCGTGTTCGGTGTCATCGATCTCCCCACCTACCTGGCAGGACTCGTCCTGATCGTCCTGCTGCCCGGCCCCAACTCGCTGTACGTGCTGTCCGTCGCCGCCCGGCGAGGGGTCCGGGCCGGTTACACGGCCGCCGCGGGCGTGTGGTGCGGGGACACCGTCCTGATGACGCTGTCGGCGGCCGGGGTGGCCTCGCTGCTCAAGGCGAACGCCGTGCTGTTCGGGATCGTGAAGTACGCGGGCGCCGGTTACCTCACGTGGCTGGCGGTCGGGATGCTGCGGGCGGCCTGGGGGATGTGGCGGGACCGGAGGCTGCGCGCGGTCGCACAGGAGGCGCCGGCCGTCGCGCCCGGGCAGGAGCGGCCGTACCGGCGCGCCCTGGTGATCAGTCTCTTCAACCCCAAGGCGATCCTGTTCTTCGTCGCCTTCTTCGTCCAGTTCGTCGACCCCGGGTACGCCTACCCGGCGCTGTCCTTCGTCGTCCTCGGCGCCTTCGCCCAGCTGGCCAGCTTCCTCTACCTCAGCGCCCTGATATTCAGCGGCACCCGGCTGGCCGACGCGTTCCGCCGCCGCAAGCGGCTGTCGGCCACGGCCACCTCGGCGGCGGGGGTGCTGTTCCTCGGCTTCGCGGTCAAGCTGACGCTGGCCAGCGTCTGAGCGTCGCCCTCCCCACGCCGAGGGTCCCGGTGCCTAGATGATCTATTCCAAGGGGTCAGTGATCGTAGGCGATCAGTGAGCGGTGGATCGGTTGTCCGGTCTGGTCGTTGTGCCAGATGGCGGCCGT
>NZ_JBVHFU010000028.1:0-40755 GCF_055562175.1 Streptomyces sp. NPDC020958 | reverse complement strand
GTCGCGGACGCGGTGAAGGTCGCGGTGCCGGTCCCGGAGGAGTCCGCCGCCACGGTCACGTTCTGCGCGGTGCTCCAGTTCGACGGCGTGAACGTCAGCGACGAGCCGGCGCTCACGGACAGCCCGGTGTTGCCGGCCGTACGCGCCACCGACACCGTCACACTGGAGCTCGGCTGCTTCGACAGGCTCACCGCGAAGCTCCCGGTCGCGCCCTGCTGGACGCCCAGCTGGGTGGGCGAGGCGACCACCGCGGGACCCGAGGCCACCGTGATGCCGACCGGCGTGGAGGAAGCGGACGCGCCGAGGCTGTCGTACGCCTTCGCCACCAGGGAGTGACTGCCCACGGTCAAATTGGAGACCGAGAGCGTGTACGGCGCCGAGGTGTCCGTGCCCAGCAGCGTGGTGTCGTCGTAGAACTCCACCTTGCTGATGGTGGCGTTGTCGGCCGCCGCCGCGGTCGCCGCCAGCGGCACCGCGTCGCCCTGCGTGTAGACCGCGCCCGCGCTCGGACTGGTCAGCACGGTGACCGGCGGCTGGTGCGCACCGGCGCAGGTCGTGCCGTTGACCGCGAAGGAGGTCGGCGCCACGTTGCTGCCCGTGTACGAGAACTGGGCGCCCGTCGACACCGCCGCGCCCGCCGCGATCGTGCCGTTGTAGCCGGCGTCCTTCACGGTGATCGACTGACCCGACTGCGACCAGGTGCCGTTCCAGCCGTTGCTCAGCTTCTGGTTGCCGCTGTAGGCGTACGTCAGCGTCCAGCCGTTGATCGCGTCCGTACCGCGGTTGGTGATCGTCAGGTCCGCGGTGAAGCCGGAACCCCAGTCGTTGGTCTTGTAGTCGACGCTGCACTGGACGGTCGCCGCGTGGGCGGGAACCGTCCCGACGGCCAGCATGGACAGCGGCAGGGCGAGGGCCGCGACGACGGCGGTCCACAACCGCCGTACGGCTCTGCGCCTCCTCCCGGCACCGGGAGTGGGGGGAAGTGCGGGATGCATGTGCTGGTTCCTCCTTGCGCTTGCGGCTCGGGGAGAAGTCAAGGCTTGAACCAGTGGGAGCGCTCCCATAGTGCGGACGTGGCATGGTGCGGTCAAGGCTGTCGAAGAGTCGAAAAGATTCGACGGATCCGGCTGGAGAAAAGTCAAGCGGTTCCCCTGTTCTTTGCAGTCGCTCGGCGCTACCTTCCTTCGCACCAGTGGGAGCGATTCCGTTCAGTCGGCGCGTCCGTAACGACGTGCCCGAGCTGCAAGGAGTCGCTCATGCGACACCCCCCGCGTTCGGTTCTTTTAGCCGTCACCGGTGCGGTCGCCCTCGTCGGCGCCGCACTGGTGACGGTGGTGTCGGCGTCCGGCGCCACACCCGCCTGCACGGTGCAGTACACGGTCACGAGTCAGTGGGACACCGGCTTCCAGGGCTCCGTGACCATCACCAACAACATGGCGGCCGTGAGTAGTTGGAGCCTGAGCTTCGACTTCGCGAGCGGCCAGAAGGTCACCCAGGGCTGGAACGGCAAGTGGTCCCAGTCCGGTACGACGGTCACCGCCGTGAACGAGAGCTGGAACGGCTCCCTCGGCACCGGCGCGAGCGTCAGCGCCGGGTTCCTCGGGTCCTGGTCGGGGAGCAACGCCGTACCGACGACCTTCAGGCTCAACGGCACGACCTGCAACGTGGATGCGGAACCGACGCCGACTCCGACTCCGACGCCGACCGGCCCGCCCGCCACCGGGTCGGCCCCGGCCCTGCACGTCTCCGGCACCAGGCTCGTGGACGCCGGCGGCACGCCCCACCGCCTCCTCGGCGTGAACCGCTCCGGCGGCGAGTTCATGTGCGTGCAGGGCTACGGCATCTGGGACGGTCCGGTCGACGACGCCGCCATCAAGGCGATCGCCGACTGGAAGGCCAACGCGGTCCGCATCCCGCTCAACGAGGAGTGCTGGCTCGGCCTGTCCAACGTCAAGCCCGAGTACGCGGGCGCCAACTACATCAACGCCGTCAAGGACCTGGTGGCCCGCGTCGAGTCGTACGGCATGACCCCGATCCTCGATCTCCACTGGTCCTACGGCCAGTACACCGGCAACTCGGCGGGCTGCTCCGACGCGCACGCCACCTGCCAGAAGCCGATGCCGGACGCCCAGTACGGCCCGTCCTTCTGGTCCTCGGTGGCCGGCACCTTCAAGGACGACCCGGCGGCCGTGTTCGACCTGTTCAACGAGCCCTACCCGGACCGGGCGACCTCGACGACCACCCAGGCCTGGGAGTGCTGGCGGGACGGCGGCACCTGCCCCGGGATCGGCTACCCGGTCGCCGGCATGCAGGACCTGGTGAACAGCGTCCGCGGTGCCGGTGCCAGGAACGTCATCATGATCGGCGGACTGGCGTACTCCAACGACCTCAGCCAGTGGCTGACGTACAAGCCCACCGATCCCGCGAACAATCTCGTCGCCGCCTACCACGTCTACAACTTCAACACCTGCTCCACCGAGAGCTGCTGGAACTCCAGCCTCGCGCCGGTCGCGGCCAAGGTGCCGCTGGTGGCCGGGGAGATCGGTGAGAACACCTGCTCGCACGCGTTCGTGGACCAGGTCATGAAGTGGTTCGACGACCGCGGCCTCTCCTACCTGGGCTGGACCTGGAACACCTGGGACTGCTCCTCCGGCCCGTCCCTGATCTCCGACTACGACGGCACGCCGACCGCGTACGGCGCCGGCCTGCACGACCACCTCAAGGCCCTCAACCCGTAAGCGCACCCACCCCACCGGATAAGTCCGAACCGAGAAGAAGGAACCCGCACTCATGAGTCGTACCAGAACAGCGTTACTCGCCGCCCTGGCGCTCGTCGCCGGGGTTTCGGGGCCTGCGCTCGCCGCGGCCCCCGCCGCCCACGCGGCGATCTCCGCCATTCCCTGCACCGTCGACTACAAGATCCAGAACGACTGGGGCTCCGGCTTCACCGCCGCCGTCACCGTCACCAACAACAGCGCCGCCAAGTCGAGTTGGGCGGTGAAGTGGTCGTACGCCGGCAACCAGTCGGTGAGCAGCTCCTGGAACGCCAAGGTCAGCCAGAGCGGCACCGCGGTCACCGCGAGCAATGAGACGTACAACGGCACGCTGGCGACCGGCGCATCGGTCAGCTTCGGGTTCAACGGAACCTACAGCGGCACCAACGCGGTCCCGACCGCCTTCACGCTCGACGGCGTCACCTGCAACGTCGACGACGGCACCGGCAGTGGTGGCGGCGGAGGCGGCGGAGGCAACGGCGGCGGCTCCGGCACCCGTGTCGACAACCCGTACGCCGGCGCCAAGGTGTACGTGAACCCCGAGTGGTCGGCGAAGGCCGCCGCCGAACCGGGCGGCACCCGCGTCTCCAACCAGCCCACCGGCGTCTGGATCGACCGCATCGCCGCGATCAACGGCGTGAACGGCGGCATGGGCCTGCGCGACCACCTCGACGCGGCCCTGGCCCAGAAGGGCAGCGGCCAGGAGGTCGTCCAGCTCGTCATCTACGACCTGCCCGGACGCGACTGCGCCGCCCTCGCCTCGAACGGCGAACTCGGCCCGACGGAGATCGACAAGTACAAGACGCAGTTCATCGACCCGATCGCGGCGATCCTCTCCGACAGCAAGTACGCCTCACTGCGGATCGTCACCACCATCGAGCTCGACTCGCTGCCCAACCTGGTCACCAACACCGGCAGCCGGGCCACCGCCACGGCCAACTGCAACACCATGCTCGCCAACGGCAACTACGTGAAGGGCGTCGGCTACGCGCTCGCCAAGCTCGGCGCGATCCCCAACGTCTACAACTACCTGGACGCCGGCCACCACGGCTGGCTCGGCTGGGACGACAACTTCGCCCCGTCGGCCAACGTGTTCAAGCAGGCGGCCACCAGTGAGGGCGCGACCGTCGACGACGTCCAGGGCTTCATCACCAACACGGCCAACTACAGCGCCCTGAAGGAGAACAACTTCACCATCAACGACTCGGTGAACGGCACCTCCGTCCGCCAGTCCAAGTGGGTCGACTGGAACCGCTACGTCGACGAGCTGTCCTTCGCCCAGGCCTTCCGCACCGAACTGGTCTCGGTCGGCTTCAACTCGAACATCGGCATGCTGATCGACACCTCTCGCAACGGCTGGGGCGGCAGCGCACGGCCGGCCGGCCCCGGCCCGACGACCAGCGTGGACGCGTACGTCGACGGCGGCCGCTACGACCGCCGGATCAACGTCGGCAACTGGTGCAACCAGGCCGGAGCGGGCCTCGGCGAGCGCCCGCAGGCCAGCCCGGCGGCCGGGATCGACGCCTACGTCTGGATGAAGCCTCCGGGTGAGTCGGACGGCTCCAGCTCCGCCATCCCGAACGACGAGGGCAAGGGCTTCGACCAGATGTGCGACCCGACGTACACGGGCAACCCCCGCAACGACAACAACATGTCCGGCGCCCTGCCGAACGCGCCGCTGTCCGGGCACTGGTTCTCGGCCGAGTTCCAGCAGCTGATGGCGAACGCCTACCCGCCGCTGTCCTGACGGCGGCCTCCGCCGGGGCTCAGCCCTCCCGGGCCAGGCCCCGGCGGATGGCGGTCTCCACCGCCGAGTAGTCACCGTCCGGCCGCTCCAGCTCGTAGGGAGCGGCCGGCATCAGGGGCGGCTGGGCCATGAAACGGGGGCGGGAGCCGTGGTGCGGCTGGGCCGCGTGCACCAGGAACGGGTGACAGAGGAAGACGTCGCCGGGACGGCCGGTGGCGTACGCGAGGGGGCGGTGCGCGGAGGCCTCGGCCAGTCGCGGCGCGATCTTCAGACCGGACACGCCCTCCTCCCCGTACGGTTCGAGCAGCGGCGGCACGTCGAGATGCGAGCCGATCCGGATCCGGGTCGGGGCGTCCTGCCGCGTCACCTCGCTGAACAGGAAGAGCATCAGCAGCGCCCGGTCCCGTGACCGCAGGTTGGTGAAGTACCAGTTCGCGCCCTCGGGAAGGTAGCTCCCCTCGATGTGCCAGCCCGCGTCGTCCGGCTCGTCGGGGTGCGGGAAGCGCAGCGGGAAGCTCCCCAGCGAGTACCTGGGCACCCACCGGCTCTCGCCCACCAGCAGGTCGAAGGCCCGGTGCAGGGCGGGCGAGTTGGCCGCCGCCGCGAACGGGCCCTGGGCCATGTCCGCCACCCACACCACCGGGTCCTGCCAGCTGCCGGGGTCCTCCGGGTCGTACCCCGTCTCCCGCCACAGCAGGCGGGCGCAGTCCTCGGCGACCCGCGGCGGGAACGCGCCCTCGATCGTCACGAAGCCGTCGGTCAGGAAGCGTTCCACGAGCTCGTCGTCCATCAGGTCACCGTCCACCGGGTCATCGTGCCCCGCCCGACTTGCCGTCCGCATCGGGTTTTTTGCCGCATCGGCAACAGGACTGGCCCCCGGACGTGGCGTCGGCGCACCCTTGCGCCATCCGGACGAGAGGCTGATCCCATGGCGCACGACCACGACCACGACCATGACCACCGGCACACCCACTCCCACGCGGGCACCGACATCGACTGGGCCGAGATGGCCGACCACCTGGAGTCGCAGGCGGAGCTCTTCGCGCCCCTCTACGAGAACGCGCTGGGCTGGCTCGGCAAGGAGGTCACCGAGCCCGGACTGATCGTGGACGCGGGCAGCGGACCCGGCGTGGTGTCGTGTCTGTTCGCCGAGGCCTTCCCGGGCGCCCGGGTACTGGCCGTGGACGGCAGCGCGCCGCTCCTTGACCGGGCCATGGCCCGCGCCGAGCGACGGGGCGTCGGCGACCGCTTCGGCGTGCTCGCGGGCGAACTCCCCGGGGTACTGGACGAGTTGGACTACCCGGCGGATCTGCTGTGGGCCGGAAACGCCCTGCACCACCTCGGTGACCAGCGGGCCGCGCTGACCGCCTTCGGCGAGCGGCTGGCCCCCGGAGGCACCCTGGCCGTCCTGGAGGGCGGCCTGCCCAGCCGCTTCCTGCCCCGGGACATCGGCATCGGGCGGCCCGGTCTCCAGGCGCGGCTGGACGCGTTGCAGGAGGAGTGGTTCGAGCAGATGCGCACCGACCTGCCCGGCTCGGTGGCGGAGGCCGAGGACTGGCCCACGCTGCTGAACTCGGCCGGTCTCAAGCACACCCGCAGCCGCAGTTTCCTGATCGACCTGCCCGCCCCGGCCTCCGACCGGGCCCGCGCCTACGCGGCCGAGCAGCTCTCCCGCTTCCGGGACACGGTCGCCGAGGGTCTCGCCACCGACGACCGCGCCACCCTGGACCGCCTCCTCGACCCGGCCGACCCGGCAAGCGTCCACCGCAGGCCGGACGTCTTCGTCCTGGGCGCCCGCACGGTGCACACGGCGGTACGGCCGGCCTAGACCGGACGGCCCGGTACCGCTCGGTACCGGGCCGCTCGCCCACCCCGGGCCGTCGGCCGGCGGCTCACCCCGGGTCAGTTGTTCGCGAGGAACTGCTTCGCCAGCTGGTCACCGAGGGACACCGCCGCGCTGTGGCTCTCGATGGGGGACACCTTCGAGTTCTTGAACAGGATGTAGGTCACCCCGGAGTCGGCACCGCCGGTCGCCGGGTCGGGATCTATGCCGAGCGCCTTGGCGGTGGCGTACGACGCCTCACCGATGATCTTCGTGGGGCCGGTGTCGCCGACCACCGCGTACTCGACCTTGTTGTTGTAGATCACGGCCACCACGCCGCCGCCCTTGATGCCGGCGCTGGAGTAGTTCCAGATGCTGCTGGAGCTGGGAACCACGATGTACGGCAGTGACTCGGCCTTCAGCGGCTTGCCGTCGGACTGGTGGAACGCGGTGTCGTCCTGGTACCAGGGGTCACGGTTCTCGTTGCAGTTGGTGGTGCGCTGGCCGTCGCAGTCGATGTCCATGTCGGCCTTCCAGAAGACCGCGCCGTTCTTGCCGCAGACGGGAATCGTGGCCGAGGTCTCGTCGTCGGTCTTGTACTTGCCGTTGGAGATCTGGGAGCACGAGGTCACCTTGGCGAGCAGGTCCGCCGCGCTGACCGAGCCCTCCTGGGCGGACCTGGGCGTGGCGCCGGAGGCGCTGGCGGGCAGTACACCGGCGGCGAGCAGTGCGGCCCCGGAGGCCGCGGCAAGGGTCAGTGTTCGCATGCGCACTGTGGGGGTGCCCTTCTGTTAGGAAAGTTTCCTGACCGGGTGCCGTACAAGGTGGACCCGGCTGCATGTCCGCGTCAACCCCTGGGCGTGAACTCGGGAAATTGTCGCGCATTGCGGTGATATGACCGTCGGGGAACACTGGGGGGGCGGAACATTCCGAATATTTACGCAGGAGCCGTGCGGGGGTTGAGCGGTGGCTCCGGTGGCTCCTGGGAGGCGAGGGGTCATGTTCGTACGCGCGGTGTACGCCACCGGTGATCCGGCGAGGATCGAGGCCGCGATCAGGGCGCTCAACAGCGAGGGGCGCGATCTGCTGGCGGACCGCCCCGAGTACCGGGGCGCGGGGGTCTTCGTCGACCGGGACCTGGGCAAACTGCTCGCGGTGAGCTGGTGGGGCTCCGAGGCGGCCCGGCGCAACAGCGACCAGGTGATGAGCGAGCGGCGCGGACCGATGCTGGAGCCCTTCGCGGGCACCGTCGCGGTCCGCAACTACGAGGTGGCGGTCTTCCGTTCGGCGCAGCTGCCGAGGGCGGGCGGCGGTCTGCGGTGCGCCTGGGTCGAGTTCGATCCCGCCGACACGGACCTGTGCGCCGAGACGTTCCGTTCCTCGGCCGTGCCCCGGCTGGAAGCGCTGCCGGGATTCGCGCGGTGCGCCCTGTTCGTCGACCGGCAGCGGGGGCGTGGCATGGCCGGCTCGCTCTTCGTCGACCGTGCCTCGATGGCCGCCTCACGCTCGGGCGAGGCCGCCGCCCGGCGTGCGGACTCCGCGAAGGCACGGGTGACCGTGGTCGGTCTGGAGGAGTTCGAGGTCGTACACGCCGATGTGCACCCCGACTGACGAACCCTGACGGGCAGTCGCGGAACGCGAACGGCCGCCCCGCGGTGCTGTCGGCGGGACGGCCGCTGCGGTACGGGACCGCTCAGCTCACGTCGAAGGTGGCCGGGTCCGGGCCGATGCGCCGGTCCTCGTTGAGCGCGCTGATCGCCGCGAGGTCCTCGGTGTCCAGGCTGAAGTCGAACACCTGGATGTTCTCCTTGATCCGGGACGGCGTCACGGACTTCGGGATCACGATGTTGCCGAGCTGGATGTGCCAGCGCAGCACGACCTGGGCCGGGGTGCGGCCGTGCTTCTGCGCGATCGCGACGATCGCCGGCACCTCCAGCAGGCCCTTGCCCTGACCGAGCGGCGACCAGGCCTCGGTGGCGATGCCCTGCTCGTCGTGGGCCTCGCGCGAGGCGTGCTGCTGCAGGTGCGGGTGCAGCTCGATCTGGTTGACCGCCGGGATGACCGAGGTCTCGGCGATCAGCCGCTCCAGGTGCTCGGGAAGGAAGTTGGAGACGCCGATCGCCTTGACGCGGCCGTCGGTGTACAGCTTCTCGAACGCCCGGTAGGTGTCCAGGTACTTGTCCTGGGCCGGCAGCGGCCAGTGGATGAGGTACAGGTCCAGGTAGTCGAGACCCAGCTTGTCCAGCGACACGTCGAACGCGCGGAGCGTGGAGTCGTATCCCTGGTCGGCGTTCCAGAGCTTGGTGGTGACGAAGAGGTCCTCGCGCGGAACGCCGGAGGCGGCGATCGCCTTGCCGGTGCCCTCTTCGTTGCCGTAGATCGCCGCTGTGTCGATGCTGCGGTACCCGGCCTCCAGCGCCGTGGCGACGGCCTGCTCGGCCTCGTCGTCCGGCACCTGCCACACGCCGAAGCCCAGCTGGGGCATCTCGACGCCGTTGTTGAGGATTTTCGGGGGGACCTTGCTGCTCACGAGCTCTCGATCCTTAGGTTGTCGACAGGTGGTACTCCCATCGTCAACGATCACGGGCCCCGATGCATTCCTGACCGTGGAATCCGCCGGAACTGACCGCTGAGTCAGCCGCCCGGGGCGAGATTGGCCGGAAATGCATCCGACGTTATCGGTCCGGACCATTGACCGCGGCCCGTCCTGCCGGGACTCTGGTTCGCGTCGTCGAACGTATCCCTGAACCCGGTACAGAGATGTGAACCTCTGCGGGTTTTCCAGCACCCCCCTGTGAACAGGGAACTTCTCGAGGCGCCCCGAGACCTCCCACCTCCGGAAACCAGGTACACAGCCATGAACCAGACCGCCTCCGAGGGTCCACCGTCGGACCCGGCCGCCGCACAGACATCGGATGAAAAGGTCTGGCGAAGCCCTGGTCATCAGGTCGTGGAGACCGTCCGGAAGTGACCGGCCGCGCCGGCTGGACACGCCGGTGCCCGCTGTCCGCCATCGAGAAGGAGGACCATGAACCGCCTGCGAACCGCCGCGCTCACGGCCGTCGCGCTCACCGCCGCCGCCCTCACCGCCCTGCCCACGGCCGTCGCCCCGTCGGCCGCCGCGGTTCCCGCCGCCCCCGGGCCGGCCGCCGCGTCCCGGCCGGCGGCGGCCACCGACTGGTCCACCGCGGTCGTCGACTCCACCATGGCCCGCTACACCCCCGCCACCATCGGCGGCTGGTCCTACCCCGTCGGCCTCTACCTCTACGGCCAGTACCTCACCTACCGGCGCACTCACGACCCCCGCTACCTCACCTACATCAAGAACTACGTCGACCGGTTCGTGAAGAGCGACGGCTCGATCGACCAGTCCTTCAACAGCCTGGACAGCATGCAGGCCGGCCGGCTCCTGGTGATCCTGCACCACGAGACGGGCCAGGACCGCTACCGCAAGGCGGCCCAGAAGATCCGCGACCGCCTGAACACCTACCCGCGCACGAGTGACGGCGGCTTCTGGCACGCCGACACCAGCAGCCGCGCCCACCAGCTCTGGGCGGACGGCACCTACATGGTGAACCCGTTCCTCGTCGAGTACGGCAAGGAGTTCGGCGACAGCGCGGCCACCGACGACGAGGCGGCGAAGCAAATCGCCGTCTACGGCGCCCACCTCCAGGTCGCGAACGGTCTCCTCAGGCACGCCTACGACGAGTCGAAGAGCGCGAGCTGGGCGGATCCGGGGACGGGGCTCGCACCGGAACACTGGTGCCGTGCCGTCGGCTGGTACGCGATGGCGGCCGTCGACGTACTGGACGCCGTCCCGGCGGACCAGGCGCGCCGGCCCCAGATCCTGAGCGTCTTCCGGAAACTGGCGGCGGCCCTGGAGAAGTACCAGGACCCGGCGACCGGACGCTGGTTCCAGGTGATCGACAAGGGCGGCCGGAGCGACAACTGGACCGAGACGTCCTGTTCCAGCATGTTCACCTACGCCCTCTCGCGCGGCGCCCAGCAGCACTACCTGGACCCGCACTTCGCGGACGTCGCCCGCCGCGGCTACCAGGGCGTGCTCGCGAACCTGTCGGTCGGCGCGGACGGCCGCACCGACCTCGCCGACATCTCCGTCGGCACGAACGTCGGCGACTACGCGTACTACGTCGCCCGCACCCGGGCCGTGAACGACTTCCACGGCCTCGGGGCCTTCCTGATCATGAACGAGCAACTTCGAGGGGATTCTGTGTCATGAGCACGACATCGCGGAGGGCGGTCCTGGGGGCCGCGCTCGCCGGTGCCGCGGGAGCGGCCGTGGGGCTGCCCGCGACCACCGCACACGCCGCGTCCTGGCAGCTCAAGTGGTCCCCGTCGGCGAGCGGCGACGGTCTCGGCGCCTTCGAGACCGTCGAGGACGACCGCGCCGACTCCCACCCGGCGGGTCACCCGCACATCTACGCCACCGGCAACAACTGGCGCTTCAACATGCACATGGTCGACCGCGACACCTCGACCGACCGCCAGCGCCAGGAGGTCACCGGCCTGCGCACCGGTTCCAGCAGCTATCTCACGTGGAACCAGGGCCAGACGTGGCGGGTGACGTACTCGATGTACATCCCCAGTTCGCTGAAGGCGACCACCACCTTCACGCACATCATGCAGATGAAGCAGCCCGGCAGCGGCACCTCGCCGATCGTCACGCAGTCGCTGCGCCGCGTGAACGGCAAGCAGACCATCGAGCTGAACCTCGCCACCGACGGGATCATCGTCGGCCGTACCGCCCTCGACCCGCTGCACGACACATGGACCGACGTCGACTTCCAGATCAAGGTCGGCAACGGATCGGCGGGTTCCGTGCGCTGGATCCTCAAGTCCGGCGGCGCCACGGTGATCGACGTCTCGAAGAGCGGCGTGGACACCTTCCTGGCGGACCGGGTGCGCCCCAAGTGGGGCATCTACCGCTCCCTCGGCGACACCTCGGGCTCGCTCCAGGACACCTACCTTCTGCTCACCGATCTGCGCGGCTACCAACAGGTGTGAGGAACCGTCACCATGAAACCCCCGACCGCTGAGCGGCGCAGTGCTGCCGCGATCGTCCTGTTCGTGCTCGCCGTCGTCCTCGGGCTCTGCCACCCCGCGGCCCTCGCCGCCCCGGGGGCCGCCCGGGGCGCCGCCGCCGTCTACGACGTGCGCGACTACGGCGCCAAGGGCGACGGCTCCACCAACGACAGCCAGGCCATCGACAAGGCCATCACCGCGGCGAACAGCGCGGGCGGCGGCACCGTCCGCTTCGCCGCCGGCACCTACAAGTCCAAGAACACCCTGCACATGAAGAGCCATGTGACGCTCCAGCTGGACAAGGGCGCCACTCTCCAGGGCTCCAGCGCGGACACCTACGACAAGGCCGAGTCCAACCCCTACGACGCCTACCAGGACTACGGCCACAGTCACTTCCACGACGCGATGATCTACGGCGACAGGCTCACCGACATCGGCTTCGTCGGCCAGGGCGTCATCGACGGCGCGGGCAACCTGATCACCGGCAACCCCAAGTCGGGCCAGGCCGACAAGATCATCTCGCTGACCCGGTGCGACGGGCTCAGGATCGGCGACGGTCTCACCCTGCGCCGCGGCGGCCACTTCGCGGCGCTGATCAACGGCTGCACGAACGTGACGTCGGACCACCTCACCATCGACACCGCGAGCGACCGCGACGGCTGGAACGTCATCTCCACCACCAACGCCACGATCACCAACGCCACCATCCACGCCAACGACGACGCACTGGTGTTCAAGAGCGACTACGCGCTCGGCGCCAAGCTGCCCAACGGGCACGTCCGGGTGAGCGGTTCGACGCTCGGCGCCAAGTGCTGCAACGCCCTGATGTTCGGCTCCGAGACCTGCGGAGACTTCTCGGACTACCAGTTCGAGAACATCCGCATCGACGGCGCCGACAAGTCCGGGCTCGGCATGGTCTCCATGGACGGCTCGAAGATCTCCGACGTCCACTACCGCGACATCACGATGACCAACGTCCACTCGCCGATCATGGAGAAGATCGGCACCCGGAAACGATGCGGCAACAGTCCCGGCGTCGGATCGATCAGCGACGTCACGTACGACGACATCACCGCGACCGGCAACAGCCCCTCCTTCAGCCCGACCCTGTGGGGCGAGTCCGGGCACCGCATCAGCGGGATCACCTTCACCAACGTCGACATCACCGTCCCCGGCGGCAACGGCACCATGTCCACGGGCGTGCCGAGCAACGACCCGAACGACTACAACCCCAAGGCCATCGGCACCCGGCCCGCCTACGGCTGGTACCTGCACAACGCCGACCACGTCCAGTTCACCGACAGCAGCGTGAAGTTCGCCGCGGACGACGGCCGCCCGGCGATCATCGCCAACGCGGCGAGCGACATCCGCCTCACCCGGTTCACCGCGCAGAGGGGCGGCGACTCCCCGTACGACGTCGGCTTCCAGGACGTCACCGGCGCCTGCCTGACGGACAGTCACAACACGTCCGGCGGCGCCCTGCGGGTCTCGGGCGGCCAGAACTGCGCCGCGGCGGTGCGGCCGCTCGACCTGGAGAACCCCCGGCAGGACTTCCTGCGCGCCTCCGTCGGCGGCCTCTTCCTGCACTGGGGCCTGCGCACCGCGCCCGCCCACACCAGCTGCACCGCCTGGGAGAACGACGTCACGAGCGGGGGCTGGACCCCCGACTACTGGGTGAACGAGGCGCAGAAACTGCACACCCAGTACCTGGTCCTCGCCACCTTCCACAGCCGCCTCGGCTACGCCCGCCCCTGGCCGTCGAAGATCCCCGGCTCCTGCTCCACCAAGCGGGACTTCCTCGGCGAACTGATCACCGCCGCCAAGGCCAAGGGCATGAAGGTCATCCTCTACATGACCAACGACCCCCAGTGGCACGACGAGGGCGGTCACGAGTGGCTCGACTCGGCCGCCTACTCCGCCTACAAGGGCAAGAACGTCGACCTCACCACCAACGACGGCTTCGGTCAGTTCAGTTACGACAACTTCTTCGAGGTCATGGACCGCTACCCGGACCTCGGCGGCTTCTGGATCGACAACGACAACTCCTACTGGGAGAGCCACGACCTCTACCAGCAGATCTACGACAAGCGGCCGAACTACACGCTCAGCAACAACAACGAGGACACGCCGATCATGGACATGATCAGCAATGAGCAGAAGACGGGGATGACCCCGGCCTACGACTACCCGCAGGCCGTCTACACCGCCCAACCCCGCCTGACCGAGGCCGACTTCAAGCTGCCCTCGACCGGTGCCTGGTGGTACGACGGCTCCGACCCGACCGTCGACAAGATGCTCACCCTCGGCCGCCTCGTGACCAACGTCGGCTCCTCGGTGAAGGCCCTGATGGCCGAAACCGCCCAGGTCAACGGCAAGTTCCCGGCCAACCAGGCCGCCTTCGACAACTTCGCGAACTCCTACCTCGACCCCATCTGGGAGTCGTTGCACGGCACCGAGGGCGGCGGCTACATGTACGGCGGCCTCAAGCCCGGTGCCTGGAACGACGGCGCGTACGGGGTGACGACCATCGCCAAGGACGACCCGAACCGCCAGTACATCCACGTTCTGACGCCGCCCAGCACCAGCACCCTGCGCGTGCGGGACAACGGCTACCGCATCGCCTCCGTCACCGACCTCCGCACGGGAGCGGCGGTTTCGTGGTCGCAGTCCGGCGGTGTGCTCACCCTGAGCGGGCTCAGCACCTGGGACCCGTACGACACGGTCTTCAAGGTCACGACGGCCGGCCGCCAGGGCATCCTCACCGGCGTCAAGGTCAGCGCGAGCGCCTCCGCGAGCGGGCACGCCGCGTCGGCCGCCGGCGACGGTGACTACCTCACCTACTGGGACAACAACAAGACCCTCCCCGTCAGCCTCACCTTCGACCTCGGCTCGGCCAAGAAGGTGCAGTACCTCGGCCTCAACCAGCGCGAGGACTCCGTGGCCTACGCCCGTTCGAGCACCGAGCAGTCGGCGCGGATCAAGGACTACAAGGTGTTCCTGAGCAACGACGGCTCGACCTGGGGGAGCCCGGTCAAGACCGGCCAGCTGCCCAGTCGCCGGGGGATCCAGGGCATCGACCTGACCGCAGCCAACGCGCGCTACGTCCGGCTCGAGGTCGACACCACCTGGGCCGCCTCCACCGACACCACCCGCTACCAGCGGCTGCGCGTCGACGAGGCGTGGATCGGCACGTCATACGCCACACCCGCGAACGGGGGACAGTCATGATCCGGGTCAGATCGCTCACGGCCGCGGCGGCGGGCCTGCTCGTCGCCGCGGCGGTGCCGCTCGTGGGCACCGCCCACCCGGCAGCCGCCTCCGACAACGGCCAGTCCGCCCGGCCCGCCATGGGCTGGTCCAGCTGGAGCTTCGTGCGCCGCACGCCGACCGAGGCGAAGATCAAGGCACAGGCCGACGCGCTGGTCTCCAGCGGTCTGAAGGACCACGGCTTCGTCTACGTCAACCTCGACGACTTCTGGCAGAAGTGCGACTCCAACGGCTTCACCGTGGACGGCTACGGCCGCTGGGCCGTCGACACCGCCAAGTTCCCGGACGGCATCAACGGGGTGGCCGACTACGTCCACTCCAAAGGCCTGAAGTTCGGCTTCTACGTCACTCCTGGCATCGCGAAGAACGCCGTCAGCAAGAACACCCCGATCGAGGGCACCTCGTACCACGCGAAGGACATCGCGGACACCTCCACGACCGAGAAGAACTACAACTGCAAGAACATGTACGCCATCGACTACTCCAAGCCGGGCGCGCAGGAGTTCGTCGACTCGTGGGCCAAGCAGTTCGCGTCCTGGGGGGTCGACTACCTGAAGATCGACGGGGTGGGCAGCGCCGACATCCCCGACGTCCAGGCCTGGGACAAGGCGCTGCGGGCCAGCGGACGGCCCATCAACTTCGCCCTGTCCAACAACCTGCCGATCGCCGACGCCGCCACCTGGCGCAAACTGGCGAACAGCTGGCGCACCCAGGGCGACGTCGAGTGCTACTGCGGGCCCGGCAGCAACGGCAGCGGCTACCCGCTGACCGACTGGTCCCACGTCTCCAAGCGGTTCGACTCGGCCGCCTCCTGGCAGCCGTACGCCGGCCCCGGCGGCTGGAACGACCTGGACTCGCTGGAGATCGGCAACGGCGACCAGGTGGGCCTGACGGCGGACCAGCGCCGCTCCCACCTCACGCTGTGGTCGATGGCGGCGGCCCCGCTGCTGCTCGGCACCGACCTCACCCAGCTCGACTCCGTCGACAAGGCGATGCTGACCAACGACCGGCTGATCGGCGTCGACCAGGACGGGGTCGCGGCGAAGCGGATCGTCGACAGTGGTGTCAACCAGGTCTGGAGCAAGAAGGAGAGCGACGGGCAGTACGTCGTGGCCCTGTTCAACACCGGGACCTCGGGCAACGCCACGGTCAGCGTGAACTGGTCGCAGGTCGGCTTCAGCGGCTCGGGTGACGTGACCGACCTGTGGTCCGGATCCCACAAGGGCGTGATCGCCGACTCCTACAGCGCGACCCTGCGACCGGGCGAGACCAGGCTCGTCCGGGTCAAGCCCGTCACCTCCCTGAAGGCGGCGGCCGCGTCACCCGGATTCGCCGTCGCCCCCTACGAGTACCTGGGCTGGGGCAACCCCCAGAATCCCACGTCCGTGATGTCCGCGACCGGCGTCAAGTGGTTCACCCTCGCCTTCATCCTCTCCGACGGCACCTGCAACCCCAAGTGGGACGGCTCCCGCCCGCTGACCGGCGGCAGCGACCAGTCCACGATCAACGCGATCAGAGCGGCCGGCGGTGACGTCGTCGTCTCCGTCGGCGGCTGGAGCGGGAACAAGCTCGGTGAGAAGTGCTCCAGCGCCTCCGCGCTCGCCGCCGCCTACCAGAAGGTGATCAACGCCTACAAGCTGAAGGCGCTCGACATCGACATCGAGAACACCGAGTGGTCCAACGCGACGGTGCGGCAGCGGGTCGTCGACGCGCTGAAGACGGTGAAGGCGAACAACCCGGGCCTGAAGACCGTGATCACCTTCGGCACCACATCCGGCGGCCCCGACTCCACCGGCGTCGACATGATCAAGCGGGCCGCGAACTCCGGCCTGGCGAACGACGTCTGGTGCATCATGCCGTTCGACTTCGGCGGCGGCACGTCGAACATGGGGAGCCTCACCACCAAGGCCATGGAGGGCCTCAAGGCCCAGGTGAAGTCGGCGTACGGCTACGGCGACGCCACCGCCTACGCGCACATCGGGCTGTCGTCGATGAACGGCAAGACCGACGACTCCGGTGAGCTGGTGAGGGTGGCCGACTTCAGGACCATGCTCGCCTACGCCCAGCAGCACCACATCGGGCGGCTCACCTACTGGGCCGTCAACCGCGACCGGGACTGCGGTTCGGGCACCGCCGGCGACTCCTGCAGCGGCGTGACGCAGCAGCCGTACGACTACCTCAAGGTCTTCACCCAGTACACGGGCTGAGGGGAACAACCGTGAACATCAGAAGAGTTCTGCCGTACGGCGTCGTGGCGGCCCTGGCGCTGCCGCTCGCCGGCCTCGGCCAGGGAACCGCGCTGGCGGCCACCGACTACCAGGCCGAGGACGCGACCATCTCCCAGGGCACCGTCGCCACCAACCACACCGGGTACACCGGGACCGGCTTCGTCGACTACACCAACGTCAAGGGCTCCTACGTGGAGTTCACGGTGAGCGCGGCCGCCGCCGGCACCTCCGCCCTCACCCTGCGCTACGCCAACGGGACCTCCGCCGACCGGCCGATGGACATCTCCGTGAACGGCACGGTCGTGGCCTCCGGCGTCTCCTTCCCGGCCACCGCCGACTGGAACACCTGGGCCACCAAGTCCGTGAACGTCCCGCTGACCGCGGGCACCGACAGGATCCGGGCCACCGCCACCACCGCCGACGGCGGCCCCAACCTCGACCGCGTCAGCCTCGACGCGGCCGCCGACACCCAGGCCCCGACCCGCCCCGGGCAGCCCAGCTGCTCGGACGTCACGGCGGACGCTCTCACCCTGGCCTGGGGCGCGGCCACGGACAACGTGGGCGTGAGCGCGTACGACATCTACGAGCACGGCAACAAGATCAGTGAGGCACCCGGGAGTTCGACCTCGAGGACACTGACCGGGCTCACCCCGAACACCGACTACAACCTCACGGTGATCGCCCGGGACGCCGCCGGCAACACCTCGCCCGCCAGCCCGGTCGTCGACTGCACCACCAGGCCCAGCTCCGACACGACCCCGCCGAGCAGGCCGGGCACGCTCTCGGTGAGCAACGTCACCGCGAACAGCGCCGATCTGACGTGGGGCGCCTCGACCGACGACACGGCGGTCGTCGCCTACGACGTGCGCAGCGACACCACCGTCTACGACACCGTCACCAGCGGCACCTCGACCACGCTCACCGGGCTCGCCTGCAACAGCCCCTACAGCCTGAACGTCGTCGCCCGGGACGCGGCCGGCAACGTCTCCGAGGCCGGCAACACCGTCACCTTCACCACGAAGGCGTGCGCGACCGACGGCGGGGTCCCCTCCTCGATCGCGACGCTCTCCACCGGCTGGACCATCCCCTGGGGCACCTACTGGATGCCCGACGGTAAGACCGCCCTGGTCACCGAACGGGACGGCTTCACGGTCTGGAAGCTCACCAAGGACGGCACGAAGACCCAGGTCGGCACCGTCCCGAACGCCGTCACCACCAACGGCGAGGGCGGCCTGCTCGGCGTCGCCGTCGACCCCAAGTGGACCACCAACCACTACGTCTACTTCATGCACACCGCGGACGAGGGCAACCGGGTCGTCCGCATGACGTACGACGGCACCAGGCTCAGCGACTACAAGATCCTGCTCCAGGGCATCAAGAAGAACCGGTATCACAACGGCGGACGGCTCCTCTTCGGCCCCGACGGCTACCTGTACGTCTCCACCGGGGAGGCCCAGACACCCGACCTCGCCCAGGACAAGAACTCCCTCAACGGCAAGATCCTGCGCATGACGACCGACGGGAAACCGGCCCCCGGCAACCCCTTCGGCAACTACGTCTACAGCCTCGGCCACCGCAACCCGCAGGGCCTCGCCTTCGACCGCAACGGGCGCCTGTGGGAAGCCGAGTTCGGCAACAGCTCCAAGGACGAGCTGAACCTGATCAAACCCGGCGCCAACTACGGCTGGCCCACCTGCGAAGGCACCTGCTCGGTCGCCGGGATGACCAATCCCAAGGCCACCTGGAACGTCTCCGAGGCCTCCCCGAGCGGCATCGCCATCGTCCGCAACGTCGTCTACATGGCGTCCCTGCGCGGCGAACGGCTCTGGCGCATCCCGATCAACGGCGACACCGAGAACGTCGGCACCCCGACGGCGTACTACGTGGGAACCTACGGCCGGCTGCGGACCGTGACCAAGGTGCCGGGCGCCGACCAGCTGTGGCTGTCCACCACCAACTGCGACAACAACGGCAACCAGCCGGACGGATCCGACAAGATCTTCCGGATCGACATCAAATGACGGACCGTCAGGCCCGGTACAGGGCCTCGACCTCGTTGGCGTAGGCGTTCTCGATCGCCTTGCGCTTGAGCTTCAACGACGGGGTCAGCAGACCGTGTTCCTCGGTGAACGGCTGCGCGAGGATACGGAACGTACGGATCGACTCGGCCTGCGAGACCAGGGTGTTGGCGGCCACCACCGCGCGCCGCACCTCGGTCTCCAGGTCGGCGTCGCGCACCAGCTGGGCCGCGGACATCTGCGGCTTGCCCCGCATGGTCAGCCAGTGCTCGACCGCCTCGGTGTCGAGGGTCACCAGGGCGGCGATGTAGGGGCGGTCGTTGCCGACCACGATGCACTGGTTGACCAGCGGATGGTCACGGACCCGCTCCTCCAGCACCCCCGGGGAGACGCTCTTGCCTCCGGAGGTCACCAGGATCTCCTTCTTGCGGCCGGTGATGGTGAGATAGCCGTCCTCGTCGAGGGAGCCCAGGTCGCCGGTGGCGAGCCAGCCGTCGTGCAGGGTGGCGTCGGTGGCCTTCTGGTTGTTGAGGTAGCCCTGGAAGACGTTGCCGCCGTGCAGCCAGATCTCCCCGTCGTCCGCGATGTGCACGGTGGCACCGGGAATGGCCTGGCCGACCGTGCCGTACCGGGTGCGCTCGGGGGGATTGATGGTCGCGGCGGCCGTCGACTCGGTCAGGCCGTAGCCCTCGTAGATCTGCACCCCCGCCCCGGCGAAGAACAGGCCGAGTCGGCGGTCCATGGCCGAGCCGCCGGACACGGCGTTGCGGATCCGGCCGCCCAGCGCGGCCCGCACCTTGGAGTAGACGAGCTTGTCGAAGAGCTGGTGCTGCATGCGCAGCCCCGCCGACGGGCCGGGTCCGGTGCCCCACGCCTTCGCCTCGACCGCGTCCGCGTACTTCACCGCGAGTTCGACCGCCTTCTCGAACGGTCCGCCCTTGCCCTCCTTCTCCGCCTTCCGCCGCGCCGCGTTGAACACCTTCTCGAAGATGTACGGCACGGCCACCACGAACGTCGGCTTGAACGCGGCCAGGTCGGGCAGCAGCACGGCCGCGCTCAGCTGGGGCTGGTGTCCGAAGCGGACGCCGTGCCGGATCGCGGCCACCTCGACCAGTCGGCCGAGGACGTGCGCCAGCGGCAGGAACAGCAGCGTCGAGACCTCTTCGTTCTTCTTCGAATGGAACACCGGCTCCCAGCGGCCGACGACCGTGTCCGCCTCGTACATGAAGTTCCCGTGCGAGATCACACAGCCCTTGGGACGGCCCGTGGTGCCCGAGGTGTAGATGATCGTGGCGACCGAGTCCGGGGTGACCGCCTGCCGGTGCCGGTGCACGATCTCGTCATCGAGGTGCGCACCCGCGTCGTACAGCTCCTGCACCGCGCCCTCGTCCAGCTGCCACAGCTGGCGCAGCTGCGGAAGCCGGTCGATGACGGTGGCGATCGTCATCGCGTGGTCCTCGTGCTCCACGATCGCGGCCGTGCACTCGGAGTCGTACAGCATCCAGAAGCACTGCTCGGCCGAGGAGGTCGGGTACACCGGCACCACCTGGGCGCCGATCGTCCACAGCGCGAAGTCGAACAGGGTCCACTCGTAGCGGGTGCGGGACATGATCGCGACCCGGTCGCCGAAGCGGACGCCACGCGCCAGCAGCCCTTTGGCGAGCGCCAGCACCTCGTCGCGGAACTCGCCGGAGGTCACGTCGCGCCACTGCCCGAGCTCGTCCTTGCGGCCCAGGGCGGTGTGCAGCGGGTCCGTCCGGGCATGCTCGAACACACAGTCGGCCAGTCCGCCGACCGGCGGTGCCGATGCCGACGGCGGGTTGGTGAACTCGCGCAAACCTCGCTCCCCGCTTCTCGTGCCACAGTGACGGCAGTGACGCTCCGCGCAGCGCCGTGAAAGCTACCCCACCGCAAGACCGCGCGGGAGGGTGTGTGAAAACGAGCATTGCTCTCGTATGGCCGCGTTCCTGTCAGGAAAATACGCTCAGATCGGGAAGGGCCGGGCAGAACACCTACGGTGCCGTAGGTTCCGCCTCCGTAATCTCCACCGAATCTGTACGGCCCGGTCACCGCCCCCGTCCGGTTACCGGCCGGTCGGCGGCGGGGCGCACGCCACCCTCTGATGACAGCGCCGTCCCGCCCGATTCCGTCACCTCTCCTGGCTAGGGGCGTCGCAGGCGGGCTCCGCTCCGCAGGATCGCGGCCGCCAGCGCGTCGGCCGCACCCTGTGCGGGTGATCGTCCCTGGCCGTGCACGAGTACGAAGTCGACCCGGCCCAGTTCCGGCAGGCCCGCCCGGTCCGGGACGCGGAACAGGCCCGGTGGGATCAGGCCCCTCGAATGGGCCATCACGCCCAGGCCCGCCCGCGCCGCCGCGATCAGGCCGTTGAGACTGCCGCTGGTGCACACGACACGCCACTCGCGGCCCTGGCGTTCCAGCGCCTCCAGGGCCAGGGCACGGGTGATGCCCGGCGGCGGATAGACGATCAGCGGGACCGGGCGGTCGGGGTCCAGGCGCAGCCGTTCCGCGCCGATCCACACCAGGTCGTCGTGCCACACCGGCTCGCCCAGCGGATCCTCCGCCCGCCGCTTGGCCAGCACCAGGTCCAGCTTCCCGGCGGCCAGCTGTTCGTGCAGGGTGCCCGAGAGCTCCACCGTCAGTTCCAGGTCGACCTCGGGGTGGTCGAGGCGGAACCCCTCCAGGATCTCCGGCAGCCGGGTCAGCACGAAGTCCTCCGACGCGCCGAAGCGGAGCCGACCGCGCACCCGGGTGCCGGTGAAGAACGCCGCCGCCTGCTCGTGCACCTCCAGGATCCGGCGGGCGAAACCGAGCATCGCCTCACCGTCCTCGGTCAGCTCGACGGAGTGCGTGTCGCGGGAGAACAACTGCCGGCCGGCCGCGTCCTCCAGCCTGCGCACGTGCTGGCTGACCGTCGACTGGCGCAGTCCCAGGCGGCGGGCCGCCTGGGTGAAGCTGAGCGTCCTGGCCACCGCCAGGAAGGTGCGCAGGTGTGAAGGGTCGTACACTCGAACATGTTATCGCGGAACGTGATGGCAGTCAGAGTGGTATGCCGGATTCCCGATCACCTCCAGGAGGGGGACGATGGATGGGGCCCTCCCGGCCCCACGGAGAACCTGACCGACCCGTAAGTGGAGCACCGTGAAACGCCTGAGCCGGCCCCGCCGGATGCCGATCGACCCGTACGTCCTGCTGTTGCTCGGGACGGTGTGTCTCGCCGCGCTCCTCCCGGCCCGGGGGACGGCCGCCGACGTGGCCTCCGGCGCCTCCACGGCGGCGATCGCCTTCCTCTTCTTCCTCTACGGCGCCCGCCTGTCCACCCGCGAGGCCGTCGACGGACTGCGGCACTGGCGACTCCACCTCACGGTGCTGGTCTGTACCTTCGTGCTCTTCCCCGTACTCGGCCTGGCCGCCCGCGGCCTGGTGCCCGTACTCCTCACCCAGCCGCTCTACCAGGGCCTCCTCTTCCTGACCCTGGTGCCCTCCACCATCCAGTCGTCGATCGCGTTCACCTCGATCGCGCGCGGCAACGTGCCCGCCGCGATCTGCGCCGGCTCCTTCTCCTCGCTCGTCGGCATCGTCCTGACCCCGCTGCTCGCCGCCGCCCTGCTCGGCAACAGCGGGGGCGGGTTCTCCGCGGACTCCATCGTCAAGATCGTGCTCCAGCTGCTGGTGCCGTTCGTCGCCGGGCAGCTGCTGCGGCCCTGGATCGGCGAGTTCGTCAAACGGCACAAGAAGGTCCTCGGCCTGGTCGACCGCGGCTCCATCCTGCTCGTCGTCTACACCGCGTTCAGCGAGGGCATGGTCAAGGGCATCTGGCACCAGGTCAGCGCCGTCCGGCTGGGCGGGCTGCTCGTGGTGGAGGCCGCACTGCTCGCGGTGATGCTCGGGGTGACCTGGTACGGCGCCAGGGCACTCGGCTTCGGCCGCGCGGACCGCGTCGCCATCCAGTTCGCCGGGTCCAAGAAGTCCCTCGCCTCCGGGCTGCCCATGGCGAGCGTGCTGTTCGGAGCCCACGCCTCGCTGGCCGTGCTGCCGCTGATGCTCTTCCACCAGATGCAGCTCATGGTCTGCGCGGTCATCGCCAAGCGCCGCGCCCACGACCCGCAGGCCCGGGAGCAGGCCGAGCCCCCGGCCGGCCCGACGGCCCGGTCACGGCCGACGGCGGCCACCGGGACGCCCCGCCACTGACGGGCGGGACACGAGCGGGACACGGACTGGGCGCGCTCGCGACCGGTTCATGTGCCGGTTGATCCGGATTTCCGGTACGGACGGCTCATGACGGCTAACGTTCCGTCATGACCGCACCCCTGACGCTTGATCCGGCGCGTACGGCCCTCGTCCTCGTCGACCTGATGGACCGTATCGTCGCGCTGCCCCTGGCGCCCCGCAAGGGCACCGAAGTCCTGCACGCCGCCGAGGAACTGGCCGCGGCCTTCCGCGCGGCAGGCGCCCCCGTGGTGCTCGTCCGGGTGGAGCGACCCTCGCTCGCCGAGCAGCCGCCCGGCAGCGGGCTGGTGGCGGGGCTGCGCAGGGAAGGGGACGTGGAGATCGTCAAGCACACCATCGGCGGCTTCCAGGGGACCGACCTCGACGCCAGGCTGCGTGCGCTGGGCGTCACCCGGCTGGTGTTCGGCGGGATCGCCACCAACCTCGGCGTCGAGTCCACCGCTCGCGCCGCCGCCGACCTCGGCTACGACCTCGTCTTCGTCGAGGACGCCATGGCCGCCCTCACGGCCGCCGAGCACGAGGCCTCCGTACGGCTCGACTTCCCCCGCCTCGGCACGGTCACGACCGCCGCCGCCGTACGGCTCACCCGCGCCTGACCGCTCAGACCAGCGTTCCGCCCCCGTCCACGACCACCACCGAACCGGTGCTGTACCCCCCACGCATCAGATACAGGTACGCCTCCGCCACATCCGCCGGCTCGCCGACCCGTCCCACCGGAAGCGACTCGGCGGACGACCGGAACAGCCCCTCCCGGTCGGCCTCCGGCAGCTCCCGCCACAGCTCGGTCCGCACCATCCCGGGCGAGACGACGTTCACTCGCAGCGGCGCCAGTTCCACGGCCAGCGCTCGGGTCAGCGACTCCATCGCCCCGCACAGCGCCGACACCACGCTCGAACCGGGCAGCGGCCGGCGCCCAGCCGTGCCCGTGGTCAGCACCACGGACCCACCGGGACGGATCGACCCGACGCCGTGCTTCACGGCCGCGTACGCACCCCAGAGCCGGGTGTCCAGGAAACTCCGGGCCGCCGCCAGATCCGTGGCGGCCACGCTCTCCAGCAGGAGCGAGTCACCCGCCGTGTACACCAGGTGGTCGAACGCCCCGACGGCCGCGAAGAACCCGCGCACCGCTTCCTCGTCCCCCGCGTCCAGCACCCCTCCCTCCGTTCCCTCGGGCAGCACCTTCAGCGCCGCGTCCACGTTCCCCTGCCGGCGCGAGGCGACGACCACCCGGGCGCCCCCGCGGGCCGCTCCCGCGGCGACCGCGAGCCCGATGCCCGACGTGCCTCCGATGACCACGACACGCTGTCCCTGCAGATCCATCGTGGATCCCCTCTTTCCAAAACCTCTGCGGCGAACCTTCGGCGCGAACCGTCGGTGCGGACGGTTCAAGGCTGCGGCCCCACCGCACCGACCGTCCAAGACCTCTTCCGGCACCGGCGATACCCTGAAGGCATCGCCGGTGTCGCAGAGAGGTGCGGTCATGGACCTGGACCTGCGCAAGGTCCGCTACTTCGTGGCGGTCGCCGAACTCCTCCACTTCGGTCGGGCCGCCGGGCGGCTGCACATCGCCCAGCCCGTGCTCAGCCGCCAGATCCGCGCCCTGGAGAAGGACTTGGGCGCCGAGCTGTTCGTACGCGACAGCCACGGCGTGACGTTGACCGACGCCGGACGCCAATTCCTCGAGGACGCCCGGCCCTTGCTGGCCGCCGCCGACGGCGCCCGGCGCCGCGCCTCGCAAGCCGCGCGCGGCAGGCAGCGGCTGGTCGTCGGCTTCCGCGCCGGTGTCGTCGTCACCCGGGCCCTGCGCGCCTTCACCGCGGAGCACCCGGACATCCAGGCCAACGCCCGGCGCGTCGAGTGGGACGACCAGGAGCGGCTGATCCTCGACGGCACCGTCGACATCGCCTACGTACGGCGGCCGATCCGGCCGGACGGACTCGAACTGCGCCCCCTCTACAGCGAGCCCCGGGTGGCCATGCTCCCGGACCGGCACCGGCTCGCCGGGAAGCAGGAGATCTCGCTCGCCGATCTCGACGGCGAACAGTGGATCCGCTACAACGACCCCCGCCCCGGCGACCTGCCGCTGCGCACCATCGAGGAGAAGTTCGAGTGCGTGGCCGCCGGCGTCGCCATCACGATGGTGCCCCGCTCGGCCGCCGAGCAGTACTCACGCGCGGACATCGTCTACGTCCCCGTTGTGGACGCCGAACCCGACCGGGTGCTGCTGGCCTGGGCGGCAGGCCGGCGCTCCCCGTCGGTCGCCGCGTTCGCCGAGGCCGCGGTGGCCGTCGGGGCACCCGACTGAGGCCGGTCCCCTGCGGCGCAGGAGGCGCTCTCCGCCGGTCGGGGCCCCGCCGCCGTGACGCCGGGTACCGCTCAGCCCTGGGTGGCCGCGGCCGGCAGGGCGATGCGGTCCTCGCCCGCGTACACGTTCATGTTGCTGCCCCGCAGGAAGCCGACCAGGGTCAGACCGGTCTCCGCCGCCAGGTCCACCGCCAGCGACGACGGCGCCGAGACCGCCGCGAGCACCGGGATGCCCGCCATCACGGCCTTCTGCGCCAGCTCGAAGGAGGCCCGCCCGGAGACCAGAAGGACGGCGCGGGACAGCGGCAGCTCACCGTTCTGCAGGGCCCAGCCCACCAGCTTGTCCACCGCGTTGTGCCGGCCCACGTCCTCCCGGACGTCCACCAGCTCCCCCTCCTCCGTGAACAGGGCCGCCGCGTGCAGCCCCCCGGTCCGGTCGAACACCCGCTGCGCCGCGCGGAGCCGGTCGGGGAGGCTCGCCAGCAGCTCGGGCCCCACGCGCACCGGGGGAGTGTCGGCCATCGGCCAGCGGGTGCTCGTACGCACCGCGTCGAGGCTCGCCTTGCCGCACAGCCCGCAGGACGAGGACGTGTACACGTTCCGTTCCAGGGTGAAGTCGGGGAGCTCGACGCCCGGGGTGGTCCGCACGTCGACCACGTTGTAGGTGTTGGACCCGTCGGCCGTGGCGCCCGCGCAGTAGACGATGTTCTGCAGGTCGCCGGCGTCCGCGAGGACCCCCTCGCTCACCAGGAACCCGGCCGCCAGCGCGAAGTCGTCGCCGGGCGTGCGCATCGTGATCGCCAGGGGTTTCCCGTTGAGTCTGATCTCCAGGGGCTCCTCGGCGACCAGCGTGTCCGGCCGGGTGGCGACCACTCCGTCGCGGATGCGGATGACCTTGCGTCGTTCCGTGACTCGTCCCATGTCCTGATCAGCCCCGGTTCTGTACGTGCTGGCGGCCTCGGCCCTCTCATTGTCCTGCACATGGAGCGTGAGCCGCGGCCCGGCCCCGACCGTTCGGCGCGGTCCGCATACCGCTCAACGCATCCGACCGGCCGGCCGGGTTCTCAACCACCCCTTGCACCCCTACCGTTGGGGACTCATGAGCAGCCCCCCTGTAGCACCGCCGGGCTGGAGCCGCTGGCTCGTCCCGCCCGCCGCCCTCGCCGTCCACCTCTCCATCGGCCAGGCCTACGCCTGGAGCGTGTTCAAGCCGCCGCTCGAATCCGCGCTGCACCTGAACGGCACCGAGAGCGCGCTGCCCTTCCAGCTCGCGATCGTGATGCTCGGCCTGTCGGCCGCGTTCGGCGGCACCCTCGTCGAGCGCAACGGGCCGCGCTGGGCCATGACAGTGGCCCTGATCTGCTTCTCCTGCGGTTTCCTGATCTCCGCGCTCGGCGCCGAGACCCAGCAGTACTGGCTGATCGTCCTCGGCTACGGCTTCGTCGGCGGGATCGGCCTCGGCATCGGCTACATCTCGCCCGTCTCCACACTGATCAAGTGGTTCCCGGACCGGCCCGGCATGGCCACCGGCATCGCCATCATGGGCTTCGGCGGCGGCGCGCTGATCGCCTCGCCCTGGTCCGCGCAGATGCTCTCCTCCTTCGGCAGTGACAACGATGGCATCGCGCTGGCCTTCCTGGTGCACGGTCTTTCGTACGCCGTGTTCATGACCCTCGGCGTGCTGCTGATCCGCGTCCCGCGCACCGAGAAGCCGGTCGCGGACGCCCCGAGCGCCTTCGAGGGCGTGCAGGTCTCCGCGAACAGCGCGATCCGCACCCCGCAGTTCTGGTGCCTGTGGGTCGTGCTCTGCATGAACGTGACCGCCGGCATCGGCATCCTGGAGAAGGCCGCCCCGATGATCACGGACTTCTTCGCCGACAGCTCCACCCCGGTGTCCGCGTCCGCGGCGGCCGGTTTCGTCGCCCTGCTGTCCGCCGCCAACATGGCGGGCCGCATCGGCTGGTCGTCGACCTCCGACCTGATCGGCCGCAAGAACATCTACCGCGTCTACCTCGGCGTGGGCGCCCTGATGTACCTGCTCATCGCCCTGTTCGGGGACTCCTCCAAGCCGCTGTTCGTGCTCTGCGCCCTGGTGATCCTCTCCTTCTACGGAGGCGGCTTCGCGACCGTCCCCGCCTACCTCAAGGACCTCTTCGGCACCTACCAGGTCGGCGCCATCCACGGCCGGCTGCTCACCGCCTGGTCCACGGCCGGTGTCCTCGGTCCACTGATCGTCAACTGGATCGCCGACCACCAGAAGAGCGCCGGCAGACACGGCTCCGACCTGTACACCCTGTCCTTCGGCATCATGATCGGGCTGCTCGTCGTCGGGTTCGTCGCCAACGAGCTGGTCCGGCCCGTCCACACCCGTCACCACATCCCCGCACCGAGGGAGGCCGTCGATGTCGAACGACAGCAGCCGGCCTGAGCCGGACCGCCGCTGGCTGATCGCCGTGGCCTGGCTCTGGGTGGGCGCCCCCTTCGCCTACGGCGTGTACGAACTCGTGCGGAAGGCGACCCAGTTGTTCGGCGGCTGAACTGTTCAACGGCTGAACCGGAAGCATGTCCGGGCGTCCGCGAGTCTGCAAGAAGCCGACAACTCGGGCGCCCGTTTCCTGTTGCCTTACCTGCCGTCGTACTCATGAGTCACTGAACAGACTGGTGGGCCCACACCGAGGCAACGAGGGGGACCCACCACCCATGAACGGCTCGCGCATCGCCGCCGTCGGCCACTACCAGCCCGCGAAGGTGCTCACCAACGCGGACCTGGCCAGCATGGTCGACACCAGTGACGAGTGGATCCGCAGCCGGGTGGGCATCGACACCCGGCACATCGCAGGTCCCGACGAACCCGTCGACGAGCTCGCGGCGCACGCCGCGGCCAAGGCCCTCGCCGCGGCGGGCCTCACCCCGGCCGACATCGACCTGGTGCTGGTCGCCACCTCCACGGCGATCGACCGGTCCCCGAACATGGCCGCCCGGGTCGCCGCCCGGCTGGGCGTTCCCGGGCCCGCCGCGATAGACGTCAACGTGGTCTGCGCCGGCTTCACGCACGCGCTCGCCACCGCCGACCACACGGTCCGGGCGGGCGCCGCCACCCGTGCGCTCGTCATCGGCGCCGACAAGATGTCCGAGGTGACGGACTGGACCGACCGCACCACCTGCGTCCTCGTCGGCGACGGGGCCGGCGCGGCCGTGGTCGAGGCCTGCGCACCCGGCGCGGAGCCCGGGATCGGGCCAGTGCTGTGGGGTTCCGTCCCGGAGATGAGCCATGCCGTGCGGATCGAGGGCACTCCGCCCCGGTTCGCCCAGGAGGGGCAGAGCGTCTACCGCTGGGCCACCACCCAGCTGCCGCCCATCGCCCGACGCGCCTGCGAGAGGGCGGGCGTGGACCCCGTCGACCTCGCGGCGGTCGTCCTGCACCAGGCCAACCTGCGGATCATCGAGCCGCTCGCGCAGAAGATCGGCGCGGTCAACGCGGTCGTCGCGCGGGACGTCACCGAGTCCGGCAACACGTCCGCCGCCAGCATCCCGCTGGCCCTGTCCAAGCTGGTCGAACAGGGACGCGTCAGCAGCGGCGACCCGGTCCTGCTGTTCGGCTTCGGCGGCAACCTCTCGTACGCCGGACAGGTCGTGCGCTGCCCCTGAGGCGTCGCCCCGGCCCGGCCCCGCGTGCGCCGGCGCCCGCGCGGTAGCGGGCCGAGCACGCTCGGTGATACGGCCTCCACCTGCGAGTATGCCGATCGGAACGCAGGTGAAAGGCACTCCGAAAGCTTGGTATTGTTGTCCTGTCGCCGCGGGGAACACCCCCGGTCGGGCGGCAGACACCTGGTCCGGGTGGCGGAATGGCAGACGCGCTAGCTTGAGGTGCTAGTGCCCTTTATCGGGCGTGGGGGTTCAAGTCCCCCCTCGGACACAACGATTGACGATACGGTTATGAGGGCCTCGACCTAACGGTCGCGGTCCTCTTTGCGTGTTCGTAGCCGATGGTGATGCCCAGGGCTTCGCAAAGTGGGCCCTTCTTGTCGGCACTGGCCGTTTGGATACGCTGTGCGATGTCTCCTGGGCTCTCAGTGATCTGTCGGATCTGAGTCGTCGCTCGCAGTCCTTGATCGCCTGGTGCGCCTGAACCTGCTCGGGTGTGTGGGTCTGAGCTGTGCTTGCTACCGCGCTTGCGAGGGTGAGTGTCAATCCCCTCGCAGCGTGGAGACGATCTGTGCGGCCAGTCCCTCGGCGAGGGTGGCTCGGTGGTCTCGTTCGTAGTCGATCGGGCTCTTGAACCCGCATACGCTGTGCAGCCGCCTGGCGTTGTAGAAGTCGGTGATCCAGGTGGCGATCCGGAGCCTGGCCTCGGTGCGGGTACGGAAGCTGTGCCGGTGGACGTACTCGACCTTCAGTACGCTGTTGAACGCCTCGCTCACGGCGTTGTCGAAACAAGATCCGACACGGCCCATGGACGGCCTCGGCGACCTCCTCCTCAGCGGCACCTCGTGGAGTTCGGCACCGGTCGGCGCCCTGTCCGCCGGGCTGGCCCTGGCTGTCGGCTGGGGCGTCGCGGTGTGGCGTGACACTCAGGCCCGCGGCGGCGCGAACAGCGGGGCCGTACGGTGGCTCCACGCCGCCCTGGGCATGAGCGTCGGGGCCGGTCTGCTGGTCCGGTTGCAGAGCACGGGGACCACGGCGAGCGGGCCGATGCGGGGATGGCCCCTGCTGATCGTGCCGCCGCTCGCCGTCATGGGGGCGGCCTCGCTCGGTGCCGCGTCCGCCCGTCTGTGGAGCAGCAGGCGCGGTGCTGAACACATCTCCTTACGGGCCCAGTTGGCCGTTGTCACCGTCAACGCACTGCTCTTCGGCGGCGCGTTGTGGCTGGCGATGGACTTCTGCACGATGCTGAAGGCGGCGTTCGCCGAGCCGGTGCCCTACGCGGCGCTGCTCACCGACCCCTGCTCGGCATCGAGCGGCACCCGTGCCGTCGGGTTGGTGGCGGTCGCCGCGACGGCCCTGTGGGCTGCCGGCCGCCGGGCCCGGCCGCTGGACAGCCACTGGCTCCCGGCGCTGTGCGTCGCCGGTGCCGTCGCCGCCTCGGCGGTGACCCGGCTGGGCTACCGGCCGTCGGCGATGCCGCCCGACGGGACCGCGACCTGGCAGCTCGACGTACTGACCGCGCTGTGTGCGGGGGCGGTCTGCGCTGTCGTACTGGTCGTCTGCCGGGGTTCGGACGGTCTCGGCCCCGCCCTGTACGTGGCTCCGGCGACGTCCGTACTCACGGCCACCGTGCTGCGGGCGGCGCGCTTCGGTTCCTGGCGGCATCCACGTTCCCGGCCACCTCGACCGCAACGCGGACGACGCGGATACGAACCTCGTGTGCGGCGACGCACCACTGCGTGCACCGCGCCAGGCCGGCCGGGGTATACCGGGGAAGCCTCAGGCGGCGACGCGGTCCCGGCTGTCGTAGTGCTTGATGCGCGGCCACAGCTGCTGCCAGTCATCGTGGAATCCGGTGCACAGCCACACCGGAACGTCGGAGTTGATGCCGAGGTAGCCGTCCGGGTTGTCGTCGAAGCGGGCTACCTCACGCACCTCGGCGAACGCGGCGCGGAATTCGGCCGGGGGCCTGTCTCCGACCCACAGCACCGTGGTCACCTCGTCCGCGGGCGGGCCGAAGGCGGAGTAGCCGCGGTCCGGGCTGCTGGCCTTCGGCAGGCCGCGCGATTCCCCGTACGCGTCCAGGGCACCTGCCTGGCGGTAGGTGTCGGCGACCAGGGCCACCGGGCCCGGACCCGCCGACCGGTAAGCCGCGGCGACGGTGTCGACGAGTTCCGGCCAGCCGGTGCTGCCCCGGGTCAGGATGTTGACCTGCGCCCCGGTCGACACCGGGAGCACCGACAGTGACAGCGGCACGGCGATGAGCGCCGCCAGGATCAGCCCGGGGGCGCCGGCGACCACCCGCCACACGCGCCCTCTCAGATTGATCGAACCCGCGGCGAAGAGCAGGGGCAACAGCCCGCCGGTGTACGTGTGCCGGCCGTCCGCGATCAGGAAGGCCAGGACGACGCCGCCGACGGTGATGCCGAGGAAGCGGTGGGCCGGGATGCGCCACAGCCGCACGACGCCGCGGACCGCCAGGGCCACACCGACCGGGATTCCGGCGTAGAAGAGCACGAGTGGCAGGAAGCCGAGCCGCCCACCGGCGTCCCGCTGCGCCTCGGCCGCGATGACGCTCGTCATCTCGATCTGCGGCCAGCCGTGGCTCGCCTGCCAGAGCAGACCCGGCACGGCGCTGAGGATCGCCCCGGCGCCACCGACCCAGAGCAGCGGGCGGCGCAGGAGCTCCCGCGGGCCGGAGACGAGCACGGCGACGATCAGGACGGCCCACAGCGAGACGATCAGGTACTTGTTCTCCAGCGCCACCGCGGTGACCAGGGTGGCGACCAGCAGCAGCCGGTCCTGGCGCAGGCGGTTCCAGCGGGCGACCAGCCACAGCACCGTCGCCCACAGCGCCGAGTCGATCGCCGTCGTCGCCAGCGTGGCGCTCAGCGACAGCAGCAGGATCGACGTGGCCGTGGTCAGGGCCGCCACCGTCTGGGCACGGCGCTCACCGCCCAACTCGCGGGCGGTGAGCGCGCTCAACACGACCATGGCGACCATGCACAGGGTGGCCGGCAGCCGCAGCAGCACGAGCGAGTGCGCGACGGACCACAAGCCGTGGGCCAGCACCGGGGTGAGCGGCGGCTGGTCCACGTAGCCCCAGGCCGGATGGCCGCCCGCACCGATGAAGTAGAGCTCGTTGCTGTACGCGCCGATCCGCCAGCTGACCGCGGTGATCACGGCCGCGACCACCGCCGCGGTGATGAGCACCGGCCGCCAGGCGATCGGCGGCGTGACGTCGGTGCCGATGACCAGTGGTGCCTCGTAGTGCGGCGCGGCGGCGCTGACTTGTTCGGTCATCGGGGGGCTCCTTCTCGCCACGCGGGCCGTTGACGGCGGCTGATCGTGCATGTTGGACGGTCGCCGTCCGGGCACGATCGGTCGCAGGCTAGGCCGCGGTGGGTTGTCCTGGCATCCCCAGACCTGGTAGTCCTGATCTTGACTGATCAGGGGTTCTCGTAGAAACCGTCGATGCGGCCCCGGGCGAGCACACTGCCGGCCGCCGCGAGCACGGCCGCGGGCTTGGCGCTCTCCACGTCCGTGGCGATCGGCTCGCCGAGGGCGAAGAGCTGGAAGGCGTACCGGTGCGGGCCGTGGCTCTTGATCGGGGCCGGCCCCAGGTAGCCGACGCCCTTGCCGGACTGCAGCGGTCGTACCCCGGCCGCCGGGCTGGTGCCGTCGAGCGCGCCCCGCGCGAGGCTCGTCACCGACGGTTCGATGAGGAAGACGCCGTGGTTGAACGGCTTGGGAGTGGGCGCATCAGGGTCCTCGACGACCAGCAGCAGTTGTGCCGTGCCCGCGGGCGCCGCCGTCCAGGCGAGCGCGGGCGAGGCGTCCTCCCCGCCCAGCTTGCGGTTGGCGTGTACCACCGGGAGCGTCGTCTCGTGGTCGAAGTCGGGGCTGGTCACGGCCAGGGTCTCGGCCCCTGCCAGGTGCGGCGCGTGCCAGGCGAGGCCCGTCTCACCCGCGCGCCGGTTCTTCAGTAACTTTCCGAGCAGTGCCATGACTCTCCCTGCCAGGTATATGGCAAAATGCGGCAATAGTGTCCGTGTGAGGCAATGCCGCCCAACCTACCATTGTGATCGTCCACCGCGGACGCCGGAGTCACGCCGGGATCGCCACGCCCAGTTCCTCCGCCTGTCGGCGCTGGAACTCGCCGAACTCGCCCTGCAGTTGCCAGCGCGGGCCGGCGCCGCGAAGGGTGCCGCCCTCGCGGGTGCCCCATGCCGCCTCGTACCCGGGCGGCAACGACCGGCTCGACGGCACGGAGAACCACATCCGCAGCAGGTGCCGTCCCGCCCCGGGCTCCTCGCTGGCGAAGGCCGTGCGGCCGTGCAGCACCAGGTGGTTGTTGATCATCTGCAGGTCGCCCGGCTCGAACTCCATGGGCGTGACCAGGCCGGGCCGGGCGGCGATCTCCTCGACCTTGTTGATGGCCTCGAGCTGCCGCTCGGTCAGCCGCGGCGCGTCAGGGTTGTCCTGGCTGCGCAGCACCCGGCGGATGTAGAACCGGGTCGTGGTGAGCCCTTCGTGCCGACCGAAGACCGGGCTCAGGAAGACGTCCGGACGCTCGTCGTCGGGGGAGGCGACGTCAGCGAAGGGCAGCGGCTCGTACAGCGCGCTCAGCAGCTCGGGGCACTCCCAGGACATCTCCCGGCGTACGGCCTCGGCGCTGACCACGAGGCTGGTGCCGCCCTGCGAGGCCGCCCGCCGGCACAGCAGGGTGACGACGTCGGTCGAGTCGATGTGGAAGCCGATGTGCTGATTCGACTTGTGAACCCGCAGCTTGCCCGCCCGGCGCTCGTCGCGGATGTCGACCATGCTGGAGTCGTTGTTGTTCTGGATCATGGGCACGCCGATGTACATGCCGAGTCCCCAGTAGAGCCGGCGGACCTCGTCCTCGCTCTTGTCGCCGACCGGAACTCCCCGGACCAGGGCGAAGCCCGGCTCGTTCTCGATGGAGTCGACGATGCCGCGCAGCCTCGGCCCCAGCGCGGGCAGCGGGAAGTCGGCGGGACTCGCGGCGAAGTCCGGCTTGCCGCTCTTGAGCAGCACGTCCAGCGCGTCGTCGATCTCGGCCGCCTCGGCGGGGTCCAGGCGGTGCAGCCACGGTTGGTCGGACATCACACTTTCCTCTTCCTGGGAATGAATGGGACGCGTCGGCGCATCAGTAGATGCCCTCGATCACTCGCTCACCACCGAACGTCTCGACCGGCCGGGGGTCGGCCACCGAGTCGCCGAACTGCCCCTCCGGGCCAGGCACGCGTACGGCGGAGTCCCGCTCGAGGTTGTTGGGCGCGAAGAAGCCCTTGCTCACGTGGTTCATCACGACCTGCCCGCGCCGGCCGTAGTCCACCGTCTCCCGCGTCTCCGGGTCGATCACCCGGAAGGTCACCACCGGGCTGTACGGGTCGTAGATCACGTGATCGCCGGTGCCGGTCCCGGCGCGCTCGGCGGCCCCCTCGAGGATCATCGCGCTGTTGTAGCGGCTCACCATGCGTACGCCCGGGAAGTGCACGTGCTGCAGCTCGTAGCGCTCGTCGGCCGTCATGTGCGCGCCGCCCCAGAACACCACGCTCACCTTGGTGTTGATGAGCTCGACGAGCAGCGGACGTGCGGAGCACGCGCGCAGCAGCGGCGGCGTGATCACCAGCAGCCCGACGTTCTGAGTCGTCAGGACGTGCTCGATCTGGTCCAGTACGTGTTCCACGTACGCCTTGACCTGGTCGTTCTCGCCCCGGGCGATGAGCTTCTTGACCCAGCGCGGGTCGACGTCGATGGTGAACTTGATCGTGTTCTGCCGACGCACCACGTCGTCGTACTGGCCGCCGATCTTGTGCGGGCCGGTCGGCGTCGCGATCAGGATGTTGCCCGGCTCCCGCCCGGCGAACACCGGCCCGGCGAGCATCCGGTCGATGGAGCTCTCGAACCAGTCCGGCATGAGGATCACCCGCTTGGGCGCGCCGGTGGTGCCGCCGGTCTCGAAGACCTTCGGCGCCGGGGGCCGGGGGCCGTACCCCCGCGGGACAAGGTCTTCCACGGGAACGTCGCGCAGCTCGTCGACGATGTTGGGGAACAGCGTCAGATCGTCGTACGTACGCACGTCGGTCAGCGGGTCGAAGTCCAGCGATTTCGCCCGCCGCAGCCAGAAGGGCGACCCGGTGTCCTCGCCGAAATGCCACTGCAGCGCAGCTCTGAGATAGGCCTCGGGGTCGGTCGGGCGGATCGCCGGGTCCAGCACCGCCCACTGCTCGGTCATGAAGAACCTCCGTTGCTCCCGGTGTCGCGTGGCGATGGGGTGGTCCCGGTCCGGGCCTCCGCGATCAGATCGAGGGCGGTGGCCAGCTCCAGCACCTGGCGGGCACGGGCCAAGGCGGGCGGGCCGACCATCTTGCCCTGTGCGGTGATGGCGATCGACCGGCTCTCCGTGGCGGCGAGGTCCGCGGCCGCGAAGACCTCCAGTGCGTCGTCGATCTCGTTGGTCGTCGGGGTGTAGACGTCGTGGATGATCGGGATCTGCGCCGGGTGGATCGCCATCCGGCCGAGGAACCCGAGCCGGCGGCCGTGCCGGCTGGTGACCAGCAGCCCGCGCAGGTCCCGAGGCTCGGCGTAGACGCTCTGGATCGGGTTGGGCAGGCCGGCGGCGCGGGCGGCGACGATCACCCGGGCCCGGGCACTGTCCATGGTCGGGCCCTCGTTGGTGGTGTTGAGGTCGGCCCGCAGGTCGGACTCGCCCAGGCCCACCATCGTCACCCGCTCGGACGCGGTGGCCAGCTCGTATGCGTGCTCCAGCGCCTCGGCCGACTCGATGAGCACGTGGATTCGGCCGGGATGGCCGAGCTCGTCGAGCACGCCGGCGACGAGCCGCACCTCCTCGGACGAGGAGACCTTCGCTACCCGCAGCCCCGCGAGCCCGGCGCCGGCCACGGCCCGGATGTCGTCCTCGCACAGACCCGAGGACACCGGGTTCACCCGGACATAGGTGGGCTTTGCGGCCGGGGTCGTGACGGCTTCGGCCACGATCTCGCGGGCCCGGGGCTTCTCCGGCGGGGGGACGGCGTCCTCGAGGTCGAGGATCACCGCGTCGGTCTCGGTGTCGTAGGCCCGGGCTATCCGGTCCGGATGATGGCCGGGCACGTAGAGGCAGCTGCGGAAGACCTGCCGCGGGGTCTCGTCGGTGCTCATGCCTCGGTCTCTCCTGTGAATTCCTCAGTGTGCTCGCCGACGCGTGGGCCGGCCCAGTCGATCCGGCCCGGGGTGGCCGACAGCCGGAACGGCAGGCCCGGCATGCGTACGGTGCCGAGCTCGGCGTCGGGCACCTCCACGGTCAGGCCGCGGGCGCGGAACTGCGGGTCGTTCAGGACGTCGTCGACCTCGTATATGGGGGCGACCGCCGCCTGCGCCTTCTCGAACGCGGTGACGACCTCGTCGCGCTTGCGGGCGGCGATCCACGACCGGACGGCGTCGTCGAGCACCTCGCGGTGCGCGGCCCGGCCGCTTCCGGTGGCGAACCACGGCTCCGCGACCAACTCGGGGCGGCCGACCAGCCGGACGATACGCTCGGCGATCGAGAGCGCCGACGCGGACACCGCCACCCAGCGGCCGTCCGCACACCGGTAGACGTTGCGGGGCGCGCTGTTGTGGCTGCGGTTGCCGATCCGCTCGGGCTTGACGCCGAGGTGCTCGTACACGGTGAGCTGGGCGCCCAGCGTGCCGATCAGCGTCTCCGTGATCGCGACGTCCGCGACCTGACCGGTGCCGTTCGTGTCGCGGGCGCGCAGCCCGATGAGGACCGCCAGGGCGGCGTGCAGCCCGGCCACGGCGTCGCCCAGGGGGAACGACGGCAGCGCGGGCGGGCCGTCCGGCTCCCCGGACATCGCGGCCAGTCCGCTCATCGCCTCGGCCAGCGTGCCGAAGCCGGGACGCCGCGCGTACGGGCCGTCCTGGCCGAACGTGGTCACCCGGGCCAGCACCAGCCGCGGATTCGCCTCGGCGAGCACCTCCGGGCCGAGTCCCCAGCGCTCCAGCGTGCCGGGCCGGAAGTTCTCGATGAGCGCGTCGGCGCGGCGCACCAGGCGCAGGAAACTCTCGGCGCCCGCGGACTCGCGCAGGTCGAGCACCACGCTCTTCTTGTTGCGGCCCAGCACCTTCCACAGCAGCGGGACGTCGTTCTGGGCGTGACCGAACCCGCGTACGGGATCGCCGGCCGGCGCCTCGACCTTGATGACCTCGGCACCGTAGTCGCCGAGCAGCCGCGCAGCAAAGGGGCCCGCGAAGAGCGTGGACGCGTCGATCACGGTGAGACCGGCCAGGGGGGGCGGAGTATCCGACACGGTGGGACCTTTCCGTGATCAGTGTGCCGCGGCGGCGATCCGGTGCGGGGTCTGGTTGTCCGGTGACCACGGTGTCCAGGGCGCGCGACCGTCGCGTGCCAGGGCGAGCAGAGCGGCCTGGTCCAGCGCGGCGACCGCGCGGTCGTCCTCGGAGCCGACCTCGCCCTCGGGGTCGAGGAACAGCGACGCCACGTCAGCGCCGTGCACCGGCCGCCTTGCCACCTCGGGATAGGAGAGCGCGGTCTGCCAGTTGGTCGTCGGCGCGTAGTCGAACTTCTGCATCCAGCCGGTCCCGCCGCCCTGGTGATGGGCGGCGATCAGCTTCCGGGCCGGTCCGACCCAGCGGTACTCGGACAGCTGTTCCACCTTCTCCTCGTGCGACACCGACTGGTCACTGCCGGCGAAGACGCGAGAGTAGGCGTGGTCGACCGCACCCCAGGCGTCCCACACACCCGCCTCCTCAGCGACGTTGGACACCAGCAGGGCGACTCCGGCCATGAGACCGTCGGCCAGCGCGTCGAGGGGCGCCTTGGGCAGGACGGAGCCGTCGACGAAGGGCCCGTACCGGATGATGATCGGGCCTCCGGCGCGCGAGACGCTCTGCTTCAGCAGCCGCCGGTGCACGGTCCGCAGGCCGACGTTGGGCAGCGCGGCCAGGTCGGCCGCCGTGGCCGCCAGCGGGCCCGCGGCCGCCAGGAACTCCTCGGCGAACTCCGTGGCGTCCTTCTCCAGCATCGGCGCCTGCGCCCCGCTGTAGGAGGCGGCCTTGTGGAACAGCCCTCGGGCCGCCGGAGCGCCCAGCAGCGCGCCCAGGTCGGAGGCGCCTGAAGACATGCCGAAGACGGTGACGTTGTCCGGGTCACCGCCGAACGCCGCGATGTTGTCCTTGACCCAGCGCAGCATGAGGATCTGGTCGAGCAGGGCAAGGTTGGCGCTGTCCTCGAACTGCGGGTCCAGCGCGCCCAGATAGAGCCAGCCCCACGGGCCGAGCCGATAGTTCGGGGTCACGACGACGGCGTTGTGCCGGGCGGCGAAGTGCCACACGTCGATCATCGGGGTGCTCCCCGCACCGTAGGCCCGGCTGCCGAAGTGCAGCCACACCAGCACCGGCCGCCGGGCGCCCGGGTCCGGACCGGGCGACCAGACGTTCAGGTTGAGGCAGTCCTCGGACTCGGCGGCGTCGGGGAAGACCGAGGACGGGCTCCGGCCGGCCACGATCGGCAGCTGCCAGCAGATCGGCCCCCAGTGGCGGCCGTCGACCGGCTCGCCCGGCAACGCGGGCACCGGCGGGTGGAAACGCTGTTCGACCCGGCCGTAGGGCACGCCCCGCCAGTTCGGTGTCCCGCGGTCCAGGAAACCCCGGACCGTGCCGGACGACGTCTCCACCACCAAGTCGCGATCAAAATGGTCACCCATGGCTGTCAGCTCCCGGAGTCGAGGGCGGGTGGGGCGAGACCCGCGTCGATAGTTCCAGGACGGCACCGGCCCCGGAACCACTAATGCTGGTGGTTTCACGGCGGGGGAGAGCGCTCCCCGGCGGGCAGCGGACGTCGCCTGTGGACTACCAGGTTGAGGAATGCCCCGCGCTCCCGGCCGCGGTTAGCTTGGACCTCTGCCCGCCGAAGTGCGGATGCCGTCACCCCCCTCCGCCCGAGCGCGGAATCCCCCTGACCGGAGGTTGTCCGATGGGTGCTGCGCATGCTGACCGTCTCGTCGCTGTGGTCGGTCTCTCGTGCCGCTTGCCCCACGCCGAGAACCTGGACGCCTTCTGGGAACTGCTGCGATCCGGGGCGTCGGGCGTCACCGAGGTCGGCGACGACCGGTGGCCCGGCCAGGGCGACCCGGCCAGGCCCGCTGCCGTACGCCACGGAGGCTTCCTCCCGCAGGTCGACACCTTCGACCCGGGCTTCTTCGGCATCTCGCCGCGCGAGGCCGTCGAGATGGACCCGCAGCAACGGCTCGCCCTGGAACTGAGCTGGGAGGCACTCGAGCACGCCGGTATCGTCCCCGGCGCGCTGCGCGGCGAGCCGGTCCCCGTCTACGTCGGCGTGATGGCCGACGACTACGCCAAACTGCGCCTGGCCGACGCCGGCGACGACCCCGACCCGTATGCGCAGGCCGGCACCCAGCGCGCCCTGATCGCGAACCGCATCTCCCACTTCCTGGGCGTGCAAGGCGAGAGCATGGCGGTCGACACCGGCCAGTCCTCGTCGCTGGTCGCCGTCCACCTGGCGTGCGAGGCCCTGCTGAGCGGACGCGCGACCGCGGCACTGGCCGGCGGCGTCCAGCTCAACCTGCTGGAAGAGACCGCCCTCATGGCGGCGAAGCTCGGCACCCTGTCCGCGGACGGCCAGTGCTACACCTTCGACGCACGGGCCGACGGCTACGTTCGCGGCGAGGGCGGCGGCTTCGTGGTCCTCAAGACGCTGGCCCGCGCGCTCGCCGACGGCGACCACATACACGCCGTCATCCGCGGCACCGCGACGAACAACGGCGGCTCGGCCCGCGGCCTGTCCGTGCCCAGCGCGGCGGCGCAGGAGGCGGTGTTGCGCCAGGCCTACGAGCGCGCGGACGTGGACCCGGCGCAGGCGCAGTACGTGGAGCTGCACGGCACCGGCACCAAGGTCGGCGACCCGATCGAGGCTGAAGCCCTCGGCGCCGTCCTGGGCCGGGGCCGGTCGTCGGCGCAGCCGCTGATCGTGGGCTCGGTGAAGACGAACATCGGGCACCTCGAGGGGGCGGCCGGCATCGCCGGGCTACTCAAGACGGTGCTGATGATCCGGCACCGGTCCATCGTGGCCAGCCTGAACTTCGCGGAACCGAACCCGACGATCCGGTTCGAGGAGTGGCGGTTGCGGGTGGCGACGGCTGCCGTGCCGTGGCCGGGGTCCGAAGCGGAGGAGCCGCTGCTGGCCGGGGTGTCGTCGTTCGGGATCGGGGGCTCGAACTGCCATGTCGTGCTGAGCTCCGCGCCTGTCCCTCCCGCCGGGTCGGCCGCTTCGGAGCCGGGGGCCTCTTCCGGGGCCGGCGTCGTGCCTTGGGTGCTGTCGGGTCGGTCGGCCGAGGCGGTGGCGGCGCAGGCGGAGCGGTTGCGGGCGCGTGTCGAGTCGGATCCCGCGCTGCGGCCGGTGGATGTCGGCTGGTCACTGCTGCATGCACGGGAAGCTTTCGACCATCGGGCCGTCGTGGTGGGCAGTGACCGTGAGGAGCTTCTGGCCGGTGTGCGTCATGTGTCCCCGGTTGCCGCGCAGGGGAGTCCGCGGGTGGGTGTGTTGTTCACCGGTCAGGGTGCGCAGCGGGTGGGTATGGCCCGGGGTTTGTAT
>NZ_JBVHFU010000027.1:0-68200 GCF_055562175.1 Streptomyces sp. NPDC020958 | reverse complement strand
CGAACGCAGCCGCTCCGGCCATCCCGAGTCCCACCCTCAAAGACGAGACACCAGGCCCGAACGACCAAGCCCCTGAAGATCAATGCTCCGTCACAGGTAGTCGGTGTAGAGGATGACCAGATCAGCGGTGACGGGGATGGTGCGGGGTTTGCGGGCCTTGGCCAGCGCCTGGTTCGGATTGTCGGTTCTCCGGTGGATGTGGATATGCGGGCCCTCCGTCGTGCAACCGAGGGCGCGGGAGGAGGCGAGCAGGTGCACGTCTTGGCGGTGCAGTCCGAGGGCCTCGCCGATCCGCACCCCCGTACAGGCGAGCAGAGCGATCAGGAACCGGTCCCTCGCCCGGGACGCGAGATCCATCATGTGAGCGATCTGGTCGGGCGTCAGGTCCTCGTAGCCGGGCTCGGTGATCCGGAAACGGAACGACGCCGCGTCGATGATGCGGAACTGGTCCCGCGCCCCCACCTCGTAGCCGGCTGGGGCATGGACCAGGTACTTGGACTGCGACAGCAGGCCGGCCACCCTCGGTGCGATCCACCCGTTCGCGACGCCGAACCGCAGAAACCCCGCAACAGCGGTCATCACCGCATTCGCCGTGTTCCGCGACCGGAACACCGGCTTGCCCTGTCGCGGGCGGCGGCCGCGAGGCGGCAACGGCTCGGTCACCAGCCACCGCTGAAGCCCCGACAGCGACAGGAAGCTCGGCACACGCCAGTCCAGGCGCAGCTCGGCGCAGTGGTTCAGGTAGAGCGCGATCCGCCCGGCGTATACGCGCTCGGTGTTCGGCGACAGCCCCCGGGAGCGCAGCGAGGCGATGAACGCCGTCGCCTCCACCTGCAGGTCGAGCGTCGCGGAATGAGCGACGACCCACCTCGCCTCACCGGTGGCGGGATCAACCGCCCGCTCCGCCATGAACCGTGAATCCATGCCGGGACCCTAGCCACCACCGACCTACCGGGCCGGAGGACGACGAAGGCGTTCATCCCTGCAGGTGACATCCACACCAAACGTGCCTTACACACCGGCCCGAGGGGCTACAGGCCCGCATCATCCCAGCTCAGCCCCACACCAAACGTCCCTCACAACCAGACCAGCTCTAGATAAGGTCGATACCCTCACCCAGCAGGGTGTGTCAACTTAACGGCTGATCTTGGTTGTTGGGTTATCGCTGGTCGGTGGGGGTCAGGCGGCCATCGAAGGCGATCTGGAAGGCGTTCAGGGGCGCCTTCCAGCGCATCGTCCAGCGGCGCCGGCCCTTGCCCGTCGGGTCCAGGCTCATCAGCGCCATGTAGACGCACTTCAACGCGGCGGCCTCTGTAGGGAAGTGGCCGCGGGCCCGGACCGCCTTGCGGATCCGGGCGTTCACACTCTCAATCGCGTTCGTGCTGCAGATGACCTTGCGGATCTCGACGTCGAAGGACAAGAAGGGCACCATCTCGGCCCAGGCGTCGGACCACAGCTTGATCACGGCCGGATACTTGGTGCCCCACTTCTCGGAGAACTCCAGGAACCGTTCGGTCGCGGCGGCCTCGCTGGGAGCGGTGTAGACGGGCTTGAGATCCTTGGCGACCTTGTCCCAGTCCTGACGGGCGCAGTACCGGATGCTGTTGCGAATCAAGTGAACGATGCACGTCTGGACGACCGTGCGGGGCCAGACCGCCTCGACCGCGTCCGGCAGACCTTTCAACCCGTCGCAGACGAGCATGAGGACATCTTCAACTCCCCGATTCTTCAGCTCGGTGAAGACCTGCAGCCAGTGCTTGGCGCCCTCACCACCGTCACCGGCCCAGATCCCGAGGATGTCCCGGGTGCCCTCGACCGTGACCGCCATCGCAACGTAGACAGGGCGGTTGGCGACCTTGCCATCGCGAATCTTGGTTCTGTCGACGATCTTGTGATCCGGACGGCTGAGTACGTTGCGCCGCCTGTTCGCGATCATGCATCGCGTGCTCTCGTGATGTGCTCCTGAAGCTGTTTCCGTACCTGTCCGCGTTGGTGATCGAGGAGGTGGAGAGGCGACCGGACCGGGTGGTGTTCAGGGCGCGGGTGCGGGCGGCAACGGCGGTCTGCGGGTGCGGTGAGAGCTCGGCACGGGTGCACGGCCGGTACATACGCAGGCTGCGTGACGCCGCGGCGGGCGGTCTTGGCGTCGTGATCGAGTTATGTGTGCGCCGTTTCCGCTGCGGGAACCCCGTCTGCCCGGCGGTGACGTTCGCCGAGCAGGTCGCGGGACTGACCACCCCACACAGTCGCTACACGCCTTTGATGCGTGGGATGTTGACGCAGATCGGCCTGGCCCTGGCGGGCCGGGCGGGAGCGCGCCTGGCGATCGCCATGGGTATCACGGTGGGCAGGGACACACTCCTGCGCCTGGTCAGAGCCGTGCCTGAGCCGGACGTCGGTGAGGTGGAGGTCCTGGGTGTCGATGACTTCGCTTTTCGCAAGGGCCGACATTACGGCACGGTACTGATCGACATGGCTACCCACCGGCCGATTCATCTCTACGACGGTCGCGAGGGAGAGGACCTGGCCGCCTGGCTCCGCGGCCATCCCGAGGTGAAGGTGATCTGCCGGGACCGCTCCAGCGGTTACGGAGAGGGGGCGCGGGTCGGAGCACCACAGGCTCAGCAGGTCGCCGACCGGTATCACTTGTGGGCCAACCTCGGCCAGGCGGTCGAGAAGACGGTCAACGCTCACCGTTCCCACCTGGCCGAACCTCTTGCCGCAGCGGAAGACGGCGCCGGCCACCTGGAAGCGGAGCCCGAGGTGGTGCAGCCGTCGAAGGAGCTGAAGATCGTGACCCGGCTGCGGGAGCAGCACGCCGCCGCCCACGAGCTGTGGGCGCAGGGGATGTCGAAGGCGGCGATCGGGCGGAAGCTCGGACTGCACCAAGCTACCGTCCGCAAGCTGGTGGGCGCCCGCTCCGCCGATGATCTCGTCGCCAAGAGCCTGCAGCGGGCGCACATCGTCGACCCGTACGTCGGCTACCTGCACCAGCGTTGGAACGAAGGCATAAGAAATGCCGCACAGCTCCACCGGGAGATCCAGCAACTCGGCTATCCAGGAGGCGAGTTGGCTGTCCAGCGTCACCTGCGGCGCTACCGCACCGGGCGCGGCCACGCACCCGCCGTCGGCCCCAAGCCTCCCTCTGTCCGTGAGGTCACCTCATGGATCATGACCCACCCCGAACACCTCCGCGACGGCGATGCCGACAAGCTGTACCGTCTGCGTGAGCGCGACCCCGAGCTGGACCGGCTCACCGGCCACGTCAGGAAGTTCGCCGTCATGATGACCGCACGCCACGGCAACCGGCTCGAGGAGTGGATCGTCGGCGTCGAGCACGACACTCTGGCTCCGCTTGCGGGCTTCGCCCGCAACCTCCGCCGTGACTTCGACGCCGTCCACAACGGTCTGTCGCTGCCACACAGTTCAGGCGCTGTTGAAGGCAACATCAACCGGCTGAAGATGCTGAAACGCCAGATGTTCGGCCGTGCCGGCCTCGATCTCCTTCGCAAACGCGTCCTGCTCGCACGGTGACGCCTTCCGCACTGGATCACAAGATCGTCGACAGAACCCGAATCTTCACGTTGATGGCATCCACGAAGACGACGGGGTAAACGCGGTCCAGCGGGCGGGACTGCCATTCCGCCATGCCCTCCATCACCTTGTCCGTGATCGTGGTGATGGTCTGCTTGGACACCTCCGCCCCGTACACCTCGGCCAGATGAGCCGATATCTCCCCGTGCGTGAGGCCCTTCGCGGACAGGGACAACACCATCTCGTCCACGCCGGTCAGCCGGCGCTGCCGCTTCTTGACGATCTGCGGCTCGAAGGTGCCGGCGGTGTCGCGGGGCACCTTCACTTCGACCGGGCCGACGTCGGTCAGCACCGTCTTGGCCCGGGTGCCGTTACGGCTGTTGCCGCTGTTCCTGCCGGCCACGTCGTGCTTGTCGTAGCCGACATGATCGGTGATCTCGCCCTCCAGGGCAGACTCCAGCACCCGCTTGGTCAGCTGCTGAAGCAGCCCACCCTGCCCGGTCAGCTGCAGCCCCTCCGACCGGGCACGCTCCACCAGCATCGCGACGAGCTGCTCGTCGGACACGGGCACAGGCTGCCCCGACTGGGCACTCTCGACAGGCTCCACGGTCTCCAACTCCACGGCGGTATCAGTCACTTGACGTCTCTCCCATGATCGTCCGGATCCGCCGTTAGATTTACACTCCCCCCAGCACGCGAGCGTTGGACAGGACGGCCGGGGTGTGGGGGTCGGCGTGCGAGGCGAACTCGAGCAGGAGGCGGCGGCGGACCTGAGGGGTGTGGTGGCCGCTGCTTCGAGCTCGGGAGTTACACCCCTCACCGTACAGACCCGGATTCCTTCCTTGTCGGCCGTGGGCGGCGCCTGACGGCGCCGCCCACATCCTGTTGTTCACCGGGTCACTGTCACTTCTTCCAGAAGCCTTCGAGGTGGTAGGGGTCCTTGACCTCATCGAAGCCGATGGGGCGGAGTGTGTAGTCGCAGGTGAGGGTGCGGTAGGGGCCGGTCAGACCGCGTGCTTCCCACTCGGAGGGGTCCTCGTGGAGTTCGGTCTTGTGGATCATCTCCCGGGCGATGGCGCCCTCGGTGACTATGTCGACGAGCGGGTCGCCGTCGAAGTGGATCTGGTGGGTGAGCATGTGATGGTCGTCGTGGGTGATGTGCGCGTGGATGTGCCTGGCGCGGGAGTTGGCCCGTCCCAGCATGAGCAGGAGGTTGTCAAGCAGGCTGCCCGGCACCGCCGAGGCTTCCTCGCCGGGTACGACGGTGCGGTACTCGTAGCGGCCTTCGGTATCCGTGACGATCTTGCCGCGCAGGTGGTACTTGGGGAGGTCGAAGCCGACGACGTCGAGGCCGTCCAGGGGTCCCGCCTGCTCGGGTGTCAGGCCCGAGTACTGGCCGTTGGCGGTGGTCTGCCAGAGATCGATGACCGCGCCGGGCAGCGGTTTGCCCGAGGTGGAACGTACGGTGCCGGAGACGAGCAGGGTCTCGCCGGGCTCGTCGGGTGCCATCGGCAGCACGCCGGGGTTGCCGATCTGCGGTGCCCCGGGGACGTAGGCGGGCCCGGTCGCCATCCAGGTGGAGGCGCCGTCCTTCTCCGGGTGGGCGTAGGCCCTGCCGTAACTGACTTCCATCGTGCGGTTGGCGAGGAGCTGGATCGTCGCCAGCGGGAACTCCCCTGACGCGACCAGCTTCGTCACGTAGGTGATGGCCTGGCCCAGCTCCTCGAACGTGATGCCCTGCCTGAGCGCCACGTCCCCGAACGTCTTCTGGAGATCGTCGAACACGACGCGCAGGCGCTGGTTGAACGCGATGTCGGTGTGGGGGGTGTCGGTTGTTGTCATGTCACTCCAGTCCGGCGTCACCGTCGGGGGACGGCGCGCCTAAGGTCGGACAGCTGTGGTGCATGAGGTGGGTGTGGATCATGGGGTGGGTCATCCTCGTGTGCTCCAGACGAGGGGGCTTTACGGATCCAGGTGTCGTCCTCGATCGTCTGGACGAGGAAGTGGGCGAGGTCGGCGCGGTTGATCCGTGCGCCGGGCGTTTCGGTGCCGGCCTCGGCGGCCCGTAGGGGGCCGCCGAGGGGTTTGTCGGTGAGGGCGACGGCGCGGGCCAGGGTCCAGTCGATGCCGGACGAGGCGCGGACGGCCTGGTCGAGGCCGGTGTGGTCCGCGAAGCCCGCCTTGATGTTCGACAGCTTGAAGCGGACCTCGCGGAGCGATCCGCCCCCAGGCAAGGCTGACAGTGTGTGGATCACGGCAGGGATGAGGTCGGGTGAGCTGATGACGGGGCGGCTGAGGGCTCGGCAACGCGGGCTGCGCTGCCGGGCCGCGCAGGCTCGTGGGCTTTCCCGCTCGACTACCGTCGGGGCACGGCTGTGCGTCCGGGCGCCGCACCCCGCGCGGTGTCCTACTGGGCCGGTAGGGCAGCACCTGCCCAGCCGTTACCTCAGGCGGCGTCGTACTCGGGGAAGAGCTGCTCGACGCGGTCACGCTTGGTGTACATGTCCCAGTACTGGTCGGCCAGCGCGTCCGGGTCGACGAGCGGGCCCGTGCCGGAGCCGGTCTCGGCCAGGCTCCTCGCGGCGAGTTCGCCCATCTCGCTCCGGGCGATGAACGCGGCGATGGACAGGGTGCCAGCGTAGATGCCGGCGTCGGCCAGCTCGCCGTTGAGCGAGAAGAGCCAGTTGCGGGCGGCTGCCATGAGCGGGCCGACGCCGCTGGCGAAGGGGCGCGGGGAGCCGGCCGTGGCGCCGGTGGTCATCAGGAAGGCGCCGTCGCCGCGCTCGTTCCACTCCGGCAGCACGGCCTGGGCCACCTCGACCGGGGTGAGCAGGAGCAGCGGGCTGTCCTTGCGCAGGGTGGCCGCGTCCAGCTTCGCGGCGGGAGCGAAGGCCTGCTCGCCGCTGATCGGACCGTACTCGACCACGTCGATGCGACCGAAGTGGTCACGGATGGCCTGGACCGTGGCGCCGGCCTGCTCGGGCTTGGACAGGTCGGCGGTGAAACCGGCCGCGTCGATGCCTTCGGCCTTCAGCTCCTCGACGAGGGCGTCGAGACGCTCCTTGCCGCGGGCGACGAGCGCCACACGGAAACCCTCGCGGGCAAAGCGGCGCGCGACGGAGGCGCCGAGGCCCTTGCCGGCGCCGAAGATGGCGATCACCTTGGACATGGGATGTTCTCCCCTTCACTGTTCGGATTGCGGTGCGGTGGTGGGGTGGGGTGGGGTGGAACAGGGTCCGGTTCATGGCGGACCGCCCGAGGGCGTCAGCCGCGGGTGTTCCAGACCAGGGGGGCTTTGCGGATCCAGGTGTCGTCCTCGATCGTCTGGACGAGGAAGTGGGCGAGGTCGGCGCGGTTGATCCGGGCGCCGGGCTTTTCGGTGCCGGCCTCGGCGGCCTGTACGGGGCCGCTGAGGGGCTTGTCGGTGAGGGCGACGGCGCGGGCCAGGGTCCAGTCGATGCCGGACGAGGCGCGGACGACCTGGTCGAGGCCGGTGTGGTCCGCGAAGCCCGCCTTGATGTTCGACAGGTTGATGAACGCCTTGACCAGCGGGTTGAGCCGGGTCCAGTCATCGCCGGCGCCCTGTGTGGACGTCAGCACGATGCGGGGTATGCCCTGTTCGCGCATGACGGTGAGCGTGTTGCGGGCGGCGTCGGTCATGAACGTCGGCGGGCTGACCGGCTTGGCCCACGGGTTGTCGGAGGCGCGGGCGTTGGCCAGCGCGCTGATCACCCCCTGGGTGCCTTCGGCGGCCCGGCGGATGTCGTCGATGTCCGCGGGCGTGCCCTGGACCAGCTCGACGCCGGCCGGTGCCTGCACCTTGCCGGGGTTGCGGACCAGGGCGCGGACGCGGTGGCCGCGCCGGGCCGCGTGCTCCAGGACGTGGGCGCCGGTGCGGCCGCTGCCGCCGAGGACCAGGAGGTTGCTCATGGTGATCAAACGCCTTTCGGGCAGTTCAGGGGTGGATCAGGCGGCCTGGCGGCCGGTCAGGGCAGAGCCCAGGCGGCGGGCCTCGTCGTGCGCCTTGGTCATGGACGCCTCGTGCACCGGCAGCAGCGGGGCCATCATCGGCACGTACGGGGCCATGGTCAGTTCGGGCAGGATCGTCGTCAGGTCGAGGCCGAGGTTGGCCGGGTGGCCCAGGACGGTTTCCAGCGTCGGCACCAGGTGGTCCATGCCGTGCTTGGGGGCGCCGGGGCCGTAGCCGCCGCCGCGTGCGGAGATCACCGTGGCGGGGCGGCCGAGGGTGGGAGGGGGTCCGTCGAAGCTCAGGGTGCGCCCGGCGACCATGATCTGGTCCAGCCATGCCTTGAACACGGACGGCATCGTGAGGTTGTACATCGGCACGGTGAAGAGGTAGGCGTCGGCGCCGAGGAACTCCTCGATCAGCTCGTCCTGGACCGCCGCGGCCTTCACCTGTTCGGGGGTGTGCTCGGCGGGGTCGGTGGTGCGGGCGGTGATGCCCGCCGCGCTGAGGTGCAGGGCGGGGGAGGCGGCCAGGTCGCGGTGGACGACCGGGCCCTTCCACTCCTCACGGAAGGACCGGGCGACCTGACGGGAGACGGATGCCTCGTCGAGCGAGGAGGCGTCGATGTGCAGCAGGTAGGACATGGAGAACTCAGCCTTTCGAAACGATCAAGGGTGGGTCGGGGGGGGCGGATCGGGGGGTGACCGGTGGAGGTCAGTTGCGGGCCGGTACGGCGCAGCCGTCGGGGCCGCAGACCGCAGCGTCGCCGTCGGTCGTCAGGGTGAGCGGGTGGGACTCGTCCCAGGCCGTGCGCAGCACGTCGAGAAGGCCGTCGCTGTCCTGCGCTCCGGGGATGCCGTACCTGCCGTCGATGACGATGAAGGGCGCGCCGGTGGCGCCCAGGCGCTGGGCGCGGGCGGCATCGTCGCGGACGTGGCGCTGGTAGCGGTGCTCGGTGAGCGCCCGGCGGGTGCCCTCGCGGTCCAGGCCGATCTCCTGGCCCAGGTCGAGCAGGTCGTCCATGCTGAAGACGGGGCGGGCCCGGCCGAAGTAGGCGCGGAAGATCGCGTCCCAGGCTTCGCGGTTCTTGCCCTCGGCGGAGGCGTGGGCGAGGAACTCGTGCGCCAGGTCGGTGTTGCCGACCAGGTTGTCCAGCACGTTGTAGGGGCGGAGTCCCTCGGCCTCGGCCAGCGCCTCGATCCGGCGCGTGGACGCCTCGGCCTGGGAGCCGCCCATGCCGTGCCGGCGCAGGAGCGCGTCACGGACGCTGAACGTCTCACCCACGGGGAAGGAACTGCTCAGCGGGAACGAGTGGTGGACGACCTCCACCTCGTCGCCGTGCTCGAACCGCTCCACGGCCCGGTCCAGACGGTGGCTGCCCAGTCCGCACCAGGGGCAGGTGACCTCGGCCCAGACCTCGATCTTCATGACGCGCCTCCCATGCCTGCGCTGTGATTCCTACGTTTTGTTCGTAGCGCCATGATGGGCCAGTATGGAAGTCGATACAAAAGGCACATCGGTGTGTGTGCCGGAGAGGAATGTGCGTCATGGAGGTCACCGGCAGTTCGGGCGGCGCGGCGGCAGTGGGACCATGCGCCCGCATCCCCGCCGAGCACATGGAGTTCATCCGGCAGGTCCTCGACCGAGTCGGCGACAAGTGGAGCCTGCTGCTCATCGCGGTCGTGGAGTCCGGCCCGCTGCGCTACACCGACCTGCAGCGCCAGGTCCCCGGAATCTCCCAGCGGATGCTCACCCTCACGCTCCGCCAGCTCCACGAGGACGGTCTGATCACCCGCACCGCATACGCGGAGGTTCCGCCGCGCGTCGAGTACTCCCTCACCCCGCTGGGCCGCGGCCTCCACGAGATCGTGACCTCCCTGATCGGCTGGGCCGCCGACCACCACGACGAGATCCGCGCGCACCGGGCCCGCACCGCGGCACCAGCAGCCCGGTCCTGACCGCTCGGCGACCGGCTGGCGGCGCCGGGTGCAGCGCGGATGCCCGACGCATCGTCTAGATAGATCACACCGGGCCAACATTGACACGCTGTGCCATCTGATGCATGTTGGGCCACATGCCGAGAGCGAGCGGACCGTCGGCCAGGTCCTCTTCACCGGGTCAACAGCGGCTTCGGTCCGGGCCGGATGCACGTACCGACGCCGAACACCGCACTCTCCGGCCTCGGCAACCATGACGCCGGCGCGCCCGGCGCACCGGGAGCCGCCCCCGACAGCCGGGCGCCTCGCTCGGCAGACCCTGCTGAACACCCTCGTCACCACGGCGGTGGCCGGTCCCATGGCCATTCGAGGCGTCTCGCCGGGCAACCAGGCCAACGGCGCCGCCACCGTCGCCACGGTCCAGCCGGGGACCGGTGTGGAGCAGACGGCCGCCGTTCGTCCGCATGTCGGCTGACTCGTCAGAGGGCTGGCACGAGTCGACCACGGCCGAGCCGGCATTCACGCACTAGGGAACGAGAGCGAGCAGTGTTCAAAGAATTCATGGGTCTCCCCCTGCACCCGCTTGCGGTGCACGCGGCGGTAGTGCTCATCCCGTTGCTGGCGCTGGGCGCTGCTGGATACGCCGTGCTGCCCCGGTTCCGCCCCCAGTTGGGCTGGGTGGTGTGGGTGCTCGCGGTGGTGACTCCTCTCATGGCGATCGTCGCCCGGGAGTCCGGCGAAAGCCTGCAGGAGGTGGTCACCGAGAAGCACTACCCGAGCAGCGTGCTTCACAAGGTGGCGCAACACGCGGACTACGCCGACACGTTGCAGCTTCTCAGTCTGGGACTCGGTATAACGACCATTCTGTTGTTGCTGCAGGTTCGATCGAAGCGCGAAGCCCGTATGCCACGCTGGGCGCCTGCGGCGCTCGTGGTCGTCGTGGTGGGCCTCTCCGGCCTCAATCTCGTCTACTCCTACCTGGCCGGCGACTCGGGCGCCAAGCTGGTCTGGACCGGCGTGCTCTGACGCGCCGTCGGGCTTCGCCGGCGGTCAGGCAGTTCGCCGCCGTCCACGCAGGACGGGGTGGCGGTGGACGAGCTGACCGACAACGCCGGAGCGGTTCGAACCGCTGCCCGGGGCCTGCGAATGGGGGGCGTGGGCCGAGGGCGTGACGGACGGCTGATCGTCGCGACCAGCTCCACACCGGTCTGGCCTTCGACGGCATACAGCGCCCGTGGGAGCGTCGAGGCGGCTGCTCCGCCGCCCGCCAGTGCCCCGGTCGACCCGTCCGACCTCGCTCCGCGGTGCTGAGAAGCCTCATTGCCGTTCTCACCGAGTTCGCGCCGGGTGCTGACATGCGCGGCCGCTGCGATACCGGGGAGAAGGGCGGGACGTCGGTGATCACCAGCGTCCGTGCCGAATCCGACGCCTTCGGCGTGCGGCGGCGTGGGTCTGTCGAGGGTGCGGGCGACCCGTGCCTACGTCGGTGCCGCGCGGTCAGTGCAGGTCCCGGCGCGTCCCATGGACTACTTCTCCTCGGAATACGTGACGACGCGCATTGGCCGCTGTTCGGAGGTTCCAGGAACCCCGCCCGACGCCACCACGGCACTCGCGGCCTGCAAGCGGCCGCGACGGCGCTTGTGGACCCACACAACGCAGAACAGCGCCACAGCAACGGCGGCAAGCGCGGCGGCGCCGATCAGCCCTGCCGAGTGCAGGACCCTGGTCGCCGCCGTGCCGACGAAGTAGCCGAGGAGCACGTTACCGGCGCCCCAGACCAGCGATGCGTGCCGCGCTGTAGAAGAAGAAGCGGCGGTACGGCATGCCGGACGCTCCGGCGGCGAAGGGCAGGAAGGCCCGGATGACTCCGACGAACCTGCCGGTGAGCACGGCGGTTCCGCCGTGACGCGTCAGGAACGTCTGGGCCATGCCGCTCCAGCTGTCGGATCGGAGCCGGCGCGCCAGCCAGGTGCCCGGATGCCGTTCGCAACGTCGGCCCAGCGCGTAACCGAGGCCAGGGGCCGCCGACCTGACGGTCGGCGGCCCCTCAAGCATGTCTCATACTCCCCACCCTCCCCACACCGTCCGAAACCGGAACAAGTGAGGAAGAGAAGCAGCTCTGGCCGATTTTCAGAGTCTCATCACCGTTCGGAGCCGTGAGGCCGAGGCACGGCAGCACGCACTCCTCAGGGCACTCCCCCACCGCTGCAGCTGTATGCGGGCCGAAGATGGGCCTTGGGTCATGCCGAAGGGGCGGCTGAGTAGACCACACCGGTCAGCTCCTCGGACAGCACCCACAGGCGGCGTGCGGTGTCAGGGTCCTCCGCCGCGGGGTCGGGGCGGACGATCGTGGGATGTCCGCGCAACTCCTTCCATCCGTCGGGGCCGAAGAACTGCCCGCCCTCGACGTCCGGTGCCGTCGCGGCGTGCAGTTGGGGGAGCGTGCCGATCTCGACGTCCTGGGCGAACAGCCGGTTGACGAGGGCGCCTCCCACCCGGAACAGGCCGGTCGGGCCAGTTTGCTGGAGGTTGGTGGCTGTGATCCCGGGGTGGGCGAGCAGGCTGCGCACCGGGCTGTCGGCCGCGCGGAGCCTGCGGTCGAGTTCCAGACCGAAAAGGACGTTGGCGAACTTCGACTGGTCGTAGTACTTCACGCGCTGGTACTTCCGGGCGCCGGAGAGGTCGTCGAAGTGGATCTGCCCGCCGTGATGCCCGATCGAGCTGACGGTCACCACACGCGGGTCACGCCCCTGCCGCAGCAGGTCCATGAGCAGGCCGGTGAGGGCGAAGTGGCCGAGGTGGTTACCGGCGAACTGTGACTCGTGGCCCTGGGGGCTCAGCGTTCGGGGTGGCGTCATGACACCCGCGTTGTTGATCAGGACGTCGACCTGCAGGGCGTCGTCGTGCGCGCGGGCGGCGAACGCCTTGACCGAGTCCAGATCGGCGAGGTCGAGATGGCGCATCTCAAGGCTTGCGTCGGGATCGGCGGCGCGGATGTCGGCGACGGCCCGGCGGCCCTTGGCCTCGTTGCGTACGGCCATGACGACGTGCGCACCGTGCCGCGCCAGGTGGCGGGTGGTGGCCAGGCCGAGGCCGCTGTTGGCTCCGGTGACGACGAAGGTCCGGCCCGTCAGGTCGGGGATGCGGGATGCGGTCCATTTGCTGTCTGACATGAGGCTCAGACTGCCGTCTATGACACAGTGAGTCAATGAGGGCCTGGAGAGACTCGTCTGGCTCGGACTAGCATCGGTGTCGTGGGAGATGCGAAGACGGCCCCGGCGGCCAACATGGCGGAGCGCAAGCGCCTGCTCGTGCGCAGCGAACTGGCGGAGGCCGCGGTCAAGCTGCTGGCCGATCAGGGATTCGAAGAGACGACGGTCGACCAGATCGTGGCCGCCGTGGGAATGTCACGCCGTACGTTCTCGCGCTACTTCGATTCCAAGGAAGACGTGATCGTGCACATGCTGGCGGAAGCCGGCGTGAAGTTGTGCGCGGAGCTGAACGCCCGGCCCGCCGACGAGCCGCCCGCGGTGGCGTTGCGTCGTGCCCTGTCGGTGTTCACCTCGATGAGCGTCGGCAATCCGGCCAAGATGCTGCGCGTGAGCAGGCTGATCCTCGACACCCCGGCCCTTCTGGCCCGCTTCCTGGAGCGGCAGTCCCAGTGGCAGGCCGAGATGACCGGCATCCTCGCCCTGCGTGCCGGACTGGACCCGGACGTCGACCTGCGTCCTGCCGTCGCTGCCGGCGTCGCCCTGACGGCCTTCCAAGCCGCCCTGCGCCGCTGGGTGGACAGCGACGGCAGCGAAAGCCTGGACGAGGTCGTCGATCAGGCTCTTGCCCTGGTAGGACCGGTGATCGAACTCGGAGTCGATGCGGGCTGACCGACTCCGAACTGCATATCGGCCCGTCACAGGGCGACTGGTCAACGCGCGGAAAGACCCGGCTGTGGGCTGGATCCTGTGCGTCCTGCCAGGTGGGAGAACGTGGGCATGCCGAGGTCGATGGTGCGCTGGTGTGCTCCGGACCGAAGCGGCTGCGTATCGCGCTGATCAGCCGCCGCAGCCCGCCGTCCGCGGCGGCGATGGCCTCCCGGACGGAGAGACCGACTGAACCGCGGTAGAGATCGCCTTATAGGGCGGCCCTATAAGCCACATCGAGATTGAGTCTTGGACGCGCTGCCCGGCCCGCTGCTGCAATCGGTCTATGACGAACCAGAATCACCGCCTCGCCCTCGCCCCCGGTGACGGCCTCCGGGCCGAGGTCCTGCCGCACGCCCGGCGATGGCCGAAGGCACCCGTCCCCTTCTACGGCGCCACCGTCTGGTTCCTGCCGTCCGGCGGCGCCCGCGACAAGGCGAAGGACGAGTCGTTCTGAGCCGGTACCGACGGCGGTGAGGGTGCCCGGACCTTCCGCGGCGTGGCCGTGGCAAGTCGCACCGCCCTGGCGGGTCGTGATCGCTCGTCCTCTTGCCGCGCCCCACGCACCCGCACGCCTGAACACGCTCCGCGAGAAGGCCCGGCCTGCCATGACCGTAGCGCACCGCAGCGAGCACGACCTGCTCGGCGACCGCGACGTCCCCGCCGAGGGGTACTGGGGCATCCACACCCTGCGCGCCCGGGAGAACTTCGCCATCACAGGCACGCCGATTGCCGCCTGCCCGCATCTGATCGACGCTCTGGCCGCGGTGAGGGAAGCCGCCGCCCTGGCGAACGAGGAACTCGGCCTGCTGGATCCAAGGAAGACGGCCGCCATTGTGGGGCGTGCCGTGAGATCCGTGAGGGCAAGCTGCACGACCAGTTCGTCGTCGACGTCATCCAGGGCGGCGCCCGAGAACGCCTCCAGCAGGAGGAGGACGGCGTCAGCACCCGCACCCCGTGGTCAGTGCTGCACGCCGGCCGCGTCCAACCCCCGTGACCGACCAACCGGTCAGCGTCTAGGACTACCCGTGTACGGCACCCGGTTCGGCGCCTCCGGCCGGCCGGTGAGCCGAAGCCGCCGAAAACCCGGTTCCTGCGCCCGTCGCGTGCGCAGTGCTTCGCGCACAAGAACGGGACCACCACGGCACCGCCCCATCCACTCACTCGAAGCAGACAGACCATCGTGACCACCGGCGGCCACCAGCCGACGCCCTCCCAACCGGCGGCCGGGAATTGGAGGGCCGCCGGCCCAGCGCGCGGGGAGTGCGGGGCCGGCGGCAACGGTCGGCGGTCAGGCCCCGGGGTGCAGTCCGAGCCAGCCCGGTGAGGGGTCTCCCTTGACCTCACCGAAGTACAGGGCGAAGGTCTGCTTCCAGCGCTCGATCGCCGCGCGGTCGGCCATGAAACGCGGGAAGCCGTCGAGGTTGCCGTTGGGATACTCCCAGACGGGCTTCAGCCCGGCCGGCGGGGTGACATCGGTGCGGACCGACCAGCCGTTGGTGGCGGCCTTCTGCTGCTCGACGGAGAGCCGCCAGTTCAGGTACAGCTTGGCCGCGGTGGGGTTCTTGGCCTGCTTGAGGATCGCAGCCCGCTGTCCCCAGGACATGAACGGCGCCTCCTCGGGCAGCACCCACTTGACCGGCCCGGTGGACAGCGGCGCGCCGGATCCGCCGATGCCGATGGCCTTCTGGCCGCTGGTGACGGCCGCGCTCGGGGTGTAGCTGCCGCGGGCGAACTGAAGTTCCTGGGTGGCCAGTTGCGCGAGCCAGTCCCAGCCGTACTTCTCCACGTAGAGGGTGTAGAGGTAGAGGACCGCGTCGTCGTCGTGCGGGTAGGAGGAGGCGATCTTCCCCTTCCAGCGGGCGTCGGCCAGGTCGAGCGGGCCGCTGGGGATGTCGGAGCCGACCGCGGCGGGACCGTACATGTAGCTGAACGCGCTCACCTGGACGGCGACCCAGGCGCCGTGCGGGTCCTTGAAGGGGGCGTAGAGCTTGGAGAAACCGGCCGGCTTGTAGGCGAGCAGGCGGCCCTGCTCCTTCCAGCGCACGAAGTCCTGAACGGTCTGGAGCTGTACGACGTCGGGTATCAGGGTGTCGGTCGCGAACTGGTTGTCGACGCGGACGTCGTGGTACTTGCTGTAGTCGACGACCACTGTCAGGTCGATGCCCGGGAACCGGCTCTTGAAGCCGTTGCGGATTCCGTCCGCCTGACTGGAGATGTCACCACCAGCGTAGAGCACGAGCTTGCCGCCCTCCGCGAGGGCTGCCTGGTAGAGCTCGTCAAGAGTCCGCTTCTCCTCGCCACCGCCCGTCGCCACGCGGCCCGCAGAGGCTTGGCCGGTGGCGGCCTGAGCGGGGGTGACGGAGGCGCTGGCGACACCGAGACCGAGAGCGGCGCCCGCTCCGGTGGCAAGCAGGCGGCGTCGGCTGGGAAGGCTGGTCATGGTGGGGGTGAGCCTCTCTGTCCGTTCTGTTCTGTTCGGTTGTCTGTGTGGTGCGGCAGGACCACGGCGGCGGAGCAGCACGGCGCCCGGGTACGGCACGGGTGCCGTGCTGCTGCCGCGGGGTCAGAACATGGTGTTGTCGTTGGCGCTCTTCTCGGGCACCTCCTGGATCACGTCCCAGTGCTCGACGATCTTTCCGTCGGCGACGCGCCAGAAGTCCGCGACGGCCATGCCCCGGTCACCGGGCTTGAGGTGCAGGTTGCTGTGGGTGACCACCAGGTCCCCTTCGGCGACCGTGCGCTTGATGTCCAGGCGCAGGCCGGGGAACTGCCCGCGCAGCCAGTGCACATAGCCGACGAACGCCTGCGGCCCGTCCTGCGCCTCGGGGTTGTGCTGGGTGTAGCTCGCGCCGAGGTGCGCGGCGGCGGCAGCCTCGGGCTGGTAGTCGTTGAACGCCTGCTCGTAGAAGGCAATCACGAGTGCCTTGTTGTCCGCAGCGGACATCTCTGTCTCCTGCCTCTCGGTGGGTGCGGTACGCCTCAGTCGGTCATGGCGTCGCGGACGAGCGCGGTGTCCACGAACTGCTCGAAGCGGACGATGAGCCCGCCCCGCACGACGAAGTGGTGGGCGACGCGGACGTCGATCGGCTTGCCCGTGGCCTTGTTGGCCGCGGTGTAGCGGGCGAGGACGACGACGTTCTCGCCGTCGACGACGTAGGTGTCGTCGTGCGCGGCCCAGCCCTCCCACTCCTTGCCCAGCTGCTCCATGACGTTCGAGGTGACGCCCTCGGGCGTGCGGTAGGTCCCGGCCAGCGGGAAGCCGGCCATCTCCGTCCACTCCACGTCGGGGGCGAGGGTGGCGCGCAGAGCGTCCAGGTCACCCGCCGCGGAGGCCAGGTACTGGCGGCGGACGACGTCGGCGGGCGCGGTGGAGGCGGCGAACTCGCTCATGGTCAGCCCCACTTCATCTCGCCCTTGGCGACCTTCGAGCCGATCTGGGCGGCGATCAGCATGCCGTTGTCCGGGAAGCGCTTGACGAGGGCGTCGTTCAGCGCGGCACCGTCGGCGGCCTTGCCCAGCTCCTCCTCGAAGGCGACCAGGTAGTCACGGGTGGCGGTGATGGCGGAGGTGTCGGCCGCGGTGCCGGGGAGGCGGTGGCCGGGGACGACCAGGTGCGGGTCGAGGGCGGCCATCTCGTCGAGCAGGCCGATCCAGGCGGCGCGGTCGCCGGGGGTGGGGGTGTCGGCGACCCAGACGTGCTCCTGCTGGAAGAGCAGGACACCGCCGAGCAGGGCCCGGGACTCGGCCTGCCACAGGTAGTGCCGGTCGGGCAGGCCGGCCGGGCCGCCCCTCAGCTCGAGGCGGTGGCCCTCCAGAGTGAGGTCACCGGTCAGCGGCTCCAGCTCGACCAGGCGGGTGGGCAGGTTCGCGCCGAGCGCCGCCCAGGCCTTCAGCTTGCCCTCGTAGGAGTGCTTGATGTGCTCGATGACGATCGGGGTGGCGACGAAGACGGCCTCGGGGAAGGCGTCGGCGATGACCTCGGCGCCGAAGTAGAAGTCGGGGTCGCCGTGCGAGACGAAGACGGTGGTCAGCGTCTTGCCCGAGTCGAGGATCTCGGCGGCCAGACGGTGGCCGTCGGCGCGGGTGAAGGCCGCGTCCACCAGCAGGGCCTCGCTCTCGCCGGTGACGAGGGTGGCCGTCTTGTTCTTGCTGCCGGCCGGGAAGTCGAGATCGAGGACCTTGAAGGAGAGAGTGCTCATGCGTGCTTCCTCGGGTGAAGGGTGATGGTCGGGGAAATCGCCTCGCGGCAAGGTGTACGACGTGAACCGGGTCGAGGCGGGCAGCCCGTGTCGAGCAGGGGTTCAGCCTTGGGTGCCCGGCTGGTCGAACGGGTGGAGGCTGAGGACGTGGGGGCGGACGAGTTGGCGCCGTGTACATCGCCGGTGCGGAGGCCGAGGCGGGCCGTATGACGGTCGAGGGCAGCGCGGTCGCTCATGAACTGGCCGGCCGAGCAGGTTCAGGGTGGCTGCAGTGAAGCCGACGACGATGTCGCCGTTGACGCCGGCGGCGGCCAGCACGCGCTTTCCCATGAGGCGGACTCCACATCTGCGGGGTGGACACGGCAAGTATCTGCCGACGCAGATAATATATCTGTAACAACAGATATTGCAACGGCAGATTCTTCCACGCATGCCCTTCTGCCATCCTTAAGGAGTGAATGAGCAACTGCTGAATGACGACGACGTGACACTCTTCGGTCTCTTCGTGGAGGCCCACAGCCGTATCAAGCCCCTGGTGAACCGCGATCTGGACATACCGCACACCTGGTTCGAAGTGCTGCTGCGACTGGGCCGCACCCCCGGCCACCAGCTCCGCATGACGGACCTGGCAGAGGCCGTGTCCTTCAGCTCGGGCGGCTTCACCCGGCTCGCCGACCGCATGGAAAAGGAAGGACTCATCCGCCGCGACCCCGATCCTGCCGACCGCCGAGCCGCACTCGCCGTACTGACCGACAAGGGCGGTCAGGCGCTCGACCACGCACTTACCGCCCACGTCTCCCACCTGCGTACCCACCTGGCCGGACCACTCTCAGCCGAGGACCGCCGCCACCTCGAGCGCATCCTGCGCACGCTCCGCGACGCGAACGCGTGAGTTCCGGCACCCACACCCGAGGCGACCTGGCCGGCTCACCCCTCTCCCGATCCGGCAGCGAGCCCCGGGCGCACCATCTCACGTGGCACCTGGCGGTGCGCTCGCGTACGACGGAGCCGGCGCGCGGACCTGACCGACAAGCCGCCCGATACTTCCCCAGCGGGTGATCTCGAGCCTGCGGCCCTGACGCACACTCAGGGCGGAAGTCGAGGGCGTATGCACTGCCGACGTCTGCTCACCCCGGCGGCCGCCGTCGCCGCTGTCCTTGCGACCGCATGGTCCGCCGCACCACCGACCACCGCCGCGGGGCCGCGTCGTGCACGTCGGCATGGAAGGTGGTCCGTACGGTCGCAGTGCGCCGGCCCGCCTGGAACGAGGGACCGGTCGCGACAACGCGTTCGCCAAGCGTGCGCTATCTGCGCCGGGGAAGCGGGGGACGTCGTGCACCGTCGCGGCCGGCCGACGCGGCTGGTCGACTTCTGGAACAGCGGCGCCGCCACGCTCGCGCCAGGCGGCAGAGCGATTTTCATCGACAACGGTCCCGCCGCAGCCAGACCCGCAGGAGCGGGCAGTCGGCCTCCCGCGAGGCCCAGTGCGACTGAATTGCCTCGGAACTGACGGTCAGCAGGTCCACCAAGGGGTCACCGCATTCTGAAACCGGCCCCTTTGGCGCACCACCACGGCTCCATCGGGCAATCCGCAACAGCGAGGCCGCCGTCAGCCGTCGACCAGCCGCCCTCACTGCGAGGATCCCGCAGTTCTCGCCGGAAAGACAACGCTACGCGGCTGCGGCCCAGCTCAGAGGATGGGATCAGGGCAGCCGCAGCGGGGCTGGCGGTCTTTGCTGGCCGAGGGCGCTGAGCGGTTATCGTAAGCACGGCGGGCCTTGTCACCTGCGGGGACTGGGGGCCGGGGATGCGGCTCGCCGAGGGATGCCGGGTCAGTTCGCGCGGTCGGCCCAGCCTGCTGGCAGGTCGCCGGGCGCGACGGAGATCACCGTCTCGTCGTCCGCGCCGACGTACTCGAAGAGGGTGATCTTCGCAAACTCGGGAACCACATAGATCGGGTAGGTGGGGCCCTGGTCACGGTAGCGGCGCATCTCCTCCAGGTGGTCGTTCTGGAAGCAGACGGTGCGCTCGCCGTGGGTGCGGATCCAGTCCGGGAAGAAGATCACGCCGTGCAGGCGGCGCTTGCCGGGCAGGACGTTGACGCTGACCGAAGTGCCGGTGGGCTCAGTCCAGGAGACCTTGTAGCAGTCGTCGTCGACCTGGACGAGGTCGACCTCTTGGTCCTTGACCCAGCGGCCGCCGACGTGGCCGCTGTGGATGCGGTAGTCGATGGTGCGGTCGTTCTTGACGTACATCTCGTACTGCCAGCCGTTGGCGTAGGTGTAGATGAAGCGGTGTCCGACGATGCCGGAGAGGTCCTGCGCGGGGGCCGGCTGCTCGACTGTCGTGGTGAGGGTTTCATTGTCAGCCATGACTTCATTTTGTCACAAAATTATTTTGCAGCAAAATATGCTCTCCGGCAGAATGGCGCCATGGGGATGAGTGACGCGGACATCGCAATGGAGTTCGGCCGGCTGCTGGGCCCGCTGCGGCGGGCCGTGCTGCGGCGGACACGGAACGCGGAGGACCTGCCCGACCTGCCGGAGGCGCAGATCGAGCTGCTGCGGGTACTGTCAGCGGCTGGTTCGGCGACCCCCCGGGAGGTCGCCGAGCGGCTGCGCATCGCACCCTCCACAGTCAGTAACCTGGTCCGCGCGATGACCGCCTCGGGCCTGGTCGAGCGCGGTCCCTCCGGTACCGATCTGCGCACCGTACGGCTGGCGCCCTCGCCGCGAGCGCTGGAACTGCTGAACCAGTACGACCGGGCGAGCACCGGCGCATTGCGAGAGGCGGTGGAGGCGCTGCGCCCGCAGAGCCGCGACGCGCTGCGCGTAGCCGTACCCGCGCTGGCAGAGCTGCTGGCCGAGATGGAGCGCAAGGCCAGGTCCTGACGTTTCGCCGAGGGCGGTCACCATCCGAGCACAAAACGCCACACATGAGCATTTCCCCTGAAAGTGCTAACTCCTCCCATTTCGGCGGTCGTCAGCCGGCTTGATCTTGCGGGCGCACGCCGGGCAGCAGTCGCCGGGCGGCGGCCCGCACCTGCCCATAGCTCATCTGCGGGTCGGGGACCGGCATACCCAGCGGGCCACGCGCGCGACGCAGCACCTTCGTGATCCGCACGATCGGGGCAGCCGCGATCAACGCCGCCCACTCCGTCACGCTCGTCTCGCGGGCCAGACCGACCACGACCAGCGTGCCGCCAGGCCACAGCAGCTCACGCATGCGGACGATGGCCGCCTCGAAGTCCATGTGGTGGTTCGCGGTCACTGAGCAGACGAAGTCGTGGCCCGCGGCTGGAAGGTCGGCGGTGAGGAAGTCCCCCTCGACAAAGGTGCAACGTTCACCCGTCGAGACTCGCTGAGGGCTGGAACATGCCACACCAGCTCCGGTCGGCGACCGCCTGAACAGGCATCCGGCGCCGGAGGCAGCCCCGAGACGTCGTGTGGCGCCCGTGGCACGCGCCAGGCCCAGAAAGGTCTTATGCTGCGCGCGCGTGGGCCCTTGCTGATAGGGACCCTCGGAAACGGCCTGTGAGACAGTCGGGCACGGCTCACCGATCGTCGCCGAGGAGAAGGATCTATGAGAGCGTTGCCCGCCGTCACCGGCCGTGATGAGTTCGACGTCCTGGTCATCAGGACCGACTACCACGACGACCAGGCGTGGCAGAACGTGACGGCGGCGCTGATGGAGCCCTGGGGGGACCAACAGTACGAGGCACACGTCCACTTCGTAGACGACCCGGCCTGGGCAGGAGCGACAGTTGAGGAGGCGCTGCATGCGGTCTGCGCCGACGAGAACCGTATGACCAGCTCACCCAAGGTGTCGACCCCTCCGAACTCGCCGAGGCCGAGATCTACCCCCGAATCTGGGACTCGCCCACCTCACTGGAGTGGGCACGCGACCTGTTTACTCCCCTGACAGAGTTCTTCCAAGGTGCCGCATCCACCGGTCACGCGGTGCTGATCTGGCTCGACTGAGGCACCTCCAACAGCCGGGCGTTACATGACAAGCGGAGGGGCGACAGTGGCAGCACTGACAGAGTAGATGCCGATGTCCGTCCCGCCGACGGCACGACGATCACCGTCTTCGCCGACGTCGACGAACTCGGCTGCATGGAACTCGACCGCCACGGCTCCGAACCCCTCTTCCAGGGCGGCCGGATGTGGGGCCGCCGTCGTCCGGACGGCCCTTCGCCACCCGACGGTGGCGAAGACGTTCGACCTGGTGCGGTCGGACAGGGGGCCAGGTGTTGGTGCCGGGCCCCCGCACGGCCAGAAGAGGGGTGTCAAGCCCTTCGATGGCCTGTGCGGACTGAGGATCGTACGCACAGGAGGGGTTCTGCTCCTGTCATCGGTACTGTCATCGGTGCTTCCCGCTTTCCCGGGGCGGGCCGGCCGAGCGGTGCCAAGGGCGCGCCCGGCCGCCTGTCGGGAAGGCCGCCTCAGGGTGAGGCGGGCCCGTCGTCGCCGGTGGTGACGAACACCCTGACGTCCCAGGCGCCGAGGTCGACCGCCGTGCCGACCGGAACAGGGGCGTCGTCGAGGACGTCTGTGAACCCCCGGGGAGCCGTGACCCGGGCGGGCTCCGGGCTCCAGTTGTGGATCACGTGGACACGGCGGCCGTCCGTTGCCGTCCCGGTGGTGGCGGTGACGGAGTCCGGGAGGTTCTGCCATCCGCTGTGTGCGGTGGGCGCCAGCCAGCGGGCCAGGGCCCGGGCGAGGCTCCGGCCGGGTACCGTGCCGACGCAGGTGACCCGGCCCTCGCCGTGGCGACGGCTGGTGACGGCCGGCCAGCGGCCGAAGTGCTGGTGATCGTAGGTGGCGAGCACCTCGGCGTCGGTGACGGTGAGCGCCTCGAGCCAGCGGGTTGCCGTCGCGTCCTCGGCCAGTCGCAACGGGCTGCCCTCCGCCGCGTGGACCGGTACCTCGCGTGGCAGGTTGCTGAACTCCTCGTACGCCACTCCCGCTGCCTCCGCCAGACGGCCGGGAGCGGGCTCGTTCCGTGCCCTGGCCTGGTGGTCGGCGTAGCCGGTGCGGGGGCCGAGGACCAGGTGGCCGCCGGCGTGGGCATAGGTGGCGAGCCAGTCGAGGGTCGAGTCGGCCGCGAGGTACAGGGCGGGGACGACGAGGACCGGATGCCGGCGCACGGCCTCGTCCGGCGCCATGCCGTCCTGTTCACCGCTCGGGTCGTGCACCTGCCGGGCGTGGACGATGCGCACCTGGCGGCCGGTCTCGAAGGCGCCGCGGTAGAAGGGGTCGAAGATGCGGTGGTAGGCGGCCGGGTCGAGGGAGCCGTCCGGCTTGGCGAGCGGCGGATACTTCTGCATCAGCCACTTGCTGGGGGTCGAGTACACCATCGTGATGTCGGCGTCGGGTTCGAGCCCGGCGACCAAGGGGCCTGCCTTGGCGAACTCCGCGCCCAGACGGGCGATCTCGGCATAGACGCGACCCGGTCGGCCGGAGTGCGGGAGGACGCCGCCCCAGTAGGTCTCGGCGCCGAATCGCAGGGTCTGCCACTGCCAGTACTCGATCATGCGGGCGCCGCGTGCCACGTGCGCCCAGGCGGCCTGACGCCACTGGCCGTCGTAGCCGGGCCGGTTGTCCCACGCGAAACCGATGCTCTGGGCGTTGGTCTCGGTGACCAGGAACGGCTCCTGGCGCGAGGAGAACATCCAGTCGGCGGTCTGGTACATGGACCACACCCCGGTGGTCTTCCAGCTCTGCTCGTGGTCGTCGGGCGTGGGGTCGGGCAGCAGCAGGCCGTCCTGCATGTCGTAGTACGGGTTGCCGGAGGCGATGTCGAGGCGGTCCGACAGCTGGTCGTCCTCCACCCCGCTCCGGGTGTAGGAGATGCAGGTGGTGACGAACTGCCCGGGGAGGGCGTACTCCCGGACGATGTCGGCCTGCCAGCCGATGAACTCGGTGACCTGGTCGGCCTGGAACTGCCGCCAGGCGACGTCGTAGTGGGGCTGCTCGTTGCCGTCCGGGGTCCACAGGTCGGCCCAGTCGGACAGCCGGTGCGACCAGTAGACCAGGCCCCATTCACGGTTGAGGGTCTCCACGTCCCCGTACTTGGCGCGCAGGTGGTCGACGAAGCGCTGGAAGACGCCGTGGTTGTGCAGCAGGTGCAGGCCCGGTTCGTTGTCCACCTGCCACCCGATGACCGCCGGATGGTCGGCGTACCGGGCGACGATCTTCCGGATCACCCGCTCGGCGTGGAACCGGAACGCCGGGTGGGTGAAGTCGACCTCCTGCCGGGCACCCCAGCCGAGGCGCCGTCCGGTGGCCTTCTCGCCGGCGATCTCCGGGTACTGGCGGGCCAGCCACGGCGGTGCCGCATATGTCGGGGTGCCGAGGATGACGGAGATGCCGCGTTCGTGGGCGCCGTCGAGCACCGGCTGGAGCCAGTCCAAATCGAAGCTGCCGTTGCTGGGCTCCCAGGTCGACCAGACCGACTCACCGACCCGGATGACGGTGAAGTGCGCCTCGGCCATGAGGTCGAGGTCGGCCTTGAGCTGTTCGTCGGGCCGTATGCCGCCGTAGGCGGGCGTGTACTCGTGGTAGTACGCGGCACCGAACAGGACACGGGCGGGCAGGACCGCCATGAAGGAACCTCCGAGGGAGAGTGAGGGGGTTACTGCTTGACGCCGCCGGCGGACAGACCGCTCTGCCAGTACCGCTGGAGCATCAGGAAGGCCACGACGAGGGGGACGACCGAGATCAGCGAGCCGGTCACTACGGTTCCGTCGACTCCCTGCTCGAGGAGGGAGTCCACGGCTGCGGAGATGCCGCCGGGATCGCCTTCCAGGGTGGTGACCACGCGGAGGGCGTAGCCCGTGCCCCGGGTGGCCCGCTCGATGCCGATCAGCAGTGACGCGGGTCCGTACAGAGCCGTACCGAGCGTCACCACGCCGATCGACCGGGTCCGACCGGAGGCCAGGGCGCGGGCTGCGGGTTCAGCCGGTAGCCAAGTTCCTCAGCCGCTTCGAGAACGCGCCTGCGCGCCTCGGCGGAGACGTAGGCCTCGTTGTTGAAGACCCTGGACACCGTCTTCTGCGACACACCGGCCAGTCGCGCCACGTCCACGCTCCTGGGCGGGCCGGAACTTCCGGCCCGTCCTTGCGTTCGCGTCATGATGTCTCCCAGTGGCCGCACTGCCTTCGACAGAGGGTTTTTCCGTCTGACTGCGCAGCCATGTCTACGCAGTCATAAGGTGGCCGTCAAGAGCCTGGAACACATTCGGAACGACGAGCGGGCCGGGCCTGGACCTCGAACCCACGGGTGCGATCAACCGCGCGTGAACCCGGGCCACACCGCGTGCCCCCATGGCCGACCCTGCCCATCGCCGAACGAGTCGCTGCTACCTGCGGTGATGTGCACGGCCGACGGCCCGCTCCGACTTCTCGGCGCAGACGGGCGCTACACCCACCCGCTTGCCCGGCGCACGTTGTTGTCGGCCCTGCGGCTCTCGACCCCTTTTCCGGAACGCCGGCACGCTGAAGGAAGGGCGCAGCCAGTGAGCGTGTCCGTCACCGACTGGGCCCGAAACGGACACCCGGAGCGACCTGGCGGGCTCGCCTTCCAGACATCTGCTGGACCGTCATTACCCCCGCGAGCACGGCCTCGACGCCTACTACGGCAACCCGGAGAGGACGGCGCCGGTGTGACCAAGCAGCTCACGGGCAATGCTGCCCCGATGCGGGATGCGGAGACTTGTGGAGGCATCGGGCGGCGCGCTGACGTACACCCCGGGCATCGGGCCGATCACGGCCGCCCGGTTGACCGGCCGCACCCGACGGGCTCGTCGGTGGAGACGTCGCATCCGGAGCCGCCTCAAGTCCACTGCTGGCCCTGGTGGGCCTGACGGAAGTCTCCCGGCGTCACGCCGGTGTGGCGGGTGAAGAACTTGCTGAAGTTGGTGGGTTCGGGGAAGCCGAGGCGGCGGGCGATGGTCGCCACCGGCTCGTCCGTGTGGGCGAGCAGCCGCCTGGCCTCCAGGGCGACGCGGCCGTCGATGACGTTTTTGACGGGCTGTCCGGTGGCGGCCGTGCAGGCGCGGGTCAGGGTTTTGACGGTGTAGCCGAGGCGGTGGGCGTAGTCGGCGGCGCGGCGGGTGGTGGCGTAGGAGCGTTCCAGTTCGGTGCGGAAGCGGGCGTAGACCTCTCCGCCGGCGTGCGGGTTGCCGCCGCCGTCGGGGTGGGGCAGTCGGTCGATCTGCAACAGCACGGTGGCCAGCAGGAGTTGGAGGATCTCCGCCGACGCGGCCCCCGGTGGGCGGTCGTACTCGGCCCGCAGCTGGCCCAGCAGCGTGGACAGCACGGCGTACTGGGGGCTGGCACCCAGCTGCCAGCACGCGGGCCCGTACCACTCCTTGACGAGCCGGTCGGCGCTGCTGGAGTAAGGCGGGAAGGCCGGTGTGAACAGCAGATGGGTGCCGTTTGCCGTGCCCGGTCGTACGAAGCGCTGCACCTGGCCGGGGCGGACCCACAGCAGGGTGCCGGGTCGGCAGGGGTAGGTGACGAAGTCGACGGCGTGTTCGCCGCTGCCCTCGGTCATGAGGGTGAGGGTGTGGAAGTCGACCCGGTGCACCAGGTCGGCCGGTCTGCCGCGGCGCCGGCGACGCTGGTGCAGGGTGGCCAGGTCGATGATCTCGAAGCCGGGGACCCGTTCCTCGGGCGGGTTGAAGCCGAGCCTCAGGATGGCAGCGCCCACGGAGGGATCACTCTCGTCAAGATCTGCGGACAGCATCACGGTCTCCCGGATGTCCTCGATTTACCATGCCGGGTCTCCAGCGTATCTCGCTTGCCTGCGGTTTCACGACGAGAGTAGAGGGCGTCAAGGCGGGGCAAGGCCGCCCTCACCGCAAGGAGAACCCCTATGAACGGCACGGTCACGGTCCTCGACAAGGGCGCGGTCCGCATCCACAGCTACATGTCCCCGGCCGACACCTTCCACACCACCACGCAGCTGATCGAGACCCCGGCCCGCGTCGTCGCGATCGACGCCCAGTTGCTGCCCGCCTACGCCGACGAGGCCGTCGGCTACGCCAAGGGACTCGGCAAGCCGCTGGACCGGCTCGTCGTCACCCATGCGCACCCGGACCATTACAACGGCGCCGCCCGCTTCGGCGTCCCGGTCCACGCGCTGGCGGAAGTCCGCGAGCAGATCGTCGCGCGGGGCGAGAGCCGGCTGCCCACCGGCCTGGTCATCCCGGTCACCGACTTCACCCCGTCAGTGGAGCTCACCCCGGGCACCGAGGTCATCGACGGCGTCCCGTTCGTCTTCGAGGCCGTCTCCGGCGGAGAGGCCGCCGACGAACTCCTCATCAAGCTGCCCGAACAGCGCGTCCTGATCGCCCAGGACCTCGTCTACAACGACGTCCACCTCTACCTGGGCAACAACGACATCACCGGCTGGCAGCAGGCCGTGGAGGCACTGGCCTCCGACAGCGGCTACGACACGATCCTCGCCGGCCACGGCGCCCCCACCGGCCCGGAGGTGTACGAGGACGTCCGCCGCTACCTCGCCGACGCCCGCGAGCTGCTCGGCGACGACGGCGACGCGTACAAGCAGGCGATCGTGGACCGCTATCCCTCTCACGTCGGCCCGTTCATCATCGACATCGCCAACCGGTCGCTGTTCCCCGCCGACCGCTGACCCGGCCCCTCTCGTTCCCGTCCCGGACTCACGCCCCACAGGAAGACCTGTCATGTCCTCAGCCGGTCTACGTCACCCGCACCCCGCAGCCCTCGCGCCGGCCTCGCTCCTCGTCCTGGGCACGGCCGCCCCGGCCCTCGCCACCGCCGACCCGGCCGGGACGTCGGCCGTCACCGCGGTCCACCCCCGCGCTGCACTGCCCACCAGCTACACGATCCACGGCAGCAAGACCCACCCCGAGGGCATCGCCCGCCAGCACGGCACGCCCTACTCAACGGCCTGGTCGTCACCGAGAACGGCCGCTACGTCCTGCTCTCCGACTACAACGAGTACGCCTTCTACCGCATCGACACCCGCACCCGGACGGTCGTCCCGATCGACCTCTGCGGCGCGAAGGGCGTCTCCGGGGACGGCATGCTGCTGGACGGCGACACTCTCTACGCCGTCACCGAGCAGGACCACCCCGAAGGACAGATCAGTGTCCTGAAGCTGAGCGACGACTTCACCCGGGCCAGGCTCGTGCACACCGTCCACGACCACGGCATGCGCAGCCCGTCCACGGCGTCCTTCGACGGCCACGATCTGCTGATCGTCAACTTCCAGTTTTAGATAGCCGACCCGCAGCTTCCCTTCGACGTGGTGCGCGTTCCCGTCAGGTGACGACTCGACAGGACCGCTCCGCAAGAGGACACGGCCGCCGTGCCCGACGCCGGGGGCCGGTCGCCGTACGAAAGGAACCAACAACCACGTTCGCCACGACGCCGGTGGCCGGACAGGTGGACGGCACACCGCTCGACGCCTTCATCGCCGGCGACGACGAGGCCGCCCGTAAGCGGGTCGCCGAACTCGCCACCTCCGGCGGGCTCAACCCGGTCGGCGTCGGCGCGCTCAAGCACGCGCGCGAACTGGAGGGCTTCCAACTGCTGCACATGGCCCTGCAGCTCCGGGAAGGCGGCCACGGCTGGGCGAGCACGATCAAGATTTCGTCGCCCCCTGAGCCGACACTCCCACCACCACACCGCCCCCCTGTCATCGACCGCGACGCGGGCCGACGACGCATCCACCATCCCCCTCGCACCAGGAGAACCACCCCATGCCCCGCCGCACCCTGCTCACCCTCCTCGCGACCTCAGCGGCCCTGCTGGCCACCACGGCGACCGCCACCGCTGCCACCGAGCCGCTCTCCAAGCCCCACATCGCGGCCCACTTCACAATGTCCGCCGGGCAGCAGCCCGAGAACATCACCCTGGGCGGGGACGGATCCGCCTACCTGACGTTCTCCTTCGCCCGGCAGATCGTCCGTGTCACCCCGTCCGGACGGATCCGCGTGCTGGCCACCCTCCCGGCTCCCGCCAAGGCCAACACCCCCAACCTCGGCAAGGCGTTCGCCGGCGGCATCGCCCGCGCGCACGACGGCACCCTCTACGTCACCTACGCCACCGGCACCGACGACCTCACCGGCATCTGGGCCATACGTCCCGGCGGCCGCCCGCACCGCATCGCCGCCCTACCCGCCGACGGCCTGCCCAACGGCCTGGCCCTCGACCGGCGCACCGGCCGTCTCTACGTCACCGATTCCGTGCACGGCGTCATCTACCGCGTCCCCGCGCGCGGCGGCAAGGCCACGGTATGGGCCGAGGGCGACGCGCTGAAGCCCAGCACCTTCGCCGGCGCCAACGGACTGAAGCTGCACAATGGCGCCGTCTGGGCCACCAACCTCGACAAGGGCACCGTACTGCGCATCCCGCTCACCGCACGGGGCACTGCCGGCAAGATCCAGGTCCGGGCCACCGGAATGCCGTCGATCGACGACTTCGCCTTCACCGGCCGTGGCGACACCCTGCTCGCCGCCCGCGACGACAACCAGGTCGACCTCGTCCGCCCCGACGGCACCCACACCGCCGTCCTCACCGCGGCCGACGGCCTGCAGACCCCCACCTCCGTCGCGGTCCACGGCAACACGGTGTACGTCCCGAGCGCCGCCTACCTCACGAACAAGGAACCCAACCTCCTTCGGGCGCACCTCGACCGCTGACACGGACAGGAGAGCCGCCCTCCCCGGGCCGGCGCCGCGCCGAGCAGACGGCATCGGCACGGGCGCGACTCGATCATGCTCACGACATTCGCCCGAGTGGAACTCGACGCCCGTTCCGGGTTCGGCAGGGGCTCCGGACTGCGCCGAGTCCGGACAGCCGGCCGCCGAGGCGACGGCGATCGGCCACAAGGTGGGCCTGACCTCCGCTCCGATGCAGCAACTGCTCGGCATGCACGAGCCGGACTTCGGGCACCTGTTGGAGGACATGGTCCACCGCGACGGCGACACCGTACGCGCCACCCGCTACTGCGCCCCGCGCGTCGAACCGGAGATCTGCTTCCGCCTCGCCCGGCCGCTGCGCGGCCTCGGGGTGACCACCGAGGACGTACTGGCCGCCACCGAGGCGGTCGCTCCCGCATGCAGATAGTCGACAGCCGTATCCGCGACTGGCGGATCACCCTGGTCGACACCGTCGCGGACAACGCCGGCTCCGCGGGGCTGGTCCCCGGCTCCCAGACACCGATGGAATGCGCGCCCAGCCCGCCCGGCCCCGGTGCGCCTGCGCCGGGATGCCCAGCGCACCGCCGCGCGTCTTGTCTTCAAGCTCGTCCAGCCCGGCACCGACTGAGACAGGTTCCTCATGTCCCGGCCCCCGGTCGCGCCGGCCACCGCGGAGTCCTCTTCGCCATGTGCCTGTCACTGGTCCTGGCCGTCGCCTCCGTCTCCGCGCTCAACCTCGCCCTCCCCGACCTGGCCATCGACCTGTCGGCGACCAACAGCTCGCTCACCTGGATCGCCGACGGCTACACCGTCGCCCTGGCCGCCTTCGTCATCCGGACGGCGTCCGCGATCACAACGGCGCCCCCAGCGTCAGAGCCACGCAAGGGGGCAATGAGTAGGTCTTGATGCGGCTTTACGCGTGGTCAACACAGTGACGCCGCCTGTAAGTGCCCGGCGCCGGCCTGTCCTGGCGCCGGCATGTTTGTCCGGGTCATGCCGCCCGGTCCTCCGTCACCGGCAGGCACTCTGCGAGCAGGTCGATGACGTCGCGCCAGGCTCGCTGCGCGTGCTGCGGGTGGTAGCCGACGCCGGGGACCACGGGGTGGTCGACCGGCGGGTGGTGGAAGGCGTGCAAGGCGCCGCCATAGACCGCGAGGCGCCAGTCGACGCCCGCGGCCTGCATCTCGGCGGTGAACGCGTTTCGTTGAGCAGGCGGCATGATCGGGTCTTCCGATCCGACCCCGGCCCACACCGGGCAGCGGATGCGCGCTGCCTCGCCCGGTCGGCCCGTGGTGGTTGCGTTGACTGTGCCGATCGCGCGCAGGTTGACCCCGGCTCGCCCGAGCTCCAGTGCGATGGCGCCCCCGGTGCCGTAGCCGATGGCGGCGATCCGGTCGGGGTCTGTCCGGGGTTCGGTGCGCAACTCATCGAGTGCCGCGTGGCCGATGTGCCGCATCCGGTCGGGATCAGCGAGCAGTGGCATGCAACGGGCCAGCATCTCCTCTGGGGCACCCACGTAGCGCCCGCCGTGAAGGTCGAAGGCCAGCGCTACATACCCCAGTTCGGCGAGAGCATCGGCCCGGCGGCGCTCGACGTCGCTGAGCCCCATGCCCTCCGGCCCGAGCAGTACTGCGGGCCGGCGGTCGACACCGGCCGGGAGCGCGATGTGCCCGATCATCGTCAAACCGTCGGCCGGGTACTCCACCGTACGCGTCGTAATCGTCGCCACAAGTCTGGACTGTAGTGATCGTCGAGCCCGGTCGGGCCGATGTTCTGCCGCCGGCAGAACGGCATAGGTGTCCCACGGGTGCACTGGTGTGCGTCAGACCGCTGTATCCGTGGGTTCGGGTCATGGGGTGATGACGGTCGCCCGTCGAACTGCCAATTGTGCAGCTCGATGTCGGCGTACCGGTCCGGGGTCAGGATGGCGCGTGCCGTGTCCGGGTCCGGTGCCCGGACCAATGCCAACGAGGTGCGGAGCGGGAGCGTCAGCTCGTCCAGGGGTAGGACGCGGCAGTCGACGAGCAGTCGGCCGTTGCCGACGTCGAGGTCGTCGACTTGGAGGCGGCGGATCGCGCGAGGCAGGCGGCGTGGACGGCCACGAGGGCGAGGGCCACTCGGTCCGCCGGCCGGCCACTACGGCGACCGACCCACTGACGTGCCCGGGGCGCGACCGAGATGCTTGCCACCCGTCCGCGGGAGTCGCTCACGGTCCGCGCCGTGGCCGCTGCTGCCGAGGCGTCGACGACGGCGGTGTACTCGCTGTTCGGCGGTAAGGACGGGCTGATCGGTGCGGTGCGCAACAGAGTCGTCGCCAGCCTGTTCCAAGACCTGTCGGCGGCGAAGACCTCCGCGGATCCTCTCGCCGACCTCTATGCGCTGGCCGTCGCCTACCGTCGTTGGGGACGCGGACACAGCCACCTGTACACGGTGCTGTTCGGTGGCGTGCAGTCCTTCGACCCGTCGGGGGAGGTCGGTGCCAGTGACCCGATCCGTCCGCTCCGCGCGGCGGTCGATCGCGCATTGGCGGCGTCCGTTCTCGTCGGCGAGGCAACGTCGATCGCCTTGTCGCTCTGGGTCACCCTGCACGGGCTGGTGACTCTCGAACTGGCCGGGGCCCTCGACGCCGCCACGGCCGAGGCCGCATTCCGGTCGGCGATTCACGCCACGTTGCGCGGGTGGGCGACCCCGGCGGTGTTCCGCGGCCTTCGCCAAACCGAACTCGCCAACTGAGTCTGGCGTTTGACCTGGCCCGTTCACCTGACCCCTTGATGGAGGGCTTCACCGCTGAACAGTGCGCTGACGCCGCGTTGGGCGTCTTGTCCCACTTTCGTGTCCGGTTCTACGACTGCCTCCAGCCCCGCACGGATGCTCTCTTCGAGCTGACCGACGCGGCGCGGTCGGTCACGGTCGGCTCGAGCCGCGCCACCTGCGCAGGCTGCTTGCCTGCACGCCACTGCCGCGCGCCGCCGACGGGCGCGTCGTGCTCGCCGTGGATGTCAGCAACTGACGCCGCCCGACGCACCCACCAGGCCGGAACTGCTGTTCTGCCACGTCGCCTGGCTGCCGACGCTGCCAGAGGCACGAGTGCGTCAGGCGTCGGCGAGAAGGGGGTCGTACGCGGTGTTCCTGCGGCGGCCGGACATGAAGGAAAGGAAGTCGCCGACGAAGGCGCTGCGGCCGTAGGTGCTGTCGGTGAGGGTGAGGTCACGGTGGAAGGCGGTGCGGAAGAGCGCCCGGTGTTCGTCCGCGTTGATCGTCCCGCTGCCGTCCTTGTCGGCGGCGTCGAAGAGCACCTCGGCGACGCGGATGAGCGCGGGACCGGCGAGAGAGGGTACGGCGGCGGCGTACTCGTCGGCGCTGACACGGCCGTCGCCGTCCGTGTCGAGGGCGGCCTGGAGCTCGCGCCACCAGGCGGCGAAGGCGTCGTAGAGCCGGGTCTCCTCGGGTTCGTCCAGGTCAAGGCGGGTGGCCAGTTCGCGTGCCATGGCGGCGAGGTCAGGCCAGTCGAGGTGGCCGTCGCCGGTCTGGTCCAGCACCTGACGGAAGAACTCCTCCGCCGAGCGCCGGCCCTCTCCCGTGGTCGACGAGGTAGCCGGGTCAGGGTCGGGGCCGATGTCACCGCTGCGTGGCGTGAGGAGGCGGAGAAGGGCCGATGCCCGCCTCATGCGGGCGCGCAGCGCGGTCACGGTCCGGGCACGGGGGTCGTCGCTGTCGGGCGAGAGGGAGAGGGTCTCGATGATGGTTTCGGCATTGATCCAGCCCTCGGGCAGGAAACGGGTGAGCCCGGCGGCGAGGTAGGCACCCTGCATGAGGGTCGGGGCGCCGGGCATCTCGGGCAGGCCGGCCCTGCGCCGGTAGGGCTCGGGAAGCGAGGCGACGGTGATCGCGCCGAGAAGCGGACCGACGACGGCCCGGCCGGCCGCCCACAGTGTCGGCACGCCGTCCAGCAGTGCCGGGGCGGGCAGGTGGTCGAAGAGCCGGTAGAGGATGATGCGGGCCGCCTCGGTGTTCTCCAGCTCGTCCTCGACAACCTTGTCGAAGTACCGCCAGAAGTCGTTCAGGTCCTCGGGGAGTTCTCCGGCATCGCCGTCGAGCGCGGCGAGGAACGCGCGGTACTCGGCGTACATGCGCTCCATGGTGTCCTGGCCGAGCGGCTGACCGCTCAGTCGGCACATGGTGACGGCGCTCTCGTAGAGGGTGGCGACCACCCAGGCGCGGGTCGCGCGGTCCATGGCGTCGTAGGCGCGGCCGCGGGAGTCGGAGCCGCTCATGCGGGCGTGCAGCCTGTTGAGTCGGGCGGCCTCCCGTTCTCGTACGGCTGGGTCGCCGTCGAACATGCGCCGCATGCTGAGGAAGGTGTTGCGCAGCCGACGCCAGGGGTGGGCGACGAAGGTGGAGTTGTCGGCGAGGGCGGCGCCGATCTGCGGGTGGGCGGCCTCCAGCACGGTGGCGCGGATCATGGCCAGCGCCCAGCGTGGGTCGTCGAAAAAGGCGCGGAACTGCGATTCCGGGCCGAACAGGGGTGCTTCGTCGGCCGTTCCCGTGGTTCCGGTCGTCATGACGGGTCTCCGTTCGTCTGGGGCGGCACGCCGCCGAAGCGGCGGTCACGGCGCCGGTAGCTGTGCAGGCAGGCGAGGAAGTCAGGGGCCCGGAAGTCCGGCCAGAGCACCTCGGGAAAGACCCATTCGGCGTAGGCGACCTGCCAGAGCATGAAGTTGGAGATGCGCTGCTCGCCGGAGGTGCGGATGACGAGGTCGACGTCGGGGGTGTCGGGGAAGGGCAAGTGGCTCGCGAAGAGCCGCTCCGTCACGTCATCGGCGGGTGTCCCGCTGCGAATCAGCGACCTGGCGGCCTCGACGATGTCCCGGCGTCCGCCGTGGTCGAAGGCGACGGTGAGCGTCATCCCCCGGTTGTCGGCGGTCAGCGTCGCCAGATCGTCGAAGTCCTGGGCCAGTTCACGGGGGATGCGCGGGTCTGCGGCACCGAGGAAGCGGCAGCGGATGCCACGGGCGAGCAGCAGCGGCGCGTGCTTGCGCACCACCCGGCGGACCAAACGCATCAGGTAGTCGACCTCGGTACCGGGACGGTTCCAGTTCTCGGTGGAGAAGGCGTACAGGCTGAGCCACTCGACTCCGGCCGCCCGTGCCGCCTCGATGATGTCGATGACGGTGGTCTCCGCAGCCCGATGGCCCGCCGTTCGTGGAAGCGAACGCCGTTGCGCCCAGCGGCCGTTGCCGTCCATCACGCAGGCTACGTGCCGCGGCACCGGACGCGTCGGCCCGTCGTCCCGCCGCTGCTCGTCGCCGTACTGTCGCCCACCCGGCCGGTCCCCCGTCGCCGCGCGTGGGCGATGGACGCCACGCTCCGTCACACCCAGCCCCGTCTCACCCATACGCACGCCCCAACTGAGCTTTTCCTTCTAGGAGTCTGACGGCGCGGAAAGGCCCTGACCGGCCAAACGGGGGGCCGTCACCCTTGGCTCACATGCCCGATTACTCCGGCTGCTTCGGCATCAGCGGCTTTCTCCGCTGCCCACGGTCGGCAACCTCATCCGCCTTCGTCTTCGCCTCCCCTCCTTCACCGCTCCCGTCGAGCCACCCTCACCCCACGGACCGGGGGATAGCCGAACCCGTCCTCGGTGTGGCGCGACCTCCAGCCGTGTGGGGGCGCAGGCGGTCGGCGAGTGGCGGGCGGGTTCCTCCTCGGAGTGCGGCAGGGTCGCTTCGGTCGGTTCCGGCGTTCGGCGGGCCGGTCTCGAACGGGATGCCCCTGCCCGGCGGGGACGGTCACGTGCTGGGCGTAGGCACCGTCGTAGGAGCGGCCCATGCCGCCCATCGCGGTCGTCGCGACCCGCTGGGGCGGTAGCCGGGAGGCTGTGGACGGCACCGCGTCGGCGGCGTGGGGGCCAGCACAGCGCTCTGGTGAGGGGGGCCGAACCCGCCATTGCTTGGCGCCAGGCATGTCGTAGGTTCGGCCGGTGCTCTTGGCCAGGCGCATGAACCGCCCGAGCATGACCGTGTGTTCGCCGTCGACTCGTCGGCGGCAATGCGTCCCGTTCATTCCAGGCTGCGCCCCGTCCAGGACGACCGCCAGCGCGGAGGTGGCTCTCGTCGGCGGCCGGGTCTAGTGTGAAATCGGACAATTCGGGCGGTGGAGCAGAGAACATCGTCGCTCGGGGTGACCACCGGAGGCCGTCGTGCTCCCCACGCATCACCGGACCGCGGAAGCCCCGACCGTTCCGCTTCTGCGTGGGCCCCCAGGGCTTCGCCGAACCCTTCTGGGACGATCTGTTCTCGTACGTGCTCGTACGCGACATCACCCGGTCCCGACACCGAACCCGGCGCGCGGGCGAGGTTCAGCCCCGGGACCACGCGCCGGCAGTACGAGCACGGAGCCGGGGACGCGAGCCTGGTCAGTCCGGACAACTGGCACGATCTGCCCGCTGCCGAAGTCCATCTGCTCCCGGCCGGTCATTTCGCCCGGGAAACGCACTTGGACCCAACCAGCGGTTGGATCCACGGATTCCTCGGCCGTGTGACCGGCTGAGGATGGACGAGGAGGGCGAGCGGTGGCCACCTTGATCTCCGTCAACGTGGGGATGCCGAAGGACGTGTCCTGGCACGGCAGGACCGTGTACACCGGGGTGCACAAGCAGCCCGTGTCGGGGCCGAGGATGGTGCGGCGGCTGAACATCGACGGTGACGGTCAGGGTGACCTGGGCGGACACGGCGGGGAAATGCGGGCGGTGCTGGTCTACCAACTCGACTCCTATCGCTTCTGGTCCGAGAAACTGGGCCGGGACGACCTGACGCCGGGCAGCTTCGGGGAGAACTTCACGGTCGACGGGCTCCCCGACGACGAGGTGTGCATCGGCGACCGGTACCGGGTCGGCGAAGCCCTTCTGGAGGTCTCGCAGCCCCGGGTGACCTGCTACCGGGTCGGCATGCGCCTGAGGGAGCCGCGCATGGCGGCGCTGCTGGTGGCCCACCATCGCCCCGGCTTCTATCTGCGTGTCATCGAAGAGGGCGAGGTGGAGGCCGGGCAGCAGATCGTCAAGGTCTCCACCGGTCCGGAAGCCATGACCGTCGAGGAGATCGACTCCGTCCTCTACCTCTCCGGTCACACCCCCGAGCAGGTGCGCCGAGCCCTGCGCATACCCGCTCTCAGTCCCGGCTGGCAGGGCTCGATGCGCGCCCTGCTCGAACAGGCCGACCAGGGCGCGACCACGTCGTCCGGCAGCGCCGGCCTCACCGCCGCGGCAGGCGTCCCGCCCCCGGCATGGCGCGGCTTCCGCCCTCTGACGGTCACGGACGTCCGCCCCGAGAGCGACGACGTGATCTCCCTGCGTCTGGCCGCGGCCGACGGCTCCGCCCTGCCCGCCGCGCTGCCGGGACAGTTCCTGACCGTGAGGATGCGCACGGCCGAGGACGGCACTTCCCTGATCCGCAGCTACTCGCTGTCGGGCGTACCCGGCACGGGTACGTACCGGATCAGTGTGAAGGTGGAACCGCACGGCCTGGCGAGCACCTACATGCGTACGCACGTGCGGGCGGGCGACAGCCTGGAGTTCGCCGCACCGCGCGGCACCTTCTGCCTCGCCGGTGGTGACACTCCGGTCGTGCTGGTGTCCGCCGGCATCGGGGCGACCCCTGTACTGGCCATGCTGCACTCACTGGCGGACACCTCCTCCCGCAGGCAGGTGTGGTGGCTGCATGCCGCCCGCAACGGCCGTGAGCATCCCTTCGCCCAGGAGGTGCGTGACCTGGTGGCACTCCTGGCCGACGCACGGTCGGTCGTCTACTACAGCAGGCCCGATCCCGCCGACGAGCGCGGCAAGGACTACGCGGAAGCAGGCCGCATCTCCGCCGAGCGGATCCTCTCTCTGGGCCTGCCCACCGATGCCGACGCCTACGTCTGCGGGCCGGCGGCCTTCATGGACGGCATGACCGACGCACTGGTCAGGGCCGGCCTGCGGCCCTCCCGCGTGCACACCGAGAACTTCAGCGGCGGCCCCTCCCTCACTCCGGGGATCAAGTCCCCGCCCGTGGCGAGGGCGCCGCACCGGCCGGACGGCGCCCCGGGCACCGGTCCCTCCGTCTCCTTCGCCCGCAGCGGACTGACCGTCCCGTGGAACGACGACCAGAACTCCCTGCTGGAACTCGCGGAAGCATGCGACGTCCCGGTCCAGTGGTCGTGCCGCACGGGCGTCTGCCACACGTGTGAGCTCGCCATGATGTCCGGGACCGTGGACTACTCCCCGGAGCCGGTCGAGCCGCCGGGCGACGGGAACATCCTCATCTGCTGCAGCAGACCCGCGCAGGACGTCGTCCTGGATCTCTGACACCTCACCCGCCCGGCGGTCGGCCCTTCTCGGCGGAAGGACGAACGGATGGTTCCCAGGACAGCAGCGGTGGGTCCGGATCGCTCGGAGTGGGACGTGATCGTGGTCGGCGGTGCCTGTCCTCGGTGCTCGTGGTCGAGGACGACGATGTGGTGTCCGGCGGCTGCCGGGGCGTGCGCGGTGGCGCGCCCGATGCCGCGTCGGGAGCCCGCGCCGGTGACACGGGCGGTGCGGACCGTGTGCTGGCGGGTCATGCGGTGCTCCTGAGGGTGAGAAGGAGAAGGGAGGCGAGTGCCGTGCGCGGGCCCTCGGGCGGGCCTCACAGTTCACGGCGGACGCGTTCCTTGATCACCGCGGCGGACAGGCCGTAGCGGTCGTGGAGCGTCGGCGGGGCGCCCACGGCGAGGAACTCATCCGGCAGGGCCGGGAGGCCCTGCGCCACCTCCAGCAGGAGGGGCTCGTCACCGCGGGGGCGCGCGGCATGCTGCGCGTGTCCCAGCTGACGCCGACAGAGGTCCGCGAGCTCTTCCAGGTCCGCGAAGCTCTGGAGGGACTCGCAGTGGCACAGATCATCGCGTCACCGCACCGACAGGAGGCAGCCGAAGCGCTGCGAGGGGCCCTGGAGAAGCTCCACGACGCGTTCGCGTCAGGGGCGGACCTGACCGTGAAGGTCGAAGCCGACCTCGGCTTTCACCATCTTCTGTGTGAGCTCTCCGGCAACTCGATCCTCCTCGAGACCTGGCGACAGCTCGAGGGACCGATGCGCGCGGTGATCATGAGCGCTGCCGGCGAGCGGCGTGACGTGGCCATGGCCGCGACCTCCCACTCCCCCATCGCCGACGCGATCGCCCGCGCGGACGCGGCGGCAGCACTGGAGGTCCTGCACGCGCACATGGCCTCGGCCATCGAGCAGCTGGGCGTCGAACACGAAGGCGTTCGCGCAACCCCGTGAGCAATGACGGCGGCCGCCGCGGCCCGGCGGGAGGTGTCTTGCGTGCGCCGGACTGCGAGGAGGCGCCGCGGGGTGCCCCGCACATCACCCCGTACGGGGCCCTGCCGGTATGCCCAGTGCGACAGGAACGGTCTTGGTCAGGCGGAGTCGATGGCCTGGCGCTCCTCGGGACTCAGCGGCGGGGCGGTGAGTGGAGGCTTCAAGGGCCCCCGTACGGCTGCGATGAGGGTGCGCGGGCTGAACAGTCGTTCCGGGCCTTTCTCGAGGGTCATCACGTCGGTGAGGTCTCGGGCCATGCGGCCGGATCCGGTGGCGGTGAGGGTGAGGCGGTCCACGAAACGTGCGGCCGCTCGCTCGCTTGCTGTGGGGCCGCGATCGGTCGCGCCCGGATAGAAGACGTCCGTGCCTGTCGCGAATGTCCAGGCGACGTTGACGCGCTGGGCGACCGCCTTCTGTGCGCGCTTGGTCAGACCGGGGGTGAGCCAGCCGTGACGCCGGATCATGTTGTCCAGTGCCTGCGCGCTCTGGGCCGCCACTGACATGCCGTGGCCGTACGTCGGGTTGTAGGCGGCTACCGCGTCGCCGAGCACGAGGAAGTTCTCGGGCAGGGCTGTCTTTTCGTAGAAGCGTCGCCGGTTGGCTGTCATGCGGGTGACGCGGACCGGGCCGAGCGGGTTCGCCTTTTTGATCAGTTCGCCGACGATGGGGTGGCGCAGGCCGAGGGCGAAGTCGACGAAGGCGTCCTCGTCGCCGGTGGGTTGTCCGCCGCGGGTGCCGGAGAGGGTGACGAGCCAGCGTCCGTCTTCGATGGGCACGATGACGCCAGCCTGACCGGGACCGCGTCCGCGCGGGTCGGCCTGCACATTGATGACGGGCCAGGACTCGGGGAGACCGGACGGAGCTTGGTAGAGGCGGCTGGCGTAGACGAGCCCGGAATCGACTTCACGTGACATGGGTTCGGGCGCCCCGAGGGTCCTGAGCCAGGCGGGCGCTTGGGAGCCCTTGCCGCTCGCGTCGATGACCAGGTCGGCCGAGAGCGTCTCCGTCTCGCCGCCCGCCCGGCTGATCTCGACACCGGTGACCGTGTCCGCGTTGCCGGTGAGGCCGAGCACGGTGGTGTTCTGCAGGACCGTGACGGCGCTGTTCTCGGCGCCGAGGACTCGGCGGCGGACCACCCAGTCGAGGAGGTTGCGGTGGCAGGCGATGGCGTAGTGGCTTTCGTGCCAGCGTCGGAACCAGCCCTTCGGGCTGAGAGCGACCATACCGGTGGTCAGCGGTATGCGGCGGCCGCCCGCCGCTTCGAGGTCTTTGAGGGTGTCGGGCACGAGTGTGTCGATGGCTTCTGCTCCGCCGGACCACAGGATGTGCACGTGGTGGGCCTGGGGAAGGCCTTTGCGGTCCTCTGGCTGCTCCGGCAGCGTGTCACGCTCGACAAGGACGACGTCGGTGTGCTTCGACAGCACGTGCGCCGTGAGCATAGCGGTGAGGCCTCCGCCGATGATGACAGCGCGGCGGGGGGAATGGTGACTGGCTGCGCTGGTGGGGGTGTTCATGAGGTCACGCTCGTTTCTTGCGTCAGGAGGTCGCAGGCCGACGGTACGTCTTGACTGCGCGGGCCCGGGGCGCCGGAGCGCCTTATTCGCGGCGGGCGGACCTCCGGCGGGACATGCGCTCGCCGGCATGCGGCAGGATGAAGCCGAGTCCGATGAGGCCGCCGACGCTGCCGGCGACGGGCGGGGCCGCGTTGGTGCTGAGCCGGTCAAGATCGGTACGGCCGGTCCGGCGTGGCGCGGCAGCTCCCACGGCGGCGACGGCCTGGAGCGTGCGGAGACGGCGGTTCCGTTGAGGGTGTCCGCGGTGGCCGGCGTTCAGGTGCCACAGCTCATGGCCGAGCACAAGGTCACCAGGTCGGCTCTGCCCATTGGGGTACTTCTGTGTGGCCTCACGGGATGTCCCTGGGGCGTTTATCGGGTCCCGAGTGGTGTTCGTACAGGAAGCGGACACGTTGACGGAGCACGTCATCAAGGTTCTTTGCCACACCGGTTGCCAACAACGGGGATACGAGTCACTCGCTGCACCATCCAGCTTGCGGAAGCCGCTCAGCCGATGCATTCCGGTCCTGCCGTCTTCTGAGCCTTATCGCGTCATCCGGGTCACTGGATCGTCCACGCCTGGTGAGACTGGTTCAGCGCCATCCACTGGTCGATGGCCGCACCGTTGGCCGTCGAGCCGGCGCCCACCTCCAGGACCTGCTTGGTCTCGAAGTTCCGGATGCCGTATCCGCCGCTGGTCGGCTCGAAGTACCAGAGCTGGTTGTTGCCGCCGTTGTAGGTGTACTGCCGAAGATCGGTCCCTCTGTAGTGAGTTGCGCCGTTGATATCGAGGACCTTGCCGCTGTTTCTGTTGACAATCTTGTAGAGCTGGCCGCTGACCTGGACGATGTTCCACTGCTGGTTGGTGCCGCCGTTGGCCGGCCACTGGACGACGCTCGCGCCGTCGGCGGTGGAGGCCTGGTAGACGTCGGCCAGCTGGCCGCTGTTGACGTTCTTGATGGTGTAGTACGTCGACGGGTTGACGTTCGGCGTGCCGGTCGCATCCTCCAGCGCACCGCCGGCCTGCTGCACGCTGAAGTCGGAGAAGAAGAAGTAGGCGCCGTCGGTATTGGCGACCCGGACGTAACGGAACTTCTGGCGGACGTCGATGTTCCCCGTCAGCGTGGAGGCCATCGGCAGTGTCGTGGCGCCCTGGCGGCCCAACACGGTGTAGGTGGCGAACGACGGGTCGTTCGAGGCGCGGATCTCGAAGTTGGCGCGCGTCTCGGGCTGGTCGATGTCCTGGCGCATCGTCAGGGAGTACTGGCCGAGCTGGTAGGCCTGGCCGAGGTCGACCTGCCACCAGGCCGAGGTGTCCGTCCCGGTCGGCGACCACCCGGTGGAGCTGTCGTTGTCGTTGCCCTTGGAGGCCGCCACACTCGAGTTCAGGACCGTGGACGCGGTCGCGGGCTTGTTGTAGGCAAGGTTGAGCCTCGCCTCCAAGGACTGGTAGGCGGGCTCCAGTCCGGAGGCCTGGATCACCGAGGTGCCCGAGGTCGCGTTGCCGGACAGCGTCACATTGCCGCCGTTGACGTTCTGGTTGATGAAACCGTCCGTGTGCGACAACACGTTGTTGGACAGACTCATGTTGTTGGAGCCCTCGTCCAGGTAGAGGCCCGCCACTGCGGACCCGCAGGCGGCCGGGCCCCGGACCACGTCGTGAACGTAGTTGCCGTTCATGACGGTTCCCGGGTCGTTGGAGAGGTGGTAGATGCCGGCGGTGTCGCACAGCCGGTTCACGACGTTGCCGATCCGGTTGTAGCTGATGCTGTTGTTGCCCTCGGCGTTGGCCGCGGACTGCCAGCCCCAGCCCAGCGATATGCCGGCCCACGGGGCGTCGCTGATGTCGTTGTGGTTGATGGTGGTGCTGTTGACGAAGCCCGCGTTGATGCCGGCGGTGCCCAGGTAGTCCTCGCCGATCCGTGTGATCAGGTTGTCGTTGACGGTGACGTTCTTGACGACCTCGCGGGCGTCCTCACCCGCCGGGGACGTGGGCGGGTTGTAGATGGTGTGGTACTCGACCGTGGGGTCGGAGAACTTGCCCACCATGATGCCGTTGCCGGAGATGTCGTACACGACGTTGCCGGTCACGCTGCTGTCGTGGACGCCGTGGTGCAGGTCGAGGGCGGTGGACCCCATCTGCGTGAAGGTGTTCCCGGTGAAGGAGACGCGGTCGGCGTCCGCGACGTGGACTCCGGCCGGCGGACGGTCGACGTACTGGTGGTTGGAGGGATCGGCAGAGAGGTTGAAGTTGCCGCCCTGGCCGTTGAGCAGACCGTTGTCGGTCGCTTCCATCCAGGTGGTCTGGGCGAAGGTGATGCCGGAGAAGCGCAGGTCGTGGACCGGGGCGTCGAGGCTGGTGCCCTTGACTTCCACGAGCGTCGGCAGGGTGGGTGCCTGCACGGTGGCGGTGGACATGTCCTCGCCGGAGCGCGGCTTGTAGTACACCGTCTGCGCTGCCGTGTCGACGTAGAACTCGCCCGGCTCGTTGAGGAACTCGTGGGCGTTCTCGAAGTGCAGCGGGGAGCCGCTGGACAGGACCGGGAAGGGCCGCTGGAAGAGGATGCCGGCCTCGTGATCCTGGATGGAGACGTTGGCGGTGCCGCCCGCGGTGGTGAACGACTTCAGCCGCAGGTAGTTCTCCGCCCACTGCAGCTCGAGGACCATCTCGGTCTGGCTGAGGTTGCTCCAGTTGGAGATCTGCGAACTGAGCACCTGCAGCAGCTTGTTGGTCTTGTCGCTGCCCTGGAGCTGGAAGTCCGAGCCGAGGTCGGGGTACCGGGCTCGGGTGGCGCACACTCCGTTGACGTACAACTGACGGAAGTTGAGGCTGCCCACCGACGCCTTGTACTCGCCGTTTCCGGCGGCGGTCCATCCGGTGATCGTCCGGCCGCCGCTGATGACGGGCGTCTCGCCGTTGTAGGCCTGGTAGACGACGGTGTGGCCGTTCGTGCCGGAGTCGCTCGTGCCCAGGGTGATCGGGCTCGTGAGGTTGTAGGTGCCGCCGCGCAGGTTCACGACGATGTCGCTGGACATGTTGGTGTTCGCGGCGCGGACGGCGGCCTGGGCCGCCTGGATGGTCCTGAAAGCAGCGGTGGTGCTGGTGCCGGAGTTGCTGTCGTTGCCACCCGTCGGGTCGACGTAGAAGTTCGTCGTGGCCGCTTGCGCCGGCTGGGCCGGCAGAACCGTCGCGAAGACGACGACTCCGGCCGCGAGTGCCTTGGCGAGTCCGGCGAGGCGTAGGGGTCTCATGTGCGGTGTCCTCTCTGAGCCACGTTGCCCATGAGTTGCATTTATCGGGGCTAGAGAGGGCGTCGGTCAAGAGAATGAGCAGGTGTATTTTGGCACGCCAATGATGAGAGGAGATAAAGTGGCAGTTCAGAGCTACTTCAACCCTGCCGGCGCTCAGGCGAGATATCAACTCATCTGCACTTCTTAACAGAAATGAGTAGTACTCATTTGGGGACGCTCGCGTCGGCATGGACAGCCGGGCCTTTCGGATGGACTGGCCCGCGCGCCCGGCTGTTCGAGGTCTCGGCACCGGCGCCCCACTGGGCTTCAAAGCCTCGGTGCTGCGCCAGGGGCGGGCCGTCGCCCGCTGCTGACGGATCACCGTCGCGGAGGAGCTGCTGCCGGCCCGGATCAGCACGCAGGCGGCGGCAGACAGTCGATGGGGCTGACGTTGGGCTCGCGCGGCGTGATCGAGCGCTTCGGCGCGGACGCCGTGCCCGGATCAGCGGTGTCCGTGTGGGTCTTTACGACCGCAGGACGGGCGGCCTGTATGGGGTGCGGAGGTTGGCCTGCGGCGAGGAATTCTGCGAGCGCATGGACTTCGCCGAGCATGTACCCGCGGGCCAGGTCGGCATGTGCCGTACCTGGCCCGGGGCTGTCAGTTCTGCAGGCGCCACTGCTGGTTGGCTCCGCCCGTGCAGGTCCACAGCTGGACCTTCGTCCCGTTGCCTGTTGCCTGGCCGTTGGCGTCCAGGCACAGACCCGACTGGGCCGCTGTGATCGTGCCGTCGGGATTGACGTTCCACTGCTGGTCCGGCTGCCCGTCGCAGTCCCAGATCGCCGCCGGGGTGCCGCTGCCGGCGGACTGGCCGACGCCCAGGCACTTGTTGCCGTAGACCATCAGTTGCTTGGCGGCGGTAAGGGTCCACCGCTGGTTGGAGCCGCCGTTGCAGTCCCACAGCTGCGCCTGGGTGCCGTTGGCGGTGGTGGAGTTGTTGATGTCGAGGCAGCGCCCGGACTGCTGGCCGACGATTTCCTGGCTGCTCGACGGCGGGGGCGGGGGCGGTGGTGTGCTGGAGCCGAACTGGGTGAAGAACTGCCACACCGCCGCAGACGTCCACGTGCGCCAGCCGTCACCGGTGGAGCCGTCTATCGGGCCGGGGTCGTGGCCGGCTCCGTCGAACGCGGCCCACACGACGGGGTAGCCCGACCGGCATCCGGAGTAGGTGGTGATGATGTGCGTCAGACTGCCGTAGGCCGGCTCGGGCGGGTTCTGCGGGGTGCAGCCGTTCGTCCGGACGAAGGTGTCGCGCAGGTCCCGTCCCGACTGGATGGGCAGCACGTTGTCCCTCAGGCCGTGCAGTCCCATGTAGGCGATGGGCTGGTTGCCGCCGTTGCAGCCGCTGAGGTTGGCGCCGGAGTAGACCGCGACGGCCCGGAAGACGGTCGCCCGGGCGCAGGCAAGGGCGTAGGACATCGCACCGCCGTAGCTGAAGCCCGCGGAGAACAGCTGGGTGGTGTCGACGCACAGCCCCGCTTCGATCTGGCTGACCATGGCGTCGACGAAGGCCACGTCCTGGCCGCCGGGATTGGCCCAGCCGTTGCCGTTGCCCTGGGGCGCGACGAAAATCGTGCTGTTGTTCGCGTCCGCCAGGCGCCTCAGGCCGTAGTAGGACCAGTTGTATCCGTCCGTTCCGCCCGAGTCGACGTCGCCGGCCGTGCCGCCGCGCCAGTGGAAGCCGAAGATCAGCCGGTAGGGGTGGTTGCTGTCGTAGCCGGCCGGAACCCTCAGGATGTAACTGCGGGTCTGCCCGCCGGCCTGGATCGTGTGGGTGCCGCTCGTCAGCGCCGGGGCCTTGCCGCAGCCGGCGGTGGCCGAGGCGGCGGCCGCGGCCGGACGGGGGGCGGCGTGGCTGTTGCCGGACGAGGTGCCGGCTGCCGACAGGACGAGAAGTATCGCGGCCGCGATGGACATCAGAAGTGGTCTGCGTTTCATACGCGCTCCTTCTTGCGTCGGGGGGATTTCGGTGGTGCGGGCGGTTCACACGGCGGTGATGGTCCACTCGTTGTTGGTGCTGGAGTTCGGTGTCCACATGACCGTGGTCGAGCCCACCGTCGTGCTGCCGCTGCCGTCGAGGGCGGTGCCGGTGCCGCGGTTGATGATCTGGTAGCGGCTGTTGCCGAGGCTGGTCAGCGACCACTGCTGGTTGTTGCCGCCGTTCCACGCCTCCTGCCGGGCGGGAGCGCCGTTGGCGGAGTTGCCCCAGCTGTCGGCGGCCATGCCGTTGGCGCGGTTCATGATCCGGTAGTAGCCGTTGCCGAGGTCGACCAGCTGCCACTGCAGGTTGGCGCTGCCGTCGTAGTTCCACTGCTTGAGGTTGGAGCCGGAGGCGACGTTGCCCCCGCTGTCCAGAACCAGACCGCTGGTCACGTTGGCGATCTTCACCCAGGTCGTTGAGCCGCCGGGTGCGCCCAGGACGGGGATCTCGCCGGAGAAGGTGAGCTTGACCGTGTAGGCGAGGGCGTTGAACGGCGGGTTCGTCGAGGGCATGGTCAGATGCAGGCCGGAGGCGTCCTGGGTGGGTGCGGGCAGGCTGACGTACGTGCCGGCGGCGTTGTTCAGGAGCTGCGCGCCGGTCAGGGTGCTGAGGTTGATCTGGTTGGAGTTCAGCGTGGTGACGGTCATGGTGGCGCCCTGCCAGCCCAGCGCGGTGGCGTAGAGGACCTTGTTGTCCTGGCTGCGGGTGAAGCGGATGTCCTGCGGTTTGCCGGCCACCGGTCCGCTGAAGGAGCCGCCGCCCATCTTGGTGGGGCCCTCGCCGTAGCTGGACCAGGAGCGGGTGCCGTAGACCGCCTCGCCGAAGCGGCCGAGCCAGTCCCCCAGGGCGAGCAGGATCGACTGCTGACCGGAAGGGATGGTGCCGTCGGCCATGGGCGCGATGTTCAGCAGCATGGTGCCGCCCTTGCTGACCCGGTCGATCAGCGAGTGCAGCAGCGCCTGCGTCGAGTAGTAGCCGATGCCCACCGTGTAGCACCAGCTGGAGGAGGAGATGCTGTCGTCGGTCAGCCAGTAGGGGGTGAGCAGTCCTGCCGGGCCGCCGCGCTCGAAGTCGAAGACCTCGCCCTGGTTGTCGAGCCCGTCCTTGTAGGTCGCGGCCACGTCCTTGTTCCAGGCGACCGCCTGGTTGTAGTAGTGGGCGAGGAACTGCAGCCGGTAGGACTCCTGGACCAGGTTGAGGTCGAAGTCCTGCCAGAGCAGGTCGGGCTGGTAGCCGTCGATGACCTCGATGAGCTTGTCGTACCAGAGCTTGTTCTCCGCCGCCGTCCCCTGCTGTCCGTAGAGGATGCGCAGGGCCGGGTCGGACTGGGACGGCACGTGGTCGTAGTAGCCGTTGAAGTGGTAGGCGTGGTGGAGGGAGGCCATGAATTTCAGGCCCTGCCCGCGGATCGCCTGGGCGTGCAGGGCGACCAGGTCGAGTCGGGGGCCGTGCTGGACGGAGTTCCACGGGTTGGCGCGGCTGTTCCACATCGAGAAGCCGTCGTGGTGTTCGGCGACCGGGCCGGCGAACCTCGCGCCCGCGGACTTGAACAGCCGGGCCCAGGCGTCCGGGTCCCAGTTGCCGCCCTGGGACACCAGTTTCGGGGCGAACTGGACGAAGTTGCCCGCCTTGTCGCGAGCGCCGTCGAGGAAGTTCTGGTACGGCCATACCGAGGGGTCGCCGTAGGTGGCGATGTGGTGCTGGTTCTCGTTGGAGCCGCCGACGTACATGTTGCGCGGATACCACTCGTTGCCGTACGCGGGGACGCTGAAGGCGCCCCAGTGGTAGTAGATGCCGAACTTGGCGTCCTTGAACCAGGCGGGGGCCGGGGGGTGCTGGTCGACGGAGGACCAGGTGGCGGTGTAGCTCGCGGGGCCGTCGGTGGCGGCGGCCTGAGGCGCGAACCGCAGCAGGCCGGCGGCCGTGGCCGCGCCGGTCGCCGCGAGCAGACGGCGTCGGCTGATCGGGCGGGGGGAGGCGGTCATGTGGGGGTCCTTCAGGGTCAGGTGACGGGGTGGCGGTCCCGGCCGGTGCCGGTCACTCGCGTGTCCACTTCTGGTTGCCGGCGCCGGTGCAGGTCCACAGCTCCAGCAGGGTGCCGTTGGCCGTTCCCGCACCGGTGGCGTCCAGGCACAGGCCCGACTGGGCGCCGGTGATCGTGCCGTCGGCGTTGAGCGTCCACTTCTGGTTGCCGCCGCCGGTGCAGCCCGAGATGTCGACCTTGGTGCCGGGGCTGGTGCCGCCGCCCGCCGCGTCCAGGCAGGCGTTGCCGTACACCCGCAGTTCACCGGCGGGTGTGCTCGTCCACTGCTGGTTGCTGCCGCCGTTGCAGTCCCACAGCTCCACCTGGGTTCCGGAGGTCTGCGACTGGTTGGGCACGTCCACGCACCGGCCGGAGGCGGCGCCGACGATCGGACCGGTCGTACCGCCTCCTCCACCGCCGCTTCCGGGGGTGAGGGAGAGGTTGTCGAACTGTGCCGTCTCGCCCTGGCTGGTCGCGTAGCCGACCTGCCCGCCGGCCCAGGTGCGGTCGGTGGCGGAGCCGACCGTGGAGCCGTCGATGACGGCGCTGATCGTACTTCCGGAGAAGGTGAGGGCGACGGTGTGCCACCGGTTGGTGCCCAGCGCCGTGGTCGTCCCACGGGCGAGGGTGGAGACGTTGCCGTTGGTGCCCGAGTTCAGGATCGACCAGGCACCGGTGTCGCTCACCCTCAGGTGGTAGGCGTTCAGACCGCCGGTGCTGCTGTAGTCCTGGCCGTTCGCACGGCCGATCAGCTCGGCGTATCCCGGCTGTTCCAGCAGCACGTCCGACGAGACGGTGTAGTCGCTCCAGCCCACGTCACCGAGCAGGGCGTGCGGATCGGACAGCGCGTCCCAGGTGATCGGCTTCTGCGGACTCATCTGGCGCACGCACTTGCCACCGCGGCCACCGCCACAGGCCGTCACCTCGAAGGCGCCCTGCCAGTCCATGAGGTACTTCGCTTCGGTGCCGGTGGTGTAGCCGTCGAAGGTGTCGCCGTACGGCAGGCTCATGGCGCCCTGCGCGGGGCCTGCGGCGGTGCCCTTGCCCTGCCCGGTGGTGGTGGTCAGGGTGTAGAGGTGATGGGGCTGCACGGTCAGGCTGAAGCCTCCGCCGGAGGGGGTGACGTCGGCGGTGTGCACGAAGTAGTCGTCCGGGTTCGAGGAGTTGACGTCGGTCGACCAGACGTGGACGGTTCCGCCGGACAGGCCACCGGTGACGTCGAAGTTCAGGGTCTGGGCGCTGCCGGCGTCCATCGTCTCGATGACGGTGGAGTAGTCGGAGCCGTTCGGGGACTTCAGCGAGACGTAGCTGCCGTTGTTCCGGTTGCCGCCGATGTAGCCGCTGGAGGAGTCGAGGTACTTCCAGCCCGGGGCGGTGAACTGGCTGGTGTGCGCCATGACCCAGGTGTTCTTGCCGATCGCGTAGTGTCCGGACCAGGGCTGGGAGGCCAGGGCGAGGCCCATGGTGGGGTACGGCAGGTTCGGCGTGATCGCCGCGACCACCGGCCAGTTGAGATACGCGGTCATCCGACCGTCGATGTATCCGCGGTTGATGCCGCGCGCCATGGCGGGGGCTCCCCCGTTGTAGTCGTCCGAGCCGTTCTCACTGGCCCACAGGGGCTTGCCGGAGGTCGTGGCGGCCGACGGCACCGAGCAGTTGGACTGGGAGGAGCGGTAACCGCAGGGGTAGTGCGTGCCGATGACGCTCACCGCGGCGGCGAAAGCGGAGTTGGAGTTGACGTCGTTCGCCACGGTCCAGTCCGAGTCGGCGGCGACGATCTTGACGCTGCCGTAGCCGTTGGAGTTGAGCGCGTTGCGCAGTTGCTCGTACCAGGAGACGTTGTAGCCGCGCTCGTTCCAGCCACCGAGGTAGTCGATGGCGAGGCCGTGCTGTTTGGCACAACCCAGCCAGGAGACAAGGTAGTTGACCATGTCGGTGGACCAGAAGTTCCCGCCGCCGATCCACCCCGGGGCGCCCCAGGCCAAACCGTAGAGCTTGATGTTCGGGTTGCGGGCCTTGGCCTGCTCCATGAGCCACCATTCGTAGCCCCGGTCGCAGTTCAGGTCGGAGCGGGTGTGCTGGTGGCTGGGCTCGGCGCCGGAGGTGGAGTTGGTGTCCCCGCCGATCTCGGCCTTGAGGATCTGCAACGAGGCCCCGTAACCGGGTTTGAAGAGGTAGTCGAGGATCTGACCGCGCTGGGGCTCGGGGTAGTCGATCAGGAGCCTGCTGTTTCCGCCGCCTCCGCTGATCGCGCCGACGCCGTCGAAGGTCCGCCCTCCGGACGCGCCGTTGATGGTGAGGGAGGTGGCGGCGTGCGCCGGGGCGGCGACGGCGCCGACAAGGCCGCCGACGGCCAGGAGAAGGCCCGTGAGCACGGCGGTCGAGGCGCGCAGGCGCCGCAGCAGCCGTCTGATTGCTGACACGGTGGTTTCCTTTCGCAGGTCGATGGAGTCCGCGTCGGGTGCGGCCTCAGCGGACGATGAAGTCCTGGTTGGTGCCCGGCGCGTTCTTGCACTGCCACTGGTCCAGTTGCTGTCCCGCGGTGCTGCCGGCGCCGTAGACGTCCAGGCACAGGCCGCTGTTGCGGTTCTGGAAGGTGTACGAGCCGTCCGACTGGCGCGCGGGCAGCCAGAGGGCGTTGGCGGCGGTGCCGGGGGCCTGCTGCACGATGTCCGGGGTGCCGACCGCCGTGGAACTGCCCGCGACCGCCACGTCCTGGCCGGAGTGCTGGGCGCGCAGTTCGCCGTAGCCGTCGGAGGCCGGCACGAACAGGAAGCGCTGGTTGTCCTGCCCGTTGCAGGTCCACTGGTCGATCACGGCGCCCGCGGCGGTGGAGTTGCCGTAGACGTCCAGGCACAGGTTGTCGTCGGCGACGACGAGTTGGTGGTAGCCGTCCGGGAAGCCCGTGCCGCCGGAGGAGGCCGGGGTCAGGTAGACGGCGAACGCGTCGTGCGAGCCCTGGAAGGTGAGCGGCACGGTGAGCGAGCCACCGGATGCGCTCACGTTCTGGTCGTACACGGTCCCCGGCGCACTCAGCGGGGCCTGGTCCGGGATGCGGTGCACGGTGACGTGGACGTTGCCCGCGTTCGTCAGCCAGGGCACCGACGACAGTCCGTCGAACGTCACGGAGGCGGCCCCGGTGTAGCCGTTGGAGTCGCCGATGAGCGCCACGGCGCGTTGGGCGGCGGAGTCCTCCGAGGCGGCTATGGCCGTGGAGCCGACCTGGCCGGAGGTGTCCACCAGGGTTCCGGTCATGTCGGCGTAGTCCCGCAGCGCCCACCAGTTGCCGGTCGGCTGCCAGGTGCCTCCGCTCTGGGTGAGTACTCCCGTCAGGTTCGGCGTGACGCAGCACACCCAGTTGCCGCGCATGGCGTTGGTGTATCCGGACTGCGCGAACCGGGCCAGGTACCAGGCCGTCACGCCGGCGGTCCCCCGGTCGGCGGGCTGGTACTCGTTCGAGGACAGCGGCAGCGGGCCGATGCCCGCGGAGTTCAGGGCGTTGCGCAGACTCTGGGCGACGGTGACGGGGTCGTCGACGTCACCCTCGTTGTGGTTGCTGATCATGTCGGGGACGGTGCCGGCGGCCTTCACGTGCGCGAGCCAGGTCCCCCACTCCTCAGGGTTGCGCTGCGGGGTGAAGGCGAGGGACGGCCCCACGATCTTGGCCCCGGGGGCGATGCGCCGGATCTCCCGGTAGGCGGTGTCCCACATCTGGAAGTACTGGGCGCTGTTGACACCCCGGGTCCAGAACACGGAGATGTCCGGCTCGTTCCAGATGTCGTAGGAGAACGTGAGCCCCGATCCCTGCAGGGCGCCCACCGTGGCGTCGATGAAGTTGATCCAGTTCGAGCAGTCGCCGTTGTCGCACGGGTATCTGGTGTTCGAGGGCTGGCCGCCGTTGACGCCGTAGATGTCGCTGACCAGCACCTGGTACTGCGCGTGGTACGGCGGCCGGGTGAGTCGCCGGGCCTGCGCGGTGATCGAGTCGAGGTCGGCCCGGGTCGCGGACCCGTACTGGTAGCCGTCCCTGATCCAGCCGCCGGAGAACCATCCGCCGCCGCGGAACGCGTTGATGCCCAGCGGCTGGAGGAACTGGTCGACGGGCTGCGTGCCGTCCTGGCTGATGCCGTAGAGGAACCCCTCCCCCACGCCGGTCGACGGCCCCCGGGGCGAGGCCAGGTCGACGCGCAGCGCCGTGCCCGCGGCGGCCTGGCTCGGGGCCGTCGTCAGCAGCGCCATGACGAGTGCCAGGACGATGCCGCTCACCAGTGCCGCAAATCCGGGTCTCGCTCTCATCCTCATCGGGTCCTCCTGGGCAGGGGCGGCGGCGGGAGCCGCCGCCCCGGGGTCGGGCGCATGGACTCACGGGGTCAGTTCAGCGTCCATTTCTGGTTGGACTGGCCGTTGCAGGTCCACAGCTGAACGGGGGTGCCGTTGGCGGTGGCGGCGCCCGACACGTCCAGGCACAGTCCGGACTGGGCGCTGGTGACGGTGCCGCCGGCGTTGAGCGTCCATTGCTGGTTGCTCTGGCCGTTGCAGGTCCAGGTGATGACCTTCGTGCCGGGGCTGGTGCCCTGCCCGGAGGCGTCCAGGCACAGGCGGTTGCCTGCGAGGGAGACGGTCAGCTCACCGGAGGTGCTCTCGGACCAGGTCTGGTTGGCCCCGCCGGAGCAGTCCCTGATCTGCGCCTGCGTGCCCGGAGTCGTCGAACTGCCAGGTACCTCCAGGCACTTGCCCGCGCCCACCGCGTGCAGCGCACCGGTGACACCGCCACTGCCGCCCGACGTTCCGTACCCGGCGGCGGTGATGCTGGCCTGGACGGCGTTCTCGGTGGCGTCGGAGGGATAACCCGCCGTCATCGCGCCTTCGAAGAACTCGCCCTGTCCCGAGACGCTGTTGTCGCCGCCGGTACCCAGGAGGACGGAGCTGTCGACCTTCATCGGTGAGTAGCCGTTGGGAAGGGGGCCGGAGAAGGTGGTGGTCAGCCCTCCGGCGGCGCCGTCGCCGTACTTCAGGGTGAAGTTGCTGGTGCCGTTGTTCTTCAGCCACGCGCTGACGAACGGGTGGTGCACGCCCTGGTTGTTCGGGTCCTTGTTGGAGCCGGTATTGGTGTGGAACATGCCGTTCTCGAGGTCGGCCTCGACCCAGGGACCGGTGCCCGTGCAGCCGTTGAACCAGCAGGCGTTGCCCCAGTAGATGGCGTTCATGGTGGCGTTGCCGGTGTCGGTGTGGGTGTTCTCGCCGCTGCCGTAGTCGAAGCAGCACCACTGGTTGGTGTAGTTCGACGAGGTCACCATGTAGATGCCTTCGGGCTGGGAGCCGGTGGCGACGCCGCTCGCGTGGTCGATGCGGTAGCCGACTCCGGGTGTGACCTTGACGCCGAAGACCTGGTGGCCGGCCGCGGTCACCGGCAGTGCCATGGCGTCGGCTCCGACGTCGGATCCGTTGGGACCGGGGCCCTTCCAGTAGCCGCCCCAGGAGATCGGCAGGTCGTTGTGGCGGGTTGTCTGGTCGTAGATCTTCGTGATCGTGCACGAGGTGCCGGCGCAGAACGAGACCTGGGACGCGGCGTCGGCGTATCCGCCGGCGGCGAGCAGCCCGATGTCGCGGTAGGCGTGGTCGGAGGACCTCTGGATCTGGTACAGCGGCCCGTTGTACGCCGCGAAGAGCGCCCTGGTCGTGGAGTGAGCGGTCACACACGGTGTGCCGCCCGCGGCATAGAGGTCGCAGGGAAGCTGCGCGGCGGCGGGCGCGGCCGGCGCGGCGGCCTGCGGGGACGTCGCGAACGCCGGTGTGCCGAGCGCGGCCAAAGCCAACACCAGGGCGATCAGGAGCGCGGCCGGAAACCGGCTTCGCCGGTCATCGGTTGCCGATCGGGGCAAGGAGACCTCCTTGGTGAGGGTGCCGCCGCACGGCGGCACCGCAGCTGCCCGTGGGCGAAGCGGGAGGCGGTTCATCCCAGCGTCCATCGCTGGCTGCTGCTGCCGGTGCAGGTGCTGAGCTCGACGAGACTTCCGTCAGCGGTGGCCCCTGCGGCCACGTCCAGGCACAGACCGGACTGGACCCCGGTGATCGTGCCGTTGGAGTTCAGCGTCCACTGCTGGTTGCTCTGGCCGTTGCACTGCCAGATCTCCACCTTCGTGCCAGGCGTGGTCTGGTTGTTGTAGGCGTCCAGGCACATCTGACCGGTGCCGGAGTAGACGGTGAGCTGCCCCGGGGCGGTGTGCGTCCAGGTCTGGTTGGCGCCGCCGTTGCAGCTCCAGATCTCCACCTGGGTGCCGGCGGTCGTGGTGGAGTTGGGTACGTCCAGGCACTTGCCCGCGCCGACAGCGTGCAATGCCCCTGTCACGCTGTTGCCCGAGCCGCCGCTGGTGCCGCCCGCGACCCGGTACATGACGGTGCCGTGGGCCGGTACCGAGGCACTGATGGTGCCGGAGGTCGTGGACGATCCGCCGGACCACAGGTCGGTGAGGGTGTAGGCGGACGCTCCGGTCTTCCCGATCGCGGACGCGGTGGTGGTGATGGTCGCCGTGGAGCCGGTCTCGTTGAACAGCGCGACCGACACGTCCCCGTTCGCGAGCGGCTTGGCCAGCACGTCCAGGCCCCCGGCGGAGGACACCATGGTTCCCTGCCTGCCGAGGGGGTCCTGGTCGACCGCGATCACCCGGGAGTTGGTCAGCGTGGCCAGGGTCGAGGCGCTCGCCTGGGGGATGTTGGTGCCGGCGATGAGAGGTGCGGCCATCTCCGCCCAGAGGCTGAACTCGCTGCGGTTCTCGGTCGCCGTCATCGAGCCGTTGCCGACCTCCAGCATGTCCGGGTCGTTCCAGTGGCCGGGTCCGGCGTAGGAGGCCAGCCCGACGTTGCTGTGGAAGATCGACAGCATGCTGGAGAAGGTCGGGCTGATGTCTCCCGTGGTGCGCCAGCTGTTGCCCACGTCGGCGCCCCAGGTCCACACGTTCTCCTGGCCCCAGTTGCACAGGCTGTACAGGATCGGCCGGCCAGTGGCCGCGAGCGCGTCCCGCATCGCGGTGTACCGGGTCCGGGCGGGCACGCCGGTGTTGTTGCAGTTGTCGTACTTCAGGTAGTCCACGCCCCACGATGCGAACGACTGCGCGTCCGTGCTCTCGTGGCCGAGGCTGCCCGGGTAGCCGGCACAGGTGGCGGTGCCCGCGTCCTCGTAGATGCCCAGCTTCAGGCCCAAGGAGTGGACGTAGTCGGCGGTGCCCTTGATGCCGTCGGGGAACTTCGCCGGGTCCGGCACCAGGTGGCCGCCGGAGTCACGGCTCTTGGTCATCCAGCAGTCGTCGATGTTGACGTACGTGTAGCCCGCCGCCTGCATGCCGTTGGTGTGCATGGCCTGGGCGGTGGACTTGATGAGCGACTCGGAGACGTTGCAGCCGTACGCGTTCCAGTCGTTGAAGCCCATCTGCGGGGTCGGCGCGAGTCCGTTGCCGAGAGCGGCGGCGGGGTGCGCCGTGCCGAGGGCGAGCAGGGGTGCCGCCACGGCGAGCAGCACGGCCGAGAAGGTGAGCGCCAGGATTCTGCGCAGGGACGGCGAAGGGGGCGGCGGGGTGGTCGTGGGCATGGGGCATCTACTCCTGGACCGGAGGGGGGAACTGACAGGCGTTCAGCGATAACCGGCGGCCGTGATGTTGGCCTGCACCGCGTTGTCGGTCGTGTCGGAGGGATAGCCCGCGACGACGGCTCCCTCGTAGAAGGTGCCGGCGCTCAGGTTGGCGCCACCGCCGGGTTTGCAGCAGTCGCCGCCGCTGCCGAGGACGATGGCCCCCTGTTTCTTCATGGGGCTGTATCCGCCGGGCAGGGCGCCGTCCCACAGAGTGGTCAGGCCGCCCGACTGGGCGTTGCCGCCCTTGAGGGCGAACCTGGACGTGCCGTTGTTCTTCAGCATCGCGGTCACGAATTTGTCGTTGAACGCCCGCTGGCCGGGGTTCCAGGACTGGCCGCCGCCGGGGTACAGCCCCCATTCGAGGTCGGCCTGCACCCAGGGGCCACTTCCCTGGCAGCCGCCGAACCAGCACTCGGTGCCGAAGTTGATGGCGTCCATCGCCCCGGCGGCGTCGGCCTTCCTGGTCGTCTCGCTGTTGCCGTAGTCGAAGCAGCAGCCGCCGTTGACATGGGTGCCGCTGGTCACCATGTACGCCCCTTCGGGTGCCGCACCGGTCGGCACGCCCGTCAGGTGACCGTCGCGCCAGTAGCTGTTCCCGGGGTTGATGTACAGCGAGTACGCCTTGGTGCCCCCGGCGGTCAGCGACTCGGCGGTCGCCTTCGCCGGGCTGCTCTGGCTCGATCCCGGGACCTGGGCGGAGCCCTGGTACCACAGGTCGTTGCCGTGCCCGGACTGGTCGCGGACGACCGTGATCACGCAACTGGTGCCGGCGCAGAAGGCGTCCTGGGCCGCGGCGTCGGCGAAGCCGCCCGGCGCCAGCACGCCGATGTCCCGGGTCGCACTGTCCGAGCTACGCCTGACCTGGTACAGCGGGCCGTTGTACGAGCCGTAGAGGGCGCGCACCGTGCTGTGGGCGGCGACGCACGGGGTACCACCCGCGGCGTAGAGGTCGCACGGGCCCGACCCACCGGGCGGGGGCGGAGGCGGGGCGGCCGGTGCGGTCCACTTCTGGTTCCCCTGGCCGTTGCAGGTCCACAGGATGACCGCGGTGCCGTTGGCCGTACCCGCTCCACTCGCGTCCAGGCAGAATCCGGACGCGGCACCGGTGAGGGACCCGTCGGCGTTCTGTCGCCACACCTGGGTCGACCGCCCGTCGCACGAGCGGATGACCGCGGGGGCTCCGGGCGTCGTCCTCCCGTCCAGGGCGTCCACGCACCGGGTGCCGTTCATCGTCCTCAACTCACCGGCCGAGGTCGGCTGGAATGCCTGGTTGGCCTGGCCGTTGCAGTCCCAGATGTCCAGGGTCGTACCCGGTGTGTCGACGTCGCCCTTGACGTCCAGGCACCGGCCCGACGCCGAACCGACCAGGGGTGCCGGCGACGTCGACGCGGACCATGTCGGCCCGTTCGCGAGCAGCACGAGCAGCAGTCCCATCACGCACACGGCGGCGGCCGCCGGTAAGCGGGACGCGCGAGCGGTGGGGTGACGAGGCGGAGCGGATGAAGGCTGCATTCTGTGTCCTCGCGTATGCGGGGGAAGGGGACGGAGAGTGCCGTGCCTGTCCGAGAGGGTTCGGAAGGGATGTCGACCGCTCCCGTCTGCGCGCTCACAAGCACGCACAGGGAACACTCATACATCCCATGTCGCATAGTGATGTCACAGGCACAACACCCTGTCAATAGATCCCACCTGGTGATTCTCTGCTCGATACATCCCATGTCTTGCCCATGTTCGCGCTGTCTGAGGGCAGGCCGGAACCCGCGTCCGGCTACGACTGCCGTACCGGGCGCGGGTGTCCGCTCGGAGGGCCCCTACCGGGTGCCGGTCACCTCACCCGAGCCTCCAGTGCTGGTTGGCGCCGCCGTTGGAGTCCCAGATCTGGACGGGGCTCCCGTTGGCGCTCTGCCCCGCGGGGACCTCCAGGGCGCGGCCGGAGGCCACGTTGATCAGGGTGTAGGAACCGTCACTGTTCTGGCTCGCCCGCCAGTGCTGGTTGGCGCCGCCGTTGTTGTCCCAGATCGTCAACCGCGTGCCGTTGCCGGTCTGGCCACCGGGCTCGTCCAACACCCGCCCGCTGGCGATGTTGGTCAGCGTGTACGAGCCGTCGCTGTTCTGGTTCGCCCGCCACTGCTGGTTCGCGGCGCTCCCGTTGGCGTCCCAGACCTGCACCGGCGTGCCGTTCCCGGTCTGCCCGCTCGGCACGTCCAGCACCCGCCCCGCGGAGGCCACGCTCATCTGGTACACCTGGCCCGAGACGATGCCGCCGCCCGGGGTCCCGGTGCCACCGCCCAGCGCGGTCAGGGTCGCGTCGTAGGCGGCCTTCTTGTTGCCGTTGCTGTCGAACAGCAGCGGGTTCTCGCCGCTGCGCCAGGAGTCGCTGTCGCGGATGCCCCACACGGTGAGGCCGGTGCAACGCGCGACGTTCAAGCACGCCTTGACGGTGTTCGCGTAGGCGCTTGCCGGCGCCTGCGCGATGTCCAGCTCGGTGATCTGGACGTCCACGCCGAGCGCGGCGAAGTTCGACAGCGTCGTCTGGAAGCTCGCGGGCGGGCCGCCGGTGCCGAAGTGGGACTGGAAGCCGACGCAGTCGATGGGCACGCCGCGGGACTTGAAGTCCTTGACCATGTTGTAGACGCCCTGGGTCTTGGCGTCGGACCAGTTCTCGATGTTGTAGTCGTTGTAGCAGAGCTTGGCCGCCGGATCGGCCGTCCTCGCGGTGCGGAACGCCTCCTCTATGAAGCCGTTGCCCAGCACGTTCTGGAAGACCGAACTGCGGTGCTGGCCGCTGCCGCCGTCGGCGAAGGCCTCGTTGACCACGTCCCAGGCGTAGATCTTGCCCTTGAAGTGGGTCATCTCCTGGGTGATGTGGTTGTCCATCACACTGCGCAGGGTGTTGGGGTCGGTGATGGAGCTCACCCAGGAGGGGAGTTGGGAGTGCCAGACCAGGGTGTGGCCGCGCATGCGCTGACCGTGGGCTGTGGCGTGGTTGACGATCTGGTCGGCGGGCCCGAAGTTGAAGCCGCCGCGCGAGGGCTCGGTGGTGTCCCATTTCATCTCGTTCTCCGGGGTGATCATGTTGAACTCCCGGTCGAGAATCGTGGAGTACGTCGAGTCACCGAGCTTCCCGGCGGCCACCGCCGTACCGAAATAGCGGCCGCTGTCGGCCGCTGCCGCGCCCAGCGTGCCGGAGGCGGCGTGGGCCGCGGGGGTCGCCGGACCGGCGAGAGCCAGCGCCGTGCCCGCAGTCAGTCCGGCGGCCAGGGCCAGCACCGTGCGCAGACGGGGCTCTTCGTTGAGCCAGGACATGAGGAATCAGTCTCCTTGTGTGTGGGGGGGGGATGGGGCACCGTCCAGACGTCGGCACCCCGGTCGGGTCACTGGGCGGAGGTGACCGGCAGTGCGGTCCACTGCTGGTTGGATCCGCCGTTGCAGTCCCACAGGACCAGTTGCGTACCGTCGGTGGCAGACGCTCCGGGGTCGTCGAGACAGCGGCCGGAAACGGGGTTGCGATAACCGCTGTTGTAGGCCTGCCACTGTTGGTTGGCGCCGCCGTTGCAGTCCCAGATCTCGATCTTGGTGCCGTTGGCGGTACCACCGCCCGTGACGTCCAGGCACTTCCCGAGCGCCCGCAAGGTGCCGTCCGAGCGGGCGGACCACAGCTGCGCGTCGCCGCCGTTGCAGGACCAGATCTGCGCGGCGGTGCCGTTGGCGCTGTTGCCGCCGTTGACGTCCAGGCACTTCCCCGCGACCCCGGAGTGAACCGGAGCGCCCACGGAGACCGGGGGCTTGATCCAGCCTGCCGCGTCCGCGGCCTGGACCCCGGCGTTGAAGGCGTCGGCCATCCTGCCGAAGCCGTTGTCGTTGGGATGCAAGGAGTCGGACAGGTCTGCGGTGGTCAGAGCGCTCATGTCCACCAGGCGTACATGCTTGCCGGCAGCCTGCTCGGCCTGGACGATGCCGGGCAGTTCGGCGTTGAACGCGGGGCGGGTGGCCTCCTCGGTGCTGCTGGTGGAGACGATCACGGTGCCGACGAGGACCGTCGCGTCAGGGGCGTCGGCCGTGATCTGGTCGATGAGCGCATGGAGCCGTTCGGCGGCGGGTTCGGCCTGAGAGCCGCCGTTCAGGTCATTGGTGCCGATCTCCAGGGTGATCACGTTGGGCCGGTACCGGGCCAGCACGGAGTCCGCGATGCCGGCTATCTCGCTGATGTGCCAGCCGGAGTGGCCTTCGTTGTCGGGGTCCGACATCGTGCCGTTGCGGCCCGATCCCACGAAGTCCAGGGCATGCCCCTCGTTCGCCAACCGGTTCCACAGGAAGCTCCGGTAGCCGTTCCCCGACGGGCTGCCGACGCCCCAGGTGATGGAGTCGCCCAGCGGCATCAGCCGCAGGGCGGTGGGCGCGGCGGCGGCCCGTGCGGTGGAGGCCGGTGATCCGGTGCCGGTGGCGGCCGCCGCGGGCAACGCGGTGCCGGTGGCGGCAGCTGCCGTCAGTGCGACGGCCAGAAGTGCCGTGGACTTCTTCTTCATCTGTGTTCCTCACTGGGTGCGGGACAGTGGGTGGCGGTGAACGAGCGGGTGGGGGTCGGTCAGCGCGGGGTGAAGTCCTGGTTGCTGCCCGCCGTGTTCTTGCAGGGCCACTGGTCGAGCTGTTGGCCGGGGTTGCTGCCGCCGCCGTAGACGTCCAGGCACAGGCCGCTGTTCTGGTTCTGGAAGGAGTACGAGCCGTCGGACTGCCGTACCGGCAGCCACTGGGCGCCGGTCGCCCCGCTGGGCGCCTGCTGCACGATGTCCGGCGTCCCGGCGGCCGTGACGCTGCCCGAAACCCCCACCACGAGGCCCGAGTTCTGCGCCTGCAACTGACCGTAACCGTCGGCGCCCGGTACGAACTGGAACTGCTGATTGGCCTGCCCGTTGCAGGTCCACTGGTCGATGGCGGCGCCCGCGCTGCCGGCGTTGCCGTACACGTCCAGGCACAGGCCGCTGCTGCCGATCGCCAACTGGTGGGAGCCGGTGGGGAATCCGCCACCGCCGCCCGAGGACTGGACGCCCGCCTGCTGGATCACCTGCTGCGCGCCCGACGGCCAATTGGTACCGCTGACCTGGACGTTGCCGGTGAGGACGTTGTTGTGCGGAGGCCCGGTGGCCACGTATGTGTTGCCGCCGTTGTACCAGTTGCCGGAGAAGGTGCTGTCGTCAGTGTGGTTGTTCGCGTTGGCGTTGGTGAGCGCCCAATTGCCCGCGTCCTGAACGACGTTGTGCGACACCGTCAGATACCGGGAGCCCTCGTCGAGGTACAGCGCGGTGGTGCGGTTGTTGTCGTACATGTAGTTCTCGGAGATCACCGAGCCGGGGTTCGCCGACAGGTTGTAGATGCTGCCGCCGTCGAACATCGCGTTCTTGGTGTCGTAGATCAGGTTGTGGGTGACGGTGTTGTTCTTCAGCGTCGTGGGGGTGCTGTACACGGGCTGGTAGTTGTACGTGCCCCGGTTGACGTAGTCCTGGCTGCCGCCCGGGTCGTTGGCGCCCCAGCCCCAGCCGATGTCGATGCCGTCGTAGGGCAGGTGGTCGCACTGGTTGTGGGTGATCGTCGCGTTGGTGACGTAGGTGGACAGGATGGCGGCGGTCTCCTTGTAGTCGGTGCCCACGCCGCTGACCTTGTTGTTGCTGATGGTGATGTTCTGGTTGGTCATCTGCGGGTTGCTGGGATGGTGCGCGTCCGGCTGGATCCCGCCGACCTGGATGCCGCTGCCCGCGGTGTCGGTGAACGTGTTGCCGGTGATGGTGACGCCGTTCGCACCGAGTCCGGTGCCGGAGGCGTTGGCGACGCCGTCGTTGCCCACGCCGAGCCCGGCCTGTCCGAGCTCGGAGAAGGTGTTGCCGGAGAAGGTGATGCCGCCGGCGGCCGAGACCTGGACGGCCGCGGGCATCTGCGCCCAGCGGTTGCGGGTGGCCTCGAACCGGGTGCATCCCGACTTGCAGCTGCTCAGCCAGTTGTCCGGCATCGGGTAGGCGCCGGTGATGTGCGCGCCGCTCTGCTGGTCCGCGTAGCCGTCGGGTCCGCTGGGTCCGAGCCAGGAGGTTCCCGTGAACCGGATGCCGCTGAAGGCGAGCCCCGTCGCCGGTGTGCCGTAGCTGCCGCTGATGCCGAGCAGGCTCTGCAGCCGGGGCAGTTCGACGTCGAGGCTGTTCGGGTTCTGGCCCGACTGGGCGCGGTAGTACAGATCGCCGGTGGACGAGTCGAGGTACCACTGGCCGGCCTGCTGCAGGAACGCGTAGTTGTTCTCCAGGTACATCGTCCCGCCGGCGAACGGCGCGTTGATGGTGTCGTAGCCCCAGGAGTTGTTGTTCCATGCGGGCTGCTGCATCGTGATGGTCCTGCCGCTGATGGACTGGACCGGGGCGTAGCGGTCGGTGAAGGAGTTGAGGCTCTCGACCTCCATGTGGTTCTGGTCCGAGAGGCCGGACAGGTAGTCGAGGGAGGAGTCGGTGACGGTCAGGCCGGTCTGGGTGAAGGCGAAGGCGGAGCGGGGCACCTGGATCGCCGCCCGCGGCGCCTCCCTGCCGTTCACATACAGCTGGCGGGTGTTGATGCCCGTACCTACGTGGACGGACCAGATGTTTTTCGCCTGGTCATGGACCTGCCAACCAGTGATCTGTTGGGCGCCGGACACCACCGGCTGCTGACCGGACGCGGCCTGGTAGGTGATGGTGTGACCGTTCTGGCCGCCGTCGCCGGAGCCGAAGGCCAAAGGCCTGGACAGCTGGTAGGTGCCACCCGCCAGATGGACGACGACGTCCGTGTCGGCCGACAGCTTGTGCGCGGGCTGCTGCGCCTGGTCGAGGGCGGCAAAGGGATGCGCGGCGCTGCCGTCACCACCGGGCGCCGCGTCCGGCGCCACGTACAGGTCGGCGGCCACCGCTGCCCGCTCGGCCGTCAACGCGTGGGCGACCCCGGCCGTGGCCGGCCCGCAGGCCAGCAGGGCGAGCAGCGCCGTGGGGGTAGCCCACAGGCCGCGGAGCGCTCTGGCTCTGGACATCGTCATCCTCCGGTGGTGACGCTTGTGGTCCTGTGCTGTCTGTCACGCGGTGGTGCGCGGCCCGAGACCGGCGGCGAGCCGGCCTCGGGCCGGGGCCCTTCAGGTCAGTTCAGGCGCCACTGCTGGTTGGACCCGCCGTTGCAGGTCCACAGTTCGGCCAGGGCACCGTTGGCGGTGGAGGCGCCGGTGACGTCGAGGCAGAGCCCGGACTGGACGCCCGTGACGGTCCCGTCGGAGTTCACCTGCCACTGCTGGTTGGCACCGCCGTTGCAGGGCCAGGTCACCACCTTGGTGCCGGCGGACGTCTGGTTGTTGTAGGCGTCCAGGCACATCTGGCTGCTGCCGCTGTAGACGGTCAGCTGGCCCGAGGACGTGCGCGTCCAGGTCTGGTTGGCGCCACCGCTGCAGTCCCAGATCTGCAGCTGCGTACCGGCTGTGGTGGACGAGTTGGGCACGTCCAGGCACTTGCCCGCGCCCACCGCGTGCAGCGCGCCCGTGCCCGTGCCGCCGGAGGCGTTGCTGTATCCGGCCGCGGTGATGTTGGCCTGGACGGCGTCCTCGGTGGCGTCCGACGGGTAGCCGGAGGTCATCACGCCCTCGTAGAAGGTGCCTTGGGCGCCCTTGCTGTTGTCGCCGCCGGTGCCGAGGATGATGGCCCCCTGCTTGCGCATCGGGTTGTAGCCGGAGACGTTGGGCCGGACGCCGTCGTAGAAGGTGGACAGGCCGCCGGACTGCGCGTTGCCGCCGCGGATCGCCCAGTGGTTCGGGCCGCCCTTGATGATGGCGGTCGTATAGCGGTAGTTGATGGTCGGATCATTGGCGTTGTAGTGCTGGTTGACGCCGGAGAACAGGCCGTTTTCGAGGTCGGCCATGATCCAGGGGCCGTTGCCGCTGCCGTAGCCCCAGACCTTGATGTTGCCGAAGTAGATGGCCTCCATCGTGCCGTTGCCGTCGTCGTTGCTGTTCGTCTCGGCGTTGCCGTAGTCGAAGCAGCAGCCGCCGTTGTAGTGCGTGCCGTCGAAGATCGCGTACATGCCCTCGGCGTTGTCTCCGGTGGCGATGCCGTTGGTGTGGTTGTTCCGGTAGCCCGTGCCGGGCGCCACGAAGACGCCGTAGGCCTTGTGTCCGCCCACCGTGGTGGGCGCGGCGGTCGCGTTCGCGAGGTTGTCCGGGCCGCCCGCGGCGCCGCCGCCGGGTGCCTGGGTGAGGTTGTTGTTGCGGCCGGACTGGTCGTAGATGACCGTGATCAGGCAGGACGTCCCCGAGCAGAACGAGTCCTGAGCGGCGGCGTCGGCGTATCCGCCCGCGCTCAGGACCCCGATGTCACGGGTGGAGTTGTCCGAGGCGCGCCGGACCTGGTACAGCGGCCCGTTGTACGAGGCGTACAGTGCTCGGGTGGTGCTGTGCGCCGCCACACAGGGCGTGCCGCCCGCCGCGTAGATGTCACAGGGGCCGGACGTGGCGGCCCGCGCCGTGCCCGCCGTGGCCGTGGCGCCGACGAGAGCGCCGGCGACGAGCGCGGCTGCGGCTCCCGTCCGGGCGAACGTCAGCCACCGGGAACGGGCCGGGCCCGCCGCCGGGGGGAGAGATGTCCGAGCCGACGAGTTCCGGGGCGCGCGACGGTGGCGTAACGCCGCGAGCAACCGCTCGACGCTGTCGCGCCCGGGCAACAGACGGCGTCTCGTACGTGTGGTTCCCATCTGGGCTCCCTCCCGTGCCGGTGCAACCCGGTCGGGTCGCGGTGGTGGCGGTGGTTGCGGTGACACATGCCGAAGTGCCTGAGCGTGCCGTTGTGCAGTGGGATTGCCGAGAGATGTCGGGGCAGACGGTGTTGCCGGTCCCGCAGAGCTGCCAAGGGCAGACCCGCCCTGGGGACCGTGTTGCGGCTTTGTTGCGGAATCGATTCGACTGCTGATTTCCTCGGTTCGCAAGCTCTTGGTTGTCACGAAAAGTTGCGATGGAACGGCTCCCGACCGCGGACCGGCCTGTTGCCGCAGTGGCGTTGGGGACCGCGCGGGGGTGGCCGGTGGCCGGTCACCGACCCTCCGGATGCCCCTTCGCGACGCACCTGAACAGGAACGTCTCCGAGTTGCCCCGGATCGCGGAGCGCCGGAGCGAACACCGTTGGCCGAAGCAGACGCCCGTGACCGGGGATTCGCGCCGTTTGCGCTTCGCGACTGCCGCGCAATGCCGGTCGTGGGTCCGGTCGAAGCGCTTGCGTCGAATCGGTTCGCCCTGCGCCTCGGAACGTCGTAGGACGTGCGACGGGCTCGCCGCCCGAGCTCGTCGAGGACGAGACCGTACGTGCCGCCACTGTCCGAAACCGTACGGCTTCGCCGCCCTCGTCCGATGGGCCGCCAGGTGGTTCGAGGAGGGCGGTCAGGACGACTCTCGGACAACCAGCTCCGTACGGAGGATGACATGGCGCCAGGCCACGGACTGCTCCTCCATCTCCTCCAGCAGCAGCCTGATCATGGCCCGCCCCATCTCCTCGAGGGGCTGACGCACCGTGGTCAGCCGCGGCTCGGTGCGCTGGGCCAGCGGGAAGTCGTCGAAAGCGATGACGGCGACGTCCTGGGGCACCCGCCGCCCGGCCGCGCGCAGTGCGTGCAGCGCCCCTGCCGCCGTGGTGTCCGACGCGGCGAGGACGGCGTCGATCTCGGGATGCCGTTCGAGGAGTTCCGCCATGGCACGACGTCCGCTCTCCTCCGAGAAATCACTCTCCGCCACCCAGGACCGTGACCTCTTCACGCCTGCCAGGGCCAGCGCATCCTCATAACCGCGCAGCCGGCACTGCGCGACGTACATGTCCAGTGGCCCGGTGATGGTGGCCACCGCCGTGCGGCCCTGCCTCAGGAGATGGGACACGGCGTTTCGGGCGCCGCCCACGTTGTCCGCGTCGACATAGCTGACGTACTCGTCGCCCGAGCGGCGCCCCAGCAGCACGGTCGGCAACCGGGCCTCGGCGAGCATGTCCGGCAGCCTGTCGTCCGCGTGCACCGACATCAGCAGGACCCCGTCGACCCGGCCGCCCCGCGCGTACTCCAAAAACCGCTGCCGCTCGTCCTCCGAGCGAACCAGAGTGAGCAGCAGCTGCATCCCGGTGTCGGCCAGCGCGTCACCGAGCGAGCGGACGATCTCGGAGAAGAACGGCTCCGCGAACTGCCTCCAGTCCGGCTCGGTCAGGACGAGGGCCACGGCGTCCGCACGCTGCCCGGCCAGCGTGCGGGCCGCGAGATTGGGCACGTACCCCAGTTCTTCGATGGCTTGCTGGACGGCCCGGCGCGTCGACTCCTTCACGCCGGCCGCGTTGTTGATGACCCGGGAGACCGTGCCCCGTCCCACCCCGGCGCGGGCGGCCACCTCTTCCAGCGTCGGCGCTCCAGGTCGTCGCCTGGCCATGACCACCTCCCCCACCCGCGAGATCACCGATCTTACGGGACGGAGGACTCGGGCACATGCCTTCCGCACATGATCGACGGGGCTCGGCGCGAAGGAGGTGGACAGCGGTGGCACGCCCCGGCCCAGGGCGACGGGATCCGGGAAGCAGCGGCGGATCCGCCCGGCCGAGCAGAGACGTCGGCCGGGCGGATCCGCGGTGCCGGTGCCCGCGGCCGGAGGCGGGCGGCCTTCGGGGCGGCCGGGATCGGACCGCCCGCCGCGACGGCCTCAGGCCCTGGTGCAGGACGTGCCGTTGAGGCTGAACGCGGCCGGTGCGGCGAAGGCGCCGTCATAGGTCCCCTGGAACCCGAAGGAGACCTGGCCGCCCGGTGCGATGGACGTGTTGTATGCCATACCGCCGGCCGTCACGGCTCCCGACGAGGCAGAGAGTTGGGCGCTCCACGCACTCGTGATCTGCTGCCCGGCCGGCAACGTGAACGCGAGCTTCCAGGCGTCGACGGGCGACGAGCCCGTGTTGGTCACGGTGACGTTCGCCGTGAACCCTCCCTGCCACACGTTCGTGCCATAGGCCACCTTGCAGGCCGCCGAGCCGCCCGAACCTCCGGTGCCGCCACCGGTGCCGCCGCCGAGGTTGACGGCCGAGGAGAACGAGGTCACGGCCAGTCCCGCACCGTTCTGCCAGGGTTCGAAGCCCGCCTGGACGCTCGTCAGGTACCAGTTGTCCTGGGCCAGTCCCCGGGCGACCGCCTGGCGGACGAAGTCCATGACGTCGAAGTTCCAGCTGTCGATCGCCGACGGAGCGACGAAGGACAGCACGTCGTTGGTGCCGTTGTTGCCGGACCACACCTGCCAGGAACGCCCGGCCACGGTGGAGGTTCCGGTTGGCGAGCCGACCGGCTGCACGGCCCCCACATGGTTGAGCCAGACCATGATCTCGGTGCGGTTCACGCCGTCGGTGCGGGGCGTCGGGTCCAGCCAGATGTCGTAGGCCGCGTCGTACTGCGCACCGCTCACGTAGCTGTAGGAGATGCTCGTGGGCGCGCTCGCCACGGAACTTAGCCGGGCCGGCAGGTTGGTGCCCGGTGAGCAGTTGGTGTAGTGGCAGCCGTTGTACACGGACGGGTACGACTTCGGCGCGCCGTTCGTCGGAACGGAGCCGTCGGCCTGGACGATCCTGAAACCGGAGTCCGTGGCCGTGATGCACTGGGTGGCGCTGGTGCCCCAGCGGTTGTTCTGGACGACGTATCGGCCCTGGATCGTGGTCGAGCCGAACTGCTCACAGATGGTCGTGTCGGCGTGCGACGCCGGAGCGGCGGTGATCAGCGCCGCCAGCGCGACGAGTGAGGCGAGCAGCACGGCGAACAGGGTGTGCAGCTTGCCGTGGTTCTTCAACTGTTGCATGCGGGTCCTCCGCTGGGGACTGGTGGGGAGCGGGAGCAGCGCCCAGGATTTGGGAGCGCTCCCAATTCCATTCCACGTGGTACACGAAGATCATGTTCCTGACAGATGCCGGGCGGTCCCCACGTGGTCGAGGACCGCCCGGTCGGTGCCCCCGTCTCCCTGCGACGGGGGCGCGTACGCGGGACTTCGGCGGGGGCTATTCGAGGAGTTCCGCGTACGAACCCATGGCAAGGGCGATGTCCGCCTGGGCCCAGAACCGGTGGTAGGTGAAGACGGGCGCGGCGCCGCCCGCCAGGTACGCCTGGATCTTCGACCACGCGGGGTCGTTCTTGTAGAAGGAGCGCAGCGAGGCGAACGTCGACGAGGAGTTGATCGCGTCCCCGTTCGGCATCGTGCCGCTGAAGGTGCTCGGCACGTACACGCTGTCGTTGAACCGGCTGTAGTCGGTGCGGGTTTCGGGGACGGCGATGCCCAGGCTGTCCTGGTAGTTGTTCCACATGCCGTCGAGCAGCGCCTTCGCCGTGGACTTGGCCGTCGGGTCACCGGACTTGGCGCCGTAGTACGTCAGGACCTTGGCGTACGCGGCCGCCACGCCGACGTCGTTGGTGTAGTCGGCGACGGTGACGTGCAGTCCGCTGTTGGAGCCGGGACTGGAGGCGTTCCAGGTGTCGGGCTGGCCGGACCAGTGGAGGGTGGAGGGAATCTGGTAGGTGCCGTCCGGATTGATGGTGGTCTTGGACAGCGCCCACGTGACCCACTTGTCGAGGACCGCCTTGGCCTGCGCGTTGCCGGTCTGCTGGTAGAGCTCGGCGACCCGCTCCATCGACCAGGCCTGGAAGCCGAACCACTGGTTGGACGGCGGGTCGTGGTACACCGGCTGTTCGTCGTAGTACATGCCGTAGAAGGTCGACTTGCCAGCCGGTGGAGTCGCGTACCGGCCCGCCCAGCTGTTGGTCGCGCCGCCCGCGATGGCGCCCTCGGACGACTGCAGCCACTGGTAGAACTCCAGCTGCCGCTGCAACGACTTGCTCCAGTCCCCCGCGGCGGTCGCCGACTTGGGTTCCAGGTCGGCGTACGAGCTCAGCGCGTACGCGGCCAGCGGGTTCTGGTAGCCGCTGTGGGCGTAGCTGGAGCCGATGCGCCAGGCCCAGCCGCCGTTCGTGTCGGTCGAGCCGCCCCACGCGTAGTACCAGGAGAGCAGGTAGTGCGAGGCGTCCTTGCCGGTGCCGGCCGCGCAGGTGGACGGGCCCACGCAGTTGCCGATCTTCTTGAAGTACTTGTCGTACATCGCGTAGCGCAGGT
>NZ_JBVHFU010000026.1:0-73478 GCF_055562175.1 Streptomyces sp. NPDC020958 | reverse complement strand
GACGACGGTGAGGCGGTGCTGGCCGCGGTCGGGCACCTCTGGGCGAACGGTGTCGCCGTGGACTGGGCGCCGGCTTTCGCGGGCCTGGACGCGCGTCGGGTGGCGCTGCCGACCTACGCGTTCCAGCACCAGCGCTTCTGGCCCGAGATCAGCGCGGCCGCCGGCGACGCGACGAGCACCGGGAGTCAGTTCGACAGTGAGCTGTGGGCGTCGGTGGAGCAGCAGGACACCGGAACCCTCGCGGAAACCTTGGGTGTCGACAGCGCGCTGGCCGCGTCGATGCTGCCGGCTCTGGCGTCGTGGCGTGACCGGCATCGCGACGCAGAGACCGTGAACGGCTGGCGCTACCGGGAAGCCTGGAAGCCGCTGAACATCAGGTCGTCCTCCAGCAAGGATCGTCGCTGGGCCGTGGTCGTTCCGGCGGGAAGGAGCGACGACGCGCTCGTCGACGCCGTGACCGGTGCACTGGGAACCGATGTCACCGTGGTGGAACACGGCGACATGCACACAGCGGAACACGGCAGCCACCCGCTGGGGGACAACGACGGCACCGCGATCGGATCCCGCTTCGACGGCATCCTGTTCCTTTCCGCTGTGGGGGGATCTGACCCGGCGACCGTGCTGACCACCGTCACGGACCTCCTGTCCAAGATGCCGGACGACGGGGTCCCGCTCTGGGTGGTGACGCGCGGCGCGGTCTCCGTCGGCGCGCAGGATCCGGTCACCGCGCCCGGGCAGGCCGCAGTCTGGGGCCTCGGGCGGGTCGCCGCGCTGGAGCAACCCGCCGTCTGGGGCGGCCTGATCGACCTGCCGGCCCAGCTCGACGCCCGCAGCGCCCGAGCGCTGGCCGCCGTGCTCTCGGACGCTGCCGGCGAGGACCAGATCGCCATCCGCCCGGCCGGCACGTTCGGCCGTCGGCTGACGCACGCCGCCGCGCCCGGCGGACCGGCGCCGTGGACCACCTCGGGAACCGCCCTCATCACGGGCGGCACCGGCGGCCTGGGCGCCCACGTCGCCCGCTGGATCACCGAGCGCGGCGCCGAGCATGTGGTCCTCGTCAGCCGGCGCGGCCCGGACGCGGACGGCGCGGATCTGCTGCGCCTCGAGTTGGAGACTGCCGGCGCCCGGGTCACCGTCGCGGCCTGTGACGTCACCGACCGCGACGCGCTTGCCCAAGTGGTCTCGGAGATTCCCGAGGAGTGGCCACTGCGCACAGTGGTGCACGCCGCCGGTGTCATGGGCGATCCCACGCTCCTGACCGCGCTGACGCCCCGCCTGCTCCGCCACCAGCTCGACCCGAAGGTCGACGGCGCCCGCCACCTCGACGAGCTCACGCGCGACCTCGAGCTGGACGCCTTCGTGCTCTTCTCCTCCGGGGCGGGCGTCTGGGGCGGCGGTGGCCAGGGCGCCTACGCGGCAGCCAATGCCTTCCTGGACGGCCTGGCCGCCTGGCGCCGGAGTCACGGCCGCCCCGCGACGTCGGTGGCCTGGGGCTCCTGGGCCGAGGGCGGCATGCTGGCCGACGCCGAAAGCGAGCACCGTGAGCATTTGGGCCTGCTCGGCCTGGTCCCCATGCGTCCCCACCTGGCACTGGCCGCCCTGCAGCGCGTCCTGCACGACGACGAGACCGGTCTCGTGGTCACCGATCTGGACTGGGCCAGGTTTGCCCCGGTCTTCACAGCGGCCCGGCCGAGCCCGTTGCTGTCCGATCTTCCCGAGGCAGCGGTCGCCCTGGTGCAGCCGGACGCCGCGAGTACGGAGCGGCCGGCCCTACGGCTCGCCGGACTGTCCGCTGCCGAGCGTGAGGAGGCCCTGCTCACCCTGGTACGGGAGGCGGTCGCGGCGGTTCTCGGGCACGCGCCCGGGACGCAGGTCGACGACGAGCAGCCGTTCAAGGAGCTCGGCTTCGACTCGCTGACCGCGGTCGAGCTGCGCAACGTCCTGCAGACCAGGACGGGGGTCGGCCTCGCCGCCGGGGTGGTGTTCGACCACCCGGATCCGCGCAGCCTGGCCAAGGCCCTGGCCGCGGCTCTCCGGCCGACGGAGCACGCCGAGCCGCAGGAGGCGCAGCCCGACTACTTCGGTGAGCTCTTTCTTCAGGCCATGCGGACCGGCGAGCCGGCGCAGGCCCAGCAGCTCATGGCCGGCGCTGCGCAACTGCGCCTCAAGTACGGCGATCAGGCCGGACCGGAAGCCGTGCCCGAGATCGTGCGGCTGGGCCGGGGACAGCTGGGCCCGCAGCTGATCCTCGTGTGCCCGACCGTCATGACAACCGGGCCGCAGGTCTACAGCCGGCTCGCGGAGGAGCTGGACGCCGGACGACGGGTATCGGCGCTGGTGCCGCCCGGGTTCCACGGTGGCCAGGCGCTGCCCGCCACCCTGACGGTCCTGGTGCGCAGCCTGGCGGACGTGGTGCAGGCCGAGGTGGCGGACGGGGAGTTCGCGCTGGCCGGGCACTCCTCGGGCGGCGTGGTGGCGTACGAGGTGGCCAAGGAGCTGGAGGCGCGCGGCCTGGCGCCGCGCGGGGTGGTGCTGATCGACTCGTACAGCTTCGACGGCGACGGCGGGCGGCCAGAGGAGCTGTTCCGCAGCGCGCTCAACGAGCGCTTCGTCGAGTATCTGCGCCTGACGGGCGGCGGCAACCTGTCCCAGCGCATCACCGCCCAGGTCTGGTGCCTGGAACTGCTGCGTGGCTGGCGGCCGGAGGGGCTCACCGCGCCCACCCTGTACGTACGCCCGGCGCAGCCCCTCGTGGAGCAGGAGAAGCCCGAATGGCGCGGCGACGTCCTCGCGGCGATGGGGCAGGTGGTCGAGGCGCCCGGCGACCACTTCACGATCATCGAGGGCGAGCACGTCGCCTCGACCGCGCACATTGTCGGCGACTGGCTGCGTGAGGCGCACGCACACTACTCGACTGAGGGATGGGGCGGCGGCCTCCGGACGGAAGAATGACCGGCATGCGATTGATCGTTGCCATCACCGGCGCCACCGGTGCCGCGCTGGGCGTCCGCCTGCTCCAGCGGCTGCGGGCGGTCGGCTCGGTCGAGACCCATCTCGTGCTGAGCCGGTGGTCGAGGCCCACGATCGAGCTGGAGACGCCGTTCACCGTGGCGCAGGTACGCGACCTCGCGGACGTGAGCTACGGGTCGGCGGACCAGGCCGCCGCGATCTCGAGCGGCTCCTTCCGTGCGGCGGGAATGGTTGTGATCCCCTGCACCATGAAGACGCTCGCGGCGATCCGGGCCGGCTACGCGGACGACCTGGTCACCCGGGCGGCCGACGTGGTCATCAAGGAGCGGCGGCGTCTCGTGCTGGTGACGCGGGAGACGCCGCTGTCCCCGATTCACCTGGAGAACATGCTCGAGCTGGCCCGCATCGGCATCACGATCATGCCGCCGATGCCCGCCTACTACGCCCGCCCGCACGACCTCGACGACGTCGCGGACAACTTCGTCGGCCGGGTCCTCGACCAGTTCGGGCTGGAGACCGACGTCGTGCACCGCTGGGGTGGCCTGCACGTGAGTCCGTCCGGCATTCCGGTGCACAAGCTGACCGACGAGGGCTTCCTGAAGGGAACAGGTGAATGAAGCGACTCAAGGATCTCCGCGAGTACCTGGCGGTGCTGGAGGCGCACCAGGACGTCCGGGAGATCGACGAGCCCGTGGACCCGCACCTGGAGGCCGGGGCGGCCGCCCGCTGGACGTACGAGAATCGCGGTCCGGCCCTGATGTTGAACGACCTGACCGGGACCGGCCGGTTCTGCCGGATCCTGGCCGCGCCCGCCGGGCTCAGCACCATCCCCGGGTCCCCGCTGGCGCGCGTCGCGCTCTCGCTCGGGCTGGACGTCTCCGCCACGGCGCACGAGATCGTGGACTCCCTGGCGGCCGCCCGTACCCGTGAGCCGGTCGCGCCGGTCGTCGTGGACTCGGCGCCGTGTCAGGACAACGTGCTGCTCGGCGACGACGCGAACCTCGACCGCTTCCCGGCGCCGCTGCTGCACGAGGGCGACGGCGGGCCCTATCTCAACACCTGGGGCACGATCATAGTCTCGACCCCCGACGGGTCGTTCACCAACTGGGCCATCGCCCGGGTGATGAAGATCGACGGCAAACGGATGACGGGTACGTTCATCCCGACGCAACACCTCGGGCAGATCCGCAAGTTGTGGGACAACCTCGGGCAGCCGATGCCGTTCGCCATCGTCCAGGGCACTGAGCCGGGCATCCCGTTCGTCGCGAGCATGCCGTTGCCCGACGGGATGGAGGAGGTGGGCTTCCTGGGCGCGTACTTCGGCGAGCCGCTGGAGCTGGTCCGGGCGAAGACCGTCGACCTGCTGGTGCCCGCGAGTGCCGAGATCGTCATCGAGGGGCACGTCATGCCCGGGCGCACGGCGGTCGAGGGGCCGATGGGCGAGTACGCCGGCTACCAGCCGCGCCACACCAGCATGCAACCGGAGTACGTGGTCGACGCGATCACCTACCGCGACGACCCGATCTGGCCCATTTCGGTCGCCGGGGAGCCGGTCGACGAGACACACACCGCGTGGGGCCTGGTCACGGCGGCCGAGGCGCTGGCCCTGCTGCGTGCCGCGAAGCTGCCGGTCGCCACGGCGTGGATGCCGTTCGAGGCCGCCGCCCACTGGCTGATCGTGTGTCTTACCGAGGACTGGCGTGAGCGGATGCCCGGGCTGAGCCGTGACGGCATCTGCTTGCGCATCTCGCAGGTCCTCGCCGCCACCCGGATCGAGGCCATGATGACGCGCGTCTTCGTGCTCGACGACGACGTCGACCCGTCGGACCAGACCGAGCTGGCCTGGGCCATCGCAACCCGGGTGAGTCCCGCACACGGTCGCTTGGTCCGTCACGGCATGATCAACCCGCTCGCGGGCTGCTACTCCGCCGAGGAGCGGCGGCTCGGCTACGGGCCCAAGGCCGTCCTCAACGGGCTCCTGCCGCCGATGGCCGAGCGCAGCCGGCGCAGCTCCTTCCGCCACACCTACCCCGAGCCGGTGCGGCAGCGGGTCATCGAGCTCCTTGCCTGACAGCCCTACTCACCTGTGAGGTCATCCATGGACGAGATCCGTCAGGCGATCGTGCACGGGGACTACGCGGCGGCGGCCAGCCTGCCGGTGCCGGAGTCCTACCGCGCCGTGACCGTGCATGCGGACGAGACCGACATGTTCGAGGACATGGCGCCGGCCGACCGTGACCCGCGCAAGTCCCTGCACGTCGACGAGGTGCCCACCCCGGAGCTGGGCCCGGGAGAGGCCCTGGTCGCGGTGATGGCGAGCGCCATCAACTACAACACCGTGTGGACCTCGATCTTCGAGCCGATCCCCACCTTCACCTTCCTGCGCCGCTACGGCCGGTCCAACCCGCTGGCCAAGCGGCACGACCTGCCCTACCACGTCGTCGGCTCGGACCTGTCGGGCGTGGTGCTGCGCACCGGCCCCGGCGTGCATGCCTGGCGGCCGGGGGACGAGGTGGTCGCGCACTGCCTCAGCGTCGAGCTGGAGGGCCCGGACGGCCACAACGACGCGATGCTCGACAGCGAGCAGCGGATCTGGGGCTTCGAGACCAACTTCGGCGGTCTGGCCGAGATCGCCTTGGTCAAGTCGACCCAGCTCATGCCCAAGCCGCCCCACCTGACCTGGGAGGAGGCGGCCTCACCGGGGCTGGTCAACTCCACTGCCTATCGCCAACTCGTCTCCCGTAACGGCGCGGACCTGAAGCAAGGCGACACCGTGCTGATCTGGGGCGCTTCCGGCGGTCTCGGCTCGTACGCCACTCAGTACGCACTCAACGGCGGCGCCATCCCGGTGTGCGTCGTGTCCAGCCCGGACAAGGCGGAGGTGTGCCGGGCGATGGGCGCGGAGTACGTCATCGACCGCAGCGCGGACGGCTACCGCTTCTGGAAGGACGACCACACGCAGGACCCGAAGGAGTGGCGTCGCTTCGGTACCCGGATCCGCGAGCTGACCGGCGGCGACGACCCGGACATCGTATTCGAGCACCCGGGCCGGGAGACCTTCGGCGCCTCCGTCTACGTGGCCCGCCGCGGAGGCACGATCGTCACCTGCGCGTCGACCTCGGGCTATGAACACCAGTTCGACAATCGCTATCTATGGATGAACCTCAAGCGCGTCATCGGGACGCACTTCGCCAACTACCGCGAGGCATGGGAAGCCAACCGGCTCGTCGCGAAGGCGCAGATCCACCCGACGCTGTCCACGACATATCCGCTGGAGCAGACCGGCCACGCGGTCCTCGACCTGCACCGCAACGTGCATCAGGGCAAGGTGGGCGTCCGCGTGCTGGCCCCTGCGGAGGGCCTGGGCGTCCACGACCACGAGCTGCGGGAGCGGCACCTGAAGTCCATCAACCGGTTCCGCAGCATCCCCTAGCGAGCGGCCCGGGAGCTCATCGAGGTGGCCGCCGGGGGCAGCCGCGAGCCGGTGTCGCCGACCACCCGCGAGGCGGACGGGGCGAGGTTCCGCCGGTCCTCGCCGCACTGTTCGACAGGGCTGGCACGGCCGCGCCTCGCAGTCGGCGAGGCTGATGTCGGCTTCCAGTGAGCTTGTCGGTCAGCAGGCCGAACCACCGCTCGACCTGGTTCATCCAGGGTCTTTGCCGAGCCACGTCCTGATCTCGGCGGTGTTGTGGGTGGCGTAGTTGTCACAGACGAGGTGCACGTCGAGTCCGGCGGGCACCGCGGGCGGTGGTACGGGCCGACGACGTCGACGATCTCCTCGACCTGGTCGAGAAGGATCGAAGGCGGCCGGCCCGAGCGCGGCTCGTCATGCAGACCATCGAGGCGTTTTGCGATGAATCGGGCCCGCCAGCGGTCCACGGTCGACCTGTCGATGCCGAGGTCGGCCGTAGCCCGCTGGTTCGTCCCGCCCTCCCCGCAGCGCAGCACGATCCTTGGCCCGCAACGCGAGGAACTGGGCGGTCCTGGCCTGCCGCGCCCACTGCTGTAGCTGCCCGCGCTCAGCATCGTCGAGGATCAGGTCGGCCTTCGGCCGGCCAGTCCAGCCGGCGTCCTCAAGCCCGGCCATCCGCTCTGCGGCGAACGCCCGACGCCACTCGCCGACCGTCGTGGCCTGGACACCGACGAGCCGCGCGACAGCCGCGTTCGACATGCCGTCAGCACACGCCAGGATGATGCGGGCCCTCTCGGCCGAACGCCGGTGCGGCAGTCCCGTCCCGCGCACCGACTCGGCACGCTCAGCCTCGGACAGCATGATCTCCACAGCAGAAGGCGCCGGGTACGACATGCCAACAGGGTAGTAACTGACCCTCAGGATCTCTGGCGCATCACACTCTTGGTGCTGCCGGCCGGATTCGGCGGCGGCAGGTGGATCGGCGCCCGCTGGCCCGGCGGTGCGTGCCTGTCCGGACCCGTCAGCCGATCCACTCCGGGCGGCTCGAGCCCCGCGGCACGAGGACCGTGCGGTAGCGGCCGGGCGTGGCGGACATGCGGACCTGCTCGGTGACGCCCTGGTAGTGCCCGAGGGGGGTCTCGGCGGTGAACAGCTCCGGGTCGTGGTAGGCGTGCTCGGGGCCGCGGCCGGCGGTGGCGTGGGCGTAGTCGCGGTCGAAGATGCCTAGTCCGAGGATCCACAGCGCGGTCCGGGTCAGCGACACGTGGACGCGGTAGCTGCCCCCGAGCACAGCCCGTCGGCACAGAGCCTCGATCGCCCCCGCGGCCATCAGCCACGCGACAATGTAGTCGTTGACCACGAGAATCGGCGGGAGGGCGGGTTCCGTACCCGTCCCGCCCAGGCCGCCCTCCAGGTGCATCATGCCGGTCAGGCTGCCCGCGCTCTGGTCGAAGCCGACGCGCCCGGCCCACGGCCCGTCCGGCCCGTTGAGCGAGGCGGTGACGTGCACGATCCCGGGTCGCTCGGCCGCCGCCTGCTCCGCCGACAGCCCGATGCGGTCGAGGTGGCCGGGGCGGCGGTTGGCGTAGAAGACATCTGCTCCCGTCAGCAACCTGCGCAGGGTCGCCGCGTCGTCGGCCGCGCGAGGGTTCAGCGTGGTGGAACGCACGCCCACGTTCGCCGTGGCGTAGGTGACCGGGTGCTCCAGCTGCATCGGGTGCCACACGTTGAGCACGTCCGCGCCGTGCAGGGCGAGCGCCCGCCCGGTCCCGGCGCCGGCGATGACGTGGCCCATGCCCAGCGCCCGTACGCCGGTCAGCGGGTCCGGTACGCCGGGCGGCAGCGGCTCGGGTGCGGAGTCGCCGATGCGCTCCACGGTGACCAGCGGCAGGCGCGCCAGGTGGTCGCGGTAGTGCGGCTCCGCGAGCAGCTCGGCGGTGGTGCGCAGCATCGGCAGCACGCAACCGGCCTCGGCGGCCGCCTCCTCCAGTTCCCGGCCGGCCCAGCGGGCGACGGCGGCCCGCACGGCCGCCACGTCGTCCGGCACGCCGAGCAGCTTCTGGGCGGCGACCTTGATCTTCGGGTACGGGTTGAGTGGCATCACCCAGCGGTCGTCGGCCGTGCGGTAGAAGCCGAACGCGAAGGCCGCGCTGCCCGCGTTCGCAGGCGACCCGAGCAGGTGACCGTTGATCTTCTCCCAGCGCCCGTCGTAGAAGGGGCACAGGCGATGCGGGGTGACGCGCAGGTCGACCGCGATGTCCTGGCCCTGCCCGCCGCGCAGCCGCCACAGCTTGGCCACCGCCACTGCCTTGGTGGCCAGGGCGATCGCCGAGGCACCACCCAGGCGCAGCGTGCTGGGCACCACGGGATCCGCCCCGGCGAAGCCGATCCGCCCGCCGCTGTCCGCCGGGCTGATCCCGATCCCGGCCAGCACCTCGGTCAGCGCCGCGTGCGGGTCGAAGTCGTCGTGGGTCGCCGGGCTGGACACCGCGGCCGTGACCCGGCCGGTCAGATCCGTCTCGCTTTGTGTGCTCGTCACCGTGCCGTTCTCCGATTCAAGGGGTGGGAACACCCGCGTCCTCCAGCTGCAGCGAGGCGAGCGCGTCCCGGAGGCTGGCCCGGGACGTGATGTCCAGCTTGGGGAAGGCCCGGTAGAGATGGTTGGCCACGGTCCGGGGCGAGAGGAACAGCCGCTTGCCGATCTGCTTGTTCGTCAGCCCGTTGGCGGCGAGCCGGACGATCGCCAGCTCCTGCGGCGTCAGTGCGGCCGACTCGGCCGGCTCGGCGGCGGTGTCGCGGTCGCCGGCGGCGCGCAGCTCGGCCTTGGCCCGGGCCGCCCAGCGCAGCGCGCCGAGGTCATGGAACGAGTTGAGGGCGGTGCGCAGGTGGCGCCGGGCCTCGTGGGTCGCCCGGACCCGGCGCAGGTGCTCGCCGTACGCGAGCTGGACGCGAGCGCGGTCGTAGGGCAGGCGGTTGACGCCCGGCAAGGCGAGCGCGGTCTCGTAGTTCCGGGCGGCCTTGGCCCGGGGTGCCACCAGGGCGGCGCAGGCCGCCGTCTGCAGTGCCAGCCGGGGCGACAGCGACGCCATCTCCGACGCCTGCATCGCCCGGACGTGCCGCTCGGCCTCGCGGTGCCGCTCGGTGTGGACGGTGGCCAGGACGATGTCGAAGGACATCTGCATGTGCTCGATCGACGAGGACTTCGTCAGGTCGGGCAGGCCGGCCTCCGCCACGTACTGGTAGGCCGCCTCGAAATCGGCGGCGCCGAGGGCGTCGAGCATCCGTGCGTGCGCGGCGAGCAGCAGTACCACCCGCGCGTCGCGAGGCACCGCCCAGGCGACCATCTCACGGGTCAGCGCCCGCGCACGCTCGGTGTCGCCGCGCAGCGCGGCGAGGATGGCGACGCTGCCTTCGGTGAGCCAGAAGAGGGCCCGCTGGCTGTTCCCCTCGCAGAGGCGGGTGATCTCCTCACTGAGTGTGTCCACGTCAGACCAGCGCCCATGCGTCAGAGCGTCGGCGCACAGGAAGTTGAGGGCCCGGATCGCGTGGGTCGTGGGCTGCAGGCCGTTCCGGCCGCTCTGCGCCACCCGCCACAGGGCGGCCCGCATCTCGCCCAGCCGGTCGACCGGGGCACACGCCTCGGCCAGCCGGATGATCCTGTTGTGGTCCTTGTCCGTCATCGCGGAGGCGATCTCCCGGTCGACGACCGCGAGCCGAGCGACGTCGGCTCGTGCGGGATCCGCGGCCGCCTGCCACACCGTGACCTCGAACGTGGTCAGATGCCGGCGGTATTCGTCGATCAGCCGCAGGAAGACATCCCACAGCTCGGGGCGGCCGCTGAGCCGGCAGACGCGCAGCAGCGTCCAGAGCGCGGACTTGAGCAGGATGACGCTTTCCATCCGTTCCTCGCTGCGCGCCCGCAGGGCCGAGACCAGCAGGCCCGAGGCGGTGTCGGCGTCCCCCTCGCTGAGCAGGAACGTCTTGGCCGCCGTCACGATCGCCGGCAAGGTGTCGTCGAAGTCCGGGTCGCTCTCGCGGGCGTCCCGCAGCAGCTGGGACACGGCAGTGAGGTCACCCGTCGCGTCTACGCTTATCGCCGCCGCGTAGCCGAACCGGCGAGCCCGCTGCCGAGGGTCGGCGCTCAGGTCCGCGGCTCGCGTCATCAGCCGTACGGCGCTGACGACCGCCCCGCGGCTCATCGCCTTCACGGCCGCGTCGTGCACCAGCTTCGCGGTCGTGCTGTCGGTGGCGATGACGGACTGGGACAGGTGCCAGGCGTGCAGCTCAGGCCGGTCGGCGAGCGCCTGGGCCAGGCGGCGGTGCGCCTCGCGGCGCTCAGCGGGTGAGGCGAGCGCGACGACGGTCGCCCGGGCGAGCGGGCGCCGGAAGACGAGCCGGTTGCCTGTGTCGTCCACCCGGGCGAGCCGGGCCTCCTCGGCATCTCGGACGGCGGCTTCGAGTGTTTCCCCGGCTAACGCCTCGAGCGTGATGAGGTCCCCGGTCCCCTCGAGGGCGGCGGCGAGGAGCACGTCGCGGGTGCCGGCCGACAGCGACGACACCTGCGGGCGGTAGATCTCCTGCAGGCGCTCGGTCAGCGGCAGGATCGTCGGCAGGGCGGCGGCCACCTCGCTCTGCGTGCGGGTCAGCGGAAGGGGCAGCTCACGCAGGGCCAGCGGATTGCCTTCGGCCTCCGCCACGATCCGTCGGCGCACCCGCCCGGACAGCAGCGGGAAGTGCCGCTCCAACAGGGCGTACGCGGCGTCCTCGTGCAGTGGTTCGAGCTGGTGCGTCGCCGGCCCGTGCCGCCCGGCCCCGGCATGCACCGTGCCGATCATCCGTGCTCCCGTGCCGCCCAGCCGGGCGGCGAGCATGCTCAGCGCCTGGTAGCTGGTGGGGTCCATCCGGTCCAGGTCGTCGGAGGCGATGAGCAGGCTGGTCGCGCGTGTTTGGCGCAGAACGGCGCGGACCGTGCCGACCAGCGTGGACAGTTTTACCCGCCCGCCGTCCTGGCAGTGCTGCACGGCGTTGGCGAAGCGCTTTTCCTGAGCCGGATCGCCCGCGACGACCTCGAGCAGCAGGCCCAGCAGGTCGGTCAGGCCGGAGCCGGCCGCGTGCCCGGCGGTGCCGGCCACGCGCAGCACGACCAGGCCGCGAGCCTGGGCACGGGCGATCCCGTACTCCAGCAGTGCGGTCTTCCCGATGCCGGTCGGGCCGGAGAAGATCAGGGCCCCGCCGTGGCTCGCGCCGTCGCCAAGGAAAAGATCCACCATGCGCAGCGTATCGTCGCGGCCCAGCAGATCATCCTCGAAGTGGCCGACGCCGGGCGATCCGGTCACTAAGCCGAACCCTCTCGATAACCGTGGGGAGATGCTGCCGCAATCGTGCAACGTTTCACGACCTCCAGATGAGCACCGGCTGATGCCACTACGGAAAATCGTCGCCCACAGCCGGAGCTTGACGCAATGTCCTGACGTGCACTCCCTGCCGGGTACTCCAGGGCAACTCGCGTGGACCGCAGAGGCCACTACGGTTGGTGCCGATCACAGGGTTGAGCTGCGGATATGCCGGATCGTCGGTGGCCGGTGCGAGCCTGTTGCATTCGACCCCCGTCGAACTCCTCCGGGTCTCGTCCCGCGTGATCACCCACGCCACGGGACGCTCGGGCCGACAACTACCAGGTTCGAGGATACCGGCCGCCGCCGCGGGCCGGTCACGATGTGCAGACGTGAGGAAAGCGGTGCCGCACAAAGGAGAAAAATGGTCGTGAAGAGCTCACCCTCGCATTTTCAGAAATGGGTGAGGACTTTCCAACCGGCCCCCGGCGGCACCGTCCGTCTGGTCTGCCTGCCGCACGCCGGCGGGTCCGCGAGCTTCTTCTTCCCCATGGCCAAGGCCTTCGGCCCCGGCGTCGAGTTCATGGCCGTGCAGTACCCGGGCCGGCAGGACCGGCGCCACGAGCCCGGCATCGACTCCGTCGACGAGTACGCGGACGAGATCTTCGCCGTGCTGCGGCAACTCGACGACCGGCCCCTGGTGCTCTTCGGGCACAGCATGGGCGCCGTGCTCGCCTACGAGGTTGCGCTCCGCCTGCGCCGGGCCGGGCTGCCCGCGCCGGCGCGCCTCTTCGTCTCCGGGCGGCGGGCCCCGTCCCGCTATCGCGACGAGAACGTGCACCAGGCCCCGGACGCGCGGATCGTGGCCGAGCTCCGTCGGCTCGGCGGCCCGCACCAGGGCATGCTGGCAGATCCCGAAGTGCTCTCCCTGGTGCTGCCCGCCATCCGCAGCGACTACCGGGCGATCGAAACCTACCGGCACGACGCCACGGCCCGCCTCGACTGCCCGGTGACCGTGCTCGTCGGCGACGCCGACCCGCGCGTCTCGATCGACGAGGCGCGGGCCTGGGCCCAGCACACTACGGCGCCGACCGAGGTGGAGGTCTTCCCCGGCGGCCACTTCTACCTCGTCGAGCAGAGCAGCGCCGTCATCGGCCTCATGGCCGACAGGCTGAGCGCCGCCCAGGCGGAACCCCGCTGCTGAGGCTCCGTCCGATCTCGTCAGGGGTGATGCATGACCGATGCCTTGCTGGCCGCGCTGGCCAAGGGAACACGCACGATCGAGCTCGGACAGCCGCTCTTCACCGGGATGCCCTGCTCGCCCAACCATCCCGGCTTCCGGATGACCCTGGCCCGCCGGCACGGCGACATGCGCCGCCCGGACGGCGGCTCGGCCAGCAACGAGGTGATCGTCACCGGGGGCCACGTGGGCACCCACATCGACGCGCTCGCCCACGTCAGCCAGGGGGGCAAGCTGTACGGCGGCGTGGACGCGGAAGCCGCCCAGCGCGGCGGCGCGTTCACCGAGCTCGGTGCCGAACTGATCCCCCCGCTGATCACCCGGGCAGTGCTGCTCGACGTGGCGGGCACCCGGGGGGTGGACGTGCTCGACCCCGGCTACGGCGTGACCCGCCAGGACCTCGAGGACGCGGCCGAGCGGGCCGGGGCGCTGCCCGAGCCCGGTGACGTCGTGCTGGTGCGCACCGGCTGGGCCACCCATTTCCACGACGCCGGCACCTATCTGGGCCGGGCGACCGGCGTACCCGGAATCACCGAGGACGCTGCGGCCTGGCTGGCAGCTCACGACATCACCGCCACTGGCGCCGACACGACGGCGTACGAGCGGATCCCGCCGGGGGAGGGCCATCGGACGCTGCCGGTGCACCGCCTGCTGCTGGTCGAGCACGGCATTCACATCATGGAACACCTCGCCCTCGAACAGGCCGCCGCCGAGGGGTTGACCGAGTTCGCCATCGTCGTGGCGCCGTTGCGCATCGTCGGCGGCACCGGCTCCCCGATCCGCCCGCTCGCGGTGGTGAGCGCATGAGCGCGACGCCGGCCGAGCAGCTCGGCGCGCTGGCGGCCCAGGCGGGGAAGGACGGCCTGCCGACAGCCCGGCGTGACGACGTCGCCGGGCGGGTCCTCGACCTGCTGGGCATCTGCTTGGCCGCGCTGTCCGAACGCCCGGCCGAGGTGGTCGTCGCCACCGTGGACGAGTGGGGCGGCGCGCCGGCCGCCACCGCGATCGGCTCGGCCGTTCGGCTGCCCGCCCCCTCGGCGGCGCTGGTCAACGGCACGCTCGGGCACTCGCTGGACTTCGACGACACGCATCTGCCCTCGGTGCTGCACCCGTCGGCCGCCGTCGTCCCGGCCGCCCTCGCCGTCGCGGAGCAGTACGACGTCTCCGGACCGGCGTTCCTGGACGCCGTCGCCGTGGGGGTCGAGGTCACCTGCCGGCTGGGCATGGCCGGATACGACCGGGAGCACGCAAACTCGGTCTTCTTCGACCGGGGGCAGCACGCCACGGCCATCTGCGGCACGGTCGGCGCCGCGGTCGCCGCGGGCATGCTCCAGGGGCTGACCGCCGACCAGCTCACCTCGGCGATCGGCATCGCGTGCAGCATGGGGTCCGGGGTCATCGAGGCCAACCGAACCGGCGGCACCGTGAAACGGGTGCACTGTGGCTGGGCGGCCCATGCCGGTGTAATCGCCGCGTCCCTGGCCCGGCACGGGCTGACCGGCCCGCCCACGGTGCTGGAGGGGCGCTTCGGCCTGCTACGAGCCTTCTGCGGCGAGCAGTTCGACATCGACGCGGTCACCGGGGAGCTGGGGGAGCGGTGGGAGAGCGACCGCATCTTCGTGAAGCCCTTCCCCTGCAATCACTTCACGCACGCCGGCGTGGAAGCGGCGCTGCGGCTGCGCCGGGCCGGGCTGAACCCGGCGGACCTCACCGGCATCACGCTGGGCGTGCCCGAGCCGGTGCTTCGCACGATCGCCGAGCCGCTGGCCGACAAGAGGCGGCCGCTGTCGGGCTACCACGGCGCGTTCAGCGGCCCGTACACGGTGGCTGCCGCCCTGCTCGGCAGCGGTGGCGGGCTCGGGGTGTCGCACGAGGACTTCACCGACAGCGCGGTGGCCGACCCGGACCGGCTCGCGCTGGCCGCCCTGGTGACCCCGGAGGCGGACCCGGACTGTACGCGGATCTTCCCGCACCAGTTCCCGGCGGTGCTGACCGTCCGGCTGTCCGGCGGCGAGGTGCTGCGGGAAAGGGTCGAGCACAACCTGGGCGGACCGGAGAACCCATTGACGCCTGCGGAGCTGACCACCAAGTTCCGCATGAACGCGGCGCGGGCGGTGGGCGAGGCCACCGCCACCGCACTTTCCGATCTGGTGGCGCGGCTGAGCTCGGACAGTCGGCCGACGATGTTCACCGCCCTGCTGCGTGCATCGGCATGACCCACGCGGTTCTTCGAACAGGGGAGACGACATTGTTCCTTCCGGACTCGGCGCGCTGGGCGCTCACCCACGGGCTGATCAGGCTGGCGATGCGCCGGGAAGCCGCCAAGGGCAACCCTGCCACGCTCCGGGTGACCGATCCGTCAGTACGACTGAACCCGTACGCGCACTACGAGACGATGCGCTCGGACCAGCCCTTCGTCGGCGGGCTCGGCAGCAAGATGACCGTGCGCCACGACGTCGCCAGCGAGGTGCTGCGCTCCGACGCCATGGGCGCCGCGGCGTTCGGCGGGGCGCCGGCGCCGATCCGGCGCATCCTGGCGGCGTTCGCCCCGAGCGCGGCGCGCAGCGTGTTCGAGCCGCCGTCCATGGTCGCGGTGGATCCGCCGTACCACACCCGCTATCGCAAGCTGGTCGTCCGGGCGTTCAGCGCGAAGGCGGTCAACGCGCTGCGGGTCAGGACCGAGGAGGTGGCCGCGACGCTGCTCGACGGCATCACCACGCGAGACCTGCGGGAGCCGGTCGACGTGGTCCAGACATACACGTCGCAGCTGCCCTCGGTGGTGATCTGCGAGATGCTGGGCGCCCCGACCGGCATGAGCGAGCAGTTCCTGCAGTGGAGCGACGCGGCGGCGAGCCCGCTCGACCCGGGCATGTCGCGCCGCCGCTTCCTGGCCGACCAGCGCCGGATCGACGCGTTGCTGGACTGGCTGCGTGGCCACTTCGACCACCTGCGCCACCATCCCGGCCAGGACATCATGTCCGACCTGGTCAACTCGACGGACGCCGAGGGACGCCGGCTGACCGAGGCCGAGTTGCTGGCCACCACCATGCTCGTGCTCGCCGCCGGCCTTGAGACCACGGTGAACCTGATGGCCAACGGCATCGCGCTGCTCGAGCAACATCCCGGCCAGCGGGCGCTGCTGGCGGAGCGGCCCGAGCTGTGGCCGAACGCCGTCGACGAGATGCTGCGCGTCGAGTCCCCGGTGCAGCGCATCTCCCGCCGGGCGCTGCGTGACACCGAGATCGCAGGGGTCCGGCTGGTCGAGGGCGAGATCGTCGTGGTCATGCTGGGCGCCGCGAACCGCGACCCCGAAGTGTTCACCGATCCGGCCGCCTTCGACGTCACCCGGGCCAACGCCGGCAAGCACCTGGCGTTCTCGACTGGCATCCACTACTGCCTCGGCGCCGCGCTGGCCAAGATGGAGGGCGAGGTCGGCTTCCGCGCGCTGTACGACCGCTTCCCGGACCTCACCCTGATCGACGAGGGGGAGCGGAAGCCGACGCGCAACCTGCGCGGCTTCAACCGGTTGATGGCCACGCTGGCCCCCACGCCGGTGCGCTGAGGCGTGGCGCCCGGCCCCCGGCGACCCGCGGGCGACGCCGACCTCACCCACCGGCAGATCCTCGCCGTGCTCTGCGGCCTGCTGATGGGCGTCGCGCTGAGCGCCCTGGACCAGACGGTCGTCGCCACCTCCATCCGAACCATCGCCGACCACTTCCACAACTTCTCGCAGCTGGCCTGGGTAACCACCGCCTACCTGGCGACCTCGACGATCGTCACCCCGCTGTTCGGCAAGCTGTCCGACCTGTACGGCCGCCGGCCCTGCTACATAGCCGCCGTCACCGTGTTCGCGGCCGGCTCGCTCGCCTGCACCTTCGCGACGTCGCTGGAGCAGCTGGCCGTCTTCCGGGGCGTCCAGGGCATCGGCGCCGGCGGCCTGGTCTCGCTGGCCTTCACGATCCTCGGCGACATCGTGGCGCCCCGGCGGCGCGCCCGCTACCAGGGTTACTTCCTGGCCGTCTTCACCGGCGCGAACCTGCTCGGCCCGCTGGTCGGAGGACTGCTGGCCGGCACGCCGAGCATCCTGGGCATCTCCGGCTGGCGCTGGGTCTTCCTGATGAACGTGCCGCTGAGTGTGGCGACCCTGGCCGTCGTCGTCCGGGTCCTCACCTTCGACAGGTCCCGCCCGGCCGGCGTACGGGTCGACTGGCTCGGCGGGCTGCTGCTCGTCGCGGGCATCACGCCGCTGCTGATCGTCGCGGAGCTTGGCCGCGCCTGGGGCTGGGGCTCGACCGCCTCGATCGTCTGCTTCGCCGCCTGCGCGGTCAGCACCCTGGCCTATGTGTGGTCCGGGAAGCTGGCCGGCGAGAAGGCGTTCATGCCGCTGCGCATCTTCGCGAACCGATCGTTCGTCAAGGGCACGCTCGTCGCGTTCGTCGTCGGCACGGTCATGGTCGGCGTCATCAGCATCATTCCCCAGTTCTTCCAGGTCTCGGCGGGCATGGGCCCGACGGAGGCCGGGCTGCGGTTGCTGCCGACGATGCTGGGGGCGATCGCGGGCGCCCTGTGCTCGGCCCGGCTCATCGTGCGGACCGGCCGCTATCGCGCTCAGGCCGTCGTCGGCGGGGTGCTCACGTCGGCGAGTCTGGCGGGTCTGTACTTTCTCACCGGCGCTGCGGAGCGCTGGCCGTTCGAGGTCGTGGCGCTGCTGCTGGGCTTCGGGGTGGGCATGTTCAACCAGCCGCTCACCCTGGCGCTGCAGAACGTCCTTCCGGCCCGGGACATGGGCGTCTCGACCGGGGCGGTGACGTTCTTCCGGCAGCTCGGCGGCACCCTCGGGCTGGCGTTCTTCCTCACGCTGTTCTTCGCCTGCACGCCGGCGGCCATCGAGCAGCGAGTGGACGTGGCCACCGGCGACCCGGCGTTCCGGGCCGCGGTGGTCCAGGCCGCCACGACGTCCGATCCGGACGTACGCGCCGTCACGACCGCCCTCAGGGCGGGGGACACCGCTGCGGCGACGCACGTCGTGGTACACGACAGCGAGGTGCTCTCGGCGTTGCCGACGGTCGTGGCCCGCCCGTTCGAGCAGGCGTTCGCCGATGCGATGGGCGTGGTCTTCCTGGCCGCCGCGGGGGTGGCCCTCGTCGGGCTGCTGCTGCTCCTCAGCTGGCCGGCGGTCCCGCTGCGCCATGAGTCCGGGCTGCAGGAAACGGCACGGCGGAGCGCCGGGACGAGCCCGCCGGAATAGCAGCCCGATACTTCCCAAGCGGTTCTTCCGAGCGTCGGTAAAGAACGGACGATGATTTACCCGCATGTAACCCATCCGTTTCGCGGAAGTGCCGGACGGCGGATTACCGACAGTCTGTCAGCCGACCCGTTTGTGAAGATCACATGACTGAAGGAGATGGAGTCAAGTTACTCATGCCGATCGATCCCGCTGCGCGAAGCATTGAGATGTACCTGGTTCGGGGGCCCGGGTGAATGGCCGCATTGGTAGACGCGTGCCTTTGTCCAGACAGACAGCGAAGGGTCGATCGAGCATATGATGGCAAGTCAGTGCCGGGTGCAGACGCAGCTTCTGGGCACTCCCTCCGACGAATTCACGCAATTGATTGTGGCCGGCGACATTCGCGATTGCGGGCTCGCGCTCTCGGTGTCCGCCTGGCTCGCCGGCGAGGTGCGGCAGGGGATCGACCTGGCCGCGGATGCGGCGCAGGACGTGTGCCACGGGCACTGCTCGCCGCTCGCCGCTTTATGGCACGCGCTGCTGCTCGTCCGGGTGCGTGATCTGCGCGGGGGAGCCCGCGTCCTGGCCGACGCCCAGGGACACCCGGGTGCCGACGACGAGCTGACCGCCGCCCGCTTGGTCTGCCGGGCCGAGCTCGCGCTCGGGTCGGGCGACACCGGGGAGGCGGTCGCCCAGGCGACCGTCGGCGTCCGGCTGGCCGAGCGCGCCGGCGTCCATGCGTTCTTACCCAATCTGCACGCTGTGCTGGCCCTCGGCGCCGTCCGGCAGTCCGACCTGGGTACGGCGCTGGGATATGCGCGTCTGTTGGGTGACGACGCCCTGGTCAGGCGCACGGCCTACGCCCCCGGGCAGAGCGCCTGGGCCGCCGCTCAGGTCTTCGAGGCGGCCACCGGCCCGGCGAGCGTCGCCCATCTCGTGGAGCGCCTGATCGTCGACGACCGGCTCAACCGGGAGCTGCTGGTCGCCCAGCCCGCGGCGGCGGCCTGGCTCGTCCGGGTCGCCCGCGCCGTCGGGGAGGAGAAGCTGGCGTTGCGCTGCGCGGAACGGGCGGACCTGATCGCGCGGTCGTCCTGGGGATTCCGCGCCGTGCACGCGGCCGCCTTGCACGCCGGAGGACTGCTCGAGAGGAACCCCGACAAGTTGCGCGCCGCCGCCGCCCTGCACCTCGACCGCTGGGCGTCCGCATCGGCCAGCGAGGATCAGGCGGAGGTCTTGTCCGAGCAGCGCGCGGGTCGCGACACGGCGGTCGCGCAACTGCGGCAGGCGGCCATTCTCTACGGTGAGACCGGAGCGGTGCGCGACCTCGCGCGGGTCACCAGCAGGCTGAGGGATCTCGGGGTGCGCTCCGGACGCGCGATGCGGCCGATGCGGCGCAACGGCCACCGGGTCGGTTCCCTGACGGACACTGAGTTCTCCGTCGCCAACCTGGTCAGCCAGGGACTGACGAACGACCAGGTGGGCCAGAGGCTCTATATCTCCGGGCACACCGTGGCGTTCCACCTCAAGAAGATCTTCCGCAAGCTGGAGATGTCGTCCCGTGTGGAGCTGGCCGGCTCGTGGAGCGACCTGACGGTGGATCAGCAGGACGTCGGCTGAGCGGTGGCGCGCGGGCCGCCCCGGACCGCGCCTTCCATGAACCTGCAGAGTTCCACGCTGAAGGACGACGAGACGCATGTCTGCTGCGTGTAGGCAGCAAGCAACGGATTGAGGTCGCATTCTCACCGAAGCCAAGAATTCGACAGACGTCTCTGAGCAGCGGCCTCACTGCGTCACAAGTCGGAGCCGCCCCTGCGCGACCACGACCGTATCGTCAGCGGTCGACTCGCTCCTCGGACACTCGCTATGGCGATACGCGGATGAGGGCCTCGACCTGACGGTCGCGGCCCTACCTGTGTGTTCGTAACTGATTGTGATCCCGAGTGCTTCGTAGAGCGGGCTCTTCTTCTCTGTGTCGACGGCCTGCACGCGTTGTGCGATGCGTGCTGCCTCCTTGTCCGTCTGTGCTGCGTTGATCCATTGAGTGACGACGGCGGGGGCGGCGCCGGCTTCGAGGGCGGCCTTGCAGCGGGCGCGACGCCGCTCGCACTTCTTGACCGTTGTGCGGCCCTGAGCCTGCTGCGGCGTGAGCGTCTCGGCCACGTTCGCTGCCGCGCCGGCTTGGGCGAGGGCGGTGAGGGTGGCGGTGAGCCGGTCGGGGGCGAAGGCCTTCGCGATCCACCGGTCCAGAGCCCGGCAGACCACGTCCTCCCGGAGGTAGACGGGCCGGGGTGATCCATGCCGGGATGGAAGGACTGTTCCTGTTCCTTGAACTCGCAGCGGTAGTAGACGGTGTTGCGGATCGTCGCGGGTTGTACCTTGTGCCCGCACGTCTCGCATCGCACCCGTCCGCCCAGTGCGCGCGCACTTCTGCATCGGAGCCAGCCTGGCCCGCACGGAACTGCGCATCATGTTCGCCACCCTGGCCGGCCGTCTGCCCGGTCTGCGACTCGCCAAGGACGTCGACGAACTCAAGGTGCGCACCACCCTCACCGGTGGCGTCAGCGAGCTTCCCGTGACCTGGTGGAGGCTGCGCATGCAGTGCCGGCCGGGAGCGGTCTCGGCCGGCCCCGTGTTGACGACTGCTCGCCGAAGCGACTGCGCTGTCCGCGTGCCTCGCCGCCGCAGGAGTGGCGACGACGACCAACCCGGGGGCATGGCCCTGATCGACCTGCGCAGCCATCAGGTCCTGCGCGAGGTGCCCTTCCAGCAGTGGTCGACCGTCGGCCACGTGGTCACGCGAAGCCCCTCGAGCCGGCCGCCGACGGCGGCACGATCACGATGTGGGCCGCCCCGGGCGCCGGCGACGAAGGCAACGGCACCGAGATCGTGACGTACCGGGCGGCCGTGCACCCGGTCGGCTGGCGTACTGGAGCCCGGGTGGGCTACTGCCCCGGGGTCCCGGTGGGCGAGGCGACGGGCCGGTCGGCTGCGAGCGTGGGGCAGCCGCGGCTGGTGCCTTGCATGCGCCGGCCGCCCGGTCCTGTCACCACCACGGTCACCCCTGTCGCCACCGCGTCCGGGTCGTCGGTCATGCGTGCCGCGGCGGCCGTACAGATCAGTTGCCGGACGGCGATCGGCGGCAGCGACTCCGTGCCCGCGGACAGCTGGACCGACACCTCGGCGCCGTTCGTGCTGATCGCCGGAGCGGGGACCCGGCTGAGCGCTGTCGTCAGGCCGCGCAGCCGGTCCTGCATGTCCGGGCCGGTGAGCAGGGTTTCCACGGCCGCGCGTACGTCGGCCGGGTCGGTGGCCTCACGGCCCACGGGGACCAGGCGGTCGTCGGTGATGAAGTAGAGCAGCGCCGTGGACCGTACACCGGTGGCCGGGTCGCCGGACTCGATCACGCCGGTGGCGGGGATTCCGCAGCCGGACAACAGCACGGCAGCGGCGAGCAGCATCAACCGTCTCATGACCGGCCCTCCTCTGCGGGCTCCGGCAGCGGGAGTTCGACGGTGAGGAGGGCTCCGCCACCGGGGTGGTTGGCCGCGCGGACGGTGCCACCGTGGAGGTGCACGTTCTCCGCGGTGATCGCGAGGCCCAGGCCGCTGCCCTCCGTTCGGGTGCGGGCGGTGTCGGACTTGTAGAAGCGGTCGAAGATATGCGGCAGGACGCTCTCGGGGACACCGGGCCCGCTGTCCAGCACCTCGATCACCGCCCACTGCTGCGCACCGCCCGGTGCGGGCCGCTGGTGTCCGGACAGGGAGAGCTGTACCGGAGGCGCCCCGTGGCGCAGGGCGTTCCCGATCAGGTTGGCGACGATCACATCGAGGCGACGGGGGTCGACCCGGCCCCGCAGCGCCCCGGGCGGCGGCAGCAGCGTGGCGACGGAATCCTGCCAGGCCCTGGACGAGAGGGTGCGCTGGAGCGACTCCGCGAGGTCGATCTCGTCCAGGTGCAGGGCGGCGGCGCCGGCGTCGAAGCGGGAGATCTCCATGAGGTCCTCCACCAGCCGTGCCAGATGGGCGGTTTCCTCGCTGATCAGCCGGACGGCGGAGGCGGTGTCCGGGTCGAGCCCGGCGGCGTCCTCGTCGAGGATGTCGGTGACGACCGACATGGCCGCGAGCGGAGTGCGCAGTTCGTGGGAGACGTCCGCGGCGAAGCGACGGGCCTTCGCCTCCATGCGGCGCAGTTCGGCGATGGATTCCTCCAGGGCGGCGGCGGTCTCGTTGAAGGTGTGGGAGAGGTCGGCCAGTTCGTCCGAGCCGTGGACGGCCAGGCGGGTGTCGAGCCGGCCCTCGGCGATGTGCCGGGTGGCGCGGCGCAGCTCCCGTACGGGCCTCAGCACCCCTCGGGCAGCGAGCAGGGCGAGCAGCACGGCCAGCGCCACCGCGGGTACGGTGGCCCGCCCCATGGAAGTGACCAGGGCCTGGACGGCGGAGGTTTCCCCTGTCTGAGGTACCGTCAGAAAGACCGTGAACCTGGACGCCCTGCGGTCGTCGTGCGCCGAGGCGAACATGACCGGCATGCCGACGACCAGGGCGGCGCGGCCGCCGGTCGTCACCCGCTGGAAGACGGTCGGCGTATGGGCGGTCGCCGCCGTACGCAGGGCGGGCGTCAGCTCGTCGAACGGGTCCTCGGGCACCGATGTGGCACTCATGCCTCGATAGGTGACCAGCACCCGCCACTTCCCTGAAGGGTCGCCCTGGGCGACCTGGGTCGCGAACGACTCCAGGTCCTGTCGGCCGGGCGGGAGGACCAGGCCGGGCGCGAGGGCGTCGACCCGGTCGCGCAGCAGGCGGATGACGGTGTCCTGGCTCTGCTGGAGGATGCCGGTGCGGGCCTGCCGGAACGTCAGGGCCCCCGTGGACAGGGCGGCGACGACGGCCACCAGCCCGAAGGCCACCACCAGTCTGACGCGCAGGCCGCCCACCAGCGGAAGGCGCTGTCGCCGGCGGGGCAGCGGCGTGCGAGGGGACGACGGCGCCGTCACCGGGGGTCGTGGAACCGGTAGCCGAAGCCCCGGACGGTCTCGATGTAGCGCGGGTGCCGCGGCGGCTCGCCCATCTTGGTCCGCAGCCGTTTGACGCAGGCGTCCACCAACCGGGCGTCGCCGTGGTAGCTGTGCTCCCAGACGGCCTCCAGGAGCTGCTGGCGGCTGAACACCCGGCCGGGGGAGGCGGACAGGGTCAGCAGCAGCCGTAGTTCGGACGGGGCCAGCGGGACCGCGGTGCCTCGGCAGGTGACGGTGAGCCCCGCGCGGTCGATGCGGAGCTCGCCGTACGTCTCGACCACCGGGACGGCGCCGTCGGGGGACGGCGCTTGCTCGACGCGGCGCAGCACGGCCCGGATCCTCGCCTCCAGGACCCGGGCCTGAACGGGTTTGACCACATAGTCGTCCGCTCCGGTCTCGAGTCCGACCACGATGTCCACGTCGTCGCCCCTGGCGGTCACGATGATGATCGGCACCTGGCTGTCCGCGCGGATCCGGCGGCACACCTCCAGCCCGCTCATCCCGGGCAGCATCAGATCCAGTACCACGACATCCGGCCGGAACGACCGAAGCCGGTCCAGCCCCTCCTCCCCGGTCGCCGCCGCAGCGACGTCCTGCCCCTGACGGCGCAGGGCCAGCCGGGCGCCTTCGCGGACAGCGGGGTCGTCTTCGACGAGGAGGACACGAGCCATGCGCTCAGTATCGGTGGCGGTCACCGGTCACCCGCGCCACTGTTACACGATGATCACATAGCCGAGGCTGTTGCGGTTCGGTCATATTCCGGGCCGCGTTCGATCACATAGCCGGGCCAGTCTGAACGGCCGTGACCACACAGCCGCCCACGTCCGAAAACAGCCCAGCCCTGCGTCCGGCAGCCCACGCCGCGTCCCGACGCCGGTCCCGGTCCCATGCCCGGCGGCGCCGGCGACATACCCACCGCAACGGCGTGCTGGGGCTGAGCGCCGTTGCCGCGTTCCTGGTGTGCACCGGCATCGCGATGCACACCAGCGCCTCCTCCGGTGCCGGCGCCCCGTACACGGCCGCCACCAGGCCGACGCCTGCCGTCACACCGGCGCACGCCGCCTCACACCCCGCGGCGCCCTCCCCATCGACGCACCCGCCGTCGCCCGCCGTATCGTCCTCCGTCCCGCCCTCCGCGTCGTCCTCCTCGTCGACGTCCACATCGTCGTCGACGTGGTTCCCCGAGCGCGGCAACGGTGACTTCACCCGGGCCGCCGGCGGCACCAAGGTCTTCGGCAACGGCAAGCTGCTGCGTTACGCGGTCGACGTCGAGGGCGGGCTGCGCCAGGACCCCGGGAAGTTCGCCCGACAGGTCGACACCGTGCTCGACGACACCACTCGCGGTTGGGCGGCGGGCGGTGCGTGGTCCTTCCAGCGCGTCGCCAGTGGCCCGGTGGACTTCACCGTCCATCTCGCCTCACCCGGCACCACGGACACCCTGTGCGCCAAGTACGGCCTGGACACCGGGGGTTGGGTCAACTGCAGCGGCGGTGACGACGTGGTCATCAACGTCAAACGCTGGCTGCTGCTCACCCAGTACTACAGAGACGAACCCGACCTGTACCACGCGCTGGCCGTCAACCATGAAGTCGGCCACCGGCTGGGCCACAACCACGTCGGCTGCCCCGGCCCCGGCAAGCCCGCGCCGGTGATGATGCAGCAGATCAAGGGCCTGCACGGCTGTGTGATCAACGGCTGGCCCTACGACGCCCACGGTCAGCTCATCACCGGGCCGGCCGCCTCCTGACCCACTGCTCGGGGCCCGGCGCCCGAGTGGTTCCCGCACCGGCCGTCCCGGCCGCCGGCTGCCCGGCACGGCCGTGCTCGCACCGTCCCACGCCGGACGTCACCCACCCAAGGAGCCATGAGTGAGATCGACCCTGTTGTCCCGCAGGCTGTCCCGCAAGTTGTCCCGAAGGATGTCCGCCACCTCCCGGGAAGCCGCTGCCCGCCGGTCCCGCGGCCCCCTCGTCACCGGGGCCCTGGCCCTGGGGGTCGTGGTGACCGCGACGGCCACGCTGGGCGCTCCGGCGCTCGCCGCCCAGGAAGCCCTTGCCCTGCCGGGCACGGCAGCCGCAACAGCATCCGTCACCCGGAACGTCACGCTGGTGACGGGTGATCAGGTCATGGTCACCACGACCGCGGCCGGGCAGTCGCGCGTCCTCGCCGTACGCCCGGCCTCGCACGCCGCCGGCAGCGGTGCGTTCCTGTCGTTCCAGGACGCTTCGGGTGACCGCTATGTGATCCCGGCTGTGGCCCAGCCGTACGTCGGCAGGCAGCTGGACCTCTCCCTGTTCGACGTGACCGCACTGGCCAGGGCCGCGTCGACGACCGACCGCGTCCCGGTGACCGTGTCCTTCGCCAAGGGCGCGAAGCCGAGCACCCCCGCCGGGCTGACCCTGACGTCCACCAGCGGCTCGACCGCACACGGCGCCTCCGCCCGCGGGTACACCACGGCCGCGTCCGGCAGGAAGCTGGCGCGGCTGCTGAAGCGGCGGATCGCCGCCGACGTCCGCGCCGGCCACAAGCCGGGCAGCACCCCGCTGTTCGCGGAAGTGACCTCCGTCGGCCGGAGCGGCGCGACCACCACCAACACAACCACCACGGGTACGCCCGCCGAGAGCGGCGCAGCGGCCAAGTACAAGCTCAACATCCTCCAGATCACGGCGGGGGACCGGTCCGGCGCCGGAGTCAACGGTCAGGTCCTGGTGACGGACACCGACAACGCCGCCATGATGACCGCGGTCCTTCCGGTGGACGACGGCATCGAGAAGGTGGCCGTGCCGACCGGTCACTACAGCCTGGCCGCCCCGGTGGTGGACTTCGACACCTCGGGCAATGTCACCGCGCAGTCCCTGGTCACCCTGACCGACCTCGACGTGACCGGCGCGACCACCGCGGACCTGGACGCCCGCACGGCCACCGCGCAGGTCGCCGCCGCCACGCCACGCCCGGCCACCGCCGACTACGTCGCCGCCACCTGGGGCCGTACCGACGCCGCCGACGGCTCGGTCGACGCGGCCCCCACCGCCTCGGCGGTCTCCACCGACGCCACCCCCGTCTACGTCAATCCCCAGCCGGCCGCCACGACCGGCAAGGTCGCCTACTTCGCCCAGTGGTCGGGCCACGGCACGGACACCGCCGACCCCTACCGCTACGACCTCACCGGGCACCTCTCCGACCGGGTGGCGGCCGACCAGCGGATCACGGTCACCGGGAAGCAGCTCGCCACCGTCCGGGAACGCTACGTCCGCGACCCGGCGGCCTCCCCGGACGGCATCATCACCAGCGGCGAACTCGGCCCCGGACTCCCGGCCGCCTTCTCCGCGGCCGTGGCACAGACCATGCCCGCCCGCGTCACCGACTACCTGAGCAGCAACAACGGTGGCGTCTGGATCCAGCAGTCCTTCCCCGGCACGAGCCTCGCCTTCAACTCGGGCAACCGCACCTTCACTCCGGGCCGCACCTACACCCAGGACTGGGCCCGCGGTCCGATCGGCCTGGGCCTTGGCCAGTACACGAGCGGCCCGTTCGGCGGCTCGGACTGCGCCGCCTGCCTCGCGGACGGCAACCTGCTGGTCTTCCTCAGCGCGACCGACAGCGAGCCGGACCACAACGGTGACATCAGCGTCTACGACGAGCGGCCGCACGCCTTCCACGCCCAGCTGTACCGCGACGGCACACTCCTGGACGACAGACCCGGCAACACGGCCGTCTACGTCGACGGCCAGACGGCGTCCGACGCCCGCTACCGGATGGTCGCCGACCAGGACTTCACCGGCGACACCACCCTCAGCCAGTCCACCACCGCCCACACCGAGCTGACCTTCGGCCTGCCTTCGCCCGGTGACACCGACTCCCTCCTGCCGACCCCGTTCACCTGCGAAGGGCAGTCGCCGACCACGCCCTGCCAGGTCCTGCCGCTGCTCTCCGCGCGCTTCCACCTGGCCGCGGACGACGAGAACACCAGTCACCGGACCGCCCAGAGCATGGGTCTGAACATCGGTCACGTGACCGTCGGCGGGGCCGGTTCACGGTCGGCGATCACCTCCGCCGCGGTGCAGGTCTCCTTCGACGGCGGCCAGACCTGGCAGAACACCGTCCTGCACGGTTCCAAGGGCCACTACCGGGCCCGCTGGACCAACCCGGACTCCGCACGCGGCACCAGTCCGGCGATCCGAGTCACCGCCGCCGACGCGGACGGCAACGCACTCACCGAGACCGTCACGCACGCCTACACCGTCGCCGCCACCACGTCATGATCGCACCCGCCCCCGATCAGGAGAACCAGGAGAACGATCCCCGGATGACCACCCGCCCGATACGCACCACCCGCCTGATGCGGACCACCCGCCTGATGCGGACCACCCGGGCCGCCGTGACCGCCCTGCTCGTGGCCCTCGCGTTGCCCGCCGTCGGCACCGCCCAGGCGGCCGGCGGCACCACGGCGCAGCCGCATGTCGAACGCGCCTGCGGCACCGCCCCCGCCGGGCAGGCCCGGTGCTTCGCCCTCGTACGCACCGACGTCCACGGCGGCCTGGGAGTTCGCGGACCGGCCGGGTCCGCCAAGGTCCGCGCCGGTGTGAGCACCGCTGCGACGGACCTCCCGGAGGGCTACGGCCCGGCGGACCTGCGCTCGGCCTACCGCCTGCCGTCGACCGGCGGCGAGGGCCAGACCATCGCCCTGGTCGACGCGTACGACGATCCGACCGCCGAGGCCGACCTCGCGGTCTACCGCACGACCTACGGACTGCCCCCGTGCACCACGGACAACGGCTGCTTCCGCAAGGTCAACCAGCGCGGCGCCGCCGCCCCCCTGCCGCAGTCCGGCGCCGCCAGCGGCTGGGCCACCGAAACGGCGCTCGACCTGGAGATGGCCTCCGCCGCCTGCCCCCAGTGCCACATCCTGCTGGTCGAGGCCGACGAACCCCTGATGGCGGATCTGGCCGCCGCGGTGGACACCTCCGTGGCCCTGGGCGCCACCGAGGTGTCCAACAGCTACGGCGGTGCCGAAGCGCACGGCACGACCGCTTTCGCCAAGGACTACAGCCACCCCGGCGTGGCGGTGGTCGCCTCTTCCGGTGACTCCGGCTACACCTTCCCGACCTTCCCGGCCGCATACTCCAGCGTCACCGCGGTGGGCGGCACCTCGCTCACCCGTGCCGACAACGACCGCGGCTGGCAGGAGTCCGCCTGGGCAGGGTCGGGCAGCGGCTGCTCGGCCTGGGTCGACAAGCCGTCCTGGCAGCAGGACACCGACTGCCCCGGTCGCACGATCGCGGACGTGTCCGCCGTCGCCGACCCCGACACCGGCCTCGCCGTCTACGTCACCTCCGTGCCCTGGGGCAGCGGTGGGTGGACGGTCGTGGGGGGCACCAGTGCCTCGGCGCCGTTCTTGGCCGGTGTCATCGCACTCGCCGGTGACCCCGCCGCCTTCCCCGACGCCTCGCGCCTGTACTCAGCCGGTGCGGCGAGCCTCAACGACGTGGCGGCCGGCTCCAACGGCACCTGCGACGGCGACTACCTCTGCACAGCGGTTCCGGGCTACGACGCCCCCACTGGCAACGGCACCCCGAACGGACTGTCGGCGTTCCAACGGTGAGAGCCGCAGATCACCGAATGCAGAAAGTGCTGGCCGGGATCGCTCCCGACCAGCACTTTCGTTGGTGAGGGGCGCGCGGCGTAGCGCGCCTCCGCGGTGTCGTCCTGAGCCGGCACCGCGTCGGTACAAGGGATCGTCGCTGCGGGCACCAGCGCGAGCAGCCGGCGGCTCACCGAGCAATAGTGCCGGTGTTCCCGTGTGCGGCGGGAACAGCAGGTGCGGCCGGCTCTGTTGCACCGGCCGAGGGACCGGCGTCGCGCGGGCGGGACGCGGTGCCCCCGATGATCTGCTGTCAAGGGGCGCCCGCTCATGTACCGGCCGCGGACTCGGACCGAGGCCTTATCACGCAGGAGGACTGATTCATGAACGACCGGCCCTTGACGCTCATGGCGGTACACGCCCACCCGGACGACGAGGCCACCGGAACGGGAGGCGTCCTCGCGCGGTACGCCGCGGAGGGCATTCGCACGGTCCTCGTGACGTGTACCGACGGCGGTTGCGGTGACGGGCCCGGGGGCGTCAAGCCGGGCGATCCGGGGCACGATCCGGCCGCCGTCGCCTTGATGCGGCGTCAAGAACTCGAGGCGAGCTGCGACATCCTGAAGATCAGTCATGTGGAGACGCTGGACTACGCCGACTCCGGAATGATGGGCTGGCCGACCAACGACGCCCCCGGCTCCTTCTGGCAGACACCCGTGGAGGAGGGCGCTGCCCGACTCGCGGAACTCCTGCGGCGCTATCGACCCGATGTGGTCATCACCTACGACGAAAACGGCTTCTACGGCCACCCCGACCACATCCAGGCCAACCGCATCACGATGGCGGCACTGAAGATGACCGCGCCGACACCGAAGGTGTACTGGACGACGGCACCACGCTCGATGATGCGACGGTTCGGGGAGACCATGCGCGAGTTCGGTGCGGACGTACCGGAGCCGGACCCCGCTGAGGCCGCCGCCATCGCGGAGATCGGACTCCCCGACGAGGAAATCACCGCCTGGGTGGACACCACCGCGTTCGGCGGCCAGAAGTTCGATGCGCTGGCCGCGCACGCCAGCCAGGGCGAGAACATCTTCTTCCTCAAGATGGGCCGGGAGAGGTTCACCGAGCTGATGGGCGTCGAGACCTTCGTACGTGTCCAGGACACCACCGGCGCGGCCACGCCCGAGAACGACCTCTTCGCCGGCCTGCGCTGATCGTCCGCCCACCGGGAGCCCGAGAAGGCTTGTACGACTGCGTCACCCGGCTCCCGAGGCACTTCTCAGGGGTCGCAGGGCGGCGGCGCCGGCCCGCATCATCGCGGAGACCGGTGCCTCTGCCCATTGCACGAGGTCACGCGGCAGGCCGGTGTCGAACTCGATGGTCACCCGCACGTATCGGGAGTGCAGCCGAGTGACTTTGACGGGACGCGGCAGACCGGCGTCCGGTCCGCGCTGCAATGCGGCCCGGTAGGTGTCCTTGCGCTGATTCATGTCTTGTCCTGTCGCTTGATGACTTCATCTGCGAGGTCCATGTACGCCGACCTCTTGGCCACCACCGGACTTCCGAATGACTGGGCGTACAGGTCGAGCCGCGGAATGTGGGTGGACAGCACGTCGAAGCCCCGCTCGGTGAGAGCTTCGCGGGCGTCGGCGTCGGGACCGGTCCGCGTGGCGTCGGCCCGGTTCGTTCGGTTCAGCAGGACGGCGGCGCGGGCCGGCCGGACGCGCAAGGACTGTACGTCGCCCATCTCGCCACCGATGGGCGCCATGCGATCCAGCTCGATGGGAGCCGGAGTCACCGGCACGATCCATTCGCTTGCGTATCTCATGATGCTGCGGGTGATGTGTGCGTGGTCCTCCATCTGCGGAGCGTCGAACACGACGGCCTGCCGGTCGCCCAGGAAGTCGTTCACGCGCCGGTGCACGTCGCCCACCGGCAGAGCGACCACTGGAAACGGGAAGCCACCTGCCAATTCGCTCCAGCGCAGCGCGGAGGAAGCGGGGTCGCTGTCGACCAGCAACGGTGGGATGCCCGACGCGTGAAGTGCGTGGGCCAGCCAGACCGCGCTGGTCGTCTTTCCCACCCCGGGCTTCAGGTTCACAAAGGCGTAACTCAGCGTCACACGGGTCAACGTAAGGTCGCGAGCGGCTGTCGACCCCCGACCCGGGGCGCACAGTGCCGTCGTTCACCCTGTGGAACCGGTGAATCATTCGTATGGTCCTGTGCTGCCCGCCTGCGTACGCGCGGCGGTGCAGCGGCATGGAGGAAAGCCGACGCAGCGAGGACCCCGACCGTCAGGTCGAGGCCCTCGTCACCGTGTCGTCGGCGGTTGTGTCCGAGAGGCGTGCCGACCGCTCCAACCGCTCCCTGAACAAGGAAGGGGTGGACGTCACCAACACCTCCCGCCGGGCGGTGAACCTGGGCGACTGGACGCTGTCCGACGAGGCCGGCCCCACCTACGCCTTCCGCCACGTCCACCTGGAGGGCCGTTCCACGGTCTGTGTCCACACACCGGCATCGGCCGCGACAGCGCCACCGACGTCTACCAGGACCGCCGCGCCTACGTGTGGAACGACGACGCCGACACTGCCACCCTGCGCAATGACCGTGGCCGCCTGGTCGACGAGGTCACCTGGGGGCACCACCGCGGAGAGCACCGCAGCGGCGGCGACATGCGGCGCTTCCAGGTCGGCGCAGATCCGCCAGACCTCGCTCTTGGAGATCCCGCTGTCCGCGCCAAGGGCCTTGACCTCCATGACGACGGCGAACAGGGCCTGGTCAATGCGGCGGCGGGCGCTCCAGCAGGCTGGGGAAGAAGCTGCCCGAGCGCAGCTTGTGCATGCCCAGGTCCAGGTCGCCGGCCTGCGTGGTCAGTGTCTTGTCCCGGTGCCCGTTGCGCAGAGCGGTGCAGGCCGGTGCGGCGGAAGCTTGCGGCGACGGTCACCCTCGCGGGTGGCGATGAGCATGGTCAGCCACTCGACCAGCGAGTGCGGGAGGTCGAGTACGGCAGGATGGGGAACCAACAGGACCCCTGTACGGATGAGTTGGGACTTCGAACGCCTCCTTCAACAGCACGGGAGCCCTGTGCGTTGCGGCCCACCCATCCGTCACCCGATCGATGGCCACTCTGAAAGAGCTCATTGTGTTCGCACCTGTTGTCGGCGCCCGGCCCGGAACGCAGGAGAGCCGCGTACGGGACCGGTCGGGTCCGTACACGGCTCTGCGGAGTTCGCCTCTGAGTTACTTGAATTCCAGCTCGGTGCCCTTGGGGACGACCTGGATGTCCAGGTCAACCTTGATGTTCGAGCCGACCACGGCGATGTTGCGCGCCAGCATGGTCTGCCAGTTGATGTCGTAGTCCTCGCGGTGCAGTTCGGTCGTGGCGTGGATGGCGGCGCGGGTCTCGCCCTCCATGCCCACCCGCACGCCGTTGTACTGCGCGGCGAGGGTCACCGTGCGGGTCACCCCGTGGAGGGTGAGACCGCCTGTGATCGCCCAGTTCTGGCCGCCGCGGTGCACGAAGCGGTCGCTGTAGAACTCCAGGGTCGGGAAGTTCTCCACATCGAGGAAGTCCCCGGACCGCAGGTGGTTGTCACGCATCTTGACGTTGGTGTCGATCGATGCCGCGTCGATGACGACGTGCATCGCGGTGTGCTCCATGCTGCTGCCGACCCTGATGGCCCCGGCAAAGTTGCCGAAGCCGCCGTAAACGCGGCCGAGACCGATGTGGCGGGCGGTGAAGCCTATTCGGGTGTGCGCGGCCTCGATCTCCCACTCGCCCGGTTCGGGCAGGGGCAGCGTGGGCGCGGCATGCAGGGTGAGGTCACCGAGCGCAACGGGCGCACCCCCCTCTCGCACGGACGCGTGTCCCAGGTACGCGGTGAAGCCGTCCGCCGAGACCGACATGCGGTACTCGCCGACGGGGACCACGACGACGCCCCAGCCGTACGGGTCCGTCTCCCCTGCGACGACCTTGCGTCCCTGGCTGTCGTTCAGCGTGTACTGCGCCTGCACCAGGGGCTCACCGACCGGGTCGATGACGCGGAAGCTGAGGAGGCCCGCACTCTGCGGCACCGAGAGGCCGGCGAGCGCGCCCTTCTGGCTCGCGACTTTTCGTCTGCCCAACAAGTGCCTGATCAATTTTCGCGTGTCCCTGTACGAACGTTTCTACGAGCGGTGGCGCGCCCCGCTCCTGTCAAGGCTGCTGGAGGGAAAGGCAATCGGCCGACACCCTGCGCAGCCCGGCGCCAGCATAGACCGGTATGAGCAAGTAACTTCGCACAGGCAATCGAGTCCCCACCCGGTGCTTCAGCGGGGTCGGGGCTGCCCGCCCCCTGCGACCAGGGCCGACGCCCGGCTGCACGGGAACGCGCGGTCTCGTCGGCGCGCCTTTGCTCACACAATCTCCGGGCGATGTTCACTGAGCTCTTTCAGCGTGGCCGCTGTTTCCTGATGCTGTCTGTCAAGCCACAAGTGGCGGTGGAGGTGTGGGTTCGTGGCACCGTCCGTCGCGCAGGAGGGCCCCGTTCGGTCGACGGAGCAGGGGCGGGCGTGAGCCCCGAGCTGCGACTGGGCGTCACAGTTGGTCAGTCTGAGCGTCGTAGTGGACCGGCGCGGACACCCCCTCCAATTCGATGTGATTCAGGCCACATCGAGGATTTCAAGATTCTTTGCCGGTCTGGGGCCCTGCCGTCCCTGAGAAGGGAAGCTTCAACCGACGGCTGCAAAGGATGGGGACTGCGATGTGGAGTTACCCGCACTGTGAGGACTGGCCGTTGTTCCTCCGGGGCACCGCGCAGGGCATGGATGTGAGCAACCCGTATGGGCACGTCCTGGCAATCACGGGGGTGGCCAGGGACACCGACGGCCTGTACAGAGTGTCCGCGGACGGCGTCGGCATCGGCCCGGTCCGCGACGGGTCGCTCTCCGAATTCCTCAACAGCGAGGGGCCGTTCGCCTCCCTCCCCCGTCCTATCCCAACGCAGCTGACCAGGACCGTGTGCGAGCTCGATCCCGCGGGAGCCATCCGCGTGCCCGACACCGTGCGCGCTCTCGGTGCCCGCCAGGCAGCCCTGAAGGGCCAGGAGCACCGCGTCGCCGCATTCACACACGACGTACTGGGCCTGCGGCGAGGGCCGCAGTGGCAGGAAGCCGTGGCGACCGCGCTGCTCGGCGACTGGACCCGCAACCTGCGGACGGAGGGCGTGCTCGACGCCGATGCCTTGTCCCTGCTCAAGACTGAGGCCCGGCTGATCCACCGCCAACTGCGACCGTTGTGGGAGCGCCAGGCGTTCGGCATGCCGGTCGTACTGCTTGACACACCGCTCAGCTCTGACGGTATGACCCTGTACGACCTGGTGGCCTCGACCGCTCATCTCGCGAACCCGCAGAACGACTGGGAACCCGACGACAGCCGGCTGGCCAACGTGCTGCGCGCCCTGCTCCCTCTTGAACGTGCAGTCGCGCTCGCCTGGGCCCAGCCGCAGGTCTCTTCCTGGAAACAGGCCGCGAAACAGGTCATCCAGGACTTGGAAGCCGAGGACTGGGAGGCCGAGGACTGGGAGGCCGAGGATCCATGGGCCCTCGGCGAGCGGGTACGCCGCAAGCTCAAGCGGATCGGCGCTCTGCACACGGCTCGCGCGACTGCGGCAGCGGCCCGATGAGCGAGGTCCTGTATGCCGCGCTGGGCGACTTCCTCGGCGGCATTGCCGCAGCTGCGACCATCGCGGCCACCACCAAGGCCTTCCGAGCCATTCGCCTCCGAATGAAGCAGTAAGGCCCGAGCCATCGCGCCTCGTCCGGGACAGCCGCATCAGGAGCCAGCATGGGGATGAGGGAACCGGCCCGTTCGACACCGACCTCGCCGCAGACCGTCGATGGACTTGGGGGACTCACCCACCAGCAGGTCAAGGCAGCGCGTGCGAGCGTCGGACCTGGTGCCTGGACATTTTGCGGTGGCCGTGCCCGGCAGTGGGTAGGACCGTAGGCCGAGAGGGCTCGGGGCCTGGCACGGAGGTTCGCGATGCCCTGCAGTATCTGGTCCGGCGCGATCAGCTTCGGCCTGGTCACGGTGCCGGTTCACGTGGTCAGCGCGACCGAGGACCACGCGGTGTGCTTCCACCAGTACCACGTGGAGGACATGGCTCGGGTCCGGGTGCGCAAGTTCTGCGAGGCCGAGGACCGAGAGGCCCGTCCGGACGAGATCGGCAAGGGCTACGAGCTGACGAAGACGCAGGTCATCCCGATCGCCGACGAGGAGCTGCGCAACCTGCCGCTGCCGACGGCGAAGGCGCTGGAGATCCACGGGTTCGTGCCGTGGGAGTCCGTCGACGTCCTGCGTATCGGGGAGGGCTACCACCTGCAGCCGGACGGGCCCGTGGCGGCGAAGCCGTACGAGCTGCTGCGACAGGCGCTGGAGCGGTACCGGAATCGGCGTGACGGCCGGTCGGTACCGCAACAGTGGGCCGGAGGGGCATCCTGTCGCGCATGGGAAGGGAGCCGGAACACGTGTGTTCCTCCCCGTGGGCCCTCCAGCGGATTCTGCTGGGCACCCACAGCCTGTCGTCGACCTGATGAGCCAGAGGTCTGCCGAGCCGGCCGTCAAAGGCCAGGAGGCCCGTGCCGGGCACCGGGAAGTCCGGGGCGAAAGGCCGCGCAGGCCCTGTGATCACGGCCCGCACCTGCTGCACAACCGACTCCGAGCGCACCAGAAGGTCCAGGTCCTGGGCGCTTACCGTCACTTTGGTACCCCATCGCTTCAACAGCGCGGGAATGCCGTCCTTGATCAGACCCAGGAAAAGTGATCTGTCCGTGCCCAGACGCTGTTCTGCTTCTGCACGCAGATCGGGGTGAAACGCGGAGCGCGCGGCGAAGTCCTGGTTACCAGAGAGAGACCAGAGCATCTGGTTCCGGTCCTCGAAAGCGGCGAGCAGGGTCAGCCAGACCACGGTGTCCCGGATGCTGTGGGCTTCGGCCTTGCCGACGTCTCCGTCGACTGATGCGGTTCGGGCGGGGAGACGGCGTTCGGCCACTCGGTCCAAGGCCTCCTCCTCGGCGCCTTCGGGCGTCGGCAGGATCGTGAAGAACGCGTGGAGAGCCTCACGCCAGCGGCCGGCAGCGTCTTCCGATGAACGCCCTGTCAGCTGCTGGGCCTCGAAGTGGCGGTGCGCGAGGTGCTCGATCGCCACCGTCTGGGGCACCGCGAGGCTGTGCCCGTGCACGTGCCGTCGTGTGCAGCATCCTGAACACGCCCCCGTCAGGGAAGCCGGCCAGTTCAAGCTGGTCAGCCGCCAGGGGACCTCCGCCGCCGGGACGGGAAGCCTTGGTTCAGGCCAAGGGGCCGTCGATCGGATGACGAGCTGGTCGAAAGGCTGCCGACACCAAGCCGCTTCCTGATTGTCAGTGCCTCCTGCGAGACTCGTTCCGTGATTCCGAAGCTGCCCTTGCACAGCGCTCGTTGGCGTGATCTTGACGGTGTGAAGGTCGAGGAGGTGGAAGCACTCCTGGAGCAGTTGGCCTCTGCGGCTGCCACCGGGAGCGGCGACGCGTGGCAGCAGACCTGGACATACCTGGCCGGTGGCCTGATCGATGACGGAGTCGTCGCAGACGGGGCCTATGCGGCCCTGCCGCATCTCGTGGAGGCGGCAGCGGCCCTGCCCCCCGGACAGACCGTGGACTTCTGGGTGGACCTGGGATTCATCATGACTGCCGATCACAGGCCCCCCGTCCCGGCCGATTTGGAGGCGGGGTTCAGCGCCGCGCTGCGTCTGGCCGAGCGGGGGGCCACCCGAAGTCTCCTCGTCGCCGATACTCCCGCGCTGGTCTGCGCCCACCTCGTGCTCTCCTGCGTGGCCTCCGCCGGCCACCACATGGGCGAAGCGCTGGGGCGGCTCCTCGATCCTCGGGAAAGTGGCCTCCTGCTGGTGTGTCCCGGGTGCGGGAGCGACACCGAGATCGCCGAGTTCTTCGTGAACCCGGCGCGTCCGCCTTCCGAGGTTCCGGGGTTGCCTGATCCCGCACCTGCCCGACAGGGAGGACATCCCTGGGAGGAGGTCGCCGCGGCATTGCGGGAGGAAGCGCTGGGGAAGGTGTGGGAGCCCTTCGTGCGGGTGGCCCGCGAAGTCGCGGTGGCAGGGGTACCTCCCCAAACGCCGGGGCAGGCCGTCCTGTGCCTGGTCGCCGGTATGGTTGCGGTCAGGGGCACCCCACAACGGGCCGCAAGGGAACTGGCCCGCCAACTGATGTCGCTCACCGGATACTTCCGCTGTTGGGACTGCGAGCAGACATGGACTATCGCTGACGGCCTGGCGGACCACCCGGACGGTGCGCGCCCCCAGCACCGTTCGACGGAGGCGTGGACCGACTCCGACGGGGCGGCTGCGACAGTGGAGTCGGCGGCGGCCCGAAGAACGGGTGAAGCAGCGACTCGGTTCCGGCAGGGCGGGAACGTGGTGCTCGCGGCCGACGGCACACCCTGGGGCCGTATATCGGTGTTCTCCGATTCCGGGCCCGGTCCGTTCGGGGGTGTCAGCTCACTGGCGGTGTTGTCCCGCCCCGGTCGGCCGACGCTCGTGGCTGGCGCCGGGGAGGCGGGCGTGGTGCGCCTGTGGGACGTGGCCGACGGCCGGCTCGTCCATGACCCGCTGCCAGGACATCCTGACCATATCCGCTCGATGACGGCCCTGCCCCTGACCGACGGCCGCGTCCTTCTGGCGAGCGGAGGCGACACCGGGACGATCGGCCTGTGGGACCCTGCCACCGGGCAGCCGGTTCGTGAACCGGCCGGAAACTGGCCCGGCGGGGTGACCGGAATGTGTGCCGCGACCGTCTCCGACGGCCGCACCCTGCTCGTCACCGCCACCCCCCGAGGCGCGGTCCGGCTGTGGGATCCGGATACCGGTGAGTGCGTCGGCCGCCTCAACCCCTATGGCAGTCCGATCCAGTCGATCGCCGCCGTCCCGATCGCCGCCGGCCACACGCTGATCGCGGCCTCGGACACCGCCGGCCGCCTTCACGTGTGGGATCCAGCCGTCGACGACCCCTGGGAAAAGGGCGCGGCCGTGCAACTGAGCGCAGGTGCCCTCGCCGATGCCGACCACCGTGTGGCGGCTGTGGTGGCGGTGCCCACACCCGACCGAACGGTGCTGGCCACGGGAGACGACCGCGGCGTGGTCATGCTGTGGGACCCGGCCACCGGTGCCCCGATCGGCGACGGGCTGCCCGTCTCCACAGGCACCGCCGGCCTGCCGGTCATCACCGCCACCCTGCAGGGTGACCGCACGGTCCTGGTCACCGGCACCCGTCACGGTCACCGACTGCGTAGGTGGGAACCGGAGACCGGCGCGATGCAGCACATCGCCCTGGACGTGGCGCTCACCTGTCTGGCCACAGCGGGCTCGGAGCTGATCGTCGGACACGACTGCGGAGTCCTCAGCCTCCCGCTCACATGACAGTGAGCGGGTTCGGCCGCAACCCGTCCCCCATCGCGCGGAGCAACGGGACTGGGCAGCGAACGCGGCTGTGTTCATGCTGACAACTGGTGCCGTAGGCGGGACCGCAGTCACCCAGAGCTACTTTCCTCCGCTCGAAGTGGCCAAGGAACTCCTCCCACTCCGCGGCCTCCCCACCACGCTGCCAACGGGCCGATCCTTCTGTTGTCACCCCGGTACGGGAGATGCTGAGGGCGCCGGCCCGCCACCTCGGCCGCCGCGAGCACATGAGCGACATCGTCCAAGCCGTCGCCGGCCTGCTCTCCCATCAGCGGACCGCAGACCTGAGCCCGACACCGCAGACGTGAACGGCGAGCCCCACCGAGTTCCTCGACGCCTCACCGCTTGTCGTGCACGAACTCGTGAGCGATGTCCCGTAAGTAATCTCTATGTGCTCACCCCAGGCGCTACCCAAGGGCTCGTCTGCGCCGTTCGCGTGTCGGCGCGTGGGCCGTGGTCGGCTCTGGAAGCTCCGTGGAAGGCGAGTCCTTCGCCATTTGACGCGCGCCGACGGCGGGGTGACGCGGGTCACATTCGTCCATGTCACAGAGTGTCGGGCTACCTCGTCTCAGGGGGTGTATTCACTGACGACCGCAGAGGAGCACACCATGGACGCGCGACTGAACTACTTCGCCGGCCCGACCGCCGGCAAGGCCCTGAAGTACTTCATGTCGGCGGGCAAGGCGCTCAAGGACTCGCCGCTGCCGGCCGTGACGCAGGAGCTGGTGGCGCTGCGCGTGAGCCAGATCAACGGCTGCGCCGTCTGCATCGACATGCACACCAAGGAGGCCGCCGCTGCTGGCGAGACCTCGGTGCGGCTGCACCTGGTCGCGGCGTGGCGGGAGGCCACGGTGTTCACCGAGGCCGAGCGTGCTGCGCTGGAGCTGGCGGAGCAGGGGACCCGGGTCGCGGACGCGGCCGGCGGGGTCAGCGACGAGGTGTGGGCCCGGGCCGCCAAGCACTACGACGAGGAGCAGCTCACCGCCCTGGTGATGCTGGTGTCTTTCATGAACACGGTGAACCGGCTCAATATCGTCACCCAGCAGCCGGCCGGCGACTACGTGGTCGGGCAGTTCCACTGAGCGGCGGTACGTTCCGGGGCCCGGGACGGGCCCCAGACCCGGAAACGGGACGTTGCCCCGGTCCGCCGCTTGACCGAATGATCATCTGAAGATGCCCGCGTCGGCCAGTACGGCCGGGGCGAAGAGGACCTCAAAGAGGAGTGGGCGTGAGCAAGGTCGAGGAGTTCGAGGAGCTGCGGCCGCTGCTGTTCTCGATCGCCTACCGGATTGTGGGCAGCGTGGGCGAGGCCGAGGACGCGGTGCAGGAGACGTGGCTCCGCTTCGATGCCTCGACGACCCGGGTCGCGTCGCCCAAGGCGTTTCTGTCGGCCACGGTGACGCGGATTTCGATCGACGTGCTGCGCTCCGCACGGGTGCGGCGGGAGCAGTACGTCGGACCGTGGCTCCCCGAGCCGCTGCTCAGCGATCCGTACCAGGACCCGGAACGCTCGGCGGAGCTGGCCGACTCGGTCTCGATGGCGGCGCTATTGCTGTTGGAGCGGCTCAGCCCGCTGGAGCGGTCGGTGTTCGTGCTGCGGGAGGTGTTCGCCTTCGGCTTCGACGAGATCGCCGCGGCGGTGGGGCGGTCGGAGGCGGCGTGCCGGCAGCTGTTGGTTCGGGCGCGGCAGCACATGCGGGCCGGGCGGCCACGGTTTGAGGCGGACCGTCAGGAGCGTCAGGAGCTCGCGACGCGGTTCTTCGACGCGTTGAAGGGCGGCGACGTGGGCGGGCTGCAGAATCTGCTGGCCGCCGACGTGCAGCTGGTCGGGGACGGCGGTGGCAAGGCCCCGCAGCTGGCCAGGACCGTCGTGGGTGCCGAGAACGTGGCCCGACTGCTTGCCGCCGTCTACCCGCTGATGGCCCGGATCGACGTGACGTTCGAGCCGCACGAAGTCAACGGCCAGCCGGGCGCGGTCTTCCGCGACCGGGACGGCAAGGTCCTCCACATCCTGGCCCTCGACGTGCTCGACGGGCATGTCCAGACCATCCGCTCGGTCGTCAACCCCGACAAGCTGGGCCACCTGGGCCCGGTCGCCGATGCCTGGGCCATCGACCACGAGGTGAAACAGGCCCGTCGGCAGATGAACTGACCTCGACCGTGGTGAAGACTGGGTTGTTTACCAGCAGCTCACGTCAGCGGCAGGCAGGGTGGCCAGTTCGCCTGTCCGACGACGTTGAGGTTGTGCAGGCGGGCGATGCCACGCATCGCGTGGTGCACGCCGTCACCGCGGAGGCGGCAGTCACGCAAGATCTTCCAGGCCTTCATGCGGGCAAAGACGTGCTCGACGCGGGCCCGGACCTGTTTGTGGCTCTTGTTGTGCGCCTGCTTCCAGTCGGAGAGTTCCTCGTCCGCGCTGCGACGCCGGTGAGGGATGACGAGTCCCGTTCCGCGGTAGCCGCCGTCGGTGATCGTGACGGTTTTCCCGACAGCGCCCTTCGCACCGGACTCGGCCCGGGCTCGGCAGTCGTTGCGGTTGCCCGGAAGGGGCCGCCCGACCACGACCACCCGCCGGGTGTCGGCGTCGACGACCACCTGATGGTTCGTCGAGTACCGATAGTTCTTGGACTGCTCGGCCATGGAGTGATCGCGGGTCGGCACCAGGGTGCCGACCCGCGATCAGCACGGCGTCTTTGTGAAAGCGGCGCCGCTGCGTGAGGGCGAGCTTCGGTCCGAGGTGGTCGATGACCCGGTCCGCCGTCGACTTCGACACCCCGAACAACGGCGCGAGTTGCCTCAGCGTCAGATTGGTCCGCCAACAAGCGGCCACCAGCAGCACCCGGTCCTGAAGCGGGAGCTTCCAGGGGCGGCCCCAGCCTGGCGCGTCGGCGCCCTCGTGGCGCAGCTGAGTCAGCTCCGACGCCGTGATCACACCAGCCGCGGCCAAGACCATCCCACATCAAGATCGTGTGAGAGGTGGGGCAGGTCAAGATGCCACCCGATCGTGCACCAGACCCCGTGCTGGTTCGGGCTTGCCCGCGATATCACGCGGGCTTGCGTCCGGTCGGTTCCTGCCCTGTGGCCACCTATCGATGCGTATGGCCACCTACGCTGATGTCCCGTGCCACCGGATCTTGACCCTTTGCCATCGGGCTTTGACGGACGTGAGTTTGTGTCATCGGAGTTTGATCATCGCAGGTCAGCGACTCAGCGCACCGAAGGTGCGCTGAGTCGCTGACCTGCACTTATGCGCAGATCCTCGCAAACGTGCAGGTCAGAGCCTTGCGATCGTCATGCAGGCTGCTCGATTGTGGGGACGGGGGGTCAGGAAGGCTTGACCGCCGAGACCGGGGTGACGGTCACCTTGTTGTCGCACTCGGCCCACACCCCGTCGTTCAGGGCGACCTGGTGCTTCCCGGAGTGCGGCAGCCCGATGACCATCGTCGGATACGTCACCGGGTCCTTGCCCGACAGGCAGTAGCCGTCGGCCTCCCCCTGGACCTGGACGAAGGTCAGCTTCACCCACGCCTTGCCGTGCGGCCGGACCGTCACGGCGGCCGCCCTGCCGGTGCGGGTGACCTTGAGCGGGGTGTTGTGGGCGGGGGAGCCGTTGCCGGCGCCCGCGACCGTCGGATGGCCCTTCAGGACGCACGTCCTCCGGGAGACGTTGGTGAACTGCACGACCGCCGCCCCGGTCCCGGTCCCGACAGGCCGGTGGACGGCCTGCCAGGCGCTGACCTGGAGGGCGGAGGCCGGGCAGGCGGGCGGCGGGGTGGAGGTGGTGGTGCTCGCCGCCATGGCGGTGCCGGGCAGGATGCCGGTCACCGCCGCCGTGACGGCCGTGACTGCCGTCGTCGCCAGAGCCGCCCTGCGGATGCCGTTGTTGTTTCGCATGCCGTTGTCCCCCTGAGTCGTCTCGTCCGCGGGTTTCGGTCGTCGGTTGTTGCCCCGCGGTACGCGTGGTCGTGGTACGTGAGTGCAGACAGGGCGGGAGAGCGCCAGGGTTCCGGGCGGCGACTACTTGTGACAGAGCGGTGACGGCAGTGCGGGTGCCGATTAACCACCGGCCTGGTCAAGTCACATGTTCGTACTTATGTAGGGTTCCACCCAGCCGGTCCCGTCGGCGCACCTCCAGGTGCCTGCTCGTCTCTGGCATGCTGATCGGTTCGGGTAGCGGGCGGAGCGGCTTGCTTGAGCGTCCGGTGCGGCCGGTGCTGGTTGCATTGGCCCTCGAACTGCGTGGAGCAGGTGGCTCCGGTTCCAGATCAAGGTGCGGTCGCGGAGCTCCCTGCGGCTGGTCCCATTTTGATCCGCTGATCCACGATGGCGTCCGTGGGCACACCCGCGTACCGGTCCTGGAAGTACTGCCAGTCGACCTTTTGGGTGTACGAGTTCATGGCATGGGCGGCGAGCTTGGTGAACCAGTTGCCCGACTTGATGTCGTCCGCGCTCAGACCCTTGACGAAGTCCTTGATCTCGGCCTGCTCCTGCCCGACGGCCTTCCGGTCGGCGGCTGAGGGGTGGGGGCACCCCGGCTGCCGTCGCCGCGAGTTGATGCGGCGAGCGGCACAACGGCCGCTCCGGTGCCGTGGCGAGCCTTCTGCAACTTCGCGAAGTAGCCGTAGACCGTGTTCCAGTGCGGAAAGTCGTGCGGGAGGTAGCGCCACTGGACCCCGGTGCGCTCCACCTACAAGATCGCGTCCATGATGTCGCGCAGATCGTGCTCGGGCGGCCGGCCGAAGTCCGGGGCCCGGCCGCGACGTTCGAAGCGCCGGGCCGGGAGCCCACTGGTGTCCCAGAGCCGCCGCGTCCGCTCCCAATGGCTTCGGGCCTCCTGTCGCATCTTCGGCGACTGGCATGCCGGCGGAACAACCCTGCCTGTTCGCGGAGGGGTCAGCTGATCCAGACGACGTCCTGGTGCAGGGTGCGGTTGGCGAAGCAGATCATCGCTGACCTGGCCGCGGGCCCGCCCTGAGGGCAAGCGCGCGGCCGGGTGCACCCGGGCCGGCAGCGCCGGACGCAGTGCGCGAGCGGACTACTTGACGCCGACCCAGGTGTGCATGCTCGTCGAGTCGAGGTGGTGGGTGTCGGGGGACTGGTGGGCGACGTACCACGTGCCGGTGGTGGTGTCCTTGGCGCTGAGGCTGTACTGGCCGTGGGCGTCGGTGGTGGCCGTGGACATGAGGTGCCAGGTCGTGCCGCCGGACGGTTGGAACCACAGTCGCACGGTGGCGTGGCCGTAGGCATGCCATGCTCCCGCGGGGGACTGCTGGAGGCTCCCGGAGAAGGACAGCTTCTGGTTGTGGCGCGCGTGCGTGGTGCTCGGTCTGCCGCCGGTGATCCGGGTAGGGGTGCGCCACAGGTGCACTGCGTTGCCGTTGACGGGCAGCCAGTCGTTGTTGCCGAGGAAGGAGACGCGCCAGTAGCCGTTGGCATTGCTGCCTTGGCGGACGCCGCACAGGAATTCGTCCTTGCCGAGGCCCTGGCGTCCGACCGTGGTGGTAGCCGCGTTGTGCCAGCTCCTGCCGTCGGCGGAGTACTGCACCTGGACCGTGGTGCCGGGGGGCGGGGAGTCGGCCTGTCCCAGGGTGAGACGGCCGGCGATGCGGCCCTGGCCCGTGGCGTCCTGGGAGATGCTGAGGCCGGTGAACCGGGCTCCGGGCTGGGGAATGTGGACGCGGACGCGGACGCGGACGCTTTCGACGGGGCTCTGCTGCAGGTAGTCCGTCGCCTCGACACGGACCTGGTAGGCACCGGCCTGGGAGATCGCGATGGCGAATGCTCCCCGGTCGTCGCTGAGGCCGGGCAACCACGCGGAACCGGTCTGAGGTCCTGACAGGTCGACAGTGGTGTGGGGAAGGGGGAGTCAGGCGTCGCCGACCTTGCGCTCCACGACGCCGGTCACGGTGGTCGTGCCGCCGGCCGGTACGTTGACGTCCGGTGGCGAGGTGAACCGGATCCGGGTGGGTTCGGACGCTGGAAGGTCGGGTTGGGAGAGGTACGCATACGCATGGGTGTGGGTCCAGCTGTCCTCACGGCCGGGCGCGTATTCGCCGACAGTCTGTACCGCACCGTCGGCGTCGAACGAGGTCGTGAAGGTGCCGTCGGCAGGCGTCGTCGCCTTGCACGGTCTGGATGTCGGCCTCGCCCAGGATCTGGTCGAAGAGTGTCGGGAACTTCGCGTCCCGGTCCCGGATCAGATACTTGACGGTGATCCGGGGGTCCTCCAGGTCCATCACCAGGTTTCGTGCGGCCTGGCTTATCCATTGCGCGGTGGGGTGTGCCGTGGTGCCGAGGATCCGGATGCGGCGGGTGGCGTGCTCGATGACCGCGAGGATGTACTGGCGCTGGCCGGGCGGGGTGACGGTCTCGATGAAGTCGCAGGCCAGGAGGGCGCCGGCCTGAGAGTGCAGGAAGTCGGCCCAGGTGGTGGCGGCCCGGTCGGGTGCGAGGTCGATGCCCTCGGTCTTGAGGATCTCCCAGATGGTGGAGGCTGCGATGCTGATGCCGAGGGTGGCGAGTTCGCCATGCACCCCGTTGGTAACCCCACGACGGGTTCTCCCGGACCAGGCGCAGGATCAGGATGCGGATCGAGCGAACGGTGGGCGGGCAACCGCAGCCGACGCAGAACCTGACGCCGCAGCGGCACCAGCAGAGCGGCGGGGAACCCTCAGTCTTCCGAGGCAGACTTCGCCCCCTCTCCCCGAGTTGCCGTTCGAGGACCGTGATCCGGTGGCGCAGGGCGAGAAGCTCGCGTCCTTGTCGCGGTCGGTCATCGGTAGCAGCCGCAGCGCGGCGAACGCGTTGGTGATGGTCAGGTAGGCGAGACGAAGCAACACGAGCGCTCATCCTGCGTCAGCACCGAGCAAGCCCCTGAGCTGCATGGATGACATTCTCGGCAGGCGCAAAGTTCATGGCGGCGTATCACGCCCACCGTGATCCACCACGAGATGATCTTTGAAGACGGACTCCAGTGCCGCGACGCCGCCAAGTGGTGCTGGTTCAGGGCGATTTCACCCGGGCCGGTGCCCACGGCGGCGCTGTCGTCAGGTGACTCCCGCGGCACCTGCCAGGTCTTCGTCCGCGCTTCCTTGCCCAGCCATCGGACGGCCGGGTCGCCCCGTGGACACCGACGCCCCGGCTCCCGGCAGCCTTGTCGGCCGCGGGAGCCGATGTTCACACGGCCATGCCTTCCTGGAGCCAGCGGGAGACCCGGTAGGGCAGCCACCAGGCCAGATCACCGACTCGCAGGACGAGGTGTTCGGCCGTGAACTCCTCCAGTACGTCGGCGGGTACGTCGGTGTGGTGAACTCCGGGGTCGAGAAGGCTGATGGCGTCCTGGTAGCGGGGTTCGTCGGCGGTGAAGCGGCGCAGGTCTCCCCAGCGACGGTCGCGGATCTGGACGAAGCCCGGACCTCGGCGCCAGACGAGCTTGCACAGGTAGTGGCGGGTTCGCCAGGCGTGCAGGGCCTCCTGGGCGTCCGCGAGACCGGTGATCGTGCGTGGCGGGTGCAGATGGGACAGTAACTTCCACTGGCGTGCGGAATGCTCCGGTGACAGGCAAAGGTCCCAGTCGACGGAGACGGCGTGTGCGGTCAGGTCGCGGACCAGGCGCAGCCGGTCGATCGCCGGGCGGTGGGCCGTGGGATCGGAGGTGGAGAGGTCGACGGTTGTGTCCAGCTCGGCGTGGCGGACGCCCCCGGCAAAGAGGCGGTTGACGTTCTCGGCGTCCGGAGTCACCGGGACGGGTCCCAGGAACATGCCCGGCAGCCGGCGGGCTTGCGGGTCGTGGTCGCGCCAGGCACGTATCGTCAGGTCCGATGCGGTGGCTGTCATCTGTGGTCCTTCGTCACGGCCAGGAAATCAGGACAGGGCCGGCGTCGGCTCGGCCGGAGCGCCGGCTGGGGAGGCGGCAGGCAGACCGGCCTCGGGGCGCGCGTGGACGTGGCGCATGTAATCCAGGCGTAGCAGGTCCTGGTTCACGGCGGCGGGGGCGATGTGGACGTACTGGCCCGCGTCGGTGAACACCACGCCGAGGGTGACCCACCTCTCCAGAAGAGCCTCGAGGTCCTGCGGTGTCCGCTCCGGGCCCCCTGCGGAAGCGGAGGCCGCAGCCGTCTTGCGGTGCAGCGCGGCAGCGGTGTGCGGTTGGTCCAGGAGCCGGAACACCGCGGTCTCGAACGGATCGGTGAGCTCCATGGTCCGCCAGTCGAACGAGTGCCGCCTGCTGACCAGCACGATGCGGTCACCGAGGTCGGTGTGGGTGAGGCGGGCGTCGGCATGGTGCTTCTGCCAGGCGGCGAGGCCGTCGTTGAGGCGGCCCACCGTCGGCTCCGTGATACCGCGTTGCGGGGCCTGGAAGACGTAGGCCAGGTCGTGCAGTTCCGCCTCGGGCAGGTCGTACGTGAACAGGTAGTGCTGCTCGGGCCGCAGCCCGGTGAAGCCCAGTTCGGGCCGATTGAAGTACGGGCTGAAGCGTTCGATGGCGATCCGGGCGGACAGGTCGACCGGCGGGTCGAGGTGTTCCAGCGCGGGGAGTTGGCGGATGACGGGGTCGTAGTCGTCCGCCGTCTCACCGGGGAAGCCATGCAGGTAGTTCCATGACACCGCGAGCCCGGTCTCCGCCGCGTCGCGGAGCATGCGCACGTTCTGGCAGCCGCTGACTCCTTTGTCCATGAGGTCGAGGACCTGGCTGTTGAGGCTTTCGATGCCGGGCTGGACGTAGATGAGCCCCGCGTCCGCCAGGACCTGTAGTTGCGGGCGCCGCATGTTGGCCTTGATCTCGATGTGCATGCGCAGGTCGTATCCGCTGTCGATGATGCGGGGCAGGACCGTGGAGAGATAGCGCATGTCCAGGATGTTGTCCACCACGTACATGTCCAGCACCCGATGGCGCTCCGCCAGGTCCATTATTTCCTGGTAGAAGGTGTCGGGGCTCTTGCTGCGGAACTCCATGAACGAACCGTTCAGACCGCAAAAGGTGCAGTGGTGCTTCTCCCCCCACCAGCAGCCGCGCGCGCCTTCGACGACCAGTTTCGGCTCCACCCATTTGTGTGCGACACAGGCGGCGAGACGCTCGAAGTAGCCGCTGTAGTCGGGGGGCAGGATGGCGGCGGGCGGCAACGGCCCGGTCGGCATCGGGTTGGCTATGTGCGCGGTGTCCGGCGTGCGGTGGCACAGCCCGGGGATCGATGCCGCAGCGGCCCGGTCGTCGCCCTGCAGCGCGGTCAGCAGCCGGGGGAAGGCGGCTTCGCCCTCGCCGCGGACCACGTAGTCGACGAAGGGGAAGTTGCGGTGGACGGCGGCCCCCTGTTCGCCATCGCAGTTGGCGCCGCCCATGACGGTCACGACGTGCGGGGCGAGGCGTTTGATCTGCCGTGCGGCGGCCAGTGCCGCGGCGTTCTGCTGGAAGGTGGACGTGAAGCCGACGACGTCGGGCCGGAGCTCCACGACCCGACGGGCCACATCCGCGACGAACTCGGGGACGACGCGGTGCAGTTCCCGGGTCATGCGCATCCGTGACCGGCGCAGCTTGTCCGTCATCACGGCGACGAACTCCGAGTCCTTCCATTCCGGGTCGTCGTAGAGGGCGGAGGAGAAAACCCAGTCACCGCAGCCGAGGAAGTAGGAGGACAGCGCGTAGTAGTCGTAGTCCTCGGCGGTGAACTCCGTGCGGCTGGTGATCCAATCGGTGAACTCCAGGTTGGCGTGCAGAACCTCACACGTCGCATCCGGGACGTGTTCGTCGACGCTTCGTTTGAGGATGCCGAGGGCCAGTGAGGGCAGATCGATAGGTGACCAGGGCATGTTGACGAGAAGAACGCGCACGGTGGCTCCTTGCGCACGAGCGGGCGGCGGGTATCGGGGAGGGAGCCCGGCCGGCCCCCGGGGGGACCGGCCGGGCCATGGATTACTCCTCGTCGCTGCCGCCGTCGGCGTTGCGGATCGGGATGGTGATGGTGATGCCGACCTTGGGCTTGCGGTTCTCCTCGTCGTCTTCGAGCGGGTCGTTGTGGATGATGTCCTTCTGCATGGTTGTCCTCCTTCTCGGGTTCTCTCGAGTGGGTGGTGCCGTGCACGACCCGGTCCCGCTGTGTGCGTCAGCGGGACCGGGGTCCTCCCGGACGAGCCGGGGGACGTGAGGGGCCGGCGGGTGCCGGGGCGCGCAGGTGGGTGCGCAGGAAGGTCAGGGCGCGGCGCAGGACGGCGACGTGTGTCGCGCCGTCGTAACCGTCGTGTCCGGTGTCGAGCCACAGCTGCTCGTGTTCGACGCCCGCGGCGGTCAGGGCGGTGAGGTAGCTGCGGATCTGCTCGGGCGGGCACTTGACGTCCTTGTGCGCGCCGACGACGAGCAGTGGTGCTGCCACGTCTGCCGCATAGCTCAAGGGCGAGCTGAAGGCGTAACGTTCCGGCACCTCTTCGGGGGTTCCGCCGAACCATCGGACGTCCAGGGCGCGCAGCGTGGGCGTGGTCATCCGGTGGGCGGTGACCCAGTCGGCGACGGGTTTGACCGCGATGCCTGCCTGCCACAGCTCCGGGCGGGAACCGAGGGCGAGCAGAACCAGGTACGCGCCCCAGGACACCCCCCACAGGGCGATCGCCCTGTCGTCGACGAGTCCCCGACGGACGAGATCGGCTCGTACGGCGGCCAGGTCCGCCACCTGGGTGTGGCCGACACTCCCCGCACCGGCCCCGAAGGCGCGCCGCCAGCGGGGGCCGTAGCCGGTGGAGCCGCGGTAGTTGACCCGTGCGACGGCGTAGCCGGAGGCCACCAGCGAGTGAACCACGCCGTCGTAGGCGTCCCTGTCGTGGTCGGCGGGCCCGCCGTGGACCAGGAACACGGCCGGCGGCAGAGCCGCGGAACCGGTGTCCGGACGGCCGGGCAGGCTCTCGCCGGAGGAAGAGGCGGGAGCCGAAGCGGAGTCGGTGCCGCAAGCGGAGTGCGGCAGACTGAGCAGCGTGTGGACGGGGCCGTCGGGTGTCGGGGTCCACAGGTCGGTGTGCCGGCCGGGTACGTGCGGCAGGGAGCCGGGCTGCGGCAGGGGGATACCGTCGGTCGCGTGGAGGACGGGCGGGTGGGCTGTGTCGGTCCACAGGTAATGCACCCCTCCGCCGGGCCGTGGCGCGGCATCGAGCAGGCTGCCGGCGGGCGTGGGGACGATGTGGCGCGTCCGGGTACGCAGGGACACCCGGTGCAGCAGCGAGCGGCCGTGGCGGTCCTGGCGTACCAGGACCTCACAGGTGTCGGGGTACCAGCGTGCGCTGATCTCGGTGTCGAAGCCGCACCAGTCGTGCGTGATCAGGCCGGTGCGCGGGCTCCAGGTCGCCAGCTGGTAGCGGTCCTCGCTTTCGTGGACCAGCAGCAGTTCGGGCCGCCCGGGCCTCGGTGAGAAGCCGCGGCACCAGAACCTGCCCCGGGGGCCGCCGGGCCGAGGGAGGGTGCAGATGACCCGTCCCGTGGCGGTCATGACGGTGATGGCCGCGTCACCGTCGGAGACTCCCACCAGGGCCAGCAGGTCGCCTTCGGGGGTGATGCCGCCCAGGCGGCACGGCCCGGGTGTGGTGAGGACCTCGCGCGGATCCCGCCCGCGCCGCCCCACCAGCACGCTCGTCGTCCCGTGCCGGGTCGCGACCGCCGCGGCGACCGTACCGTCGGCCGTCACCGCCAGACCGCGCGGCAGTCCGGCCGGTGCCCCCGGCAGGCCGGGCAGTCGGCAGCCTCCCTCGAACGGCTGGTACCACCAGTGCCCTCGCCCGTCCGTGTCCTCCTCGAACCACCACACGTATGCGTCGGCGTCGATGGCGCAGTGCATCGTGCCCCCGGGCCGGTCGGTGACCTGCCGGGTCCTGCGGGCGCCCGCATCCCAGGTGAACACCTCGCAGCGGCCGCCGGCGTCCGCCGTGAGCACCATGCGACGCGGGTCGCGCGCGCACACCTCCGGGAGGGCGCTGAGGAAGACCTTGAAGGAGTCACTCACTGCTGCCTCCCGTCCAGGGCGCCGCCATGGCCCGCCGCCGCACCCGCGCGGAGCACCCCGTGTGCTCTTGCCTGGGTGTACACCGCCAGGGCGACGAAGAGCACGGTGCACAGCATCGCGGGCGTCCGGGTGTTCCAGGCAGTGACCAGGACCGCTGCCGCGGCCGGGGCACCGGCGGCGGCCAGCGCGGACGCCGAGTCGAACACGCTCGCAGCCCGCGACTGCACGTCCGGCGGTGTGCAGGCCACGGCGGCACTGGACAGTACGACAGTGATCAGCGGCACCAGCAGGGACAGCCCGGCGAACGCCACCCCCCAGCTCCACACGCTGTCGGCCCACAGCAGGGAGCCGCACGGCACGGGCAGCAGCCAGGCGACCGACGTCAGCACGCGTGCCGGACCGAGCCGCCGCACCACCGGGGCCGCCATCAGGGAACCCAGCAACCCGGCCGCCCCGGATGCCGTGAGGACCAGACCGGTCTTGGCGCTGTGCGCACCTCCACCCAACTGGAACAGCGCGGTGTAGAACAGCAGTGTCAGCGTGCAACTGGCCGTCGACGTCCACACCACGGCCAGGCGCAGCACGGGGGAGCCGGCAACCGTGGCCAGCCCGGCTTTCGCGGCGCCGGGCCATGCACGCCACACCCCGCGCCACGGTGGACGAGGGCCGGCTTCCGGTGCGCCCGGGGCGGGGACGGGCAGGTCGAGGGGGGTACGAACGGCCCGTATGCCCAGGGTTGCTGCCGCGTAGGAGAGGGCGTCGGCCAAGAAGGGCAACGGACGGGCGAGTTGGAACAGGGCCCCGCCCAGCGCGGGACCGAGGATGAGCGAGACTTGATCGCCCACCTGCAATCCGGCGGCCGCGCGGGGCAGTTCGTCAACGGTGGCCAGGTGGACCAGGGCCCCGCGCGACGCGGCCTCGTAGACTATGGAGCACAGCCGCTCCAGCAGAGCAAGCGCGATCACCAGCCATAACGCGGGGCGGCCCAGACAGGTCAGCGCCAGCACCCCCGTGCCCAGGGCCGCGAATCCAGCCGAACCTGTCATGATGCGGCGCCGTTGTCCCTGGTCGGCCGGCACGGCGACGAGCGGTCCGAGAACCACCCCGGCGAGCGCGGCAGCGCTGGCGAACGCGCCCGCGGTGCCCGGGGAGTGGCCCAGATCCAGGAGCAACAGCGGAAAAACCAGCCCGGACGCCTGGCTGCCGAGTCCGTCGACCGCGTTGACCCACCACAGGATCCTCAAGTCACCGCGCCTCGGGGCGGGGCGAGGGGAAGGCGGCTCAAAGGGCGCGCCGTTCGCCGCGGTTGCCGGTGGTCCGGCCGAGGGGTGGTCCGTGTATTCCCCGCGTGACCGCCGGATGGCGGGGCCGGACTTGTCCTTGGGCGGGACGGGTCCGTCGGGGGGTTGCCGAATCGGAGACACGTCGACGTTCCCCACCCCCCGTACGCCCGGACAGCGGCGCTCGGCCGCCCTTTGTGTCGAATATGTGCGTGAAGCGTGAAAGTGAGCGGGAGCCTAGCCACTGCGGAACACCTGCGACAAGAGCCGGACACCGCGCAGTCACTGGCCCATACCCCGGGCATATGGCCGACGGCCGACTGTTCACAAGGGGCGGAACCGTGCATACGCGTCAGGCACCTCGGCGAGCGAGGCAGCGCGCCGGCAGGAAACGATCTGCTTCACGCCCGCACACCAACGGCGCGGTGCACCAGATGTTCCATAACGACCGACAAAGGGTGTCCACGACACAGGACCACGCCTTATGTACCGTTTCCCGTGCCGTGATCACGGGTGCGGACCTCGGCCGGGTCGTGTCCCTTCTCGTGGTGTAGCCGATCAAGGTGGCGGAATCGCCAGGTCACGGCTCGATTTCCCTCCCCGGAGGCGCTGTTGGGGCTCACCGAGCCGTTACCAGCGGCGATCGCCAGGAAGTCCGCAGTGGCAGATACCGGACGGCTCCGAAGCGGAGCCGCCAGACCGTGATCGGCTACACCACCACGAGGGACACGACCCTCGGCCGGGGCAGTCGTTGCGCAACCGAACGCAGGTGACGGCAACCGCGGTGACGGATGCGCTGCGAAGGTCGCCATCACGCGAAACGCGCCGCACTCCGCCTTCCCGATGCGCCGGAGGCGGCTGCACGCATTGGCCGACAACTCACCCCATCCACCGGCAAAGAGCAAGCAAACAACCGATGTCCGCTGAAGGCTGCGGATGCCGTCGCACCTGCCCTTACGAGGCGCCGGCCCGGCCCGGCTCGCCCAGCCCGGCATCGGGCAGTGTGCCGTGGACGAGGACGGGTCAGCTGATGCCGAGACGGCTGAGAGCGGTGGTCCGGTCGGTGACGCTCGCGCGCTGTGCCGCGGCGAGGGTGACCTTGCCGTCGCAGACCGCGGTACGCCGCTGGCTCTCGACGGGATCCTTCTTGTTGTTCACCCCGCCGCCCGTCTTGTGGCCCGGGTCGGCCGGTTCTCCCCAGAGGTTCCGCTCGTCGTTGGGATCGCCGTCCAATTCAATGCTCAGAAGGTGATCAAACAGCATCGCCCAGACGGCCGGTGCAGCCGTAGAAGGCCGTATTCAGCCGCTTCTCCTGGCTGGTGGCCGAGACGGGCGGCCGGACGCCCTTGGTATGGCCGCCTTTGCGGCAGATCGTCGACTTCAGGTTCGCCTGCGTGACAGCCGGGAAAGCCGCGCCGGGGGTGCACTTGGGTCCTCCAGCGGCGGGTCTCCTGCACGATCGGGTGACATCTGAACTGGTCTGCCCTGTGGGGCGGGTGGGAAGGATGTCACTATGCCGCGGATCAAGCTGCTGGAGCAGGGGAACGAGGTCCTGCGCCGGGCCGCGGCCTATCTGTCACAGGCGCATCTGCCCGGAAAAAGGATCTACCCGCTCGTGAAAGAGCTGGCCGCGGACGGGATGCCCGTCGCGGTCACGTGCCGGGTGCTGAAGCTCGCCAGACAGCCCCACTATCGCTGGCTCGACAAGCCGGTGGCCGATGCCGTGCTGTAGCAGGCGCATCGCGCGAACGCGCTGTTCGACGCGCATCGCGACGACCCGGAGTTCGGCTACCGCTTCCTGGCCGACGAAGCCCGCAGCACGGGATCCGGCATGGCGGACCGGACCGCGTGGCGCATCTGCCGGGACAACCACTGGTGGAGCGTGTTCGGCAAGAAGCGCGGCCGGGTCAAGAAGCCCGGGCCGTCGGTCCACGACGACCTGGTCCGCCGTGACTTCACCGCTGATGGGCCGAACCGGCTGTGGCTCGCCGACATCACCGAACATGGCACCATTGAAGGGAAGTTGTATCTCTGCGCGATCAAGGACCCTTGAGCAACAGAATCGTGGGCTATTCCATCGACGCGCGGATGAAGTCCCGCCTGGCCGTGACCGCCCTGCACAACGCCGTGGCCCGGCGCGAACACGTCGACGGATGCAAAATTTGTGCGCGCTTGATCGCCGCCGGATGGCCGGATCGATAGGGAGAGTCGGGGCAGCCCGTCACGACGCGGCCATGGAGTGCTTCTTCAGCCTGCTCCTGCTGCAGAAGAACGTCCTCGACCGCCGGAGCTGGACCACCCGCGAGGAACTGCGGATGGCGATCGTTACCTGGATCGAGCGGACCTATCACCGCCGCCGCAGACAAGCCTCACTCAGCCGGCTGACCCCCGTCGAATCGAGACCGTCATGACCACGCCCGCCGTCCAGGCCGCGTGACCGAACCTGTCACCCGAACCTGCAGCAGACCCGTTCCTCGATCCCGGTCAGCGGCAGGCGGGTGATGTCCACGACCGTCGACGGCTGTTCGTTGCCCTCCCGCATGAGGCCGACGAGGTTCGTCCCGCCCGCGAGGAACTTCACGACTTCGCCGTCCGCGATCGTGCGTAGCGCCGTACCCCGGTCCGGTGCGCTGACGTTGGAGAACGACTTCACTTCGCGACCTCCTGGCTTGAGGCCCACGGTCACGCCTGTCCATGCGGCAGCCCCACTCACCCACGGACAGGCGCCCGACCGGCGACACTGTGCCCACCCCTTTGAACCCGCGGTCACACCGGCGATCACCGGCTCGAGGACCGTCGGGTCCGTCAGGGCTTTGAGGGGCCGCAGGTTCTTGGTCAGCAGCCTGCGTTCGGTGGACTCGTCGAGCACATCGCTCTCGCGCGTGGCCACCGCGACGGCCTTCGGCCGCAGCTGACGCCTTGACAGTTTCCCGGCGGCGGCCCATCGCCCAGGTCGGCCATCCGTAGGGGGGCCTTCGCCGATATCCGTCCCCGCTGTACACCGGCGCCCATACCGTCCAGCCCGAACGCTGGAAACGGGGGTGACGATAGGGGCTGTTGGTGGGGCGGGATCTGGACGGGGTGGTGGACCACGTCACCCTGCCCTGCGACGCCGACTACATCGCCGACCGTCGACAGAAAGCGTGGGTCACAGTGCTGTGGCGCGCACCGGTCGCAAACCGGCCGACCACCGCCGCCGCATCAGCCACAGGGCGGAGTCAGCGGACAGCAGGTTCTGGCACACGCCCGGCCCGGGGCACGGGTGAGTAACTGAACGCGCCGGTCCATCAGCGCCTGCCGGGGCCTGACGGCGGGCCGGCTCCTGCGCGACTTGCTCTCGTGGCGCGGTCCAACACGCAAAGTCTGGTACCGCCGCACCCTCGTGCGCGCTTCTCGACGCTTACGGACGGGGCCGTCCCCCAAAAAAAGGTCACACGAGTCTCTCCACTGCCTCGTCGAGCGCGGCCGCGCCGACGGCCCACCGTGTCCGGCACTCGTCGAACCCGGCCCGCGCCTTCTCCAGATCGGCGCGGACTGCGGCCACGGCGCGGGCCGTCGAGTCACCGCCGGGTCCTCCGCCGTACGCGCAGGCCCGCGCGACAGCCGCCGGTCGCAGCCAGTCGTCCACCCCGCTGGTGGATTCCGGCGCGCCGTGGTGGGCCGCCAGCCGGGTGATCTCCGGAACGTCACGGGCGGCCTCGGCGAAGGACCGGGACGTGTCCAGGGCGTGCACCACTGTCCTGCCCACCAGGTGGTGCGCACTGCGGAACGGCATCCCCGCGGCGACCAGTCGCTCGGCCAGGTAGGTGGCGGGAGTGAAGCCTTCGACGGCGCGCCGCAGCATGCGCTCCGCATCCGGTTCGGCGCCGTGCACGACGAGCCGCAGCAGGGTCACGGCGTCCGTCGCGTTCCCCAGCCCGGGCCATGTGTGCCGCAGTGCCTCCGTGCCCACGGCAATGGCGTTGGTGTACGAGGCGGTGGCCATCGAGGAGGCGGCCGCCGTGAACGCGCCCAGGCTCGCGGTCGCCCGGCCCTGGACGTGCTCCAGGAGGAACGGGTTCCGTTTCTGCGGCATCATCGAGCTGGAGCCCACCAGGTCGTCCGCGAGGCGGACGAGGCCGGCCTCTTCGGAGGTCCAGACCGAGAGGTCCCGGGCGACACGGGCGACGGTGACGCCCAGCCCCGAGGCCGCGGCCAGCAGCCTGAGCGCGAAGTCCCGGGAGGCTACGGCATCCACCGAGTTGCGGGCCGGGCCCGCGAACCCGAGCAGGACGCTCGTGCGCTCCGGGTCGACGGGCACGGACGTGCCGCCCACCGCTCCGGCGCCGAGTGGGTTGACGTCGAGCTCCCGCCCGGCATGGAGCAGGTCCTCGAGTGCGCGGAGCACGGAACAGCCCACGCCGGCCAGGTAGTGCCCGTAGGTGATGGGGACCGCGGGCTGCCCGTGGGTGTACGCGGGCATGACGACGGCCCTGTGCTCCTCAGCCTTGTCCAGGAGGGTCCTCGCGAACGCCTCGGTTGCGTCCACCAGGCGCAGGAAGTGCCGACGGCCGCGCAGCCGGGCCGTGGTCGCGTTGAGGTCGTTCCGGGAGCGGCCGGTATGCATCACACCGCCGATCCCCTCACCGAGCCGCTCGGTCAGCAGGCCCTCGTACGCGAGGTAGACGCCCCGGGGCATGGGCCTGGCCCGTACTGCGGCGAAGTCGGAGCGGCGCAGGTCGTCGATGGCCTGCAGGAGGGCGGACGCATGGGCCGGCTGGACGATCCCGCGCTCGGTGAGCATCACCAGGTGGGCGCGGTCGACCTCACTGATGAGACGGAGCTCCTCGCCAAGTCCGTCGGCCACGTCGACGGGGGAGAGGTAATGGTCGTAGACGATCGCGTGGGCCTCGTCGTTCAGTCCAGTGCTCAGCCTTCCGGTGTCCACACCGGGTCGCGCCGTCGCGGGTGCCGCATCCGGACTGTGTTCGGAGCTCATACCTCTGCCCCCCGGGAAACCGGGTGGAGCGCGCCGGCCAGTTCGCGCAGTGCTTCGTCGGCGGATGCACCGGCCAGGGCCGCGTCGGCGGCAGATGCGATGACGTGTCCGAGCCGGCCCCGGAAGTCGTGGGCGGGCTCGACCGGATCGCCGGGAGCGCGGTACAGCACGGCGGTCTCGGTGTGGGGTGCCGAACGGGCCGTCTCCAGGGCCCGCCCGGTCCTGGTGCGGTCGGCGATGAAGCCCGGAAGGTCGGAGATGAGGAACCGGATCGCGGCCGCCCTGCCCGCCGCCGACGGGATGTCGATCGAGGAAGCACCGACGGCGGTCCTGACCTGACAGGCCACCAGATCGACGCCGAGGGCGCGGCGGACCAGCTCCGGGATCATGCCGCCGGCCAGCCGCGGGTTGACCTCGACGACGCGGACGTCGTCGCCGTCCATGCGCAGCTCGACGTGTGCGGCTCCCCAGCCGAGTCCGAGTGCCTTCACCGCGCGGACGGCCTGGTCCCGAAGCAGTGCCGTGGCGTCTGCCGGTATCGGGGCCGGAACGTCGTGGCCCAGCTCGACGAAGTCCGGCAGCGGGCCCAGGTGCTTCGCGACGACGACGACGGCCGTGTGACCGAACACTTCCACGGAGTACTCGGCGCCGAGGAGGTACTCCTCGACGAGGATGTCCCGGGGTACGGCCACGCCGCGCTCGTTCACGGCGGCGGACGTCAGGGCCGTGGCGTGGGCCGACACCTCTTCGGCGTCCGCGCACAGCCGCACGCCCAGGCTGCCGGAACCCTGGACGGGCTTCAGCACGACGGGGTACCCGATGCGAGACGCGGCCGCCCGTGCCTCGTCGACGCGGTGCACCCGCTCGTGGCGCGGAACGCCCACGCCCGCCTCGTGCAGCCGCTGTCGCTGCCGTGCCTTGTCGCGGCATTCCCGTACGGCGTCGGCGTCCGGGCTGGGCAGACCGAGGGCGTGTGCGGTGGCGGCGGCGGTAGCCACATAGTACTCGGAGCTGGAGGTGACCCCGGCTATCGGAGCCTGCTCCTGCAGGCGCTGGGCGGCGACGAGGACGGCGGCCTCGTCCGCCGTGTCGACGACGAGGGCACGCACGTCGTCTTCGGCCACGTACGGGTAGCGTCCGGGGTCCGTGCAGAGCAGGACGGGCTGGATGCCCAGTGTCCTCGCCTGCTGGACGAACTGCCGTCCGGTTCCGGTCGTGTTGCTTTCCACGAGTAGCAGCACGGGCTGTGTCACGTGGGGCTCCCTTGTGTCTGGAGGTCGTTGGAGGCGCCCGCGACGTCGTCGTACGTGCGGCGGTTCCACAGGAGTCTGGACCAGCTCCCGTCGCCCTCTCCCGGCCTCTCCACGAGGCGGGGGCCGTCGGCGGGCAGCGCGGGCAGGACCTTCTGGCCGCGCAGCCAGGCGTCGTTGTAGACGGTGGACTGGTAGCGGTACCCCTCGTCCGGGAGTATCGCCAGTACTGTGGAGTCGCGATTGCGCTGCGCCCACCACGAGGCCACGAGGAACGCGGCACCGCTGGTCGGACCCATGAACAGGCCGTGGCGGCGGTAGAGCTCGTGGGTGGCGTGGAAGACCTCGCCCGGCCCCACCCAGTGGACCTCGTCGTACGCGGTGTGCACGACGTTCCCCGGAACGATGCTGCTGCCCAGACCTCGCAGCAGCCGAGGGCCCTCCGGTGCTTTGAAGATGACGGAGCCGTGCGTGTCAACGCCGATCAGGCGCAGCGCCGGCGTGTCCGCGCGCAGGGTCGAGGCGATGCCGTACGTGGACCCTCCCGAGCCGACGGGCCCGACGAGGGAGTCGACGGGTCCCAGAGTGCGGGACACGAGCCGGCCCACGGAGGCGTAGGCGGCCGGGTTCTCGGGGTTGGTGTACTGCTGCGGCACGAAGCTTTCCGGCCTGGCCCGGCGCAGCTCCTCCACCCGGGCCAGCCGGGCCGCCTGGATACCGCCGGGCCGCCCGTGGTCCTCGACGAGTTCCACCTCGGCTCCGAGCATTTCCAGGCGGTTGCGGAGGCCGTCGTCGATGGAGTGGTCGCCGACGATGGTGAGCGGGAGGCCCCGCTGCCGGCAGACGAGGGCGAGTCCGAGGGCGAAGGTGCCGGAGGACGTTTCGATGACCGGCGTGCCCGGTGTGAGGTCTCCGGCAGCGATGGCCCTATCGATGATGTGGCGGGCCGGCAGGAGCTTCATCAGGGTGAACGCGGCGGCGTAGAGGTTGCCGCCAATATGTATGATCTTTGGTAGTTCGACCGCCTCGATCACCGAGGGGTAGACGGCTGATTGCTGGATAGTCATGAACTCATTCATCCGTTCGTCGCGAACTTCCATGACTCGACGATGCCGATGTCGCGCAGTAACCCCTCGGCGTGTGTGGAGCGGACGGTGAGCGCGGGATCGTCGCGGTCGAAGAGCAGCCCGGCGACATCCCCGCTGTGCGAGATCTGAAGGCCCAACGCCCCGGCTTCCTCAGCGATGTTGAGGATGCGGTCCAGCTGCGGGACCGGAAGGTGGCGCTGGTTGAGCCGGGCGCTGGCAGTGGCCACGTGGCCGAGCAGCGCCACGTCCTTGGCGAGTACGGCCTCGCGGAGCATGGCGCGCAGCTCCCCGAACCGCAGGACGTCGTCAGCGGTGTAGCGGGCGGGCGGCAGGGAGAGGGTCTCGACCCCGCGGCCTCCCAGTGCCGGCCTGGATCCGAAGCCGAGGACGAACACCGCGGGAAGGGGGTTCCCGAAGTCTTCGATGACCTCGCCCTCCCGCTGGGCGAAGAGTACGGCCGTCGAGTCGAACATCAACGAGTCGGAGGCTGTCTCGGCGCGTACCGCGAGCCGGGCCTTGTCCGCCGGAGTCAGGCGCAGCGCGTACCTGTCCTGGACGGCCCCGATCGCCGCGAGGACGTCACTCGTCGAAGACCCGAACCCGCGCCCGAGCGGCACGTCGCTGGATATTTCCAGATGTCCGCCCGGGGGCAGGCCGTGGGCGGACAGAGCCAGGCGCGCGGCCGTGCGGGCCTTGGTGCGCCAGCCGGGGGAGACGGTGACGTCGACCCGGCCGTCCGACGCGAAGCGTGCACGCACACGGTACAGGGGGCAGGGGAGGGTGACGAGGCCGCGCCGCGCCGTGCCCCGGTCGCGGAACATCCCCTGAAGCACCTCGCCGTGGTGTGTCGGGGCCGACGCCTCGCCCATCCGCCTTCTGCTCTGGTCCACCTGTTCCCTGGCTTCCTCTGCTACCTCGGTGGGCTGTGACAACCATGCTCGGAGCCGCTCCGGATGGGGGCGTTCAGCAGGCGGAGCAGCAGGGGAAACGAGTGCCGGAACACGGCGATGCCTGCGGCGGCAATGGCCCGCACCCTGGGATGCCCCCGTGGCCGATCGCACCGTAACCCCTTGATTTGACCTGCGGCCGGGGTATTTTGCAAGTGATCAAGGACACAACCGGAGTGGGAACCGCTCGCTTGTGCCTCCGTGGCCCGGCAGGGGCGGGACTCGTCCTGGACGCGACAAATGGCCTTGAAGCAGCCAGAGTTGGGGTGTGGGGCCGCGGTCCGGCGAGGTGCTGCCTGTATGATCGACGCGGTCCCGCCCGTGGCACGGCCGGGACGGTCCCCGAGTGGGGCACTGCCGCGGCACACGGATGCGCGGCGCCCCCGCCGCTCCCCCCATCACGTACGTTCGCCTGTTGCGAGCCGCATCGATCCCCCGGCAGCGCTCCGTGTCGAGATGTCTCCCGGTCTGGTCTCGAGGAAGGAACGGAATTGAAGGTTCTGGTCTATGTGACGGACGGAAGCCGTGGCGACGTGCAGCCGTATCTGGCCCTGGCGTACGCGCTCAACCGGGCAGGACACGCCGCCACGCTCGTCGCCCCACGTCTCTACGGAGACTTCGCCGCGGAATTCGACGTTCCGTTCGCTCCGCTCAATGACGAACTGGTCCGGCTCCAGTCGAGTCCCGAGGTCCGCGGGCTGTACCTGAACAACGACGACCCAGAGGTGCAGCGCCGACTGCGGGAGTCCATGACGGCGCTCTTCCCGCGGGTGTTCCCGCTGATGATGCGGGAGATGTGGGACGCGGCTTCGGCTGGGGCCGACCTGATCGTCTATTCGCCCTCCTCTCGGCAGGTGACGCACCAGATCGCCGAGCGGCTCGGGGTCCCGCACGTCCTCGCCTCCCTCTACCCGCACCACGTCGTCTCCCGGGAGTACTCGCCGGGCCCGGGCCTGCGGCCGACGGCTACGAACATGGAGGACCACGCCCGCGTCAACAGGCCCCTCGAGCCACCGCTGTCGGACTGGGTGGGGCAGTGGCGCTCGGACGTCCTCGGGCTGGCGCCCCGGGACGGTTACACGGACTTCCGCACCGATGTCCACGGCAACCCGACACCGGTGCTCCACGGTTTCAGCCCGCACGTCCTGAAGCCTGCCGCCGACTGGCCCGAGTGGGTGCACACCACCGGGTTCTGGACGCTGCCCCACCGCGCGGACTGGCAGCCGCCCGCCGAGCTGGTGCGCTTCCTGGAGCAGGGCCGGACACCCATCTCGGTGGGCTTCGGCAGCATGTTCGGTGGAGATCCCGAGGCGACCGGCGAACTCGTCGTCAAGGCGGTGACCGCCGCCGGCGAGCGGGCGGTCATCGTGGAGGGCTGGGGCGGAATACGGGTGGTGGACCCGCCCGAGAACGTCATGGTGGTGAGGGATGTCCCTTACGACTGGCTCTTCCCCCGGGTTCGTGCAGCCGTGCACGCCGGGGGCACCGGGACCTGCAACGCCGCCCTGGTGGCGGGCGTCCCGCAGATGGCCTGTCCGTTCCACAACGAACAGCAGATGTGGGCGGACCACGTCCACGGTCTCGGCGTGTCGGCGGCGCCCGTGAAGTTCCGGGATCTGACGGCCGAAACGCTCCGCTCCGGCATCGTCACGGCGACGACCGACCCCACCATCGCGCGGAACGCCAGGCGGCTCGCCGAGAAGCTGGCTCCGGAACGCCCTCTCGAAGACGCCGTGCGCGTTCTTGAGCGCGTGGGGCGGACGGGGTCGGAGAGGAGGGCTTGACGAGCCCCGGAACACCCGCTGGCCGCCGGCGGACCGGCGTCGGCGCCATGCGGTGACTACGGGGTGTGACCGGGTGTTCACGGGTTGATCTTCGTTGCCTTCGGTCTCCAACTCACCTATGATCTCGACCTGTTCACAGCTGCAACATCACATGTGCTGAATCACACGGGGGTGAATGGCATGGTACGGCGCTGTGTGGGTGTCGGCGTGTCGCGTTTAGCGGCGTTAGGCGCAGATGCTTCCGAGGGCACGGCAGGCGCTATCGACGGGCAGGGGTGCCCGCTCGGCGGGCGCGGAGGCGGGTATGCCATCTGACCGTCCCGCCGTCGGAGCGTCGTGGATCCGGCGCACCCGGGGATGTCGTGACGCACGCATACGCCTCCTCTGCCTGCCACACGCCGGCGGCACCGCCTCCTTCCACAATTCCTGGGCCTCGTGGCTTCCTGACGGAACCGATCTGCTCTCCGTCCAGTACCCGGGCCGACAGGACCGCATATCCGAGCCGTGCGCTTCCAGGATGGAAGACCTGGCACCCCAAGTGGTCCAGGCCCTGCAGCCGCACCTCGACGACGATTCCGCCCTTGTCCTCTTCGGGCACAGTATGGGCGCGTGGGTCGCGTTCGAAGTGGCACGACTCCTTGAGATGTCATTTGCCCGACGACCGGCCGGACTCATCGTGTCCGCCCAGATTCCGCCCCACCTGCCTCCGGAACGCGAATGGCCCGGAGAGAGCGATGAAGAGCTGATCGCCGAACTGCGCAGGACCGGAGGTACGTACACCGATCCGATGCTCGAGCCCGGACTGCGCGAGCTGGTACTGCCCGCGGTCCGTGCGGATTTCCGTCTCGTGCGGGAATACTCGCCGCAACCGCTTCGCAGGATCTCCGTACCTATAACCGCATTTGCCGGTGTTGACGACGAGGGCGTTCCCTGGAATAGGGTGGCCAAGTGGCAGGACGCCACAACGGGGACCTTCAACAGCCACACCTTTCCGGGCGGCCACTTCTACCTGCTGGAGCAAGAGCAGGAATTCGCCCACCAGGTGAACCGCGCCATCCATCGGATGACAGGCAGCAGCGCGACGTATTCACACACCGGTCAGCCTGCCGACAGCTGAGCACACGGATCGGCAGTGAACGGGACACAGGGGGAATCTTGAACGCGTTGGACTCCATCGCACACGATGGGCTGCTCTACCTGTCGGCGGCCGACGTCGAACGTGCCGTCGGCCCCGAACGCACTCTCTTCGTGGAAGCCGTGGAGGCCGCGCTTCGCGCCCAGGCCGCCGGCGACGTGGTGCAACCGCTCAAGCCGTATCTGCGCCGGCCCGATCGCCCGCACCCGACTGACCGCATCATCGCCATGCCCGCCTACGTGGGCGGCGAGATCCACCTTTCCGGCATCAAGTGGATCGGCAGCACCCACGACAACCAGGAAGTCCGGGGCATACCGCGGGCCTCCGCGGTGATCGTTCTCAATGACGCGGACAGCGCCTACCCCGTCGCCATCATGGACGGCTCCTTCGTGAGCGCATGGCGGACCGCCGCGGTCTCCGCCCTCGCCTGCCGGTACCTGGCGCCCGAGGGCAGGCGCCTCGCGGTGCTGGGAGCCGGTCTCCTCGCCAGGACGCATCTGTCGCTCCTGTGTGAAACGTGGGACAGGCCCGAGGCGGTGGAGGTCCACGACGTCTCCCCCCAGCAGGCCGAGTCCTTCGCGCGCTGGGCCCACGAGGAGCACGGGCTGACCGTCACCGTCCACGACGAAGCCGCCGGATGCCTGCGTAACTCCGACGTCATCCTCGTGGTCACCACCGCCCCCGAGCCGTGGATCCCCGCCGAATGGGTGCCGCGTGGCTCCCTGTTCCTGAACGTTTCGCTCGCCGACCCCATGCCGGACGTCGTCCTCGCCAGCGACAAGGTTGTCGTCGACTGCTACGAGCAGGTCATGCGCCCCGGGAAGCTTCTCCACACCATGGCGCAGCAGGGCACCTTCGGTCCCGACCGCTGTCATGCGGAACTCTCGCAGCTCGTCACCGGCGCACGTCCGGGCCGCGAGAAGCCCGAGGAGACCATCTTCTTCAACCCCATCGGACAGGCCGTCGGAGACATCGCCTGCTCGGCCGCCGTCTACGGACGAGCCGTCGACAACGGCGTGGGTACTCGACTGGAAAGGTAACCCCCTTTCAGTGAACGAAAGAGCAAGCGTGTCCGGAGCGAACGGCGCTCAGTCCCCGCAACGGGCTTTCCTCGCATCACTGGGCGTCGTCCGCCGGGCGCCCCGGACCTACCCCTTCGACCCCGGCTACGACGTCGCGACGGTGGTCTCCCACATCGGCCAGAGTCACTCCCTGATGGCGGGGCTCAAGCTCTCCATGGCGACGTGGCTGCTCATCGAGGACAGCAGTCTCCAGCAGAAGATCCGGGCCGCCCGGGACCACGGCCTTCCGGTGACGGTCGGCGGCGGCATGTTCGAGATAGCCGCCGACCTCGGCCGGCTGGACGAGTACCTCGACCTGTGTCAGCGGCTGAACGTCACGGGCATCGAGGCGGGACAGGGCTTCACCCGCTCCGACCCCCACCCCGGACGCGTGCTGGAGGCCGCGACGGCCCGAGGCCTCACGGTCACCTACGAGATAGGGGGGAAGCACGACGGGGCATTCGACGAGGCGACGACGAAGCGGCTCATCGCACAGGGCGGCCAATGGCTCAACGAAGGCGCCACCCACCTTGTAGTCGAAGGCCGCGAAAACGCTGCCGACGTGGGGCTCTTCGATTCCCGCGGCCAGCTGAGCCGCGGACTCGCCGACACTCTTGCGGATGAATTCGGACTGGATCGCCTCATATTCGAGGCGCCCACCAAGCCGAGCCAATTCGCACTGCTCGACCATTTCGGTGCCGACGTTGCTCTGGGTAATGTGCGGCTGGAAGAGCTGCTCAGAGTGGAAACCTATCGGCACGGCCTGCACAGCGACGCGTACGAACGCTCGTCACTCGCCAAGTGACTTGAGTGACATTCGACATCATCGCTGGACCGACAGACCCTGCCCGAACAAGAATGAATTCCCTGTGCCGTCACGGCCCGAGCGAAAAGGAGCAGCGGTGCTTCCTGCCGAGCGCGAGGCGAAAGTCCGCCAAATAATCTGCGATGTGCTGGAACTTGAGGAGGAGGAGCTGACCCCCACCGGACGGTTCCGTGAGGACTACGGTGCCGACTCCATGAACGCCGTGGAAATCCAGAGCAAAATCGAGATGGCGCTTGACATCGAGATCGCGCGGGAAGACCTCAAACGCATCGTCGACCTGAAAACGGTGCTGGAGATCCTCGAAACGGCCAGGGCAAGGTAGATGAAGAACACGGGGGGCGGAACGAACGACCGGCGCCGACGAGTGGTCATCACCGGCATGGGCGTTCTTTCGAGCATCGGCAACGGTGTCGGGCCGTTCACCGACGCGCTGCGGGCCGGACGCGCGGGCACCACCGACATCACGCGCTTCGACACACGGGCCTTCCCGCAGCGGCGCGGACATCAGGTGACGGACTACGAACCGGGGGACTGGATCCACAACCTTCCTCTGGAAGAGGTGGGACCGGCCGCAGGATTCGCCATCGCGGCAACCCGTATGGCCCTGTCCGACGCCGGAACGACCGCGTCGGAGTTGCACATGCGACGGCGCGGGTTCATCGCCGTCGGCACCACGGACGGCGGCGTACCGGACCTGGACGGCATAGTCGAGACCGTCCTCCCCGGAGGCCTCGAAGACATGCCGGCCACCCTGGCCCGCCGCGTACCCGCATCGCAGCTCTCGGTACACCTCGCGCGCGAGCTCGGCCTCCGCGACGTGGAAGCCATCACGATCGCCACTGCCTGCGCCGCGGGCAACTACGCCATCGGCGCCGGACTCGACGCGGTACGGTCCGGCGAGGCCGACTACGCCCTCGTGGGCGGAGCGGACGTGCTGTGCCGCAAGACGCTCGCCGGGTTCACCCGGCTCGGTCTCGTCGCCGAGGAGGAGTGCCGCCCCTTCGACGCAGGGCGCGACGGCCTTCTGCTCGGTGAGGGAGCCGGCATGCTCCTGCTGGAGGACGCAGACTCCGCGCGCGCCCGCGGCGCCCGCGTGTACGCGGAAGTCATGGGCTACGGACTGAACTGCGACGCCCACCACCCCGTCGCTCCCGAACGGGAAAGCGTGGCCCGCTGCATGCTCCTGGCCCTGGACGACGCCGGAATCAGCCCCGCAGACGTCGACCTCGTCTGCGCGCACGGCACCGGCACCGAGACCAACGACATCACCGAAGTGCAGGCCATGCACGACGTCTTCGGCGCACAGCTGCCCCGCGCCACCGCCGTCAAGTCGATGATCGGACACACCATGGGCGCGGCCAGCGCCCTCGGCGCGGTGGCGGGTGCCCTCGCCATCCACCACGGCTTCGTGCCCCCCACGGCCAACCACCGGCACACCGACCCGGAATGCGCCGTCGACTGCACACCCAACCGATCCGTCGAAGCAGACGTGCGGATCGTACAGAACAGCGCGCTGGCCTTCGGCGGCAACAACGCTGTCCTCGTCCTCGGCAGCCCCGACGGCGAACGGACCCCACCGGGCGCACGGAACCCGGACCGCGAGCAGATCGCACAAGAGGAGCAGCCGTGCTGAGCACCGAGGCGGGCCGGCCGCAGCGCCCCGTCATCACCGCCTGGTCGGCCGTGTCGGCGTTCGGGGTGGGACACGAGTCCTTCGAACAGGGACTGTCGGCCGGCCGCACGACCGCCCGGCGCCCCGACACCGACGTCTGGGGGGTGGTCGCCGAGCCGCTGGCCCATCTGGTACCGGACTTCGAGGTCCGGGAGGTCCTGGGCAAGGCCGGCACCAGAGGGCTCGACCGGGCCACCGGCCTGGCGATCACGGCGGTGCGCGAATTGGTGCGCCACACGCCCGACATCGTCGACGACAGCGGTCTCACCACCGCGATCGTGCTCGGTACCACCGCCGGCAGCGCACAGGGATACGCAGACCTGACCCGCGCCTCCTTCGAAGGACGACACCCCCAGGACGTACCACCCGTGGCCATCCCGAACATGGCCATGAACAGGGCCACTTCGGCAAGCGCCATTTTCCACGGCCTCCGCGGCCCCAACAGCACCCTCGCCGCCGGCCGGGTATCGGGCCTCATGGCCCTCGAACACGGCCGTCGGCTGCTCGCGCAGTACCGCGCCGACCGTGTTGTCGTCGGCGCCACCGAGGAGTACTCGCAGGCCCGCTCCTGGCTGGAGCACCACCGGCGGCACCCCGGTGACGCGGACGCGGCACTAGGCGAGGGATGCGCCGTCCTCCTGCTGGAGCGGCCCGAAGCCATCGGCGCCGAGCGCACCGTCCTGGCCGAGGTCCTGGCGGTCACCTCGTGCATCGACGTGGAGGGTGATCCCGTCGCCGCCCTGCGCTCGTGCCTGTCCGCCGCACTCGACGCCGCCGCAGTGGCTGCCGGGGACGTCTGGGCTGCCATGCCGAGCAGCTGTGGCGGGACGCCGACGCCCGGGGAAACCCAGCTGCTCGAGGAGATGTTCGGTACGGAGGCCGTCTCCCGGCCCGCGATCGGATCGCTGATCGGAGACACCTCCGCCGCCGCTTCCGTCTTCCAGATCGTGGCGCTGCTGAGCACCGCACAGCACGCCGCCTCCGACCGCGGCCACGACGGCGACCGCCTGGCGCTGGTCAGCGCCGGCGATCCCGACGGAGCAGTGGCCTGCGCGCTGCTGCGACTGCCGTCGTCCGGCCGCTGAACAACCCGGTGCACTCAGCCGCACCGGGCACCGTGGAATCCGCTCAGCAAGGAAGGAAGACCCGATGGCCAATCCGTTCGAGGACCCCGAGGGCGTCTACACCGTTCTGGTCAACGACGAAGGACAGCACTCCCTCTGGCCCGCGTTCGCCGTGGTGCCCGCAGGGTGGACCGTCGTCCACGACAAGGACACCCGACAGGCCTGCCTCGACTACATCAACGAGAACTGGGTGGACATGCGCCCCAAGAGCTTGGTGGACGCCATGGGCGACACCAACTCCTGAAAACGCCAGCAAACTGACGGCATGAACGGAAGGCCCAACCGGGTGAGTACCGACCGAGAGCACGTCATCGCGACCGCGACCGACCCGGTGGTCCGCGAATTCCTGCGCATGGCAGACGACAGCATCGTCGCCGTACTGCCGTACGCGCTGTCCGTCGCCGCCCACTTGGGCATTGCGGACGAATTCAGCGACAGCGAACGGAAGGTGGCGGAGCTGGCCGGGGCGCTCGACCTGTCGCCGGGAGCCTTGGAACGGCTCCTGCGGACCCTTGCCAGCTGCGGGTTCTTCACTGACCACGGTGAAGGCCTGTTCTCCCTCACCCGGCTGGGCCAACTGCTCCAGACCGACTCGTCCGTCTCGATGCGGGCGACCCTCACCAACGTCGACTCCTACCGCGCCTGGCTCGGGGCTGTCGACACTGTCGCCACCGGCCGGCCCGCCTTCGACAGCCAGTTCGGCGCCGGCTTCTTCACCCACAAGGAGAGCGACGGCCGGCTCGGCGCCGCCTTCGACGAACGCATGCGGGAGCGGGCGGGTCGTCTCTATTCGGGCCTCGCCACCCTCCCTGCGTGGAACGACATCCGCTGCCTCCTTGACGTGGGCGGCGGCAAGGGTGCCGTACTCGCCTCCATCCTGACGGCCAACCCGCACGTCACCGGAGTTCTCTTCGACCGGCGCAGCGTCGTCGAACGGGCCGAGGTCTCCGGCGAACTCGCCCCCCTGCGAGACCGCTGCCGGACCGAATCGGGCGACTTCTTCCAGGAGATCCCCGCCGGCGCCGATGCCTACCTGATGTGCAGCATCCTCCACGACTGGGACGATGACGACGCGGTCACCATCCTGCGACGCAGCCGCGAGGCACTTTCCGCGGACGGCCGCCTGCTCATCTGCGAGATGCTGCTGCCCGAACCGGGGGAAGCCCACCCCGCCTGGTGGAGCGACCTGGGAATGATGGTCGTCCTCGGTGGCCGCGAACGCACCCTGGACCAGTACAGGTCCCTGCTCGGGCAGGCAGGCCTGCACCTTTCGGACGTCACCCGGCTCACGGACTCGTTCTTCAGCGTGCTCGAAGCGAGAAGGGACGCCTGCTGACCGGCGGCCCGCCGCGAGCGAGACACGGGCCCGACGGCGCCCGCCACGGCACACCCGCACACCGGTGCACCGGTACGCCGCCGTGTTGCCTGTTCCAGTTGTTGGCTTGAAGCGTGAGGGGATGAGGATGTCCGAGGAGCAGAGCGAGCACAAGGAACTGTCCACTGCTCAGACGGGAATCTGGTTCGGCCACCAGCTGGACCCTTCGGGCCACGCCTACAACATCGCCGAGTACGTGGACTTCCGTGGCGACATCGACGTCGCCCTGTTCCAGGAGGCCTGCCAGCAGGCGTTCCGCGAGTCCGAAGCGTTGCACCAGCGGTTCAGCGAAGGACCGGAAGGCGTGCGGCAGACGCTCGACCCGTCCCTCGTCCCGGACGTCGGATACATCGACGTCTCCGGCCGGCCCGACCCGGAGACAGCGGCGCGGGAATGGATGCACGCCGACCTCCGCCGGCGCGTGGACGTCCTCACCGATCGACTCTGGTCGTTCGCCCTCTTCCGGATCTCCGACAGGCGCTACTTCTGGTACGCGAGGTTTCACCACCTCCTCATGGACGGCTACGGCGGCTTCCTGTTCCAGCAGCGCCTGGGAGAGATCTACATGTCGCTCCGGTCGCCGGGCACGCACGCGCCCGAAGCAGCCGTCCCGCGTGGGCTCGATCCGCTCCGCGAGGAGGACCGCAAGTACCTCGCCTCGCCCAAGTACACCGCCGACCGCGCCTACTGGCTGGAAAAGTTCGCCGACCGCCCGCACCCGACGACCCTCGCGTCACGCGAGCCCGGCGTCAACGGACGCGTCACCCGGGTGACCACGGAGCTGGACAAGACGGCCAGCGACACGCTCGGCGACCTCGCCCACGAGCACAGGACGACACGCGCGGTCGTCTTCATCGCGGCCGTCTTCGTCTACCTCCGTCGTATGACCGGTGAACAGGACATCCTGGTAGGCCTTCCCGTCACGGGCCGCAAGTCGGTGCACGCCAGGCACACCGTCACCACCCTCTCCGACGTCCTTCCGCTCCGCCTGACGGTCTCCGGCGAGGAATCCTTCAGCGACCTCCTCGGCCGAGCCACCACCGAGGTGAACCAGGCACTGCGCCACCAGCGCTTCCGCTCGGAGGACCTGATCCGGGAGATCCGCGGAGGGAACCACACCCAGCGCATCTGGAACGTCGTCGCCAACATCATCTCGTTCAACGACGGCATGTCCCTGGGCGATCTCCACGGCGCCCCGCACAACCTGTCGAGCGGACCCGTACCCGACCTGTCCATCGTCGTCCGTGACGTCGATGACGGCCGGGGCCCCGTCATCGACTTCGACGGCAACTCCGACCTGTACGAACGGCAGGAACTCTCCTCCCACCAGACCCGGTACCTGAGCCTGCTGAAGCAGCTCGTCGCGGATCCCGGCGCCCCCCTGCGCCAGGCCGACATGGTCGCACCGGACGAGCGCGAGCGGATCCTGCACACCTGGAACGACACGGACGTCGACTATCCGCACGACGTCTCCGTCCACGAACTCTTCGAAGCCCAGGCGGCACGCACCCCCGACGCCCACGCCGTCACCGACGGCGCGACCACCTTGACGTACGCGGAACTGGACGCCTGCGCCAACCGGCTGGCCCGCAGGCTCCGACGCGCCGGCGTCACCGCCGAGTCCCGGGTCGCCGTCCTCCTGGAACGCTCCATCGGCGTCGTCGTCTCGTCCCTCGCCATTCTCAAGGCCGGCGGCGCGTACGTCCCCATCGACCCGAACCAGCCGGCCGGGCGGTCCGAGTTCATTCTCCAGGACACCGCTGCCATGGCCCTGCTGACCGATCGGGCACGGCACGACATCGGTTTCGCCGCGGACGTCCCCGTCATCCGTGTCACGTCCCGGGGTGAGGCCGACTCGGAGAACGAGACGGATACGACGACGTGGACGGGTGCGGACCCGGCCGCACCGCAGGCCAGGGTCCATTCCGAGCAGCTCGTGTACGTCATGTACACCTCCGGCTCCACCGGCAAGCCCAAGGGCGTGGCCAATACGCACCGCAACGTCGTTCACCTGGCGGCCGACTCCTACTGGAAATCCGGTCGGCACGAACGCGTGCTCATGCACTCCCCGTACGCCTTCGACGCGTCCACCTTCGAAATCTGTACACCGCTGCTGACCGGCGGCACCGTCGTCGTCGCCCCAGCAGGTCTGATGGACGCCGCGGACCTCGCCAAGGTGATCACCGAGCAGCACGTGACCGGTCTGTTCGTCAGCGCCGGCCTGTTCCGCGTCCTGGCGGAGGAGCACCCCGCCTGCTTCAAGGGCGTCCGCGAGATCTGGGCAGGTGGAGACGTCGTCTCGCCCACCGCCGTCCGCCGCGTCCTCGAAGCCTGCCCAGGCACAGTCGTCGCCAACGAGTACGGCCCCACGGAAACCACCGTCTTCTCCGCCGTCAACCCGCTGCTGGAAGTCGGCCAGGTACCGGACACTTCCGTCCCCATCGGCCGACCGCTCTGGAACACCCAGCTGTACGTCCTGGACGAGGCACTGCGCCCCGTCGCCCCAGGGGTCAGCGGTGAGCTCTACATCGCCGGCGACGGCCTGGCCCGTGGCTATCTCAACCGCGCCGAACTGACCGCCAGCCGCTTCGTCGCCAACCCCTTCGGCGTCCCTGGCGGCAGGATGTACCGCACCGGAGACGTGGTGCGCTGGCTCGCCGATGGCACCATGGACTTCATAGGCCGCGTCGACGACCAGGTAAAGGTACGCGGCTTCCGCATCGAGCCGGGCGAGATCGAAGCTGTCCTGGCCGGGCACGCCCAGATCGGCCAGGCCGCGGTGATCCTTCGGGAGGACACTCCCGGCGACAAGCGGCTCACGGCCTACCTGGTGCCGCTCACCGGCACCGAACCCGCCGACGTGAACACGGCGGCACTGCGCGCGTACGTCGCGGAGCGGTTGCCGGACTACATGGTGCCGTCGGCGTTCGTGGCGCTGGACGCTCTCCCCCTGACGCTGAACGGGAAGCTGGACCGGCGCGCCCTGCCGGCCCCGGAGTACGCCGGGGTGGGTGCGGGCCGCGGGCCGCGGACGCCGCAGGAAGCCGTCCTGTGCGGGCTGTTCGCCGAGGTCCTGGGCGTGGAGTCGGTGTCGATCGATGACGGTTTCTTCGAGTTGGGCGGGCATTCGCTGCTGGCGACCCGACTCGTGAGCCGGATCCGGACGGTCCTCGGTGTGGAGGTGAGCATCCGGTCGTTGTTCGAGGCTCCGACGGTGGCGGGGTTGGTGGACGGGCTCGATGAAGGGGCCCGGGTGCGGGAGCCGTTGGGGTGGCGGGTGCGGCCGGAGGTTGTTCCGGTGTCGTTCGCGCAGCGGCGTCTGTGGTTCCTGGGTCAGCTCGAGGGTGTCTCGGCGACGTACAACATTCCGCTGGTGCTGCGGCTGACGGGTGAGCTGGACGTGGAGGCGTTTCGCGCTGCGCTGGCGGATGTCGCGGGCCGGCACGAGAGCCTGCGCACGGTGTTCCCGCAGGACGCCGACGGCCGGCCGAGCCAACTCGTCCTGAACGCGGCCACGGGCGTACCCGGATTGCGTGTGGTGCCGGTGGTCACCGATCGTGTCGCCGCCGTGGTGATGGAGGTGGCTTCGGCCGGGTTCGATCTGGAGCGGGATCTGCCGTGGCGGGTGCGTCTGCTGGAGGTGACGGACGTCCCTGGTGAGTGGGTGCTTGTGATGGTGGTGCACCACATCGCGGCGGACGGCTGGTCGATGGCGCCGTTGGCGAGGGATCTTTCGCAGGCGTACGCGGCCCGCTGCCAGGGGCGTGCTCCGGAGTGGCGGCCGCTTGATGTGCAGTACGTGGACTACACGCTGTGGCAGCGCGAGGTTCTCGGCGACGAAAGTGATCCGGACAGTGTCATCGCCGCCCAGGTCGCCTACTGGAAGCAGGCCCTGGCCGGTCTGCCGGAGCAGCTTGAGCTGCCAGTGGATTACCCGCGGCCCGCTGTCGCTTCGCACGAGGGCGCCGCGGTCGGATTCCGCGTGCCGGCGGAGGTGCATACGGCTCTGGTGGAGCTGGCCCGGTCGTGCGGTGCGAGTGTCTTCATGACCGTGCAGGCGGCGCTGGCGGTCCTGTTGTCGAAGATGGGCGCCGGGGAGGACATCCCGATCGGGACAGCGGTCGCGGGGCGTACCGACGAGGCCCTCGATGACATGGTCGGGTTCTTCGTGAACACGCTGGTCCTGCGGACCGATCTGTCGGGCGACCCGACGTTCCGGGACGTCGTCGAACGGGTCCGGGAGGCGGACCTGGCCGCGTTCACGCATGAGGACGTGCCGTTCGAGCGGCTGGTGGAGATCCTCAACCCGGCACGCTCGATGGCTCGCCACCCGCTCTTCCAGGTCATGCTCGCCTTCCAGAACAACGTCCGACCCGAGCTCGACCTACCGGGCGTACGGGCTGACGTAGAACCCGTCCAGGGTGCGGTGGCGAAGTTCGACCTGTCGTTCAGCCTGACGGAGACGCATGGCGTCGACGGCAAGCCGGCAGGCCTTGAGGGACAGCTGGACTACCGGACGGATCTGTTCGCGGAGACCACCGTCCGGAGTCTCGCGGATCGCCTGTTGCGCGTGCTGAACGCCGCCGTCGCCGACCCCGGTCGGTCGGTCAGGGAGATCGATGTCCTTGGTGTCGAGGAGCGTCGGCGGGTGTTGGTGGAGTGGAACGACACGGTTCGTGCGGTTCCGGATGTGACGTTGCCGGAGTTGTTCGAGG
>NZ_JBVHFU010000025.1:0-83588 GCF_055562175.1 Streptomyces sp. NPDC020958 | reverse complement strand
GGGTCACCCGGCGCTAGTTGGGCGGCGTGGTTGTGGACTAAATTAATTCTGTTTTTGGGGTCGGCGCCGCTCCGGCGGCCCGGGGGGGCCGCGCCGGGGGGGGGGGGGGGCCCCCCCCCCACGGCTGCACCTCGGTGCCGTCCTAGTGGGACGGCGTGCCGTGCGTGTCCAGCAGGTCCACGTCGTTCGCCCGGACGTAGGCGAGGCGGTGGCCCAGCTGGATCTCGTAGTACCTCTCGTGGCCCAGTACCACCGGTTGGGGTACGTCGGAGAAAGTCGACCTGTCGACGTAGGAACCGCCGACGCCGGACTGGGTCACGTACCGCTGGCCCGCCCGGATGGTGTAGGGCAGCGGCGCCTCTTCCTCCTCCTCGACCCCCTCCGGGTAGGCGTCCGCCTCCGGGAGGGCGCGCCCGAACGCCGGGATCTCCGCCAGCCCCTCCTTCGGGGTCACCATGCGGCCGCTCGCACCGACGGCCGTCGGGTGCGCCGTGGGGTTCTTGAACCACGCCTTGCGGCCCTGGTACCAGATCGCCGTCCACTCGCCGCTGCGGTCGGCGACGGCGAACGTCTGGCCGGTGGAGACGCGTGACCCGAGATCGCTGACGTCCTCCGTGGAGTCCTCGCCGTCCGGCCTGCGGCCGGGGTCCTGGATCAGCGGGGCGCTCTCGTCCGGCCGGGTGTACAGCCGCACGGCGCTGGAGCCGTGCGGCTGACACCGCTTGCCGTCGCCCTCGCACCCCGTGTAACGGGGCTTGTGGGTGGCGTAGTCCGGCAGGATCATCACCATCGGGCTGTCCGGTCCGGCCGTCGCCTTCAGCGGGGCGCCGAGCAGGTCGAAGTAGTGCCGCCAGTCCCAGAAGGGGCCGGGGTCCTCGTGCATCTCCGGGATGGAGTCGGCGGTCGGCGCCGGCACGTTGTCATGGCCGAAGATGTGCTGCCGGTCCATGGGGATGCCGTACTTCTTCGCCAGGAAGCGGACCAGGCGCGCCGAGGAACGGTACATCTGCTCCGTGTACCAGGTCCCGGGATGGGTGAGGAACCCCTCGTGCTCGACGCCGATGGAGCGGGCGTTCACGAACTTGCTGCCGGAGTGCCAGGCCTCGTCCTTCGTCCTGACGTGCTGGGTGATGTGGCCGTCGCTGGAGCGGACGGAGTAGTGCCAGGAGGCCTCGGTCGGATCCTGCACGGTCCTGAACATGTTCGGCAGCGTCGACTCGGTGTCGTGGATGACGATGTACTCGATCCGCTGGTCCCGAGGCCGGTCGGCGAGGTCGTGGTTGCCGTAGTCGCCGTCGTCGTCGATCTCCTCGTAGGGCGCGGCGAGCCAGTCGCAGGACAGCTCGGGCGGGCACTCGACGTTCTTCGGCCGCGGTGCCGCCGGCGGGCCGGCATGCGGTCTGACGCCGGGGGAGGCGGGCAGGGTGACCTCCTGCCCCTCGGCGGTGGTCCGGTGTGCGCCCCGGCGGATCAGGCCGAAGACGTCGTTCGCGTAGGTGGCCGCCGAGGTCACGTCCCGGGTACCGGGGAAACGTTCCACCGCCTGCCACCAGTCCTCGGGGCGGGTACTGAGCGGTTTGCCGAGATGCCGTTGTGCGGCGGCCAGCAGCGCCGCGCCGCCGCGCACGTTGGCGACGGCGTCCGTCCGCAGCTGTCCGGCCGGGACCCGGATCAGCCGTGCGGCGCGTTCCAGGCTCGCGGGCTGCACGGCGTGGCCGACGGCGGTGAACGCCGTCCCCGTGAGCGGGTCGTCGGACCGGCCGCCCGGCGCCTGCGCGCCCGGCGCCGGAGTGGGGGCGCCGCCGTGGTCGGCGGCCGTCAGGTGCATCGGCCCGTAGCCGCCTGCGACGCTCGGGGTGCCCGGGTGGGCGTCCCAGCGTGACTGCATGTACGAGACGCTCATGAGCACGCTGCGCGGCACGTGGAACTCGCGTGCCGCGTCCGTGAAGGCGTTCTGCAGGCGCTGGTCCTCGGTGTCGTCGGCGCCGGAGGCCGGAAGGATCAGCAGGGGTGGCAGCAGCGCGGCCGCGATCAGGCAGGCCGTCAGACGGCAGGTCCGCAGGGCGCCGGGCACACGTGGAGCGACAGTTCTTCTCATACCAGAGGGTCTCCAACCGCTTGCTGAGGGTCTCCAACCACGCTCGCCGCAACCAGGGCAGAGGAGTCGCCGTCATGTCACCCCTCGTACGTTTCCGTGCCCGGCGCGGCACGGCGCGCCGAACGTCGACCGGGTGGACCAGCGCTCCGTCAGAGGCCACCCGGTCGGCGGGCACCGCTCCGGCATCCGGACGCGGGTCGGGGGCGGCACCCGGGGGCGTCCTGTCAGTCCTCGACCGGGTCCACGTGCCAGTCGGGGTGACCGGGCATCGCGGGAGTGACCGGGCCGTACAGCCAAGGGGTCAGAAAGGGCGTCAGGTCCTCGCCCGCGACCTCGGAGGCGAGCGTGACGAAGTCCCGGGTGCCGGCGGCGCGGCCCCGGTACCTGGTCACCCAGGCGCGCTCGATCCGGTCGAACGCCTCGTCACCGACCTTCTCCCGCAGGGCGTACAGCACCAGGGCCGAGCCGTCGTACCGCATCACCTTGAAGAGCGTCGGCTCCGTGGGTTCGGCGGGCGCGCCGTCGTCGTGACGCCACTGGTCGTGCTGCTCGTACGCGGCCCGCATGGCGTCCGCCATGCCGACCCCGCCGTGCTCGGCGGAGTACAGCCGTTCGTAGTACCGGGCATGACCCTCACTCAGCCACAGGTCCGACCAGCGCCGGATGGCGACGCTGTCACCCGTCCAATGGTGGGTCAGTTCGTGGACGAGGTTGCGTTCGGCGTCGACCGGGTCGCCCAGCAGGTCGTCCTTCGGTACGACGGACAGCGACTGCGTCTCCAGGGCCACCGGCAGGTCGGTGTCGCCGACGAGCAGGCCGTAGCGGTGGAACGGGTACGGGCCGAGTCGCCGTTCCAGCCAGGCGAGGTGGTCCGGGGTGCGCGCGCGGGCGGCCCCGGTGTCCGCGACCAGGCCGTCCGGCACCACGTCCCGCAGGGGCAGCCCGTGCGGGCCCCTGCCGTCGGCGAACGTGAACTTCCCGATGGCCACCTGGACCAGCTGGGCGGCGATCGGTTCCTCGGAGTCGTACGTCCACCGCACCCGTCCGCCCGGCTGCCCGGTGCGGTCGACGAGCCGGCCGTTGGCCACCGCTCGCAGACCCGGCGGGGTGGTGATGCGGAAGGTGACCGGGGCGCGCAGGCTGGGGTGGTCGTTCACCGGGAAGACCAGCTTGGCGCCGTCGGGCTGAGCGTAGATCAGGGTGCCGTCGCGGGTGGGCACCCAGCCGTACTCCCGGATCGCGTCGCTGCGCTGCCGCCGTCCGGTGGGGTCGGCGGTGTAGGTGACGTGGACGGTGAAGGCGCCGCCGTGCGGGATCGGGTGCGCGGGTGTGACGACGAGTTCGTCCCCGTCGCGTACGGCGGTGGCCGGTGCGCCGTCGACGGTGACCCGGTGCAGGGTGTTGCCGGCGAAGTCCAGGTCGAAGCGGGACAGGTCCTGGGTGGCGGTGGCGGCGATGGTGGTGCCGGCCGGGAAGGGCGTCCGGGGTGCCCGCCAGTCGAGGTCGAGCGTGTAACGCCGGACGGTGTAACCGCCGTTGCCGTCCAGCGGCATGAGGGGGTCGCCGATGCCGGGGGCGCCCGGGGCGGGGGCGAGGCCGGAGGGGCCGGGAGCGGGGGAGCGGTGACGCTCGCGCGGGAGGTCGGCGAGAACGGTGTCGCAGGTGAGGGCGACGGCCCCGCCGAGGGCGAGGGCCAGGGCCGCGCGGCGGACACGAGCGGTCGTGATCTGCATGGCAGCACTGTGGCACCAGAGTCAGGTCATAGCACTATATGTCTGCATCGGATGCGTCCCGGGCGCGGTGCGCGGTGGCGGTGTGATCGTCGGCCGGTCCGCCCATTGCGGTCGGCCCGCGACTCCCCGTAGAACACCGGCATGAAAAGACGGATCGTCATGTCCATGCTTGCCGGAGCGACCCTCCTGGCGAGCGCGCTGCTCGGCACGGGTGCCTCCGCCGCCCGCGCGGCCGACGTGCCCGCCGAGTTCGGCACCGACTGGCACGACCCGGTCACCGCCGCTCCGCCGGTCTCCGTGCCCGAGCACGCCAGGTCCTGCCGGGTCACGCTGGCGGAGGCGCAGTTCCGCGACTTCACGCCGTATCGGGGCACGTACACGCCCCCGCGGGGGTGCGGCGACCACTGGAGCAAGGTGGTGCTGCGGCTGGACGGCAAGGTGAAGGGTCGTCAGTACGACCGGCTCGGCTATCTGCACGTCGGCGGCGTCGAGGTGCTGCGCACCTCCACCCCCGAGCCCTCCCCGGACGGCATCGAGTGGCACGTGGAGAAGGACGTCACCCGCTACAGCGACACCTTCCGCGGCGCCCGGGACGTCGAGATGCTCATCGGCAACGTCGTCGACGACACCTACACCGGCGTCATCGACGTCAAGGTCACCCTCACCTTCTACGCGGGACGCCCGGAGGCCGCACCGCCCGACAAGGTGCTCACCCTCGCCGACGGCGGCACCACCCTCACCACCCCGCGCAACAGCGAACGCATCGTCGCCGAGGTGTACGCCACCGGGTCCGGCGGCGGCTGCGAGGAGTTCTGGTACCTGACGGTGGCCGATCCGGCGTCGTACTCCTGCAAGGCGGACAAGGGGCCCTACCGGGAGGTGCGGATCGAGGTCGACGGACGGCCGGCCGGCATCGCCGCGCCGTTCCCGAACGTGTGGACCGGCGGCTGGTCCAACCCCTACCTCTGGTACGTCGTCCCGGCCCCCGGGGCCTTCGACGTCAAGCCGATCGAATACGACCTGACCCCGTTCGCCGGACTCCTGAACGACGGCCGCCCGCACCGGGTGGGGGTCTCGGTGGCCGGCGTGCCCGAGGGCCAGGCCGGTTGGAGCACCCCGGTGAACGTGCTGGTCTGGCAGGACCCCCACCGCGCCCGGGTGACCGGCGCGCTCACCGGGACCACCGCCTCCGAGCCCGTCAACTCCTCGGTCTACACGCCGGGTACGGGGGAGAACCGGGTCGACACCGACGCCGGGCACCGGCTCACCGTCTCCGGATACGTCGACACCTCGCACGGCCGGGTCACCACCACCGTCAGCCGGACGCTCGCCAACACCTCCGTGCACCGCTGGAACGACGGTGAGACGACCGACGCCCTCGACGCCACCTGGACGGACGACCAGAGCGTCACCGTGCGGGCGGGCGGCGGCCCGCGGACGACGCGCACCCGGCTGACGTACACCATGAACGGCGCCGTCACCGTCGGCACGGACCACCGGCTGCGCACCGAACTCGCCCTCGGCGACCGGGCGGCGGTCCTTGGGCCCGAAGGCGGCTGGTCGTGGTCGGACGACTCCTACCGCGGTGACGCCTCCTACCTCCTGGACGTGCCCCGCGACCAGCGGCACGCCGTCGGGAAGTCAGGCGAGCGCTACCGGCGGTACGGGCCGGACGGGTGCTACGACCGTTCGCTGGCCACCGCACAGGGGGTGCTGACGGAGGATCACAGCGGCTGCTGAACCGAGCGGTGTGCGATGCGTCACTCGGTACGGGATTTACCTTGCTGACACACCGCGGTTTCGGACGGGAGCAAGAAGGCCTTCAGAGTGATCGGCACGGAAGTCGCTTTCCGTATCGCAGAAGTCCCGCTCGGCTTCCGCGAGTCGACACCCCCACAAGGAGTGCCCGTGCCGCAGTCCGTACCGTCCCTGCCGCGACGCGTCGCACGCATGCTGCGTACCTCTCTCTTCGCGCAGGTCGCCTGCGCGCTCGTGCTCGGAATCGTCGTCGGGAGACTGTGGCCCGGCTTCGCCGCGGACCTCCAGCCGCTCGGCGACGGTTTCACCCGGCTCATCAAGACGATCATCTCCCCGCTGGTGTTCTGCGTGGTCGTCGTCGGCATCGCCAAGGCCGGTGATCTGAAGGCCTTCGGTCGGATCGGGCTCAAGGCGCTGATCTGGTTCGAGGTGGCGAGCACGCTCGCGCTGGTCATCGGACTCGTCGCCGCCAATGTCGTCCGGCCCGGCTCCGGCATGCACGTCGATCCGGCCACGCTGAGCGCCAAGGCGGTCGACGCGAAGACGGGCGGCGGGTCGCTGCCCTCCACGACGGAGTTCGTCCTGAACGCCCTGCCGACCAGTTTCATGGGCGCCTTCGCCGAGAACTCCCTGCTCCAGGTGCTCGTGCTGGCCTGTCTGGTGGGCGCGGCCCTGCTGCACCTCGGGCACACCAGGGTGCCGCAGGTGCTGCCGGCCGTCGAGCAGGCCCAGGAGGTCATCTTCGCGATCGTCGGCTTCGTGATGCGCCTCGCCCCGATCGCCGTCTTCGGTGCGATGGCCGTCCTGATCGGCCAGTACGGGCTCGGAGTGATCGAGACCTACGCCAAGCTGATCGTCCTGTGCTACGCTGCCGCCGCGCTCTTCGTCGCCCTGCTCGCCGTCGCCCTCAAAGCGCTGACCGGGCTCAGCCTCTGGCGGTTCGTCCGCTACATCCGTGCCGAGCTGCTGCTCGCGCTCGGCACCGCCTCCACGGAGTCCGTGCTGCCGCGCGTGATGCAGAAGCTGCGCCGGGCGGGCGCGCGGGACGACGCGGTCGGCCTGGTGCTGCCCACCGGCTACTCCTTCAACCTGGACGGCGCCTCGCTCTACCTGTCCATCGGCACCCTGTTCATCGCCCAGGCCGTCGGCGTCGACCTGAGCGCGGGACAGCAGATCACCGTCGTCCTGGTGCTGATGCTCACCAGCAAGGGCATGGCCGGCATTCCCGGCTCGGCCTTCCTCGCGCTGTCCGCGACCGCCTCCTCGCTCGGCGCGATCCCGGCCGGCGCCGTAGCCCTGCTGCTCGGCGTCGACCGCATCATGGACTCGATGCGTGTCGTCACCAACCTGCTCGGCAACTGCGTCGCCGTCTTCGCCGTCTCCCGCTGGGAGGGCGCGCTGGACGTCGAGCGGGCGAAGAAGGTGCTGGGCGGTGGCGCGGAGCCGGTCAGGGAGCCGGACGGGGATCGGGAGCGGGAGCCGGAGCAGGCGCCGGCCAAGGAGCCGGTGCTCGACAGCTGACCGACGGCCCTGCGCCCCAGGCGGCTCCCTCCCGGACCTTCCGGGGAGGGAGCCGCCTGGGGCGCGCCTCAGCAGTGCTTCGCCGCCACCGGATTGTCGACCAGCGTGTCCAGCAGCCCGCCCAGCGCCTCCCGCTGCTCCGGCGACAGCGGTGCCAGGATCTCCGCCGCGGCCGCTTTCCGGGCCGCGTGCAGCTCGCTCAGGGTCGCGTGCCCCGCGTCCGTGATCTCGATCCGGGTCACCCGGCGGTTCGTCGGATCCGGCACCCGGCGCACCTGTCCGCTCGCCTCCAGGCCGTCGACCAGCGTCGTCACCGCGCGCGGCACCACTTCGAGGCGCTCGGCGAGATCGGCCATGCGCGGGGGCGCGTCGTAGTGCGCGAGGGTGCGCAGCAGTCGGGACTGGGCCGGCGTGACACCCAGATCGCGCGCCTGGAGGTGGCGCTTCTGGATGCGCCACACGCGGCGCGTGAGGCGCAGCAGCTGTTCGGCGAGCGGGCCGTCTGGATCGGGGATGCTCATACGGGAACAATATCAGGACCATGTTCATTGTGAGCATAGGTAACAGTGAGCTATCCTCCGTGAGTCCGTACTCACCGCACCCCATCCGTAGGAGCCATGCCCCGAGACGAGATCAACTGGACCCCCGACGGCGCTCCGGCCGGGCAACCCCGCCAGGTGCGCCGCATCCTCGCCCTCTTCCGCCCCTACCGCGGGCGCCTCGCCGTCGTCGGCCTGCTGGTCGGCGCCGCCTCCCTGGTGTCCGTCGCCACCCCCTTCCTGCTGAAGGCGGTCCTCGACACCGCGATCCCGCAGGGCCGCACCGGACTGCTCAGCCTGCTCGCGCTGGGCATGATCCTCAGTGCCGTCCTCACCAGCGTCTTCGGCGTCCTCCAGACGCTGATATCCACCACCGTCGGCCAGCGCGTCATGCACGACCTGCGCACCGCCGTGTACGGCCGGCTGCAGCGCATGTCGCTCGCCTTCTTCACCCGCACCCGCACCGGTGAGGTGCAGTCCCGCATCGCCAACGACATCGGCGGCATGCAGGCCACCGTCACCTCCACCGCCACGTCCCTGGTCTCGAACCTGACCGGCGTGGTGGCCACGGTCGTCGCGATGATCGCCCTCGACTGGCGGCTCACCGTCGTCTCCATGGTGCTGCTCCCGGTCTTCGTGTGGATCAGCCGCCGGGTCGGCAACGAACGCAAGAAGATCACCACCCAGCGCCAGAAGCAGATGGCCGCGATGGCCGCCACGGTCACCGAGTCGCTCTCCGTCAGCGGCATCCTGCTCGGCCGCACCATGGGCCGTGCCGACTCGCTCACCGCCTCCTTCGCCGACGAGTCCGAGCAGCTCGTCGACCTGGAGGTGCGGTCGAACATGGCAGGCCGCTGGCGGATGGCCGTGATCACGATCGTGATGGCGGCGATGCCTGCCGTCATCTACTGGGCGGCGGGGATGGCGCTGCGGACGGGCGGCTCGCAGATCTCGCTCGGTACCATCGTCGCCTTCGTCTCCCTCCAGCAGGGCCTGTTCCGCCCGGCCGTGAGCCTGCTGGCGACCGGAGTGCAGATCCAGACCTCCCTCGCGCTCTTCCAGCGCATCTTCGAATACCTCGACCTGCCGATCGACATCACCGAGCAGGCCGAGCCCGTCCACCTCGACCGGGTGCAGGGCGAGGTCCGCTTCGAGAAGGTCGAGTTCCGCTACGACGACAAGGGCGGCCCCGTCCTCGACGGCATCGACGTCACCGTCCCGGCCGGCGGCAGCCTGGCCGTCGTCGGACCGACGGGCGCCGGCAAGTCCACGCTCGGCTACCTGGTGCCCCGGCTCTACGACGTCACCGGCGGGCGGGTCACCCTCGACGGTGTCGACGTCCGTGACCTCGACTTCGACACCCTCGCCCGTGCGGTCGGCGTCGTCTCCCAGGAGACGTACCTCTTCCACGCCTCGGTCGCCGACAACCTGCGCTTCGCCAAGCCGGACGCCACCGACGAGGAACTGCACGCGGCGGCCCGCGCGGCGCAGATACACGAGCACATCGCCGCCCTGCCCGACGGCTACGACACGATCGTGGGCGAGCGCGGTCACCGCTTCTCCGGCGGTGAGAAGCAGCGGCTGGCCATCGCGCGCACCATCCTGCGCGACCCGCCGGTCCTGATCCTCGACGAGGCGACCAGCGCTCTGGACACCCGCACCGAACACGCGGTCCAGGACGCCATCGACGCCCTGTCGGCCAACCGCACGACGATCACCATCGCCCACCGGCTGTCCACGGTCCGGGGTGCCGACCAGATCGTGGTCCTCGACTCCGGGCGGGTGGCCGAACGCGGCACGCACGAGGAACTGCTGGAACTCGACGGGCGGTACGCGGCCCTGGTGCGCCGGGACGCCCGACTGGAGACGGCGGGGCAGTCGGCGGCGTGAGGACGGGGCTCCGCCGACAAGCTGAAGATATGCCGGGTTTGGTGGTTTCTGCGGGCTAATGTGCCCGCATGCAGATGAACTCTCCGGCACGCAAGCCGCGCCGACGGAACGCGATCCGGCTGACGCCCCGGGGCAGGCTCACCCTCGTCGCGGCCGGTCTCGTCGCGGCCGGCGCGGCCGTGGTGGTGCCCCTGCTGACCCCGCACGGCGCAGCGGACAGGCCCACGACCCTGGTCGTCCCGGAGGGCTGGCGCGCCTCCCAGGTGTACGACGCCGTCGACAAGGCCCTCGCCCTCCCCGCAGGCACCACCAGGCAGTCCGTCGGCAGCGCGGGCCTGAATCTGCCCGGCGAGGCGGAGGGCAACCCGGAGGGCTACCTCTTCCCGGCCAGTTACCCGGTGGCGCGGGGCGCGACCCCGCAGTCCGTGCTGCGGTCCATGGTCGACACCGCCCACCAGCGGTTCGACAAAGCGCCCCTCGCGGCGGGCGCCCAGCGCGACGCGATGAACGTCTACCAGGCGGTGACCGTCGCCAGCATCGTGCAGGCCGAGGCCGCGAACAAGGCCGACATGGGGAAGGTGGCACGGGTCGTCTTCAACCGGCTGCAGCGCGGTATGCCGCTCCAGATGGACGCCACCCTCAACTACGGCCTCGACCGCAGGACCCTCGACACCACCGTGGCGGACACCCGCAGCGACAGCCCGTACAACTCCTACCAGCGCATGGGCCTGCCGCCCACACCGATCGACAACCCGGGCGAGGACGCGATGCGGGCCGCCCTCAACCCCACACCCGGCGACTGGCTGTACTTCGTCACGGTCAAGCCGGGCGACACGAGGTTCACCGCCGACTACGCGGAACACCAGCGCAACGTCGCCGAGTTCAACGCCCTGCGCGGCCGGGCGCAGCAGCCCTCCGCCTCTGGCCGGCCGCACTGAGCCGCCGCGGGCGCGTCAGGCCGCGACCGGTTCCCCGGCCAGCAGCCGCCTGATGTCCCGGACGGCCTCGCGGCCCGCGCGGTTGGCACCGATGGTGCTGGCCGACGGGCCGTAACCGACGAGATGGACACGCGGGTCGGCGACCGCCCGGGTCCCCTCGACCCGGATCCCGCCGCCGGCCTCGCGCAGCCGCAGCGGCGCCAGGTGGTCGAGGGCGGCCCGGAAACCGGTGGCCCACAGGATGACGTCGGCGTCCACGTGCCGGCCGTCGTTCCAGTCGACCCCGTCCGGGGTGACGCGGTCGAACATCGGCTGCCGGTCGAGGACGCCGTCCCGCAGGCCCTGCCGGATCGCGTCGTTGAGGGGCAGCCCGGTGACCGAGACCACGCTCCGCGGCGGCAGTCCCTGCCGTACCCGCTCCTCCACCAGCGCCACCGCGGCCCGGCCCGCGCCCTCGTCGAAGGGCCCCTCGCGGAACACCGGCGGACGCCGGGTGACCCAGGTGGTGGCCGCCGCGTACGGCGCGAGCTCCAGCAGGTGCTGGGTGCCGGACGCGCCGCCGCCGACGACCACCACGCGCTGGCCGGCGAACTCCTCGGGTCCGGCGTACTGGGCGGTGTGCAACTGGCGCCCGCGGAAGGTCTCCTGGCCCGGATAGCGGGGCCAGAACGGCCGTTCCCAGGTGCCGGTGGCGTTGATCAGCGCCCGCGTGGACCAGTTCCCGGAGCCGGTCTCCACGAGCAGTCGGCCGTCCTCGCCCGCGCGCACCGCACGGACGTCGACGGGCCGTCGTACCCGCAGGTCGAAGGTGCGCTCGTAGTCGGCGAAGTACGCACCGACGACCTCCGCGGACGGCCGCGCGGGATCGGCTCCGGTCAGCTCCTTGCCCGGCAGCGCATGCATCCCGTGCACCTTGCCGTACGTCAGCGACGGCCACCGGAACTGCCAGGCGCCGCCTGGAGCGGGGGAGCGGTCCAGGACCACGAAGTCACGGTCCGGCGCGAAGCCGGTGCGCCGCAGATGATAGGCGCTGGACAGACCGGCCTGACCGGCGCCGATGACGACCACCTCGACCTCGCTCACGCTGTTCACGCTCGTGCCAACCAAGGAGTGGGCGCGGATCTTCCCGTACGGCCGCACCGCCACTCGGCCGGGCGGGCCGGTGGATGGGTCAGGATGGAGGCATGTCGGATGCCTTCACCACACGAGTACTCAACGTCGCCACCGGTTCGCGGGAGCGGGTCGTCGACCTGACCGCCGACTGCGAGGCCTTCCTCCGCGAGACGGCGGACGGCCGCGACGGACTGCTGAACATCTTCGTGCCGCACGCCACGGCCGGCATCGCGGTCCTCGAGACCGGCGCCGGCAGCGACGACGACCTGCTGGCGGCGCTGCACACCCTGCTCCCCGCGGACGACCGCTGGCAGCACCGGCACGGCAGCCCGGGCCACGGCCGCGACCACGTCCTCCCGGCGATCGTGCCCCCGCACGCCACCCTCCCGGTGATCGACGGCCGTCTGGAACTGGGCACCTGGCAGTCGGTGTGCCTGGTCGACACCAACATCTCCAATGTCAACCGTAAGGTTCGACTGAGTTTCCTGGGCTGAGTAAGATCATCTTGGGTGTGGCCGCTTGACCATGATCGAACGCTCCTACGGCGGATGCGGAAAGTGCCTGCTCGGAGTGCGGCGCCTGCCGCGGATGAAGCTCGCCACGTCGTCTCCGGAGCGGCAACGCGAGGATGTGCTGACCGCCGCCGCGTCTGTCGGGGGCCACATCGTCGGCTGGGCCGACGACTGGGAGGTGTCGGGCGCCACCGACCCGATGACCCGGCCGAAACCGGGCCCTTGGCTTCGTGATGAGAAGGGCCCGTACGACGGGTTGGTGGCCTGCACACCGGTTACAAGATGCGCGACGAAGGGAAGCTGCTCGTCACCGGAAGTGCGGGGCATCCAGCGACGGAACCGCAACGCTACGGAGAAGATGCGGGCAGCGGGACGCCCGAAGGGGAAGCCCTCCCACGGTTTCCCGTACGTGCGGACCGTGATGGGCGGCAAGATCGATCACTCATCCTGCATCCGCATGCCTCGACTGTCATTCGTACGGTGACCCGTCGCATCCTGGCTGATCCCGATGGGATCGACCGACGTACGAGGCTCTGAAGAAGGCCCTGGTTCCCCGGCAGGCGCCCTGAATCGGCCGCCGTAGCAACCGAAATGACGTGCTCACGGAGTTGGCGCAGTGCGGCCAGTGCCACAACCGGCTGTACACGCAGACCTCCCGCGATCAGCCGCCGCGATACGTCTGCACCTGCCCGGAACAAGGGGTGGCCGAGCGCGCAGGACTGCCGGCCTGCACCGCTGATACGGGCGCGGCTACTGGATGCGTATGTCGGGGAGTGGTTCCTGCAGAGGTTCGGCGACGGAATGATCTTCGAGACCGTCTACGACGAGGGGAACGGTGTGGCGGAACGTATGGCCGAACTCCGGGCCGGCCGGGAGCGCCCACGCGCTGACCGCGAGGCTGGTCTCTACGACGCGCCGGCCGAGTGACAAAGCCGTCTCTGCGGGCTGGTGGAAACGGGGGCCGCTCACCGGCGAGGACCTGAGTGCTCTCGGAGCGTCGCTGCGCCGAGTGGCGGGCGCCGCAGCGGGCCGCCTGGCAACGGTGCGAAACACCGTCTCCGGCGGCACCCGGTACGGCCCGATCGTCCAGGCCGGTACCGTCACCGGCCTGGCCTTCCCGCCGGATCCGTCCCCTCGCCGGGAACGGAGCTGAAGACCGGCCCGGGTGTCGTGTCAGCGTCGGGCGCGCGATCGCAGGAACCCGGACCGCATGAGGCACCGACCGCCTCGCCGCGTCGGCGCAGCCCATCTCACGACGCAACCGCACCGCAACGCTCCGGTGTGGTTTGGTCGTCGCACGAAACGCGACCAGGTGCCGGTCCGAGGCAGGTCTGGTGCGCCATCAGGGTGTCGGCCGCAGTGCGCCTACACTACTAAAAGTACATAGTATGTAACCGTGTGTGCATGTGGCATCAAGATCCTATCGGCGTGACCGCGCCTCGTCGTCGCACCTCACCGCTTGGACTGCGCACGGCGCTGCTCACCTCGGCTGTCGTCGCGGCTCTCGCCGGCGGACCGACGGCGACCGCCCTGCCCGCCGACCGCACTGCCGACTGGGACACCATCGCCGCGTGCGAGTCCGGGAGCAACTGGAAGGCGAACACCGGCAACGGATACTTCGGCGGGCTGCAGTTCAAGCAGTCGAGCTGGGTGGCGGCCGGCGGTCTGAAGTACGCGAGCCGGGCCGACCGGGCCACGCGCAGGGAGCAGATCGCCGTGGCCAGACGCTTGGCGGCCATCCAGGGGATGTCGGCCTGGGGCTGCGCCTGAGCGGTCACGGGCACCGCGCCCCGGAGCGGGGCGGCAGCTCGGGCCGTCACCCCGGTCGGCCGCTCGGCGCACACGGCGCACGGCGGCCCCCGCCGGGGTGAGTCCGGCGGCTCAGTGGCCCGGCGACGGCACGGCGTAGGTGACCGGTGTCCCGTCGTCCAGTTTGGTGCGGATGAACTGCTCGTTCGATGACGGAACCGGAGTCATCCTGACCTATGGCAGCAACCCGCAAGGAGGGCACGTCGGCCACCGTGTCGCGGAAGGCCGCCAGGGTGGCGGTCTCGCCTGTTGCGCGACACCTGGCAGCGCGACACCTTCGACTACCTGGTCAACAACGCCGGTTTCGCGGCGACGTCGTTGATCGAGGACACGACCGAGGAGGTGTTCGACAGCCTCATGCGGGTCCTGCTCAAGGGACCCTACTTCCTGACGCAGAGGCTGCTGCCCTTGATGGCGGACGGCGGGGCCATCGTCAACACGAGCAGCAACGCGGCGGCGACGGCCCGCCTGGAGCCCGGCTATGCGGCATACGCGTCGATGAAGGGCGGCCTGGTCGTGCTGACGCGATACATGGCCAAGGAATTCAGCACGCGGGGCATCCGTGTCAACGCGGTCTCGCCGGGATCGACCCGCACCCGGATCGCCGATGATGCCTTCACCCGGATCCCTGAGGTTGTTCCGGCCCTCGCCGCGAGAACCGCACTTGGCCGGGTCGGTGAACCCGACGACATCGGCGGCATGATCGCTTCACCGGTCTCCGACGGGAGCCGCTGGGTTACCGCTCAGAACATCGAGGTATCGGGCGGCTACAACCTCTGGCCAAAAGAGGAGCACCCACAAACGTGCTGCTGGGCGTGCGGCTGTCGGTGCCCGGCGGTGCGCCGTCGATCTGCTTCGGAGACGGAGCAGAGGGGTGACGACACCGACGCCATGGGCTGGGCCTCCATCGACAACGGCGGCCGGGGTGGCGAGTGTCGCGGCCGGCCGGCTCGGGGGCAAGGATGGTGCACTCAGGTCTGTACTAAAGGGCACCCGCAAGTACCTCGGCGGCGGCGATCCCGGAGGCGGCCGTGGCGCCGTGGGTGAAGATCTGGGCGGCCGAGGGGACCACGGTGCCCGGCAGGCCCATCTCCACCACGATCGCGTCCGGCCGGGCGGCGACCAGTTCCATGAGGGCCCGTGCCATCCAGGCGTGCCGGGCGGCGTCGCGGACCACGACGACCAGCGGCCGTCCCGACGCGGGTGCCAGCGCCCGCGCCTCCAGCGCGGTGGCGCCGGTGCGCAGGTCCTCGTGGCACACCCGGGCGGACGTGGTCCCGGGCAGTCGTTCGCCCAGCGGGGCGGCCACGCCCCACGGGGTCTCCGCACCGATGGCCAGGTTGGTGCTGGGTGCCAGTTCCACCACGTGCGGCGCGGTGACCAGGGGCAGGACGTGGCGCACGGCCCCGGTCAGGCGGATGGCGCGGCGGGCCGCGGCGAAGCCGATGCCACCGGCGTCCCAGGCGGTGGCGCCGGCCGGGCTGAGCGCCGCCGACCAGGCCGCGAACTCCCGGACCCGCGCGCTCGCCTCCGCGAGCCGCTCGGCCGGGAGCTCACCCGAGCGGACGGCGTCCACCAGGGCGTCCACGAGCTGGACCGCGGTGGCCTCCTGGGCGTTCTCGCCGCCGACGCAGACGGCGTCGGCACCCGCGGCGACGGCCCTGACCGCGGCCCCGCCGATGCCGTAGGGGCCTGCCACGGCACCCATCTCGATGGCGTCGGTGACGACCACTCCCTCGAACCCGAGTTCCTGACGCAGCAGTTCGTCCAGGATGCGCCGGCTCAGGGTGGCGGGCAGTTCGGGGTCGTAGGCGGGGACCAGCAGGTGGCCGCTCATCACCGCGCGGACGCCCGCGTCGAGTGCGGCGCGAAACGGTGGCAGGGCCTGCTCGGCGATCCGCGCGCGGTCGGCGTCGTACACGGGCAGGCCGTGGTGGGAGTCGACGGCCACGTCGCCGTGGCCGGGGAAGTGCTTCGCGCAGGCGGCGACACCGGCCGACTGGAGTCCCCGGATCCAGGCCCCGGTGTGCCGCGCCACCACCGTGGCGTCGACACCGAAGGACCTCACCCCGATGATCGGGTTGTCGGGGTTGGAGTTCACGTCGGCACTCGGTGCGTAGTCGAGGCTCACACCGGCCGCGCGCAGTTGCCGTCCCAGGTCGGCGGCGACCGCCTCGGTCAGCTCGGTGTCGTCGACGGTTCCGAGTGCGAAGTTGCCCGGCCGGGTGGAGCCGGTGGCCGACTCGATCCGGGTGACGTCGCCGGCCTCCTCGTCGATGGCGATGATCAACTCAGGATTCTCCGCGCGGAGTCGACCGGTGAGTCGGGCGACCTGCCGGGGCGTGACGATGTTGCGGGAGAAGAGCACGACCGAGGCGAGCCCGTCGCCGATCTCGCGCAGCACCCAGTCCGGGGCCTCGGTGCCCACGAAGCCAGGCTGGAGGACGGAGCGTGCCAGCCGGCGCAACTCCTGGCTGTGCGTGCTGGAGACCATCGCGCATGCCCCTTCTGTTGGTACAGACCAATGGGTTCCCGCTCAGGCTAGCCGCACGTGTCAAGTGGGCCGGGATCGAGCCGCGTTGGCGAAAAGGCGTCCTCAACTGGGGTGTTTGACAGGGCCAGTTGGTCTAGTCCAAGTTGGTTGCACGCGAGTTCGAAGAGGGGCTGGTGTGGCCCGTGGTGCAGTGACCCTGCCGGAACGGTGTCCGCCCCTCGCGCCGCGCAGTCGGCGATCCGCTTGGGGTCGCCGGTCCCCGAGAACGAGGTGTGGAGCACCGTATGCCCACGACTGACCGTTATCTCCATCGAGCCCCCTCGGACACCCCCTACTTCAGCTCGGACGGCGAGACCTACCTCGCCCCGACACCCCTGCGGGACCTGAAGAAGACCCGTCCCCTGCGCGTCCTGTCCGAAGAGGACTTCGCCTTCTGGCAGACCTATGGCTACGTGGTGGTCAAGCAGGCCGTCCCCGCCCCGGCGGCCCGTCGACTGCTGGACTTCGCCTGGGAGTTCCAGGGACTCGACCCCGAGCGACCCGAGACCTGGTACCAGGAGCGTGAATACCGCTCCGACCTCGACCGGGAACTGCACATCTACGGCTTCGTCGAGGCCTACCACCACCAGCTCATCTGGGACAACCGCCAGACCCGGCGGGTCTACGACGCGTTCGTCGACGTCTGGGACTGCGAAGAACTGTGGGTGACCCTCGACCGGCTCAACCTCAACCCGCCCAACATCAAGAACCGTGACCGCGCCCTGATCCCGCGCACGGACGAGGGCTTCGACATCGAACTCCACTGGGACGTCGACACCACGCTCGGCGTATTGCCGCAGCGGGTCCAGGGGATCATCGCCCTGACCGACACCACACCGGAACTCGGCGGCTTCCAGTGCTGCCCGGAGCTGTTCAAGCGGTTCGACCAGTGGAAGGTGTTCCAGCCGGCCGACCGCGACCCGATCCGGCCCAGGATCGACCGCGCCGAGTTCCCCGTGGTGCGCCCGGAACTGGCCGCCGGCGACCTGCTGATCTTCAACGGCCTGCTGGCGCACGGGGTGGCACCGAACACCGCCGACCGACAGGTACGCGCGGTCCAGTACCTGTCGATGATGCCGGCGCTGGAGACCCACGAGACGCTCCGGCGCTCCCGCGTCGAGTCGTGGCGCACGCTCGCCACGCCCGACTGGAACGGGACGCTGCTGGGTGACGCCACCCGGCACGAGTCCCTGCGGTACGGGCGCGCCTCGCTGAATGAACTCGGCGCCAGGCTGCTGGGCCTCACGTCCTGGACCGGGGCGGACCCCGACGCGACGACGCCGCCGGCCGGAGAAGAGACATGCGCCGCATCTGCCTGACCCTGCCGACCAACAGGCCCTGCGCGGCCACGATCACCGCCGTCGCCGGTGAAGCGGCCTACGCCGTCCGGCACTTCGACATCGAGGTGCACCTGCTGATCCTGGACTCCTGCACGGGACCGGCCCACGCCCAGCACGCCGAGGCCGTGCGCCGGACACCGCCGGATCCGCGGATCGTCGTACACCACCTCGACGAGGCACGGCAGCGGGACTTCCTGCGGCGCGCGATCGACCGCTCCGGCGCCATGAAACCCGACCTCCTGCTGGACCTGATGCTCCCGGCAGGCCTCTCCTACGGCGCCTGCACCAACCGCGCCTTCCTCCTGGCCGCCGCGCTCGGCTGTGAGTCCGTCCACCGCAGGGACTCCGACAGCCGGTACCAGGTGGTGGACGGCGAGACCGTGTACCCCGTCCACCACGAACTGCTGACACTCGGCAGCCGCGCTGCCGACGCCGCCCGCCACGTCACCGAAACCGCCCTGGCCGCCGACCACATGGACCGGCGGGTCGCGATGGTCGGAAGCTCCTTCGTCGGCGAACTGTCCGTGGACATCGGCGAGATACTCCGCACCGACCCCGCCGTCTACCACGACATGGTCGGCCTGTGGGCGCCCCCGCACTGGTCCGACGAACAGAAGCGACAACTCGTCGACGAGTCCTTCCGGGGCGCCGGCACGGACGCCTTCACCACGGACCACGCCATCCTCACCCTGGTCGACCCCATGCGCGTGGACATGTGCAACATCGCCTTCCACGGCGTGCACGAACGGGTGCCCCTGCCGCCCGCCACCGACACGATCGGCAGCGACTACTTCCTGATCCACCTGGTCCACGACGCCGCGCTGCCGGGCGTCCTGCACAACCGGAACATCGTCAACTTCTACACCGGCGAACGCCGCACCGGCCCCGGGTTCACCGCGTACCAGCTGCGCTTCGTCAAGTTCCTGCTCTCGATGCTGTACTTCCACCACGTCTACGACCACATGGCGCGGTCCGGCGCGTCGCTGCTCGACGATGCGGGGCAGGTGCGCGCGTCCGCGGTGGCCCGGCTCGCCAGGCGGAGCGCGGGGCTCGACCGGAGCGAGAACGTCCGACGGCTCGACGTCCTCGACGCCTCCTACCGGGCACTGGGCGGCCGCTACGCCGAGTTCGCCGATCTCCTGGCGCAGCGCCGCGAACGCCTCCTCGACGAGGCGCGCGGTGACATCGAGGACTTCGCCCTGCTGACGGAGGCGTGGGAGCCGCTGGTACGGGCAGCCGCGCTCACGCCCGTACCACGGCGGCGGTGAGGGCGACGATGACGTCCGCACCGCTGCTCGCCGCACTGGCGGGCGCCACCGAGGACCGGATCTTCTTCGACCTGGCCGGCATCGAGAGCCGCTACGACACGCTCCGGGCCGAACTGCCGGGCGTCGCAGTCCGGTTCGCCATGAAGGCCTGCCCGGTGGACGAGGTGCTCACCCGCCTCGCCCAGAAGGGCGCCGGGGTCGACGGGGCCAGCCCCCGCGAACTGCGCCAGGCGCTGCGCGCCGGGATACCGGCCGAAAGGACGCACTACGGCAACACCGTCAAGTCCGACCGGGACATCGCCGAAGCCCACCGCCTCGGCGTCCGGGACTTCGTGACCGACAGTGTCGAGGACCTGGCGGCCATCGCGGCCCACGCCCCCGGCGCCCGCGTGTTCTGCAGGCTGGCGACGAGCGGGGAGGGGGCCCTGTGGGGACTGAGCCACAAGTTCGGCTGCTCGCCCGCGGACGCGGTGCGGATCCTTGAGGCCGCCCGCGGGATGGGCCTGACCCCGTCCGGACTGTCCGTGCACGTCGGCTCCCAGCAGATGACGGCGGACGCCTGGCACCACGCCTTCGAGTGTCTCGCGGACGTCCTGACCGCCCTGGCCCGGCGCGGGATCGTCCTGGACCACGTCAACCTCGGCGGCGGTCTGCCGGCCATGGGATACCTCGACCGGTTCGGCCGGCCCCTGGACCCGCCGCTGGACAAGATCTTCGCCGTCGTCCGCGAGGGAATGCGGCACCTCAGGAAGGTCCACGGCGAACACCTCGCGTTCGTGATGGAGCCGGGGCGCCACCTCGTCGCCGACCACGGGGCCGTCCGGGCCCACGTGGCCCGCCTGGCGAAGCGGCGCCGCCCGGACGGCGAGCGCCAGTACTGGCTCTACCTGAGCTGCGGCAAGTTCAACGGCCTCTACGAGATGGACGCGCTGCAGTACCCGCTCCTCTTCCCGACCCACCACGGCGGCGCACACGTCCCCGCCGTGGTGGCGGGCCCCACCTGCGATAGCGACGACGCCTACCCCCAGGGACACGCCCTCGTCCACGTCCCCCGGGAACTGGCGTCCGGCGACCCCGTCTGGGTGCTCTCCAGCGGCGCCTACGCGATCAGCTACACGACCCAGGGCTTCAACGGCTTCGTCCCCCTCCCGTACACCTGCGTCGGCGGAGGGCGCGCGTGAGCGGCGACGGCGTACGCATCCGCCCCATCGCCGACGCCGACTGGGACGTCATCGCCGCGATGGAGGCCCGGGCCTACACGCGACTCGGCCTCACGGAGGGGCGCGCGGCCCTGCGGTCCAGGGCGGAGGCGTCACCGGACACCTGTTTCGTCCTGGACGTCGGCGCGCGGCCGGCCGGATACCTGCTGGCCCTGCCGTACCCGCCCTTCGCCTACCCGCCCCTCGAACGGACCGAAGAGCCCGCGGCCCCCGCGCACCGGCACCGCACCAACCTGCACCTGCACGACATCGTCGTCGCGGAGCGGCTGCGCGGCAGGGGACTGGGACAACGGCTCCTCGACCACCTGCTGCTGACCGCCCGCGCCCGCGGGTTCGAGCGGATCTCGCTGATCGCCGTGGGCCGCAGCGAGCGGTTCTGGTCGGCACGCGGCTTCACCGCCCACCCGGGGATCGCTCCGGGCGGATACGGCGCGGACGCCGTGTACATGTCCCGCGTACATGCACCGAGTTGACGAAACGAGTTGAATCGCGTGTTCCCTGTCCAGGATCCCTTCCGGCGCAGCCGGTCCGCCATCGCCGCACTGTTCTGCTCCCTCGGCTTCCAGTACGCCACCTGGGCCTCGCGGATCCCCGCGGTCAAGGCGGACCTCAAGCTGACCGCGGCCGAGGTGGGGGTGCTGCTGATGGCCGCCGGCATCGGCGCCGTGGCGTCCTTCCCCCTGGTGCCGGTGCTCATGCGGCGGCTGGGCTCGGCCCGGCTGTCCCTGCTGTCGGCCCTCTGCCTGACCCTGCTGCTCCTGGGCCTCGCCCTCGCGCCGGACTACCCGGCCGCCCTGCTGGTCATGGTGGCCGACGGGGTGTGCGTGGGATGCCTGAACGTGGCCATGAACGCGCAGGGAACGGCCCTGGAGACCCGCTACGGACGCAACGCCATGGCGAGGCTGCACGCGACCTTCAGCGCCGGCTCCCTGCTCGCCGCGCTGCTCGCCTCCGGCATGAACGCGACCACCTCCTCCGTCACGGCGCACTTCGCGGTGGCGGCCGTGGTGCTCGTCCTGCTCGCCGCCCTGGCGCGGCCCGGTCTGCTCCCGGACGGGACACCCGCACCCGAGAAGCCGCGCGGGAGCCGGGCCGGACGGAGCCTGCCGTCCCGCATGACGCTCTGGATGTGCTGCGCCATGGCCTTCGGCACGGTGACCGAGGGCGCCATGAACGACTGGTCAGCCCTCTACCTGAGGGAAGTCGCCAAGGCGTCGGCGGAACTGGCGCCGATGGGCATCGCCGTGTTCTCCGGAATGATGGTGCTGGCCCGCCTCTTCGCGGACGGCTGGCGCAGCCGCTGGGGCGACGGCCGCGTGGTGCTGCTGGGCAGCGCACTGGCCGCCGCCGGGCTCGCCTTCGCCCTGGTGACCGGGGGAGCGGCGGCCGCCCTCGTCGGGTTCGCCTGCGTGGGACTGGGGTGTGCGGCCGTGACCCCGTGCGTCTACGTGGCCGCGGCGAAACAGGGTGCGGAGGCGCTGTCCCTGGTCGCCGCCATGGGCACGACGGGACTGCTGGCCGGGCCACCGCTCATCGGCTTCGTGGCGAGTTCGAGCAGCCTGGTGTGGGGCCTCGGGGTCGTCGCGACGGCCGCCGTCCTCGTCTCCCTGTGCAGTACGCGGATCCAGTGGACGCCGGCGAGCGGCTGAGGGGGCGTCCTACATTCCGGCCGTACCGCCCCCGGTGAGGCCCGGAGCCAGTGCCGGAACCCAGAACACGGCGCCGGAGAGGGCGAGCGAGGCGACGCCCACGGCACGGGCCACCAAAGGACCGGCCGGAGCCAGCTTCTCAGCGGTGATCACGGCGGTGAGCACCGCCATGGCCCACAGGTTCATCGCGCCGAACGCCGCCAGCAGCACCATCAACGACCAGCAGCAGCCCAGGCAGAACGCCCCGTGATGGAGTCCGGCCCGCAGATCGCGCGAGCGCCCCGGGTACGAGGCGTAGCGCAGCATCGCCCCGACCGGCGAGCGGCACTTCGCCAGGCAGCGGTCCTTCAGCGGCGTGAGCTGGTAGACACCGTTGACCGCGAACACGGCCGCGGCCACCGCCGTCCCCGCCACGGCGGGAAGCGCGGCCGCCCGGCCCAGGCCGGCGGCCAGCCCGTAGGCCGGCAGTCCTGCCGTGGCCCAGACCAGCAGGTACGCGATCGTGAAGACGGCCATCCGCGGTGCCCGGTGCCCGACGACGGTGCGTGCGTACAGCGCGGCGACGGGAGCCGTGGCGGGCAGCATCATCGCGGCCGTCATCAGCGTCCACACGGCCAGGAAGGCGGGCAGGCCCAGACCCATGGTCCCGGGCATCGCCGGCATGCCGCCCCAGCGGGTCACCATCCAGAGCCAGGCGGCCGCCGCGGCGACCAGCAGCAGTGCGGCGGGGCTCGCCCGCGGGCGGACGGCGGCCGGCCGGCCGGTCACGCGGACCACGTGAAGGGCGCCGAGTGTCCGTTCCCGCCGGAGAAGTCCCAGGAGCGGCCGAACACGCCGTCGCCGGTCGCCCGGGTGGACCGGGCGACCGTCAGCGTGCTGCTCACCGGATGGAAGACACCGGTCAGACCCATGACCGGCCCGTCCTCGCCGAACTGCGGGGCGACCTGGTCCTCGATCTCGATGTCGATGGCGTCACCCACCCGCGCGGCGTGGCGGCGGCCGTCGTCGCGGTAGTCGATGGGCACCCGCTGCACGCCGAGGACCTCGCCGATCAGCGGGGTGAGCGCCGCCATCGGGCCGCCGGCCCGGCCGGAGAAGACCTTGCCCAGCGCCTCCGCCTGAGCCTCGTCGGCCGCGGCGTCGAGGTACAGCGCCACCTGCCAGCCGCCCTCGGCCATCACCCGCGGCGCGTCGATGAAGACGGCCACACTGCGGTCGGCGACGTCCACTCCGTCCACGTTCCCACGGTCCACGTGGAACGCGAAGGTCACCTGGCAGCGCTCGTGGTCGGCCGGCGCGGTGAGGCCCGAGGTGGTGCAGGGGCACACCGTGTCACAGTTGCAGCTCTCCAGGTACGTGCCGTTCAGGTTCCAGGGCATGGCTCTCCGCCTCCCTCTTCCACGTCCCCCTCGGCAAAGGGAATGCATCGGGAGGCCCCCGTCCGTCCCGGTGCCGCTCCTCCAGGCTATTCCCGGCGACCCCCGTCACGCAGATCCGCCCGCCCGTGCCGTTGTCAGTGGTGGTCGGTACCGTTTTTCCCAGGCGCTTCGAGGTCGGTTTCCGTCCGTACGGTCGTGCGGTCGTGCGGTCCTGCGGAACGCGGCGGACGGGCGGCGACCTGGTGAGCTTCCACACCGACGGCGACGGCGCCTGGCCGGTCCGGCTGGGCCGGGCCGTCTCCGGCGCGCTCGTCTCCGTCGTGGTGGTCACCGACCGGCTGTCGGACTTCCGGCCGGTGCGGTCCAAGACCTGACCGCTCTTACGGGCACCCGTCGACCGGCGACCGCTCCGGCGCCGGCACCAGCCCCAGCCGCTGTGCGTGCAGCACCGTGCTGATGCGGTCGCGGGTGCCGAGCTTGCGGTAGATGTTCTCGACGTGCTTGTGCACGGTGCGCACCGAGATGCCCAGTCGGCGGCCCATCGCGTCGGCGGTCAGCGCGTCGGTGAGCAGGAGGAGCACGGTGAGTTCCCGCGGCGTCAGCGCGCAGTCCGCCGCGGGCTCGGCCGGCCCGGCGGCCAGCCGCCGCCACTCCTCCAGCAGCCGGCGCTGCTGCTCGACGGCGGCCAGCAGCGGTTGGGCCCGCTCGGCGACGCGCAGGTGGTCGTCGGTGAAGTCCGCACCGGAGCGGAAGACCAAGCAGCCTGTGATGGGGGCGACCGTCCCCGGCAACGGCAGCCCCAGCACCTGGTTCAAGTCCAAGGCGTCACCGAGCACCCGGGCGGTCGCGCTCGCCGTCCACTCGCGGCCCGCGAGCCGACGGGCCGTGACCGGGGTCCGGGCGGGACCGGCCGCGTAGTGCCGGGCGAAGGGATAGCCCGAGCGCAGCACCGCCACCGCCTCGTCGCCGAGGCGCTCCATCTCGACGGCGGCGGCCGGAGGTATACCGAGTGTGCCCCGGCCCTCGCTCCAGTCGTCCAGCTTGTAGATCAGCGTCTCGCCGCCGCACAGGCCGGTCAGGGCATCGGCGAGCAGTGGCCAGAGCCGCTCGGGTTCACGTTCGTGCAGTGCGGCCACGGCCAGTTCGGTGAGGCGTTCGTAGGCCCTGTCCAGCCCGTGTGACACGTCGTCCTCTCTGCCCGTTCCCTACGCAGTTTTACGCATACCCCCGCACCGGCGGGCTGCCGCATGCTTCAACCGGACACCGACGCCGGAGCGGACGACTCCGGTCGAGCGGGCCGCCGGCACGGGGGAGCGGCGGCCCGCGACCGGTCGCCCGGCCCGTTCGCCCTGCCCGGTCAACCGCCCCAGGCGGCGGCGCACAGCACACGCTCCACCTCGTCGGTGTAGCGCGCAGCGGCGAGCCAGGTCCGCGCGAAGCGGCCGGTGTCCGCCGGAAGCAGGCGGCCGAAGACATCACGCGAGCGTTCCGCCGCCGCGGCGAGCAGTTCGTCGAGGACGTCGCCGGCCGTGGCCAGCCCCTGCCGCCGCAGACGGCGGGAGTCCGCCGCGGAGTCCCCGGGGAAGGCCAGCACGCGCCGGCCCCCCGAGGCCGCCTGCGCAACCCTGCGGCGCAACAGGTGGAGGGGGGCCTCCTCGGGCGGGGACGCCGTGCCGGCCGGCACCGGAGCGGGCACGTCCGCCTGTTGGAGCCGGTCAAGACCCAGGTCCACCCGCTGTCCGGCGAGCGTGGGGTGTTCGCTCGCGAGCACCTGGGCGCGGGCGTGCGACGCCGGTGCGAGCCGTGCGATCACCCGGAGCCGACTGCCGCGGGCGGCGGCCAGCAACCGCAGGTTGTCGCGGTACGGGAGCGCCGGATGGTCGTGCGCGACCGTCAGCCGCAGCGGCACCCCGCCGCAGTCGGCCAGCAGGCAGTCACCCGTGGTCTCCCGCACCGGACCGACCAGCGTCACCTCCAGGAACAGCAGGTCGTGCCCGCCGCCGAGGGCGCGCCCGACCTGCTCGGCCACCGGTACCGCCCACAACCGGTCCAGCGGCTCGGCCCGCCAGTCCACGCCGGACGCACGCACGGCCCGTACGCCCTTGCCCGCGCCCAGCCGCCCGGTCGGTGACAGGGTCGCCCCGGTGACCGCCAGCCCGGCCCGTGACAAGGCGCGGTGCGTCAACGCCGTGTCACCGACCCGTACGGCACGGTCGGCGGCGCCCACCGCCCGTCCCGCGCCGCCCGGTGCCACGTCGGAGACGCTGCACAGCCGGCCTGCGGCGTCCGCGGTCCAGGTCACGGCTCCCGCGTACCCGCTCGCGGTGAGCACGGGTTCGGAGAACAGGCCGTACAGGCGCAGCGAACCGTCCGGGGTGTAGGGACGGCGCACGGTGCCGCGCAGCTCCGTCAGCTCCCCGCCGGTCGCGGACGGCACCCGGTAGGCCACGTACAGGGTCTCCGACAGGGCGGTGACCAGGTCGGCGAGCCGGAACGCCGGGTCGGCCGCCCGCGCCGCGCGCAACGCGGTGACCACGGAGACCGCGGCCGAGGCCGCCCGGGGCAGGCCGGCGAGCCGCGCGGTGTGGGCGGCACGCAACAACTCCGCCTGCACCACGGCACCGGAACCGTCCGTACCGGCGTCGAGCACGGCAGCGGCGGCGACGAGGAGGGCCTGCGCGGCGGTGAGTTGAGAGGGGGTGGCGGCTTCTTCCCAGGGGTCTTCCCGGGCAGGGCCTTTCCGGGCACGGTCCTCCCGGGCACGGTCTTCAGAGGCAGAGGCAGAGGCAGAGGCAGAGGCAGAGGCAGAGGCAGAGGCAGAGGCAGGGTCGGGAGTCTTTGAAGCGGTCGGCCCGGGAGCCCGTCGCCCACCGGACTCCTCGGCCGACGTCTCCACGGGCCCGGACGCATCGCCCACCGGTGCCGCCGAGGCCGCCGCCGCCCGGTGCAGGCAGTCCGGGGCCAGCAGACAGCCACAGCGCACCGCCGCCGCGTCGGTCACGACACCACCCGGTGCGTGCAGTTCGAGCACGGAGCCCTCGTCGTCGACGGAGATGCGCACGGTGTCGCCGTCCCGGACGACGGCGCGACCCGCCAGCTTGGCGACGCCCGCGTCCAGCCGCTTGCGCAGGCGGGGCGAAAGGGCCGCGACCAGTTCCGCGGTCACGACCGGCGCCACCGCGGGCAGTTCGGTACTCATGCGATCTTCTCCCCTACCCAGCGGGCGAGTTCGAGCGGGCTCAGAGCGGCCACCGGCATCCCCGCGGCGACCAGCTGTCCCGCGACCCCGGTGGAGTAGCGCGGACGACCCGAGTCGTCCAGGCTCGCGCACCCCAGCACCTGACACCCCGCGCCGACCAGCGCCCGCACCTCCGCGAGCAGTCCACCGACCGGATGACCCTCTTCGAAGTCGCTGACCACGACCACGAGCGTGCGGGACGGCACCGTCACCAGCTCCCGCGCGTGCCGCAGTCCGGCCGCGATATGGGTGCCGCCGCCGACGCTGACCTCCAGCAGCAGCGACAGCGGGTCGGCGACATGGTCGGTGAGGTCGATGACCTCGGTGGAGAACGCCAGGAAGTGGGTGGACAGCGTCGGCACACCGGCCAGCACCGAGGCGGTGAGCGCGGCCCAGACCGTCGAGGCCTCCATGGACCCCGACACATCGGTGACCAGGATCAGCCGCCAGTCGGCGGCCCGCCGGGCCCGGGTCCTGAACACGGGGTGCTCCGGGATGACCCGCACCGTGCCGTCCGGTGCGCGTCGGGCGGTGGCCAGGTTGGCCCGCAGGGTGCGCGGCAGGTCGAGGCCGCCGCCGGGACGCCGGCCGGGACGCGGCAGTGCCGTGCCGTGCAACGCCGGACGCAGCCGCGTCGCCAGCTCCCGGGTCAGTGCGTCCACCAGCCGCCGCACCAGCGGACGCAGTGCCGCGAGCCGGGCCTCGGGCAGCCCACCGGCATGCCGGAGCACCGAGCGCAGCAGGTCCACGGAAGGCCGCACCGTGTCCGGATCCAGCTCGGCCAGCACGTCCTGGCGCCCCGTCGCGGCGGCCGCCGCCAGCACCTCCTCCCTGATGCCGGGCCCGAACAGCGCCGCCAGTTCCTGCGACCACTCCCGCACCCCGGGATACGGCGCCTCGCGCCCGCCGCCCGCGCCGCCGAGTCCACCCCGGCTGCCCTCCCCGCGCCCGCTGCCGTACAGCTCGTCGAGTGCGGTGGCCAACGCACCGGCCGAAGGGGGAAGTCGGTCGCTTCGGCGGCCCAGGAGCAGGCGCCAGCGATCGACGGGCGACAGCCGGTGGTCCTCCGTGGCCGGGGAGGTGGTGGAGCCGTCGGCCTCCGGCTCCGCGTGATCCCGGGGGGAGGGGAGCAGGCCGAGCACCCGCAGGGTGTCGCGGGCCGCGAGGTCCGCGCCGGTCCAGGTGGCCAGGGCAACGGGATCGAGCGTCCCGGTGTCGGCGACGCGGTCGGTGCCGAGGCGCCCCTCGACACCGGTCAGCAGGCGCTCCCGGTCGGCCGGGCTCAGGGTGTCGAAACCGCCGCGCAGCGCCGGAAGCCGGTCGAGGAAGTCCCGGTCGGACAGCTGGGACACCCGGTCGACCAGGGGCTCCAAGGTCGGTGCCGCCGCCTCCAGCAACCGCCCGGCCGCCGTCAGCAGCCCTGTCAACCGGGCGGTGAGCGCGGCCCGGGAGCGGGGGTCGACCGCGCCGTCGACCCAGGAGGCGACCCGGCCGCCGAACGCCTCCGGCTCCTCCTGGCCGAGCAGTACCCGGACGGCCCCGGCGGCGCCCCGCATCAACGGCGAACCGTCGGCGGCGAGCCGGGACAGGGCATCGGTGAGCCGGACGCCGCCCAACACGTCGGCGCGCTGCGCGAGTTCGAGCAGGGCGTGGGCGTCGGCCGGATCCTCTGAACCGGTGAGTCCGTCCACCTGGCGTACCGCCGCGGCGGTCAGCAGGTCGGCCACCGCGGCGGCCCTTTCCGTACGGTCCCGATCCGCGTCGAGACCGGCGATGTGGCCGGTCCGCAGCCGGTCCAGCAGGGCCAGCCCGGTGAGGAGTTCGGGGAGCGTACCGGAGGCGGGCAGCACGTCGGCGGTGTCACCGAGCCGCTCCGCCACGAGGTCGGGCAGACCGCAGTGCGCCGCCTGCTCCAGACCGTCCAGCACCTGTGCCGCCGTGGGCCCGCCGGCGTCCCGTTCCGTGCGGGCGCGCTCGCGCAACAGTCCCTCGGCCGCCTGGGCGAGGGTGACCCCGCGGATCCCCGCGGCCGCCAGCATCGCGGCGGTGGCCGGTGTCCAGCGGACCTCCCAGCGGGAGGTGAGGGCGTCGGCGCCGCCGGTACCGGTCACCGGCCGTTGCTCGGCGTACGGCACCGAGCACAACGTCAGTCGGCGCAGGAGCAGTTCACGGCGGCGGTCGAGGTCCGAGCGGAGGGGGTCGAGGCGGAGGTCCCGGGGTGATCCGGGGCCGCCGTCGGCCGGACCGGGCAGACCGAGGACGTCGATCTCGGCCTCCACCGCCGGGACGAGGCCGCTGCGCGGTGCGGCGGGCGCGGGCCGGCCGGTGCGGTTGCCGACCAGTACCGTCTCCATCGCGCGCGCGACGGCTCGGCCCCGGCCGTACGGTTCGCCCTGCGCCAGCACCGTCTGGACCGCCTCGACCAGCTCGCCGCGGCCCGCGGCGGGGAGGTCGCGCAGGCGGGCGAGGTCTCCGGCGAGGCGGGTGATCTCTCGTGCGTCCGCCGGGCCCGAGGGGTGGCCCTGGTCGCGGAGGGCGGCGCAGATCCGGACCGAGGCGTGGGTCAACGCGTCCTCCAGCAGGGCCGGTTCACCGCCCGCTTGGAGGACCATGTGCTGCCATTCGGGGTCGCGGATACCGGCGGGGTAGCCGGAGCGCTCGTCCAGGAGGGCGTAGGTGTAGGGGATGAGAGAGGTGGTCCATTCGGGTGCGGGCCGGTGAGGCCCGGTCGCGACCACGCGGTGGCAGTCGCGCATCGATTGCAGCTCCGCGTCCCTGTGGGGGCGTGTCAGTGCCGGGGTGTGGAAGGCGCCGACCACCATGGCCACGCGCTCGCCGTTCTTCGACGTCTCCGCCAGGCGTGCGCGCATCCATTCCTCCCGGCGCAGATCCACCTCCGACACGGTCGACTCCGCCCGCAGCGCCCACCCCGTCAGCAGCGCCGCCCTGCGCAGTGCCTCCGGTGTCGAACCGGGCGCGGCCGTCTCCACCAGCCGGTCCCAGAGGTCGTCCCCCGGGCGGCCTGTGAGCCGGGAACGCAGGGCGGCCGACAGGCCCTCCGGCCCCTGCGCCGCCGCGGACTCCCGTACCAGCCCACCGCGGTCCGCCAGTGGGAGGTCGCAGGCCACCACCGGTACCGCGTGCCGCGCGGCCCACCGCACCGCAGCCAGCTCCGGGGAGAAGTCCGCGAACGGGTAGAAGGCCGGGCCGCCGCTGCCGTCGGCCGGTGCCGCGGCGAGCGCCACCGGGGCCCGGGTCTCCTCGTGGGCGAGCCACGGCAGCCAGTCCTGCAACTCGGCCGGCAGCTCCACGAGCAGGATGTCCGGCTTCGCCTCGCCCAGCAGCGCCGGCACGGCCGCGGCCAGCGACGGCGCGTGGTGCCGTACACCGATCAGGTAGGGCCCTGCGGGATCGGTGAGGGCCGCGAGCGCCGTTTCGGGGGAGGCGGACGCGACGTCCTCACGTGAACGGGACACGACGTCCTCATGTGAGCCGGACGCGACGTCCTCGGGCGGTTCGGACATGGCGTCACGCCTCCAGGACCGTGCGCAGGTCCCACAGGGTGCGCCAGGTCGCCGAGCCCTGTTCCGCGCGGCGTCGGACCGGGCCGTCCCAGTAGCCGCGCAGCCGGGCCGCGTCGGCGGGGTCGTCCTTGCGCACGACCCCCAGGAGATGCCCCGGCAGCAGGCCGAGGACGTCCCGGTCGCCGGGGAAGTAGGCCGCGGCCAGGGCCAGCGCGCCCGCCACCGACACCGCCTCCGCCGTGCTCATCACCGTGGACGGGCGCTCCACCTCCCACCCCTCGGCCGACCGTCCCTCGCGCAGGTCACGGAACGCGGTGACCAGGGCCTCCAAGACCGCGTCGTCGACCTGGAAGGGCGCCCCGGCCCGCTCCACGGACGCCCTGGCCTGGCCGCGCACCAGCGCGGTCTCGGCGTCCAGGTCCGGGATGGGGCCCACGGTCTCGAAGTTGAAGCGCCGCTTGAGCGCGGCCGACATCTCCGAGACACCCCGGTCCCGCAGGTTGGCCGTGGCGATGAGGGTGAAGCCCGGCGCGGCATGCGCCAACGCGTCCTCGGTGCCCGCGAGTTCGGGCACGGCGATGCGCCGCTCGGACAGCAACGACACCAGGGAGTCCTGGACTTCCGGCAGACACCGCGTGACCTCCTCCACGCGCGCGACGGCACCCCTGGTCATCGCGGTGAGCACCGGGGACGGGACGAGGGCCTGCCTGCTGGGCCCCTGTGCGAGCAGCAGGGCGTAGTTCCAGCCGTACTTGAGCTGGTCCTCGGTCGTGCCCGCGGTGCCCTGCACGACCAGACCGCTGGTGCCGCACACCGCGGCCGACAGCAGCTCGGACAGCATCGACTTGGCGGTGCCCGGCTCGCCGACCAGCAGCAGCCCCCGCTCACCGGCGAGGGTCACCACACAGCGTTCGACGAGGGCGCGGTCACCGACGAACTTGTCCGCCACGACCAGCCGCCGCGGCACCCCCTGCGGCACCTCGGCGTCGTCGGGCAGCCGCAGCGCCCGCCCGCCGCTGCCCATGACGAAGGTGACGACGGCCCGGGGCGTGAGCCGCCACGCGGGCGGGCGCGGCCCGGCGTCGTACCCGGCGAGGAAGGCCAGTTCGGTGGCGTACCGGTCCTCGGGCGGGACGATCTGGCGGAGGGGAGCGGTGGTGGCGGTCATCTGCGGGGCGTCCTCGGCGGTGGAGCGGATCGTGGTCATCGGCGGCGGCCTCCGCGGGTCGCCCGGGTCGTCAGCTGCTCGTACGCGGGCGGGTCCCCGGCCCGTACGCGTTCCCAGGCGCGGGCGAACAGCTCCGGCGCCGGGACCAGCGGCAGGGTGCGGTCGCCGTCGGAGACCGGGTAGAGGGCCTCCTTCCAGGTCTCCACCGGCAGGGCCGGTGCCCCGAGGTCACGCCAGCCGCAGGGCAGGAACAGGGTGCGGCCGGCGCGGGGCCGCTTCGCCTCGACCACCAGATCGGTCGCCGCGAGTTCGGCCCGCGCCTTCTTCGCCCGGGCGGGCCTCCAGCCGCTCCAGCGCGCGCAGTTGCGGTCGGTCGGGTCGGGCAGCGCCAGCAGCTGGAGGTAGAGCGCCGCCGCGTCCTCGCCCAGGCCGTGGGCCGCGGCGACCTCGGCCACCAGCGCGGGCACGGTGACCGTGGGGTCCTGCGGGTGTCCCGCGGGCCCCTCCGCCGCGACGGCACGGGCGAGTTCGCCGCCGAGGAGCGTGCGGACGGCCCACAGGCCGGACCGGCGCCCCGGGCCGACCAGGCCCTCCAGGAGCCCTAGGACGGAGTCGTCCGGGCCGCTCAGCGCGGCCGGCCGGAGCTGGACGTGCTCCGTCTGCGCGTACCAGGGGCGCAGCACCAGCGCCTCGCCGATCCGCGTCACCCCGTGCGCGTCGCCGCCGCCGGTCTCGGGCAGGCCGTGCACCTTGCGCAGCTGCACGGAGGTCGGACCGTTCTTCTCGGTCCAGTCCAGGCCCAGGTCTAGCAGCAGCTCGGGGTCGGACAGACGACGGCGCAGCGCGGCCAGCCCGGCCGGCAGCCCGGCCCGCAGCGGATGTCCGTACGGCAGTACGTACGCGAGCGCGGCCAGGCTCTGCACGGCTCCCGTCAGCGCGTACGAGCTGGGCACCGCAGCGGGATCGGCGGGCGTCAGATCGCCTTCCGCGTCGGGCCGGAACACCGTGGTGCGGGCGAGCCAGGGGACCCGCGCGGGGTTCAGCACGGTCTCCGCGTGAGCGATCCCCATGCCGGCGAGATCGGTGCTGAGGTCCTCCGGCAGGCGGACCAGGGTGCCGAGCCGCTCGGCCCACAGCCGGCCCGCGGCAGCCGTGCACGGGCCGCTCGTCCACAGTTCGGCGGGGTCCTCGGGAAGCAGGGCGCCGAGCAGTGCCCGCTGTTCGTCCTGGCCCAGCGAGTTCAGCAGTTCGGTGCCGAAGGCCCGTTGCCGGGGCTTGAGGCCGATGACGGCGAGCTCCTCGGCGGCGGGCGCCTGCGGCTGCCCGGCCACCAGCACGGTCGCCTGGAGGGGGCCGAGGCCGCCGTCCGTCGCGGCCACCAGTTCCCCGGGGGCCTCGGGCCGCCAGGGTGCGGAGCCCTTGTCCCGGACCAGCCGGGTGAGTTCGGCGAGCCGCCGGGCCGGTATCCCGGTGGTGTACCGGGTCTCCTCGACCAGGGTGAAGTGACCCACGGCGCCGAACACCCCGGACGGGTCGTGGTCGAGGGCCAGCCACTCGACCCGGCCCAGCTGCGGGTCCACGCTCTGGCAGCCGAGCACGACCACCGTACGGCCGTCCCGGCGCAGCACCTGGCCCGCTCGTTGCTGCTCGTCGTGCGGTTCGCCGAGCACGACCTCGCGCAGGGTGTTCCCGAGCCCGGCGAGCGGCCCCTCGGTCAGCGCCTCGAACAGCAGGAGCAGCGGCTCGCGCTGGACGTCGGAGAGCGCGGGCGAGGCGGCCCGGTAGGCGAGTGGCCGCAGGGCGCCCAGGACCGGCGGCCACACCGCGCCGATGCGGGGGACGGTGTGCTCGTCGCTCAGCCAGCCGTCGCCGACGGCGTGCCGGTCGCGGTGCGCGAGCGGTGTGCCGTCGGCGGGTTCTCCGGACAGCACGTGGTTCACCGAGCGGATCTGGCGCAGCGTGGCGAAACCGGCGTACCACGCGTTCTGCAGGGTCACGAGGCCGGCGGCGGCGTCGTGCAGCGCGCGGTCCCCGCCGTGCTCGGGGCTGTAGTCGGCGAACATGCCCTCGGTCCGCTGCCGAGGCTGCCGCGCCCCCTCCTGCGGCGGTGTGACGAGCTTCGTGGCCGTCTCACGGGCCCGCAGTGCCGCTCGGACGAGGGAGGCGACCCCGGCCAGCAGCCGCCGGTCGGTCAGTTCGGGCAGTGCCGCCGCCACCGCGGTCAGGGCCACCTCGTCGGCGGGGGGCACCGCGGCCCTGGCCTTCTCGTCCTGGCCGGCCCGGGTCAGCGCCTCCTGCCGTTCGGCCATCGCGGTCGCCGTCGTGCGCATCAGCTCGGCGGCCGAGTCGTCGGACAGGGCGCGCAGCACGGCCGAGCCGCGTTCGTCGCGGGGGCGCAGCGCGTGCCAGAACGGGACCGGCGGCACCAGCCGCGTCCCGGCCGCGTACGCACCGCCGGACTCCCCGAAGGACACCCGGCCCAGCTCGGTACCGTCGTCCGCGTGCAGGGAGACGCTCTGGTACGTCTGCGCGGCGATCGGCTCGGCCCCGCCCGGCAGCCGCAGCGCCCCCAACGGCACCCGGCCGGCGTGCCCCGTACGCAGGGTCGCCGTCCGCCCGTCCGGCGTACCGGCGGTCGTGCGGGCCTCGGCGCCCTCGCCCTGGGTGCGCACCCACCGCCCGAGCACCGTGCCGTCGGTGCCGAACGGGCTGTGCTCAAGGCCGGGTTGCAGCGGCAGCACCTCGCAGGAGCCGTGTCGCAGCGAGGCGTCCTCCCGGACCGCGGACGCCAGCAGCGCGGGCAGCGACGCCCGCCCGTGCTCGCCGGTCGCCGGGTCGTACTCCAGCCACACCGACTGCCGGCCCTGCCGGCCCTGTCGCCAGTAGGTGACGCCGTCGCCGATCACCGGGCGGCCCGGCGGCAGGACGGTGTCCCCGGCGTGCAGGGTCCGGCCGCCCGTCGCCCGGCCGCCTCCGGGCAGCGGGATCGACGCGTTGGCCGCGTCCATGCCGGACCACCAGCCGGGGAGCTGCTCGCCGCCGACCGGGAACACGTCGGCCGGGCGGCTCGACCAGTAGCCGTACTGCTTCGAGCCGTCGCGCCACAGCACCAGCAACTCGCCGTCGGCGTACCGGAACCGGGGCCGCTGCCAGCGGTCCAGGTTGGTGGGCAGCCGCAGTTCGTGCGTGAGCAGCACCCCCTCGGGTCCGACGACGACGGCCCGGTGCCCGCGCGCCAGGATCAGCGCGGGCCAGGCCTCGGTCACCGCCAGGGAGTTGTCCCGGTCCTTGCGGATCTCGCTGTCCAGCAGCTCCAGCGCCTCGTCCAGGGCGGACCAGCCCAGCTCGTCCAGGATGCCGGCGCGCAGCGTGCGGCCGAGGACCGGGACGATGTCGTACCCGGTGAGCAGGCGGACGGCGGGCGGGCTCTCCTGCATCACGGTCCGGAAGGGGCGCAGTCGCTCCAGCTTCCTCTCGACGGCGGGCAGTCCGGCCGAGGAGGCGAACTCCGCGGTGGCCTCCTCCAGCCACTGGCGCAGTATGCCGCCGAGCACCGGATGCGCGGCGGCCTTGGCGAGGTCCTTGCCCTGGCCGCGGCCGAGTCCCTCGACGGCCCGGGCCAGCAGCAGGCGATGACCGGGTTCGGCCGCGACGGCCTTCAGGTCGCGCTGTCCGGGCCGCTCGTCGCCCAGCCAGAAGCCGAGCGGCAGGTGCACCTCCTCGTCGGCGCCCGGCGCGGTCAGCGCGATGCCCTCCGCCACGCACAGGTCCAGCAGATCGAGGTCGGCGCCGGCCCGCCAGCGCCCGGTGAACAGGTCGACGGGCCGCCCGGCCGCACGCAGCCTCGGTGCCATCCGCTCGACCAGCGCCAGCGTCGCCGGGGAGCGGTGCGCGTACGCCGCCCCGTGCTTGCGGTGCTGGGCCCACCGGGTCAGCCAGTCCGCCGCGTCCACCTCCCCGCCCTCCTCGGTGAGCAGCAGGTCGGCCCCGGACTCCGCGAGCAGCGCCAGCCAGAACTCGTCGTCCGCCACCTCGCCGCCCAGCCCGGCCGGCATGATCTCCAGCAGTCGTACCCGGATGTCGGGCCGCCGTTCCGTCAGGACCGGCAGCACGGCGCGGTAGGCGTTCCAGAACGAGGCGGGCGCCCGCACGGCGGCCGGGGACGCCAGCAGGTCGGCGACGAGCGCGCACTCCTCGGTGACCCGGTCCATGTCGGCCGCCTTGATCAGACCGCGGGCGTCCTGCGGCAGCGAGGCGTACGGCGGCATCCCGGCCGCGCAGCGCTCCACCGTCAGCTGCCGGAACTGGGCCCAGGCGACGTCCGGTTCGAGCCGCCGGGCCAGGTCCCGAACGTACTCCTTGAGGGCCTTCACGGTGAGCGCCCCGGCGAACGCGAACTCCAGGAACACCGCCCGCTGCCGCTCCTCGTCCACCGCGAGGGCGTGCACCCGCTCCGCCTCCCGGGCCTTGCCGAAGAAGGCGGCCGCGTAGGTGGTGTTCTCGTGCTGGAGGAAGACCCGCGCGGCCTGCTCGTAGAACGTGGGCAGGAAGTGCGGGACCGCACGGCCCAGGCGCTCGCCGAGCGTCTCGAAGCCCTCCTTCGCGTTGCCCGGCTTGGACTTGGCCTGCCGGGCCAGCCGCTCCACGTCCTTGACCAGGGCGAGGGCGTGATGGCCGTTGGCCGGGTCGTGGACCAGCGCCCAGGCCGGGAAGCCGAGGGTCTCCCGGCGCACCTGGCCCACCTCGGGCGCCTCCGGTTCCCGGGCGAGGCCGAGGAACTCCAGGGCCAGGTCCTCGGCCTCGCCGAGGGTGCCCGGCACCAGTCGCACCACCGCGCGGTCGTCCAGTGCGGGATGGGTGTACGTGCGGGCGGTCAGGACGTCGGCGTCCTCGCGCCGGGTCGTGCCCGCGGGCAGGATCGCGCCGGCGTCGAGCAACGCGGCCGCGGTGGTGTCGTCGTACGTGCTCATGCCGCGCGCTCCTCGTCCTCGACGTCCCGTCCCGCGTACAGCGCCGCCGCCATCCGCATGCCCTCAGACCAGGCGACCGGGCCGACCTGCCCCAGCTTCAGCGCCCGGCCCGCCGGATCCGTCCACGCCAGCGGGCCGGTCTCGGTCTCGTAGTAGCCGTCGAAGTCACCGACCCAGACCCGGGCCTCCACCCCGCGGCCCGCCTCCAGCACCGAGCACACCGCGTATCCGCCGCGCACGCGGTACCCCAGTTGGGTGGCTCTGCCGTGCAGGAACCGCAGTTCCTTGAAGACCCCGCCCGCGTACTCCTCGACCTGGGTGCCCTGCGCGTCCAGCGTCGCCGGGCGGTGCCAGACCTCCCGGAACAGCTGCTGCGCCCGCTGCTCGACGCCCAGCTCCACCGCGAACTCCCGCAGCTCCGCGAGGTCTTCGAGCAGCACCGGGTGCGGCAGCCGGACCAGGTCGGGGGCGATCCGCACGGTGTCGCCGTCGAGGTCGACCAGGCCGAGCCCGCGCTCGGCGTCGGCGTCCCGCAGGAATCCGGCCACCTCGCCGTCGGCGCCGGTGACGACCAGGTCGCGCAGCGCCGCCCGCCAGGCGGGGTCCGGCCAGACCCGGGTCAGAACGGCCAGCGGCACCGGTAGCGAGCGGGTCATCCACCGCTCCACGTCGGCCAGGCACTGCCGTTCGTGCCGCTCCAGCCACTCGGTGAGCTGCCGCAGCCCCAGGACGGCCGGATCGTCCGCCAGCTTCGCCGGCACGGACTTCAGCCGCCGTCCCGCCGCGTTGCGGCAGACCACCTTCCCGTCGTCCAGGGCCACCTCGTAGTCCCCGGCCGTCACCCACCCCATGCGTGCCTCCCCGCACCGCAGTGATCAAGTGCTGGGAACTGTAAAGGGCACCACTGACAACGCGCTCCGCGGTCCACGACGGACGGGAGACGCAGGTCCGCACGGCAACGGCCCCGTCCGAGGCGGGCGCGCCTCGGACGGGGCCGTGGGAGAGCCGAACGGGTGGCCGGGGTCAGCCCCGGCCCGCCTCCTTCTCGCGCTTCAGGTTCTTCAGCCGGGCGCCCTCCTTGCGGACCTCGGCCTGCGTGGCGCGCTCCTTGCGCAGCCACTCGGGCAGCTCGCGCTTGAGCTCCTCGATCTGCGCGGTGGTCAGCGCCTCCGTCACCCCGCCGCGCGCCAGACCCGCGATGGACACGCCCAGCTTGGCCGCGACCACCGGACGCGGGTGCGGCCCGTCGGCCCGCAGGTCGAGCAGCCACTGCGGCGGGTTCGCCTGGAGCTCGTCCAGCTCGGCGCGCGAGACGACGCCCTCCTGGAAGGCGGCGGGCGCGGCGGGCAGGTACACGCCCAGCTTCTTCGCCGCGGTCGCGGGCTTCATCGTCTGGGCGGTGTGGTGCGAACTCATGAGGTCAAGGGTATCGGCCGGGGATACGGGCGCCGACCACGCGTGCCGACCCGCTCGCGACCACGCCCGGCCGACCGCTCCGGTGCCGGGCCGTCCACCGCTTGGACCGCGGCCGGTTAACCTTGCCTGGTGACAGGCTCGGAGGAAACACCGTCGTTCCGGCTCGCGTACGTCCCCGGCGTGACGCCCGCCAAATGGGTACGGATCTGGAGCGAGCGCCTGCCCGACGTCCCCCTCACGCTCCACCAGGTCCCGGCCGCCGAGGTGGCCGGCCTGCTGCGCGCGGGCGACGCGGACGCCGGTTTCGTACGGCTCCCCGTGGACCGTACGTTCTTCAGCGCGATCCCCCTCTACACCGAGACCACCGTGGTCGTCGCCCCCAAGGACCACGTGATCACCGCGGCCGAGGAGGTCACCGTCGCCGACCTCGCCGACGAGGTCCTCTGCCACCCCCTGGACGACGTGTTCGACTGGGACGCCCCGCCCGGCGAGCCGGCCTTCGAGCGCCCCGCCACCACCGAGGACGCCGTCGAACTGGTCGCCGCCGGCGTGGGCCTGCTCGTGGTACCCCAGTCCCTGGCGCGGCTGTACCACCGTCGCGACCTCACCTACCGGCCGCTCACCGACGGCCCCCGGTCGACCGTGGCGCTGTCCTGGCCGGAAGAGGCCACCACCGATCTGGTCGACGACTTCATCGGAATCGTCCGCGGCCGCACGGTCAACAGCAGCCGCGGCCGGCAGCAGGCGCCGGAGAAGGAGCAGAAGCCGGAGCGGGCCGGGCGGTCGCAGAAACCCGCGCAGGGCAAGGCGGCGCAGGCCGGCCGCGGAACGCCGCGGTCGCGCGGCACCGGAGCCAAGCGCGCCCAGTCCGCCAAGCCCGCCAAACGCGCGAAGCCCCGCCGCCGGTCATGACGAGGGGCTGGCCTCCGGCCCGGTCCCGGTCCGCTCCTACGGCTCCAGGCCCTGCGGTGCCAGGGCCCGCGGTTCCAGGCTTTGTGGTGCCTTCGTCCGTTCCCGCAGGTCGGCGACCGCCAGGCAGAGCGCCAGCAGGATGAGTCCCAGGGACGTCAGCAGGCCGTACTGGAGCGCCTCGACGGCCGACCCGTGGTTGGCCACATGCGCGAAGTACACGGACCCCACCACGGCGATCCCGGCCGCCGAGCCGACGCGCTGGCCGGTCTGCAGCACCCCGCCGGCGGCGCCGGCCCGCTGCACCGGGACCCGCATGAGCGTGAGCGTGGTGTTGGGGGAGACCGTGATGCCGGAGCCGATCCCGCCGACGATCATCGGCAGCACGGCCGCCCACCCCAGGCTTTCCAACGGCACGGTCCGCACCACCGCGACGATGCCGAGCAGCCCGAGCGCCACCCCGCTGAGGCCGAGGACGACCAGCTTGCGTCCGTGCCGCACCACCATCCGGCCGCCCAGCGCGGCGCCGACCGCCGAGGACGCCGCGAACGGCAGCACCGTGACGCCGGCGGCCAGCGCGCTGTATCCGGCAGCGTTCTGCAGGAACAGGGCGAGCACGAAGAAGACCGTGGTGAAGCCCGCGAAGTAGGTCAGGCTGACCAGCGCGCCGAGGGTGAAGGACCGCAACGAGAACAGGCTCAGGTCGACCAGCGGTGCCCGGCCGAGCCGGCCCTGTCGCCGCTCCCACGTCCAGAACAGGCCCAGCAGCAGTGCGCCCAGCGGCAGCAGCGCCCACTTCTGCCGCCCGGTCCACTGCTGTTCCTGCACCAGCGGCAGCATCAGCGCGATCACGCCGGAGCCGAGGAGCAGCACCCCGACCGGGTCGAACTCCTCCCGCTTGCCGACGGCGGGGAACCGCGGCAGCAGCCGGAGCCCCGCGGCCAGCGCGACCACACCGATGGGCAGGTTGACGAAGAACACCCAGCGCCAGCCGTCGTCGGTGCCGACGGCGTCGATGATCACACCGCCGGCCAGCGGGCCCACCGCCGTCGACACCCCGATGACAGTGCCGAGCAGGCCGAAGGCCCTGGCCCGTTCGCCGCCCTGGAACATCTGCTGGATCAACCCCGACGTCTGCGGGGCGACCATGCCCGCCGCCGCGCCCTGGATCAGCCGGAACGCCACCAGCCAGTCCGGGCTGGTCGCGAGTCCGCAGGCCGCCGACGCCACGGTGAAGACCGCGAGGCCGACGAGGAACGCCTGGCGGCGGCCGCGCATGTCACCGAGCCGGCCCGCGGGGACGAGGGCCAGCCCGAAGGTGAGGGCGTATCCGGAGACCACCCAGGCCTGGGCGGCCTCCGTGGCACCCAGCCCGTGTTCCATGGAGGGCAGGGCGACGTTCACGATCGAGGTGTCGAGCAGCGAGATGAAGCCCGCCGTCAGACAGACCCCGAGCGCCTTCCAGCGCCGGTCTTCGGTGGCCGGCTGCTGTGGTTCTGCCCAGGTCGTGGTCATACGGACACGCTATGCAGTCATTCGGGTCATCGCACGACCGGCGGAGCGAACGGGGGCGGTACTGGCCTTTCCGGGTGACCGCCCGTCGGGGAGGGGCGGCGGCGTGCGAGATCGCTCGCGGGGTCAGGACGCCGTCATCCCCGCGCCGCGCGGCCGATCGACTCCACCAGCGGCAGCAGCCGGTGCGGGACGCGTTCGCGCAGCGCCACCTCGGTCCGGGTGCGCACCACGCCCGGCAGGCTGATCAACTTCTGGATCACGTCCTCCAGATGCGCGTTGTCCCGCGCCACCACCCGGGTCAGCAGATCCCCGCCGCCCGTGATCGAGAACGCCTCCACGATCTCCGGCACGGCGGCCAGCGCCTCCCCCACGTCGTCCAGATGTCCCTGGGTGACCTCGATGTGCACGAACGCCAGCACCGGATGGCCGAGCGCCGCGGGGGAGAGCACGGGTCCGGTCCCGGTGATCACACCGTCCCGCTCCAGCCGGTCCAGTCGGGCCTGGAGGGTGCCCCGGGCGACACCGAGGATCCGGGCGTACTCGCGCACACTGGTGCGCGGCTGCTCCAGCAGCAGTCGCAGAATGCGGGTGTCCAGCTCGTCCACGGTCATCACCTACGACTGTACCAATGGCTCACGTGGCGTCCGCGCCGAGCTGGGCCAATGGCCTCACCGGTATGCCCGCCTCCGCCTCGGCGCCGGACCGATGGCACAGTGAATTCGGCCTCACTTGAGCCAGCTGCCCCCGTGGTGCTCTCATGTTCGTGTCGATGGCGCTGCGGATCCCCGCGGCGCCATTTCCATGCCGCCCGTGGGAGGGGAATCAGTGCTGAAGAGGGTGTTCACGGCTCCTGACCCGGGGCGGCTGAGGTTGCGCAGTGCTGCGCGGGGTGTCCTGGGTGTCGGTCTGGCGGTGACGGTGTCGGATCTGGCGATGCAGTCGCTGCCGGCGGCGATCGCTGGTGGGCTCGCCGCGCTGCTCGCCTTGTTCACGGTGGCCGACGGGTCGGTGCGGGGGCAGGCGTTCACGACGGCACTGCTGCCGGTGGCGGGTTTCCCGGTGCTGGCTCTCGCAGCGGTGCTGCACGGTTTCCCGTGGGTGCGGGACGTGGTCTTCGTTGCCGTCCTCGGCGCGGGGATGTATGCCCGCCGTTGGGGGCCGCGGGGCCACGCTCTGGGGACTTTCGCGTTCATGATGTTTTTCGCGGCGCAGTTCCTGCATGCGGTGCCGGGCCAGTTGCCGGAGCTTTGTGCGGCGGTGGCCCTTGCCCTGCTGGCGTCCTCAGGGGTGCGCTTCGGCCTGTGGTGTTACGAGCGGCGGCTGTCGCCGCCCGCCGTTGTGGTGGCGGCGCAGGGTGGTAAGGGTTTCGCCCGGGTGACCACGCGCCACGCGGTGCAGGGAATGGCGGGCGGCGCTTTCGCTCTGTTGGTGGGGCAGCTGGTGTCGCACGAGCGCTGGTATTGGGCTGTGGGTGCGGTGTGGTGGATTTTCGTGAACACCACCTCGCGGGGCGAGACCCTGGTGCGGGGCTTTCGCAGGGTTTTGGGCACGGTGATCGGTATCGCCGTTGGTCTGGTGATCGCTGTGCCGCTGGATGGGGCTGGTGCTCCCACCGCGGCGCTTGTCGCGATCTGCGTGTTCGGCATCTTCTATACGGCGGCGGTGTCGTACACGTGGATGATGCTGGCGGTGACGGTGATGGCCGGGCTGTTGTATGGCCTGTTGGGGGTGCTGAATCCGGCGCTGCTCGCTCTGCGTGTGATGGAGACGGGGGTGGGGGCGCTCGGCGCGGGGCTCGCGGTGGTGTCGGTGCTGCCGGTGACCACGCACGCCACCACTGACGCGTGGATCCAGCGAGCGCTGCACTGTGTCCATGCGTGCACTTCTGAGGCTGCGGCCCGTCTGGCCGGCTCTCCGGCTGCGGATCCGGCACGGTATGTCGCTGAACTGGAGCTGCTGTTGGGCAGGGTGAGGCTGTCGCTGGCGCCGCTGGTGCACCCGTTCACTCCGCTGCGGGCGCGTAAAGCGCGGGCCCGTCAGGTGATCGAGCTGCTGGACCGGTGTGCCCGGGAGGTGCGTGGCCTGGCATCGGTCGCAGCGGATCCGGATGCTTCCCACGACGCGAGGCTTGCGGCAGCGTGCTGGCGGGTGGAGGCAGCAGTGCAGGCACTCATCACGCCCGGTGCCACGCCAAGTGACGGTCATGCGGCGGTTGCGCCACCGCATCCTTCCGGTGGCGAACTGGCCTTGGCCCATCTGCATGGCCTGGAACAGGCACTGAAAGCACTCGCAGTCCCGTTGCAAGGCCCGGTCGCGGCCTGACGTCCGCCCCAGGAGGGTTACGAGCCTCGTGCTGATCTCCTTCGGGCTTCGACACCTCGAAGATCAGCCGGTGGCCGTTCATCTATGCGGGCATCACCCCGACGCCGGAGCAAACCCCCGGATCAGGTCTAACCCGTACACCACTTCCCTGGACGCAACCGTGCGCCTGCGATGCTCTCGGGTGGACAGCCACTGGTCGCCGAGTACACCTGGGAGTCCCTGGTTCTGGCGCACGGGAGCCGACCGAGCGGGTGCCTTCCGGCGTGCCGGAGGGTGACCTGTCGTGTCCGTCCGCAGGTGCCTTCTAGCCTCGTCGGCATGCTGGGGCTTCCTGCACATGTCCGTGCCTGCCTGTTCGACCTGGACGGGGTGCTCACCCAGACCGCGAAGGTGCACGCGGCTGCCTGGAAGGAGATGTTCGACGGCTATCTGCGCGAACGCGCGTCGCGTGACGGGACGGCGTTCGTGCCATTCGACGGGGTCGGCGATTACGACGAGTATGTGGACGGCCGTCCCCGTGAGGATGGTGTGCGTACGTTCCTCGCCGCCCGCGGGGTGCACCTGCCCGAGGGATCGCCGGGCGACCCGCCGGAGGCGGAGACGGTGAACGGCCTGGGCAACCGGAAGAACGAGCTGGTCCTGCGGCGCATCCGCGAGGAGGGGGTGGAACCCTACGACGGCTCGGTCCGCTTCGTGCACGCGGCGCGGGCGGCGGGCCTGCGCTGCGCGGTGGTGTCGTCGAGCGCGAACACACGGGACGTCCTGCGAGCGGCCGGTATCGCGGGCCTGTTCGACGAGCGGATCGACGGGGTGGTCGCCCACGAGCGCCGGCTGCGGGGCAAGCCCGCCCCGGACACCTACCTGGAGGCCGCCCGAGGACTGGACACGGATCCTGGGCAGGCCGCGGTGTTCGAAGACGCCCTCGCCGGCGTCGAGGCCGGGCGGGCAGGACGGTTCGGCGTGGTCGTGGGCGTCGACCGGGTCGGCCAGGCAGAACAACTGCGAGCCCATGGCGCCGACGTGGTGGTCCGTGACCTGGCGGAACTCCTGGAGGAACGGTGATCACCCATCCCAGCTTCAAGGTCGAGCCGTGGTGCCTGCGCGAGACCGAGCTGAATCTGGACGTGCTCGCGCAGAGCGAATCGGTCTTCGCCCTCTCCAACGGGCACATCGGGTGGCGCGGCAACCTCGAGGAGGGAGAGCCCCACGGACTGCCCGGCGCATACCTCAACGGCGTCCACGAACGCCATCCGCTGCCCTACGCCGAAGCCGGCTACGGATATCCCGAGTCCGGCCAAACGATGATCAACGTCACCGACGGCAAGATCTTCCGCCTCCTGGTCGACGACCACCCGTACGATCTGCGCTACGGCCGACTGGTCGCGCACGAGCGCGTCCTGGACTTCCGCTCCGGCATCCTCAGCCGCACCGCACGATGGACCTCACCCGGCGGTCGTACGGTGCGGATCTCCTCGCGGCGGCTCGTGTCCTTCACGCAGCGATCGGTGGCCGCGGTGGTCTACGAAGTGGAGCCCGTCGACGGACCGACCACGGTGGCCGTGCAGTCCGAACTCGTCGCCAACGCGCAACTGCCGCGATTCCAGGGCGATCCGCGCGTGGCCGCGGCCATCGGGTCACCGCTGCTGACCGAGGAGTATTTCGCGCAGGACACCCGACTGCGGCTGGTGCACTGCACCGACCGCAGTGCGCTGCGGGTGGCCGCAGCGGCGGACCATCTCGTCGAAGGGCCGCAGACCACCCGCTGGACGGCGCAGTGCGAGGCTGACGTCAGCCGCCTGACGGTGACCGCGGACCTGGTGCCCGGGCAACCGCTCCGGTTGGTCAAGTTCGTGGCCTACGGCTGGTCGGGGGAGCGTTCGCTGCCCGCCGTGCACGATCAGGTGGACGCGGCGGTGGCGGCCGCGGTCAGCACCGGCTGGGACGGTCTGGCCGCGGCACAGCGGGCGTACCTGGATCGCTTCTGGGCGGGCGCGGACGTCGAGGTCGAGGGCAGCGCGCGCATCCAGCAGGCGGTGCGGTTCGCCCTCTTCCATGTGCTCCAGGCGGCGGCCCGTGGCGAGAACCGGGCGATTCCCGCCAAGGGCCTGACCGGAACCGGGTACGACGGTCACTGTTTCTGGGACACCGAGTCCTACGTGCTACCGGTGCTGACGTTCACCGCGCCGGAGGCCGTCGCATCGGCACTGCGGGCGCGTCACCGGATGCTGCCGACGGCGCGGGAGCGCGCGCGTCAACTGGGGCTCGAGGGCGCGGCGTTCCCCTGGCGCACCATTGACGGCGCCGAGTGCTCGGCCTACTGGCCGGCCGGGACGGCCGCCTTCCACATCAACGCCGCCATCGCGATCGCCGCCGACCGGTACGTCCTGGCGACGGGGGACGAGGACTTCGAACGCGGTGAGGGCCTCGAACTCCTCGTGGACACCGCGCGGCTGTGGCGCTCCCTCGGACACCACGACGCGGAAGGCGTCTTCCACATCGACGGGGTCACGGGCCCCGACGAGTACAGCGCGATCACCCGCGACAACCTGTACACCAACCTGATGGCGCGACAGAACCTGCTCTCCGCCGCGGACTCCGCCGCACGTCATCCCGAGCGCGCCGCGACACTCGGTGTCGACGACGAGGAGACCGCCGCGTGGCGGGATGCCGCGGCCCGCATGGCGATGCCGTACAACGACACGCTCGGCGTGCACGAGCAGTCGGCCGGTTTCACGAGTCTCCAGCGCTGGGACTTCGAGGCGACCCCGCCGGAGAACTACCCGCTTCTGCTGCATTACCCCTACTTCGACCTGTACCGCAAGCAGGTCGTGAAGCAGGCCGATCTGGTGCTGGCGATGATGGAGTGCCCGGAGGCCTTCTCCGACGATCAGAAGGCCCGAAACTTCGCCTACTACGAGGCGCTGACGGTCCGCGACTCCTCCCTGTCGGCGTGCTTCCAGGCGGTGCTCGCCGCCGAGACCGGGCACCTGCGCCTGGCCTACGCCTATCTCGGCGAGGCAGCGCTGATGGACCTGGAGGATCTGGAGCACAACACCCGGGACGGGCTCCACATCGCCTCCCTCGCGGGTACGTGGATCGCGCTGGTCGCCGGTTTCGGAGGCGTGCGCCGGTACGGCGGTGACGATGGGAGGCAGGCCCTGCTGGCGTTCGCACCGCGCCTGCCGGAGTCGCTGTCCAGGGTGGCTTTCACGCTGCTGGTACGCGGACGCAGGCTGAAGGTGGACATCGGCCCGTCCCAGGTGCGGTATCGCCTGGTGGAGGGCGAACCCCTGGTCGTGCTGCATCACGGTCAGCCGACATCCCTCACCCCCGACGCTCCGGTGGACCGCCCGGTGCCGCCCGCACCCGTGCTCCCCGAGCCGCAACAACCCTCGGGCCGCCGCCCGGTGGGCCTGCCCATCGAGGAGGAGGACCGGGCGGCGACACCGGAGTAGCGCACAAGAGCCGCAAAACGACGGGTTCCCGGCGAGGGCCGCCAGGTGCGTCCGCGGGGCGACGCTCCGCTCGGCGTCGGTGCGGGCGACGAGCCCTCGGCTCAGCGCCTCGGCGGCGGACTTCGGATCGCGGAGGAGTTCGGCGATGACGCGTGCGTCCCGCCGGCACTCCCGCAGTGCGCGGTTTCCGGCGCGCTGCCGAACTGTGACGAGTGGCCATCGAGGCCACGAACCACGGCGCCAATTGAGCGCGGCCTTCGTTCGCGGGTGGTACACCTCGGGTCCGTATGCACGAGCAGCCCGTGCCCTGGGAGAAGGATCGTCTTTGCCACCCGAGGACCTCAACATTCCGCCGACCCGAAGCGTCCTCTCGGCACCGCGTGGACAGGAACGGTGGCCGATCGCGTGTGAGCTGGTCGTCCCGGTACGATCGGAAATCCCGTTCTTTGGGGTCACAACTCGGTGAGTCCGAGTTGGCGCAGCATGCCGAGTTCGTCGCTGCTGCCCCAGCGTTCGACGAGCTTTCCGTCGCTGTCGAAGCGGCTGATCTGCATGCCCCGGTAGCTTGCCTTCCTGCCGGTCGCGGGCCGTCCCATCAGCGGCCCCAGATGCGTTCCGGTGATGGTGTAGGCAAAGGCCAACTCGTCGTCGGTGGCCACCAGATGCTCCACCGCGACGTGCAGGTCGGGAAAGGCTGCCCGAAGATCGGCGAACATGGCCCTGTACCCTTCGGGCCCCGGCAGCTGTCCTGGGGCTGGATCATGGTCGATCGAGTCCGGCGCGACGATCTCGTCGAGGGCCGCGAGGTCGCCGGTGATGACCGCCTCTGCGAAAGCGGTCTGTGCGGCGATGTTCGTTTGCTGAGACATGGGCATTCCTCGGGCTCGCGCCGGCCAGTGGTCTGTCGCCGGCCACGTGAATGGGGGAAGACCGGTGAACGACACCTGGTCGGTCAGCCGCGTGCGAATTCAAGGAGGTCGTGGTCGTCGTCGCCGTGAATGATCAGCGTGGGGTTGTCGAACTCCTGCGACACGGTCGAACCTTCGCGCAACCACTTCAGCCACACGCCTCGAGCCGGAGATCAAGGTTCTCCAGGACCGATGCCAGGTCGTCTCTCCCACCCATGGCTGGTCGGACCGTCCGCCGCCACGTCGGTCGTGGGCCACGGCCCGGAAACCGTCGTCCACCATCAGCTTCAGCGGTGGATCCCACGCATCCGCGATCAGTGGTCGGCCGTGGGAAAACGCCACCGGCTGACCCGCCCCCCAGTCCTTGAAGCAGATCTGTGTGCCGTCCTTGGCAGCGGCAAAGGCCATGAGCGCCTCGCTAGCACTGGTTCGGAACTCCACCCTTCACGGTCGTCCAGCGCCCGACCGGGAACGCGAATACCACGTCCGACCAGCAGCGAACGCCCGCGAGGGCGACGGCGGCACTCGTGAAGGCAGCCGTTCCGTACAGCCACTTCCCCACGCTACTCGGGGCGCCCCGCTTCAGCACGCCGGGGCAGACGGTACTTGTCGCACATGGCGGCGGGGCCGCGGGGGCGCCGCTCGAAGCGTCATGGCAGAGGCGTTCCCCGGCCCTCGCGCAATGCTGCGAGCCGGGCCAGGCTCACCCATACCGCGTGCTCCGGCCAACGGCGTGTGGACGTGCGGCCGGACGGAGCGCACGAGGCCGATGTGTCGTGCACCGCCGAGGGCCACCACCGGGTCGAGGCCCACGAGGTCACGCGCGGTCGCCTGTTCCAGAAGGACCTGGCTCGTTACCGCGTCGGCTGCGCCGTGAGGTGTGTCGTACGGCTCGATGACGTCGTCGAGATCGAGGAGCCCGTGGCGTGCGGAGAGAATGAGCAGCAGGTCAGGTTGCAGCGCGGCGGCGGCCTTGCGGCATGCCCGGTGGTGGGAGCCTACGTACATGTCTGCGGAGCGCGCGGGCCGGCCCAGTTTGCGGCTGCCGCAAGGGAAGGCGCGCGGGTTCCAGGAATCCTGGGCCTCTGGTCGAGGGAACCCGTATGCGAGCCCTCGAATCATAAGGTCTCGCGTACGGGTTGGCGGCGGATCAACGTCACCGGTGCGTCCAGGTGAACGAGACAAGGCCCGAAGCCTGTAGATCGCTCTTGAGCTGAGCTGACCCCGGTTTCGTGGAGTCCCTGAAGCCAGGCTTATGGTGCTGGCTCGAAGCAGAACCACGAGCTGTGCCAGCACCACGTAAGTACCCCAAGACCACGGAGTTAGAGCGGAACCGCAGTCGTCAACTGTGCAGGATCAAAGGGGTGTTGAGGGTCTGGTGCGATCCATTCGGGTTCGAGGGTGTAGACGCCTCGCCCGGTGCGGCGGAGGATTCCCTCGCGGACCCAGCGCCCCAGTTCCGCACGTAGTCCCTGGGCGTCGTCCAGTCCGATGCCGCGAGCGATTTCACATGCGTGCCAGGTGCGAAGAGGGGCGGTGCGCAAAAGTTGCAGCGTGCGGTCGCGACGCCCGTCGGGGCCCGGGTTGGCGGACGAGTGCACGGTGACTTTGATGCTGGTGATCCTGGAGGCACCCAGGACTTGTGCCTGGTCAGGTGGTGCGGCATAGCGGGAGATCGGGCACTTGACGCGACGTGGGTTGACGCGGGCCCGGCGGGGCGGGAGCAGATTGTGCAGCAGGGCCGATGCGATCTGCCCCGGCCCGGCCTCGGGCAGCACATCGGCCGCGGCGATGAGCTGGTCCTTGGCGGTCTCCAGGGCGATGGTGAAAGACGCGCGGTCTGGATCCGTGCCGGGGAGCGTCTCGACGGCCTCGACCATCGCTCGGCGCAGCGCCTGGTAGACGGTCAGGTGAGCCCAGAGCTCCTGCTGGATCCCGGTCGCGTCTTGGGAGCGCAGCACCAGACCGCGTTGCAGGGTGTGCCGGAGCGAGTAGAACGCCGACTCGATCTCCCATCGCTCGTGATAGAGCTCCACCAGTTCGGCGGCGGGGTGGCGTCGTTGATCGGTCAGCGTGGTGGCCAGCCGGTAGTGGCCTTCCACCCGCAGCCCTTTGGCGGTCGTCACGGTGATGTGCGCGTCGATGATCCTCAGCCGGGTCCCGTTGATCCTGGTCAGAAACGACCCGTCCGGCAAAAGGGCCCAACGGGCGGGTGTCCGGGTTCCCTTGAGGCGTACCAACAGCTGTGCCCCGGTGGCCGCGGCCTTCGCGAGGAAGTCGTCCGAGTCGAAGCCCCGGTCGTTGAGCAGCAGCATGCTGTCGTCCAGCAGCGGCAGCAGTTGCTCGGCATAGCCGGTCTCCTTCTCCGGCGTCGGTCCGAAGACCGCGCCGAGCAACGCGCGGGTCCCGGTCTCGCACAGCACCATGATCTTCAGCATCGGATATCCGTCGGTGCCGTAGCGGTGTTTGTGCTTGCCCAGCCAGGCACAGACTCGCGGCCGGTCGGGGGCCTTGGTGGAGCTGCACCCGTCGAAGGCGACCGTGCGCCAGCACCGGTATCGCACTCCGGGTGTGATCGGCTGTGCCGCGGGACCGGCCAGTGTTTCGAACAGCGACCGAAACGGCGTGACGCCCAGCCGCCGGCGAACCTCCCGCAGCGCCTTCTCCGAAGGGCGTCTGTGAAGAAGCCCGTGCAGCCTGGCGGTGAGCTTGTCACACACGCGCATGTACCCCAGCTGCGGAAACAGAGCCAGTGCCAGCACGAAGTACACGCCCACCCTCGACGGCAGCAGCCGTACCCTTCGCTGGCCGCCGCCGACGCGTTCCAGCACGTCATCGACAAGTTCGAAGGGTAACTGCCGGGTCAGCTCGCCGAGATGTCCCGGAGCGAAGACGCCGTCGGCGACGGTGATGGACGACGTGAGCGTGACGGTGGAACACTGAGCGGGCAACGGGGCTCCTCCGAGCGGGAAGACCTTGGTCGGCTTCTTCGCTCTACCAGGAGCCCCGTTGCCATGACCTGGGCTTCCCCGAAAACCCTCGATCCCATTGACAACCGCGCATCCGCTCTAACTCCGTGGTCTTGTAAGTACCCCGATGAGCTCCGCGAGCGGGCCGTCCGCGAGGTCCGCACCACCGGCCGCCCGGTCGCGCATGTCGCCCGGGATCTCGGCATCCACACAGAAGCCCTCAGGCAGTGGGTCCGCCAGGCCGAAGCCGACGCCGGTGATCGTGGCGATCGGCTGACCACGGCCGAACGCGAGGAGCTGAAGCAACTCCGCAGGGAGAAAGCGGAGTTGAAGCGGGCGAATGAGATCCTGAAATCCGCGTCGGTGTTTTTTGCCCAGGAGATCGACCGTCCCCGGACGAGGCCGAGCAAGTGATCGACCACCTGCGTGAGAAAGGTCTCGGGGGCGATCCCGTCTGCCGGGTGCTGGAGCTGTCGCCGTCGACGTACTTCGCCCGCACGAAGCGGCCGAAGTCGGCCCGCCGGCTGCGGGACGAGCAGCTCATGCCGCTGATCGAGCAGGTGCATGCCGAGTCGGCCGGCACCTATGGTGCCCGCCGGATCACCCGCGCGCTCAGGCGCAAGGGCGTCGTCGTGGCCTGCTGCACAGTCGAGCGGCCGATGGCCGAGCTGGGCCTGGAGGGTGTCATCCGAGGTCAGCGGCGTCGCACCACTGTCCCCGAGCCGTCGGTGCCCCGCCCGCCGGACCTGGTCGACCGGGACTTCACCGCGAGCCGTCCCGATCAGCTGTGGGTGGCGGACATGACGGATGTACGCAGATGGTCGGGCTGGGTGTGTGTGGCGTTCGTCTTGGACGTGTACTCGCGGATGATCGTCGGCTGGCAGGCCGCGAACCACATGCGGACCGAACTCCCGCTGGACGCGGTGGAGATGGCGCTGTGGCGGCGACGGGTCAAGAAGGACTCCGGGCTCATTCACCACAGCGACCGGTTGAACTCGCCCAGTATGTGTCCATTCGGTACACCGAACGGCACGTTCAAGGCCGAGCTGATCGAGATGCAAGGCCCCTGGAAGGACTTCGACCAGGTCGAGCGGGCGACCTTCCAGTGGGACAACTGGTACAACGAAGAGCGCCTCCACTCCGCCCTCGACTACGTCCCGCCTGCCGAGTACGAACGCGACTGGTGGCGACAACAGGAAGCCACCCCGCAGTCCGCCTGAAACAAGATCCGCGGATTCCACGAAACTCGGGACAGCTCACGCTGGTGGAGATAGGCGGCGTGGTGGGGGAGTGTGCCGGGTGGGCACCGGTGAGGTCGAGAACCTGGCTCATGCCGGCTGTGTGTTGGCGCTCCGCAGACGCTGAGCCAGTTTGGCCAGTGAGCGTTCCTGCAGACGACCGAAGTGCGCGACGCGTACGTCGCCGCCGGCGGCGTCGATGATGGCGAGCTGACTTCGCCGGGCTGTGTCCAGGTCGTCGGCGAACAGCGGGCGTTCGGCGCCGTGCCGCGGGAAAAGGGCCTCACCGAAGGCGTCCCCGGCCAGGACGGTGCCGGTGGGCAGTTGCACGCTCGCCGAGCCGGGGGTGTGGCCGGGGGTCCAGAAGGACCGGCCGATGCCGCCGTGCTGGGTGAGGTCCTCATCGTCGTCCAGTTCGATGTCAGGGGTGACCGGTGCTTTCAACCCGCGCACGACGCTGGGGGCCAGCACGCGGCCAAGGGGTCGCCGCGGGGTCACGTGCAGCTGGCCGCCGGCGCGCAGCGCGTCGGCATCGGCATGGTGGATGGCTACGCGGGCGCCGGTGGCCTCGCGCAGGGCGTCGGCAGCGCCGACGTGGTCGTAGTGGAAATGCGTCAGCACGATCAGGTGCAGCTTGGCGTGGGTCTCGGTGAGCTTGGCGAGCACCTTGGGCGCGAGAGCCGGGGTGGCGGCGTCGACGAGCATCGCCGTGCCGTCGTCGATGACGAGGTAGGCGGTGGATATGCCGTCCTTGATCGGGTGGATGTCCATGGTGGTGGCCTCCGAGGTGTTGTTGTCAGTGCTTACTTGCGTCGCTCTGCCGGAAGGAGTCGGCAGTGGCGACTGGATCGGCGGACGAAAGGGCTGAGCCGGCCGCGATCCGCGAACCCCTGGCCGATCGCCTGGGCTGCGAGGCGGTCGACCCGGTATGCGCGGGAGGCTCTGGTGCTATGTCTTGCGTGAGGTCCAGCGGTGCGCAGGCGTCTCGTCGGCCGCGGCGTACCGTCACTTCCGCGGCCGCGATGCGCTCCTGCCGGTGGTCGCCCAGGAGTGCGCCGGGATGCTCGCCGACCACATCGCCACCGCGCTGGAGGGTGTGGCGCCGTTCACCGGCGAGCCCGCTGCGGTGCGGCGCGGACTGCTGGCGGTCCGCGTGACCTACCCGGACTGCGCCACCGGCGGCACACAGCTCAATCCGTGGGACCCACTGCCTGTCCGGGTGGACCGCCACGGCCTGGCGGCGCTGCGCCTGGACGCCGTGCTGTTTGTCCTGCGCGAGGCGGTCTTCGCCCAGGCCCGGGACCGGGTCCCGGCCACCATTACCGCCGCCGTGCCACTGGAATCCTCTCCACCACCCGGCCGGGGTGGTGGCATCGGAAAGCCAGGACCGTCCGCATCGGCCAGGCGGACGCGCTTTGAAACGGTGAGAATGAGAACCGCGGTGTTGTCAGTCGGGCTTGCGGAGTCTCGCGATGGAGCTGATGAGCTCAACCTCGGCTCGGGCAAGGTCCGGCCAGGGGAACTGGTAGCCGTTGCGCAACAGAACAAAGCCGTGCATGGCCGCCCACAACTGCGTTGCGGTGGAAAAGACGTCTGTCACCTCGGAGGATCCGTCGGCGACGCAGAGTCGGAGGCTTTCCATGAGGTAGGCGAACGGCCCGGCGTCGGGGTTGCGGGAGTCCGGTGCGTCCGCGGGGGTGGGGCGGGGTTCCGTTCCGCGAAGGAGCCGGTTGCGCTGGAAGAGCAGTCCGTACAGATTCGGGTTGTCAAGTCCGAACGCCATGTAGGCGCGGCAGCCGGCGATGAGCCGGTCCCGGGGTGCCTCAATTCCTTCCTTCGCATCCGCGATGAAGCGGCCTAGCTGGGCGAAGGTCTCGACGGTGACGGCCTGCACGATCTCGTCCGGGCCGGCGAAATGCAGGTAGATCGACTGGGGTGCAATGCCGATCCGCCGTGCCAGCCCACGCAGGCTCACCGCGCTCGCGTAGCCGTCCTCGATGAGGATCTCTCGTGCGGCGGACACGATGTCGCCGCGTAGGGCCTGCCCCGCACCCCGGGGGTTGCGTTGTCTGCTCCCGGCAGCCGCTTTACTCACAGCCGTAACCTTACGCCGATGCCGGTTCGGCGCGAGCGGAGCGCGGGTCAGCCGAGAGGGTCGGGGACTTCGTCGGCGGTGGCCGCTTCGCGCAGCAAGGCAGTGCCCTCGCCGCGCAGCGGCTGACCGTGGCCGAAGCAGACGGTGTCGATGTCGATGTCGGCGAAGCGCCGGAAGGATTCACGGGCCTGTGCCCGGTCGAGGTTGAACGGCCCGAGCACGACTTGGCCCCCTTGCTCGGTGGCAATGTCACCGGTGAACAGGACAGCCTCGTTCGGGAAGTGCAAGGCGATGCTGCCGTCGGTGTGGCCGGGAGTCGACAGGACGCGGGCGTCGATCTCCTCGAGGATCTCGTCGTCGTCGAGCTCGCGGTCGACACGAGAAGGCGCGGCGTCGGGGATGGTGCCGGCGATGTGGGCGTAGAACTCCTCCTCGGCGTGGGTGAGGGCGGGAAGCGAGCTGCAACTGCTGCCGCGGATGATCGGGGCATCGTCGCGGTGTGCCCAGACGCGAACGTTGGGCCAGGCGGCCAGTTCGGCAGCCGACCCGGCATGGTCGGGATGCCAGTGCGTCAGGACCACGTGGGTCAGCGACTCGCGGTCCAGGCCCCAACCACGCAACGCCTCGGTGATGACTTTGCCTTGCCCGGCGATGCCGGTGTCGACCAGCACCGCGTTCGACCCGCGGCGCAGCAGGTAGGCCTGGCCGGGCCCATCGTCGAGCACCATGCGCAGGTCGGGACGCACATCAACGATCTTCATTTCGGTCTCCCTTGGCCAAACCGGCTGGATGAACCTGCAGTGACCGCGCGCCTCAGATACCTCACGGCCGTAACCTCACGGGTGTGAGGTTACTGGGTGCGGTCTTGGATTGGCAATACCGCGCTGACGCATGCCATTGCACCGATGGTCCGAATGGTTGACCCATCGCTCTCTCCGGTATGCGCCGCCTCAACCCGGAATCAGGCCCCTGAAACAGCAGCGTCACCAGGGACAGGGCTGCCGGGCTGACGAGTGCAGCACCGACGCCCTGTACGAAGCGGCCGGCGATCAGTACACCTGCTTGCTGGGCCACTCCCGCGCTCGCCGACGCCAGCACGAAGATCGCCAAGCCGGTCAGGAAGAGGCGTCTGCGGCCGAGCAGATCACCCAAACGTCCGCCAAGCATCAGCAGCCCACCGTAGGTGACGGTGTAGCCGTTGACGACCCATGCCAGGCCCGTGGTCGTGAAGCCGAGATCGTGCTGGATGGGGGGAAGCGCGACATTGACCACCGTCACATCGAGGAGCAGCATCACCTGCACGAGGCAGATGATCCCGAGCGCGCGCCACCTGCGCGGATCCGGATCGGGAGTGGGACTGATCGGAGTCATCACTGATCGCCTTCCATACGGTCGGGCCGCCGCCGTCCCCGCGGACGCCGTCTCAGGAGGAGCGGCAGCAAGCGAGCCCGGCCCGACGGACATTTCCTGAGGTTTTCAACTCGCGGGCGCCAGGTGTGCGTGGCCGCGGATAAGGACAGCGAAGGCGCACATTCGGTCTTCGCCGCGGGTTCGTCGCAGACCCCGGCGCCGGCACTCGTGATGTTCCAGGCCGGCGGGAGGGTCAGCCCTGCGCCCGCCTCCGTTGGCGGGACGTCGGGTGCGCCCGATGCGCGCTGACGCTCGACTCGCCCAGCATCCAGAGAGGAACAACTCCGCCGCCGCGTCGCATGCTGACTGTCCGTCAGGATGCAGATCGGCGACGCCCGACGCTCGCGCGAGGTTGGCCGGGCCGCGCGCCGGATCACGCGTCCGTACCCCATGCCCCGGCGGTTCTTGTACGGCGTCTGCTCCCTCCACGACGGTGCCGGCGCGGAGCAGCACCGAAGCGGGACGCCGCCCGGGTCCGCAGACGGCGTTCAGGCACCGATGCACCGCGCGCTTCCGGTGCGCAGAGAAGGTCCCCGGGGTCCCGAACTCCGCTCGATCGGTCCGGTTCGGGCCCCGGAACGCGTGCGAGGCCGGGTCATCGGGCCCCTCGTACACCGCCTCCACCTAGGTGATACGCACCGCCGTCACGCCGCGCCGCGAGCGCGAGACCACGAGAGCCCCCAGAAGTTCGGGAGCCATCTCGAGGGCGGTCCGGTCGCTCGTGATCGGTCCCGGGCGTGGCCGGGACCGTCCGGTTCTCTGCCAAGCCGCTGCCTCCTGTCCAGATTCCGGGACGCCGGATCCGATGCCCCCCCGTCCCAGCGCTCTCCCTGCGTCGCCCCATGGCCCGAGAAACTGCCGTGAGGCACATCGAGGCCGAGCACGCGATCCAGGCTGCGGACGCGATGCTGGACCAGATCCGGCCCAACGGCGCTTCACCCTCCTGCGCGTCACCGGCCACGCGCATGTAGGGGTGTGCGAATGCGTGACCATCCACGAAGGTGCGCCTTCTTGCTCAGCGAGCGTCATGGAATTCGCCGACCAGCAGGTCGTGCACGAGACGCAGTACTTCGCCGGTCCTTTCGGCGCGCCGCGTGGCGGGCCGCGCTCGCCGAGCCGGTGCTTGGGACAGACTGTCGAGGAGGCCTGACCGGCCTCGTCCGGCACGGCCGGCAGTCGGATTCCGGCGATTGTCTGTGTTCGCCGGATACCTCCGGCTCTCAGGCGCCCTTGCCGTCGACTCCGGTGTGCGTGGTGCGGAAGCGTGCCCGGTAGGCCCCCGGCGTGATGCCGAGGTTGCGCGTGAAGGCCCGACGCAGGGACTCCGGTGACCCGAAGCCGGTGCGCCGGGCCACCGTGGCCATGGGGTCGTCGCTGTCTTCCAGCATCGCCTGGGCGGCCTCCATGCGGACCTGCTCGACGTAGCGGGCCGGGGTCGTGTGCATCTCGTCGTGGAACAGGCGCGTCATGTGGCGGGTGCTCACACCTGCCCGGCGCGCCATGGCGGCAAGGGTGTGCGGGGCGGACGGGTCCTCGGCGACCGCGTCCAGGACCCGGCGCAGCATCTCCTGTCTCGCGCGCGGGGTGTGGGTGCGGACACTGAACTGGGACTGGCCGCCCGGCCGCTGCATGAACACGACCATGTCCTTGGCCACGGCGCGGGCGACGTCGGCGCCGAGGTGCTCTTCGACCAGGGCGAGCGAGAGATCGATGCCCGAGGTGACGCCTGCGGAGGTCAGGATGTGGCCGTCGCGTACGAACAGGGCGTCCGCTTCCACGGTCACCTTCGGGTAGCGCAGGGCGAGCTGGTCGGCGAAGCGCCAGTGCGTTGTCGCCTTGCGTCCGTCGAGCAGTCCGGCCGCGGCGAGGAGGAAGGCGCCGGTGCAGATGGACGCCGTGCGGCAGCCGCGTGCGTCGAGCCCTCTCATGGCGTCCAGCAGCGCGTCGTCCTTGATGAGGGAGGGCCACTCCGGGCCGCCGGGGATGACGACCACATCGCTGGCCGTCTGTACCTGCGCGGCAGCGAGGTCGACGCGCAGTCCGGTGCCGGCTGCGGTGACCACGTCGGCACCGTCAGGGGAGACCGTGCGCACGCGGTAGCGGCCGCCGAATTCGTTGGCTGTCGTGAACACCTCGATCGGTCCGGTGACGTCGAGCAGCCGTACGCCGGGGAAGACCAGCACGGTCACCAGGAGCGGCTTCCTGCCTGACGGCCTGTCCTTCATCGTGCGCCTCCCGGACGGACTCGGGCCCCCATCGGAGGACACCATCATCCGCCCGGCGATGCTCTGCCGCTCCAGTGCCGGTTGTCGTCCGCGTCCTTGCGGCATGCTCCTGCCTTCCGTGGTGTGGAACGAGGCATCGGGCTTCGGCGCCTCGCCCGTGTTCAGCGGTCTCTCGCCGTCTGGTCATGGCCACGGATGTGGCCACAACACGCTCGGACAAGGACATCGGGGCATCGGGCCGGCACCCGGCAACGGGCGTGCACGGTGCTCGATGTCCTGGTGTGAGGGCGACATGGCGCGTGCTGTTCTGTGGCGGGAGCCGTGCTTCGCCCTAGCGTCGAGGGCGCCGATGGGCCGACGGTCTCGGCCGCGTCCCTGAGCTGCTGGGTGTGGCCCGGCCAGTCGGCCGACCCGTCACCGTGGCCGGTCGTGGACGGTGACGAATCCGACATCCCAAGAGAAGGCACTCCGCGCTGTGACACCCCACCCCAGTACCGGCCCAGCCGTCCCGTCCCAGGTCGGCCCGGCCCCGAGATCGTCCGTGCTGGTACGTGACCAGTTGGACGAGGCGAACGACAGGAAGCGGGGCCGGCTCGGTCCCGGCTGGTTCGCCGCCGTCATGGGCAGCGGGATCGTCGCCGTCGCGGCCGCCACCCTGCCGCGCGGTTTCCCCGGGCTCGGCGTGGCCGCCACGGTGGTCTGGGCGGGGACCGCGCTGCTGCTGATCGTGCTCGCCGTCAGCTACACCGGGCAGCGGACGCTGCGGGTGCATGCCGGTGATCCGGTACTGGCCCAGTTCTTCGGGGCACCTCCGATGGCTCTGCTCACCGTCGGCACCGGGACGCTACTGCTCGGCCGGCGGCTGATCGGGGAGCGTGCGGCGGTGGATGCGGATTGGGTGCTGTGGTCGGCCGGTACGGTGCTGGGTCTTGCCACCGCCTGCACGGTGCCGTATCTGATGGTCGCGCGGCACCGTTTCGCGCCGGACGCGGCGTTCGGCGGCTGGCTGCTACCGGTGGTGCCGCCGCTGGTCTCCGCCGCGGGGGGCGCGCTGCTCGTCCCGCGGGCGCCGGCCGGGCAGGTGCGGCTGGCCCTGCTGCTGTGCTGCTATTCGATGCTCGGGCTCGGGTTGGTCGCGGTCCTGCTGGTGCTGGCCATGGTCTACAGCCGCCTGGTGCATCATGACGCGCCCGGCGGTGCGGTGGTGCCCACGATGTGGATCGGCGTGGGGGCGCTGGATCAGGCGGTGACAGCGCTGGGGACGATGGCCACGGCGTCGCCGAGCGCGCTGCCCGCCCCGTACGCGCGCGGCACTGGGGTCGTAGCGCTCCTGGGTGGGCTCGGGATCTGGGGCTTCGCCCTGCTGTGGCTGGTACTGGCCACGGCGCTGACCGTACGGGAAATCCGCAGAGGGCTGCCCTTCGCAGCCACCTGGTGGTCCTTCATCTTCCCCCTCGGTGCGTGCGTCACCGGCACCAGTGCGCTCGCTGCTCGTACTGGCTCGCAGCTGTTCGTCTGGATCGCCGTCGTCCTGTACGCCCTGCTCGTCGCCGCCTGGGCGGTGGTCGCCTGGCGCTCCCTGCGCCATGCTGTCCGGCAGCGTGAGCGCGCCCGCCGCTGACAGCGCCCGTGGAACGCTCCGCATGACACGGACGCGTCGCGCGAACCCGGCTGCCTGCCGACGGGCAGCCGGATTCACGCCGCACCGCGACACGTGCCTACGGCAGCGCCCCGGTCGCCGTCGAGGCCGTGCTCTGCGGGCGGGCCGCCTGCCCCGCACCGGCGGATCCGCGCGCGGTCGTGGGGCGGGCCCGGAGTCTGGCTGCCACCATGGCGGCGAACACGACAGCCCAGAACACCGCCGCGATCCAGACCTCCCAGCGGCCCACGCTCGTCATCCACGAGGTTGCGGTCGCGCGTCCCAGCTCATGCGTGGTGACCGCATACATGCCGACCGGGAAGACGAGGTTCCACCAGCCGAGCTCGTAGCGCAGCGGGATACGGCGCAGCGCGTGCCGCCAAACGCCCAGAGCCAGCAGGAGCGGAACCAGCCAGCTTGAGAACGCCCACAGGACGACGGACGTCCCGATGACGAGCGGGCGCGACAAGATCGTGGTGCCTGGATGGAGTGCGATCAGCCGGACTCCGGCGAGTACGGCGATCGCCGCCGCCCCCATGAAGATCCATACGGATGTCATGAGTCCTTCCGGCTGCACCGGCCGGACCAGCAGCCGGGCCAGGACCAGCGCGGCGGTCAGCAGGTACTGCATCAGGCCGACGGCCCAGCACACCACTGCCAGGACGGCCAGTGCGTGTCCCGGGGTCACCCGGGCCAGCGATGCCGCCGCGACCGCCACCGACTCAGTTCCCACCGACCACAGGAACCAGGTGCCGTTCACCTGGTCGAGCGAGGGGCCCCGCTTCAGCGTGGTGATGAGCGCGAGCGGGATGCCGTAGTCCAGCACCACCCACCCCAGCGTTCCGAACGCCAGGAACGCCCCGGCGACCGCGGTGTGTCCCGCCGGCACGAAGCGAGCAGCCAGCACGTTCGAAGAGATCGCGAGGGTGAGGAACGCGAAGGCACGCGGCCCGAGGAGATCCGCGACGAACCGGTCGCGTCGGCGCAGCAGCCGCCAGCCGTAGGCGGGCACCAGTACGGCATAACCGGCCAGGGCCACCCACAGCAGTACGGCGGAGGCGGTGTCGGCGCCGTTGACGTACAGGGCCGTGGAGACGATGCCGGTGCCCATCACGAACGCGAGTGCGCCCGCGTTGAGATCGGCCACCGCGGCGGAGACCGCCGCGCGGTGCCCGGGCGGCCGGGAACCGGGAGCGGTGCGTCCGCGCTCGGGAAGGGCGGAATCCGGGCGCCGGTCATCGTGAGAGCCGGGTTCGGTGAGCCATTCGGCCAGGACCGCGGTATGGCTGTGGTCCATGTCCTGGGTGGAGGTCAGCAGGGTGAGGCTGCTGTGCCGGGCCAGGTCCCGAAGCCGGGCAGCTGCGTATTTGTGCCGTTGATCGCCCAGTTCGGTCAGATAGCGGCGGCGGAACTCACCGAACCGCCGGGGGTGGTGGCCGTACCAGCGCTGCAGCTCGATGGAGGGGGCGACCTCACGCAGCCACTCGTCGAGCGGTGCGCCGTGCCGGCGCAGACCTTCCGGCCAGACCCGGTCGACCAGCACGCGCTCGCCGACCTCGCCGTCCTCGCTTGGCGTCTGCTCGTCGATTCTGCGGCAGATGATCTCGGACATGACGCATCCTCCGGCCGCTTGCGCAGTAGAAGCATTTTACTGGTATGTGAAATTCACTGCCTTTTGGGTGCGTGGGTGGTACGGGGACCGGTGGGTACCGTGATGACGGCCGCGCGGGCCAGGGGCCTAAGCCCGGGTGGCAGAGGGTGCCCGGTCTGCGGGGCGATGATGCCGTGCCGTGCAGGTGGTCCTCCCCGTTCTGCTCGGCCGACGCGTGCGAGCCGCTGATCACTGGAAGGCCGATGTCACGAGAGCCTTCTGCTCCACGCCGTGCCGGCGGGCCGAGCCGGCCGCGGGCGCGGGCGCCTCGGGCCGGCTCACGCACTCCACGGCGCGTCGGGTCAGCCGGTGCAGACGCGGCGCGACGAACGACCACGCACCCTGGTTCTCCGGTTCCTCCTGCACCCACCGCACGTCCGCGGCCGCGGGGAAGTGGGCGAGTTCCGCCGCGAGTTCCTCGTCGGGGAACGGGTAGAGGCGCTCCACGCGGACGATCGCCGTGTCGGTCGAGCCCGCGGCGTGCCGGTGGGCGTCGAGGTCGTAGAAGACCTTGCCCGAGCACAGCAGCACGCGCGAGACACGGGTCGGGTCCGTCGAGTCGTCCGGCAGGACCGGGCGGAAGCCGCCCTGGGTGAATTCGGCCAGGGCGGAGACGGCCGCCTTCGACCGCAGCATCGACTTCGGGGTGAAGACCACCAGTGGCCTGCGGCCGTCCAGCGCCTGCTGCCTGAGCAGATGGAAGTAGTTGCCCGGCAGGGAGGGCATGGCCACGGTCATGTTGTCCTGCGCGCACAGTTGCAGGAAGCGTTCGATCCGGGCGGAGGAGTGGTCGGGGCCCTGGCCTTCCAGGCCGTGGGGCAGCAGCATGGTCACTGCGGAGCGCTGGCCCCACTTCTGCTCGGACGAGGCGATGTACTCGTCGACGACCGTCTGCGCGCCGTTGGCGAAGTCACCGAACTGGGCCTCCCACAGCACCAGGGCTTCCGGACGGGCCTGCGCATAGCCGTACTCGAAGGCCAGCGCTGCCAGTTCGGACAGCATCGAGTCGTACGGTGCGAAGCCGGCGGCCTGCGGGCTGAGGGAGTTCAGCGGCGTGTGCTCCGCGCCGGTGCGCCGGTCGGTCAGTACGGCGTGGCGCTGGCCGAAGGTGCCGCGCCGGGAGTCCTGTCCGGCCAGCCGTACCGGGACGCCGTCCAGCAGCAGCGAACCGATCGCCAGTGTCTCCGCGGTGGCCCAGTCGACGGTGCCGGTGTCGAGCGTCGCCGTGCGCCGGTGGAGCTGCGGCAGGACACGCGGGTGCACGGTGAAGCCCTGCGGCAGGTCGGACTGCGATGCGATGACCTGACGGGCCTTCGCCTCGTCGATCGCGGTCGCCGTGCGCTGGGTGGCCGCCTGCCCGGCGTCGGCGCCGGGAAGCTCTTCGGCCGGTGCGAGAGCGGGCAGCGCCCGGGTCTCGGCGAAGGCCCGTTCGAGGTGATCCTGGTAGTTGCGGCGTGCACTGTCCGCCTGCCGCTCGCCGATGTCCCCGCGGCGTATGAGGGCCGCGGCGTACAGTGTGCGCACCGAATCCTTGGCGTCGATGCGTTCGTACATCATCGGCTGCGTGATGGACGGGTCGTCGACCTCGCTGTGCCCGTGGCGCCGGTAGCACACCAGATCGACCACAACGTCCTTGTGGAACGTCTGGCGGTAGTCGAAGGCCATCCGTGCGACGCGGTCGACGGCTTCGGGGTCGTCGCCGTTGACGTGGAAGATGGGGGCCTCCACCATCCGTGCCACATGGGTGGCGTACGTGCTCGAACGGCCGTTTGCGGGCAGGGTGGTGAAGCCGACCTGGTTGTTGACGACCACGTGGACCGTCCCGCCCGTGCGGTAGCCCGGCAGTTGCGACATGTTCAGGGTCTCGGCGACCACGCCCTGGCCGGCGAAGGCCGCGTCGCCGTGGAGGACGACCGGCAGTACGGGGAAGGGCTCTCCCTGGTCCCCGGCCAGATCCTGCTTGGCGCGCACCACGCCCTGGGTCACCGGCCCCACGATCTCCAGGTGCGAGGGGTTCGCCACGACCGAGACGGCGATGGTGCCGCCGTCCAGGGCACGGTAGGTCCCCTCCGCGCCGAGGTGGTACTTCACGTCCCCCGAGCCCTGGACCGACCGGATGTCCGCCGCGTCCTCGAACTCGTCGAAGATCTGGCCGTAGGACTTGCCGATGATGTTGGCCAGGACGTTCAGCCGGCCGCGGTGCGCCATCCCGATGACGGCTTCTTGGGCACCGTCTTCGATGGCGCGGAGCAACAGGGCGTCGAGCAGCACGATGGCCGACTCGCCGCCTTCGAGCGAGTACCGCTTCTGGCCCACGTACTTGGTCTGCAGGAACGTCTCGAAGGCCTCCGCGGCCCCCAACCGGTAGAGGATCCGCAGCTGTCCGGCACGGTCCGGGCGGCGCTGCGGGCCCTCGACGCGCTGCTGGATCCAGCGGCGTTCCGCGGCGTCCTGGATGTGCATGTACTCGAACCCGGCGGTGCGGCAGTAGAACTCCCGCAATGCGCCCAGCACTTCGTCGAGTGTCATCGTGGCGCGCCCGGCGAACCCGTCCACGGCGAAGTCCTCCGCCCGGTCCGCGTCGCCAAGTCCGAACGCGGCGATGTCGAGCTCCGGATGTGCTGCGGCTGGCCGGGTCGTGAGCGGGTCCGTTCCGGCCATCAGATGCCCGCGCACACGATACGCGTGGATGAGCGCCGCGACCCGGACCGCCTTGAGCGCCGCCTCGTCGGTGCCCTTGCGGTGGTGGGCTGAGGCGGTCAGGGAGGCCGCGGCGGTCGGGGACACCAGAGTGGTGAAGAAGTCCCTCCACGTCTGGTCGACGGAGCCGGGGTCCTGGAGGTAACGCCGCCGCTGCTCGTCCACGACCCATTCGTTGAGCCCGAAGTCCAGCCAGTGAGACGCTGCTCGAGCGGTGTCTGATTGCGACGCCATGGCGCGAACGCCTTCTTTCCTCTGCGAAGCCTTGGGACGGCGGACGCGGCTACGGTGGCCGTTGCGGAGACCGACCCGTTCGACCGCGTCGCACCGACGACGCTAGGACGCCGGGAGCGCGAAGCCGGAGGGTCGGGCGCGCCACGACGGCCTCACATCGGGACATCGGCCGGGTGACGGCCTGCTGCCTGCCGTCGTCGCACAGTCGGAGTACGGGCGGGTGACGCCGTCCTGATCCGAGGGCTTCGTGTCCGTCCGCCCCGGGATCGACGTCGTATGGGATCTGGTTGTGATGCTCCGGCCACGAGCTTGCGGCCGGAGAACCGACCCCTGGGAAGGAATATGATCGACTCCGATGTGTCGGAAACCCCGCGACGGCAGTTTGCAGGGGTCTTGCGGACCTTGGGCCTCGTGCACGGTGAGTTGCGGGTGCGGCACGGACTGTCGCTCCATGACTACCTCATTCTCGGCGCGCTCGCCGAGGCCGCGAGCGGATCTGTGCCCGTTGCCAAGCTGGCGGAGTTCCTCCAGGAATCCGGCGACCGGATGTCCTACCTCCTCCGGGGTCTGCAGGCGGCTGGACTGATTGATCGCCATCGTCGTGCCGGAGACCGCAGGACGGTCGAGGCCACCCTGACCGACGCAGGACGCTCCAGGTTCGCCGCTGCCGAGACGACCGCGCAGGCGCTGATGCGCCGGCACCTCGGTCCGGGACTGGACACCCAGGAGCCGTCCGGCCGATCGTGTGACGTCACTTGATCCGCTCGTAGGCAGCGCGACTGGACACAGGCCCTGACCGGTGCCGCGGAGCCGTTACGGCGGTGGCGGCGGCTGTTCGCGGAGACGGAGGCAGGCCAGCGTGCCGTCCGGCTGGGCTGCGGCACCGTGGCCGGCCGTCTGTTCGGGCCCCTCACTCTGGAGCTGAGCAACCAGACCGAGGCGGTCCGCGAGCGGCTGCAGGAGTCTTCGACGCCCAGGTCGACATGGTGGAGTCGGTCATCGCCGAGACCCTTGAACGCGGCGAGGTCGGCATGGCCGACGCCCGTGAGGCGGCACGCGCCGTCGTGGCCCAGATGGAAGGCCAGGTGATGTTCGCCTCTGCGCGACTGCTCCCGGCGGCTGCGGCGGCCCGGGAGGGCCCGGTCTCCTCAGGCCTCGTCCTCGTCCGGTACGGGGCAGGCGTACACCGGTGCGGACTGCCCCACCTACCCGGCAGATGATCGTGCCGAAGGGCTCTGGTCCACGACCGGCATCGTGTGGGGGAAGCCGACGCGGAGCACGGCGGCGACCGTGCCGGCCAGGACCACCGCCGAGGCCAGGATCAGAGCCTGGTGGTAGCCGTGGTGGAGCAAGGGGGTGACGGCCAGCGGGCCGAGTATCTGGCCGGCGGAGTAGCCGGCGGTCAGCAGCGCGACCGACCGCGGGAACCGCAGATGAGCGCCCGCGGCAAGGGTGAGGGTGCTGATGCCGGTGAACGTCGCGCCGAACAGGATCGCGGAGACCAGTGCGGCCGGCACCCCGCCGACGACGGCGGGGAGGGCGATGCCGACGGCCTGGATGACCAGCGCGGTGAGCAGCAGGCCGGGGCGGGACCCAGCGATGCCCGAACCATGCCCACAGCGCCGAGGACGGCACGGCGGCCAGTCCGGCCAGCACCCAGGCGCCACTGCCGACCCAGCCCGGGGAGCCTTGTCCGATCGCGGCGACGAGGAAGGGGCCGGCGACGGTGTACCCGATGCCCTCCAGCGTGTAGCTGACGAACAGAGCGCCGAACCAGCGGTGTACCCGTGTCCTGGGATGCGAGCCTGCCCCGCCGCCGGACGGTGCGGGCGTTTCCTCCGGACGCAAGGTCCAGCAGGCGACGGTCATGAGCGCGCAGAGCGCGGCCGAGCCCACCAGGCGGAGCGCCAGTCGCCGAAGGCGCGCAGGAAGAGGACGACCAGACCGGACAGGGCGATCCCGGCGCCGACGCCTCCGAAGGCCCAGCCGGTCAGGTGGGTGGGGTGCTGCCTGAGGTGGCCGAGGAGGGAGCTGACCGCGATGACGAAGATCAGGGCGCTGGTGATCCCGGCGAGCAGCCGGAGCGCAAGCCACGCGCCGGTGCTGTGGATGGTGGGCATCCCCGCCAGAGTGGCGGTCAGTACCACCAGGGAGACGCGAAGGAGCGGACCAGTGCCGGGACGAGGATGCCCGTCGGCGCGCCGACCAGATAGCCCACATGGTTGGCGGTGGCCAGGTTCGCACCGGCACTCGCGGACAGCCCTGCCTGCGCGTGCATCAGAGGCAGGATCGGTGTGTAGACGAAGCGGCCGACGCCCATGCCTGCCGCCAGTGCCGCGGCGGCCTGGGCCGCGTGGCCGCGCGGCGAGTGCAGCGTGCGGTGCGGACGAACGGACGACAGGCCAGGTCCGGCGAACTCATGTGGACATCCCTCTGACGAGGTGCAGACCTTGGTTGACGAAGGCCTCGGCGCCGCAGCCATGGGTGACGGCGATGGCCCCTGCACAGGTGCCGGTCACTGCGCCGCGCCGACCGTGCCCGGGTCGTTGGGGTGGGGCACCAGTGCGGTGACGGTGAAGGTCATCCAGGACCGGAGCGGCAGTGTGCCGAGTATCTTCTCGTGCAGCTCGGCTTCGTCGGCGGCCCGCCATATGCCGATGCTGCGCAGCTCGCCGACCGGACGCCACAGCCGGTACAGATGGCCGGAAGCGGCCAGTTCCGCCGCCCGGACGGCCTCGGCGGCTCGGCGGCGCTCGACCTCGTCCGGACCGACGCCCTCGGGGACGGTGGTGGTGATCTGCACCAGGAACTCTGGCATCTCCTCGCTCCTCTCGGATCCACGCCGGAGTCACTGGATCCGCCTGGTAGGGCCGTTCGGTGCCCCGTCATCGCCTCTGTGCCTCCATCCTGGCTCTGCTGCCAGGGACGTTGCCACGACCAGCTCCCTCCTTGCTGGTAGGGGACACCTCCCACCGCGCGTAGCATGACGAGCAGATCAGCGCTCTGCTGGAACGGGCGGATGACCTCAAGCGCCGCGCCGGCCGGCTGTCCGGCTCCGAACCGGTCCGGCTCGGCCACGTCAACCGGCTGCCCGGAGACCTGACCGTTCGTACCTCCGCGGTGGCTCAGATCCACATCTACGCCTGGGTCGCCCCGTCCCACACCCAGGCAGCCCGGGTGGCCGACGGCAGCCTCGATCTCGCGGTGTGCTGGGTACGGGCCGAGGATATGACGGCACCGCCTGAACGCCCGGATCCTCGGCGCCGATCGGCTCTGTGCCGTCGCCAAGGGAGACGACGCCAGCCCCGTGCGGGCCCGGGACATCGCGGTTCTCCTCGACGACGACATCACGTCCTGGTCGTCCTGGAACGTCTGCGCCGAAGAACTCGCCCGTGACACCGGAGCCCGAGCCGTGCCCATGTCGGACGGCGGCATCACCGGCCCGGCCTTCTTCGACCACGTCCGCCGCAGCGACCGTCCGATCATCAACTCGCCGAGGCACGCGCGGCGGTCATCGCTGCCCTGGACGCCCTGTGTGACGGCGTCGTAGACCTCGGCATACACGCCGCCGACGCCTGGCTGCCCGCCGGCGACCCGTACCGACGGCAGAGACCGAGTCCCCGCCGACGGAAGCCGCCGTTCCCCGGCACCGACGCGAGCCGTCGGGCGCCGACGCAATCCCTGATCCTCTACCTGCGAGCAGGAGCAGCGCGGGTGTGTCCTCGCGTCGGACACCGACCGGTGCCTAAACGCCGATCACCGGATCGCGGCCGAGCATGCTGTCCGGCACGTCCGAGGCCAAGCCCTGGATGTTCCAGCCTGGCCCACCGCACGGCGCCGCCGCGGCCGACCCAGGTGTCCTGGAAGAGAGCGTCGCCGCCACTTCGCGCGTTGTCCTCACGGGCGAGTACGCCCATATGCCTGCCAAGACCACGCCGCCGTCGCGGTCACCGGAGTGACATCAGCGGCCCGCGGGCCCAGGGCTTCGCCTACGACTCGACTCCCGATGCCTGGGCCGTGGCCGCGGTGCGGCAGAACTCGGCCGCGGTGACGGTGGCAGGGACGCCGAGTTCGGCGGCGACCGCAGTGATCGCCTTCTCGCCGACAGTGAGGTCGGCCTGGCCGTCCGCGGTGAAATACGGCGCGATGAACGTGTCGTAGTGGGCTCGGGCCTCTTGCGCGGTCTGTCCGCCGAGGAACGTCTGCATGTGGCGCACCGTGGTCTCGGGGTCGTCGTGGATCACCTGAAGGGCGCGCCGGTGGGCTCGTACGACGGCCTGGACCGCAGGGTCGTCCGGTGAGATGTAGGTGGGGTCGACGGCCACGCCCACGGTGGGGATCTGGAAGTGGTCGCCGACCCAGGCCAGCACCTGCCAGCCGTGCTCGGCTGCCACCGCCTCCGGTGCCATGGTGCTGCCGACGTAGGCGGCGTCGATGCTGCCGTCGCTGAGCCGGCGCAGATCCATGCCGTAGTCGCCGGGCGAGCGGACGATGGTCTTCACGTCACGGTCCGGGTCGAGGCCTGCCTTTCGCAGTACGATCCTGGCGAATGCGCCGGGCGGGGTGTGCGGGGCGTGGACCGCCAGCCGTCGCCCGGCCAGGTCGGCCAGGGAGGTCAGACCGGGGCGGGCCAGGAACCAGAACAGCGGACGGTGGGTGTTGACACTCAGGGCGACCCACGGGGTGCCGTCGGTCAGTCGTGACAGCAGTGCCCGGCCGAGCCCGATGGTGGCGCAGTGGCGCAGCCGTTCCACGTCCCAGTTGCAGCCGTCGCGCAGCGCGACGTGGACACCCTCCTCGGCGTAGTAGTCCTGCTGGTCGGCGATGTAGGCGGCCAGCTCCTCGTGCAGGCCTCGTCCGACGTAGGCCAGGTCGATCGTGTGCATGAACGTCTTTCCTCGATCGTTTAAGGGTTGTGCCGTGTGCGCGGAGGTCAGCGGGGCGTCAGTACATGGCCATGCCGCCGTTGACCGCGGCCGTGGTACCGGTCATGAAGGAGTTGTCCTCGGCGGCGTAGAAGGCGACCGCCTGGGCGACGTCGGCCGGGTGGGCCAGGCGGCCCAAGGGGGTGGCGGCCACCTGCCGCTGCCTCGTCGCGTCGTCGAGCACGGCATCGGCGGTGCGGGACTCCACCGGGCCGGGCGAGACGACGTTGACCGTGATGCCCTGCGGGCCGAGTTCCTGGGCGAGGTACCGGGCGAACTGCTCGAGTGCGGCCTTGGAAACGCCCAGCGCGATCATGCCCGCCCGAGGCAGGCGGCTGAGTCCGGTGCCGATGTAGATGAGGCGTCCCCGCCCTCGTTCGGTCATCGTGGGCAGTACGGCTTTGGTGACCGCGAACGCCGCGTGCATCTCGGCGTCGATCTTGCCCCCCAGTTCTTCCCACGTCATGTCCTGGAACGGCTTGACCGCATACGGGATGAGCGCGTTGTGCACGAGCACGTCGATGCCGCCCCAGGCCGCCTCGACCTGTCCGACCATGCTCTCGACGGCCGCCTTGTCGCGCACGTCGGCCTGCATGGACATGGCCTGGCCGCCCGCGGCCTCGACGTCGGCCACGACCTCCTCGGCCGCCTCGGTGTTGCGCAGGTAGTTGACCACCACGCGCATTCCTCGCGCGGCCAGAAGCCGCGCCGTTGCCGCGCCGATTCCGCTGCTGGCCCCCGTCACCAATGCCACCCTGCCGGTCGTCCCGGTCATGGGCCCACCTCCTGATCGTCGTCGCGGGCCGTCGGGATGACCACCCGGGGGTGTTCGTCGTCGATGCCCCTGCCTGTCGGGCGGATCGCCCCGTACAGCACGGTGTCGACGGTCGCCCGCAGCAGATCGGCCGCGGTCCAGTCCAGATCACGCGGCAACTCCGACATGAGCAGCCGCTCCAACGCGCCGCGGGTGATCTCACTCAGCAGTTCGGGCGGTGCCGGCAGCAAGCCCTGCCGGTGTCCCTCCTGGAACAGCTCGTCGAGCCGCCGGTAGACCACCGCGTCCACACGCCGCTCCACGTACTGGCGTAGCATCGCGTCGCCCCGCCCCGTCGCGAGTTGAGGCGCGCCGATCCGCCCGAGCTCACTGCCCGCCGCGATCAGGAACCGCTGCACCCGCACACCGAACGGCCGTCCTTCCGCCTCCTCGGCCGCCGCCTCCAACGTGCGCTCCACCGCGGCGAACTGGCGGTCCAGCACCGCGGCCAGCAGGCTGCGCTTGTCAGGGAAATGACGGTAGATCGTCTTCTTGCTCATCCCGAGCTCACGAGCGAGATCGTCCATGCTCACCCGCGTGAAACCCGCCCCGAAGAACAGCCGGCCGGCCGCCTCCACGATCACGTTCGCACGCCGCTCGTCACTGGGGGAAACTTCAGAAACTTGATTAGTTTCCATAGTTCCCATCGTTGCCCTCCGTCTCCTGGCTGTCAAGGCACGCCCTGGCCGACGGCGGCGAGCCCGATGAGCAGCAGGGCGATGTCGTCCGTCCGGGGCGCGGTCTGCCGTGCGTGGTCGATCAGGGTCGTGGCGAGCCGGTCCATGGGCTGGGCCGAGGCCCGGGCGAGTTGGGTGGCAAGCTCGGACATGGCGTCGTCCATGTCGACCCCGGGAGTCTCGACGAGACCGTCGGTGTACAGGGCGAGGAGGGTGCCGGGGGTCAGCGGGATCTCGGTGGCGGGGTAGTCCGCGTCGGGGTCGATGCCGAGCAGCACGCCGGGCCGGAGCGGAAGGACCTCGGCGTGCCCGTCCGGATGACGCAGAACGGGCGGGGGATGGCCGGCGGTGGCGAGGACGGCTCGGTGGTGTGCGAGGTCGAGGTGGGCGTAGAGGCAACTGACGAAGCGGCCCGGGGCCATGGCGACCAGCTGGCGGTTGGCCTGCGTGAGGGCCTGTGACGGCGTGGCCCCCGAGGCGGCGTGGGAGCGGATGGCGGGGCGCACCCGGCCCATGAGCGCGGCGGCGGTGACGTTGTGGCCCTGGACGTCGCCGATGACCGCGGCTGCGGTGGTGTCGTCGACCCGGACCAGGTCGTAGAAGTCGCCGCCGATGTCCATGCCGCGGACGCTGGGCAGATAACGGGCCGCCACATCCAGTCCAGGAAGGTCGGGCAGCGAGTCGGGGAGCAGGGCCGCCTGCAGGGTCTTGGCGAGTTCGTTGCTGGTGTCGTACAGGCGGGCCCGTTCCAGCGCCTGCGCGATCAGTCCCGCGAGCGCGATGAAGACGACCCGCTGCTGGTCGGGAAAGGGGTGGGGCCGGTCGAAGGCGAACACGCACGAGCCCACCGGACGCCCGGAGGCGATCAGCGGCAGAAACGCCCAGGCATGCAGACCCTTCTGATGCGGGGCGGGCGGGTAGGCCCGGGACAGCTCGTCGAAGGAGGCGAAGAAACTGGGCACGCCGGTGGCGAGGACCCGGACCGCGGGTGCCGGGTGGGTCAGCGGCACGCCGTCGAAGTGTTCGAGCAGCGAGGGGTGGTAGCCGCTGCGGCCGATGACCCGCATTCTGCCGTCCTCGGCCGCGAGCAGGGCGACGGTCCGGGCTCCGAACGCCGGCAGCATCTCCTCGGTGACCAGATCGACCACGTCTGACACGCCCACGGTTTCCGACAGGGCGGCGGCCAGGTGCAGCACCTGGTAGACCTCGCCCAGGCGGATCGGCTCGCCCCGGAACGTCTCCCTCACGTTGGGCCCCGGCTGCGAGAATTCCCCGCCCGGATCGGTCGGCGCTATGCGGAGGCTCACCCCCGAGCCGTCGGGATAGAGCTCGAACGCGAGCCACTGGTCCGGCGGGCGCATGGCGCTGTAGTAGCCGGGTTTCCGGCTGACCACGGTGGCGCGGAAGTGGTCCTCGAAGGCCGGGTCGGTGCACCAGGGCAAGGACTGCCAGGGACGCGTGCCGATCAGATCGTCGGGACTGCTCGCGCCCAGTAAAGCGGCGGCGGTGGCGCTGACGTAGGTGAACCTGCCCTGGAGGTCGAGGGAGCAACTGCCCCAGGGCAGCCGCTCGACGAGGTCGGCCGCGGCGAGCGCCTCGGCCGCCCCCCGCCTGCCGGCCGGCGGCTGCACCAGGGTGCGGGGTGCGGACCCCGGGCCGACGGCGTGGCCGGTGTCGGCGGCGTCGCGCAGGAACCGTGCCAGACGCCGACCGGCGGCACGGGCCCGTTCAGGGCTCGGGCCGTCGGTACTGGTGGCGCCGGCGCCGGGCCAGAGCAGCAGCAGCGCGCCCCAGACCGTGGTTCCGGTGAGCAGCGGTGCCGCGACCACCGCATGGCGGTAGGGCAGGGCGATCGCCGTGCGGGGATAGCGACGGGCGAGGTCCTCCGGGTCGCCGAGCCAGACGAGCCGCCGCTCGCGCACCGCATCGGTCACGGGAAAGCGGCTCGACAGCGGGACCCCGAACCAGGGCGCGAGATACTCCGCCGGCATGCCAGCGGTCACCTCCAGCCGCAGGGTCTGGCCGTCGGATGCCAGCAGGAAGACCGCTCCCGCGTACACGCCGGTGTCGCGCACGGCGAGCTCCAGCAGCCGGTCCAGCTCGGCCCGGCGCAGTGACCCGGCGGTGGGTGAAGGGGAGCGGGGCCCGTGGGGCTGCGCCGCGCCGCCTTCCCGCATGGCGCACATATCAGTACCGTACGTCCGCACCAGCCGACCCCGCGCGCAGGCCGCTGCCGATTCTCTGCTCGTCCCGCCCGTGCCGGAGCCGCGGCGGGCGAGCTGGTGGGCGACGGTGCCGGCGAGGCGGGCGACGGAGGCGCCGAGGGGGTGGCCGAGCGCGATGGCGCCGCCCTGCGGGTTGAGGATCGCCGGGTCGAACGTCGCGCCTCCTCGGCCGACGAGGCCAGTGCGACCCCGCGGGAGCCGTCGTAGCACCAGGGCAGACCGCCCTCGGCGACCCGTCCTGCGGGCGGCGTGAGGACCATCTGCATCAAGTGCTGTCCCTGGTGCCAAGCGGGGCGCCGGCGGACGTCGCCGATACCGACCGGATGGAGCAGCCCCTCCATCAGGAGCTCACGGGCGAAGGACCACTCGACCGCCCGGTCACCGTCGACGCGGAAAGTCGCACGGATCGCGTAGGGATCGTCGGGACGACAGCCCAGCCGCGTGGACACGGGCACCGCCGAGCCTCACTGGGTACGGGAGTCGAGCCCTCCGGCCCAGGCTGTCCCGGACACCGGGCCGGAGGGCTGTCATGGGTGTTCCATGCGCTCTTGGAACACCGCTGCCCTGCATGCTCCCGCCTTCCGCCGCCGTCCCGGGTGACCTCGCTCACCGGCCCGTGGCGGGGACCCACTGCCTCGAACGTGGCCCGCCGGGACGAGACGGTGCTCCTGGGGGCGGCGTAGCCCTCCAGCAGCGAGCGCAGCCGTCGCTGACCCCGGTGCAGTCGGGACAGCACGGTGCCGAGGGGAGTCTGCATGATGTCGGCGATCTCACGGGTGGTGATGCCCTCGACGTCGAAGAGGTACACCGCCGTCCGGAAGTCCTCCGGGACGGCTTGCAGCGCCGCCTTGACATCCGAGTCCGGCAGGTGGTCGAGCGCCTCGGCCGAGGCGTAGGCCCGGGCGTACGTCTCCTGGAGCAGGTCCTCGGCTCATCCGCACGGCGGCCGCGAAAAGCCGGTCACGGTGTACCAGTGCCGTTTCGAAGCGGGCCTGCACGTCGGGGTGGGCCTCGCAGTCGGGTCCGGTTCCGGTCATGGTGCCTCCTGGGTGGGGGACAGCGGCCGTATTCCTGGGTTCGGCCCCTGACCTGAACCCTCGCCGCTCGTGAATGCGGACCCCTCGGACGCCGTTCCGGTGACCTCCACCGGCATCTCCACCTGACAGAGGTCCGGATCCACGATCGCGCCCCCCGGACACCCACCGCATCGCGCAGACGAGTGATGTCCGTCGAGAGCCGGAGGCCTCGGGCGCGGAGCCTGTCGCACGAACAAGGTATTTCAACTCCGGTGCCCGTTATCCCTCGCGGATTACGTTGACCCCCGTCATTCAGGCATCGAAAGTCTTGGTTCCAAGCAGACGGCGGGACTGGGGAATTCTCATGAAGACATTCGCGCATCGGGGACAGATCACCAAGGTGGTCTTCGGCAGCGGTACGCGCAGCCGTATCCCTGAGGAGGCTGATGCCCTCGGATGCCGTCGGGTGCTCATCCTGTGCACACCCGGTCAAGCGGGCCAGGCAGCGGAGGTACACGACGTACTGGGTACGGCGGCGGTGGGAACTTTCACGGAGGCTGCTCCGCACACGCCCGTCGAGGTCACGGAGAAGGCGGTCGCGTATGCCAGAACCGTGGGAGCGGACTCGGTGCTCGCCATCGGCGGTGGCTCGACGATCGGCCTCGGCAAGGCGATCGCCCTGCGGACCGGGCTGCCACAGCTGGCGTTGCCCACCACCTACGCCGGCTCGGAGATGACGCCGATCCTCGGAGAGACCGAAGGGCGCCGGAAGACGACCCGCCGGCTGCCGGAAGTGCTGCCGAAGACCGTGGTGTACGACGTCGACCTGACGTTCACGTTTCCCGCGGCGGCCTCGGTGGTCAGCGGCATCAACGCGATGGCGCACGCCGTGGAGGCACTCTACGCACAGGACCGGGACCCGCTCGCCTTCCTGATGGCCGGTGAAGCGCTCGAATCCCTCGTCCGCTCCCTCCCGGTCGTCGTACAACGTCCGGACGACGGCGAGGCGCGGGCCGACGCCCTGTACGGGGCATGGCTGGCGGGCAGCTGCCTCGGCACCGTGGGCATGGCCCTGCACCACAAAGTGTGCCACGTCCTGGGCGGCACGTTCGGGCTTCCGCACGCCGAAACCCACACGGTCGTGCTCCCGCACGTCGCCGCCTACAACGCACCGGCGGCGCCCGAGGCCATGGCACGCATCGCAAGGGCGCTGTCGGCGGCCGACGCCGCGAAGGGACTCTTCGACTTCGCGGGACGGCTCGGCGCCCCCAGGGCGCTGCGGGACCTCGGCATGCCGGAATCGGGCATCGAGCAGGCGGCCGAACTCATCGTGCGGGACGGCTACTGGAACCCGCGACCAGTGGAACGGACGGCGGTACGCGCCCTCTTGGCCCGCGCCTGGGCCGGACAGCCACCGTGCACATCATCCGGCGACGGACGTCCCCGGACCGGGTCCGCGGTCCACCACTTCACCACCACGGGAGCGCGCCATGCGTGATCTGACCAGTGACACCATCACCGAGGCCGTGATCTCGACCATGCGGGGCACCAAGGACTCCCGCGTCGCCGAGATCCTGGAATCACTGGTGCGGCACCTGCACGCCTTCGTCCGCGACGTCGAACTGACGCAGGACGAATGGGCCCGGGGAGTCGACTTCCTGACGCGGACCGGGCAGACGTGCACCCCGACGCGTCAGGAGTTCATCCTGCTGTCCGACGTGCTCGGAGTCACCATGCTGGTCGACGCCCTGACCAACCGGCGCCCCAGCCAGGCCACCCAGAACAGCGTGCTGGGCCCGTACTTCAGAGAGGACAGGCCGCAGCAGGCCGATGCCGCCGACATCTCCGGGGGCCTGTCCGGTACCCCGCTGTTCTTCGAGGGACGGGTCGTGGACCACGAGGGAGCGCCGGTGGCCGACGCGGCGGTGGACGTCTGGCACAGCGACTCGGACGGCCACTACGACGTGGAGGTGCCCGGCCTGGACGAGCCGGCCATGCGCGCGCTGTTCCGCACCGACGAGACGGGGCACTTCGCTTTCCGTTCCATCCGCCCGTCCAGCTACCCGATACCCGGTGACGGCCCGGTCGGCGAACTCATGAGCGCGACCAGCAGGTCGCTCATGCGTCCCGCCCATGTGCACCTGCTGATCGAAGCGCCGGGATTCCAGCGCGTGACCACCATGCTCTTCCCCTCGGACGACCCGCACCTGGACACCGATCCGGTGTTCGGCGTCAAGGAGTCGCTGGTCGACCGCTACGACACCTACCCGGCCGACGCCGGGCCCTGCCGGGGCGTGACCGACGTGCCGTACACGCTGCTGCGCCACACCTTCGTCCTCGAACCGTGCGTCACGGACTGATCCTCACGGCGTCACCACGACGGGAGCCGGCCATCCGTGAAAACGGCCGACGTCGAACACTCCATCACCCCACGGGGTTCAGCCCCGAATTCACGGAGGTCCTCACATGAGTGAAACCCTTGATGTCGTCTTCGGGTTCCGAGCCACGATGAGCCGGCTCGCCACAGGCGTCAGCGTGATCACCACTTGCTCGGGCAGCACCCCCATCGGCATGACGGCGAGTGCCGTCTCCGCGCTGTCGCTGGAGCCGCTCCAACTGCTCGTGTGCATCGGCAATCAACTCTACACACGGACCGCGATCGCGGAACATGGTCGCTTCGCCGTCAACGTCCTCGGCGAGGACAGCGAGCACCTCGCGCGGAACTTCGCCGTTTCCAAGCCGGACAAGTTCGCGGGTGTGGAGACCATCGATGACCACGGCGTGCCGGTGCTGAAGGACGCCATCGCATCTGTCGTGTGCGACGTCGCCGCGACACTGCCCGGCGGCGATCACACCATATTCGTGGGCGACGTCCGCCACTTCGAACACCGGCTGGAAAGCCGGCCGCTGCTCCACTTCGGCGGAGACTTCGGCACGCTCAGGCCCCCCTGCTAGCGCTGGTGACAGCGGCCCGACGGAGGCTGCCGTATCTCTGCCCCGGTCCACTACGGCCCCCGGCGTCCGGCTCCTGCAGGCGAGCCACGGACGCCGGGGGCTCCACCAGTCCCGACTCCACCGAAGGTGCCATGACCAGTTCCGTGCCGGCCTTCAAGCTGCGTCCTGGGGACCAGCCCCCGCACCTCCTGACCCGCCCCCGGCTGCTGCGCCGGCTGGACGCGTCGACCGAGCCAGTGGTGGTGGTCTCCGCGCCCGCCGGTGCCGGAAAGACGGTGCTTTTGACCGAGTGGTCGCGAAGTCTCGCACCTCGTGGCGCGTGCGCCTGGCTCAGCCTGGACGCGTACGACAACGCCCCGGGCCGGCTCTGGGGCGGCATCCTGCGGGCGTTGCAGCACGTACGGCCGGAGCTGCCCGTCCACCTCCACCGCGGCGAGTGGACACTCGACACGTGGCTCGAGGAGATCCTGCCGAGCCTCGTGAGCGGACTGGACGGACAGGGACCGCTCACGCTGATCCTCGACGGAGTGGAATCGATCACGGACGTCGATGCGGTCCGCAGCCTTTCGGATTTCCTGACAAGGCTCCCGCGGGGCTGTCGCGTCGTTCTGTCGACCCGTCACGTTCCGGGTGGACCCGTACCGACCCTGCGCGCCCGGGGCGCGATCGCCGAACTCGACCGGCACGACCTGGCCTTCACCCCCGAGGAGGCACAGGCCGTGCTCACCGGTCTGCTCGGGTCCGCTCCGGCCCCGGACACGCTGAGCGCGGTGTACGAGACCACCGAGGGATGGGCGGCGGCGCTGTGCATCATGGGCCGTACCCTCGCTCGCTCGTCGGACGACGCCGACACGGCGGCCGACCTGGCCCGCGGCAGGAGAGCGGTCACCGAGTACCTGGCCACCGAGGTACTCCACCGGCTCACCACCGAACAGCGCGAGTTCCTGCTCCGCACCAGTGTGCTCGACGAGTTGAGTGCCGGGCCGTGCCGGGCCCTCGCCGGGGACCGGGCGGGCGTACTGCTGCGCGAGCTCGCACGGACCGTCCAACTGCTCGTACCGGTAGCGGCCGATCCCTCGGCATACCGGCGTCACCGCGCACTGTCCGCGCTCCTCTGCGACCTCCTCGGATCCGAAGGAGGGGAGACCGCCGTGTCGTTGCACCGAACGGTGGCTCGGTGGTACTCACGGCAGGGCGAGACGACCGCGGCCGTACGGCACTGGGTGCGCGGCGGTGACGAGGCCGCCGCCGTCGCGTCGATACTTGACGACTGGGAACAGGCCATCTCGGCAGGCCGCGGTCGGGAAGTCAGGCACTGGCTGGAGTTCTTGCCGCTCCGCACGGTCGCCGCCGACGCAAGACTGTGCGTCGTGGCGGCGATGGCGGCCCTGTCGGGGGGTGCTCCGGAAACGGCCCGGCGCTGGCTGGACGTGGTCCGGCTCAGGGGGCCGGGAGCGGAGAAGGTCGGCGAGGGCAGCACGGTGTCCGATGCGGCGGCCGTCGCCCGGGCCGTGGCCTGCTGGCTGCAGGGAGAGGTCCTGACCGGCGACCGTCTCGCCGAAGCCGTCTTCGCCGGCACCGTCCCGTTGACTTCCTGGCGGGCCCTGGCCTGTACGGCCCGCGGTACCGCTCTGCTGTGGACCTCCCGGTACGAGGAGGCCGAGGCGCTGCTCGGCGAGGCGACCCGTGACGCGCATGCCGCCGGGCACGGCCTGACGCTCGTGCGCGCGCTGGGTCTGCGGGCGCTGTGCGCCCTGTTGGCCGGACGCCATGAGCCGGCGCGCATGCTGAGCGACCAAGCCCTGGACGCGGCCGGGACGGCCGGGCTGGAGCGGCACTTCGTCGCGGCGCCCGCCTACATCGGCAGGGCCGGCCTGCTCCTCGATGAGGGACGGGCCGATGAGGCCGAACGGACCCTGGCCGATGCGGAAGCGGCGCTGGCGGACGCGTCGAGGACAGGCAGCGAACCCCAGATGCACGCCTTGTATCACGGCACACGGGCACGACTTGCCACTGCGCGACGCAACGCGGACGCCGCGCGGGAAGCCCGTGAGGCGGCCGCGCGGGCAGCGGCCCGGTGCGAGTCATCAGGAGTGCTCACCGATCTGCTCGGGCGAGTCGGCGAGGACACCGTTGTGCCGCTCGTCGTGTCCGGCCCCCAGGAGCTGTCGCTCGGCGAGCGCCGGGTGCTCCGCGCCCTGTGCGGCCCGCTGACACTGCGTGAGATCGCCGCCGAGTTCTATGTGTCCCACAACACCGTCAAGACACAGGTACGGGCGGTCTTCCGAAAACTCGGTGCGCACGACCGGAGCGCAGCGGTCGCCAGGGCCCGGGAGCGCGGCATGCTCTGACCCGGGCCCGGCGTCCTGCTACGAGGTGATCCGACGAGAGGCGTCCTGGCGTCGGGCGTAGTCCGCCTGGGCCAGGTACGCGGTCCCCTGCTCCCCGTCGTTGCTCACGCTCTCGATGCCGCAGACCTTGCGCGCGAGGTCCGCCATACTGCCGGTGGGGGACATCTCGGCACGTTTCATTGTGAGGCTTCGGATGGCCAGCAGGGGCGTGCCGTTGAAGTTCTCGAAGGTGCTGATGCGGGCGCCCCAGTCGGACAGGAACATGTCGCGGATCACCCGGCTGATCTTCAGCCGGTCGTGCGGCCTGCCGACCGGTCCGGTCTGCAGCGCCCTCAGCCAGGGCCGCAGTTCGGGCCGCTCCCACTGCCCCTCGGTGGGATAGATGAGCGCGGCACGACCGGACAGGTCGATGAGCTCGTGGGTCAGGTCGGTGATGTGCTCGATGTAGTACGCGCGCCCGAAGTCGAACATCAGGACGTTCGGCTTGTAGATGCCGCCGGGAGTGAAGAAGCCGTCGTCCTCCGACGCGATCACATGGGCCTTGAGGGTCTGGAGGAAGCCGGCGAACCTGGCGATCCGCGCCTGGACGGGCGGCAGTTGGTAGGTGCCGATGTGCTCGGTGATCAGCAGGGCCAGACCGAGCATCAGCTCGGCCTTGACCATGGCACGCACCAGCGAGTGGTAGTGCAACCAGTCGAAGACGCGCTGCGGGTACAGCGAGGCGTGCTCGGGGTTGCCGATGTGGAAGACCCGGTTCCAGGGGATGAGCACGTCCTCGAACACGATGATGCTGTCCAGCTCGTCACCCTGCGAGGCGAGCGGGTGCTCCACCTCCTCGCCGTCGCGGACGTTGCTCTCGCGGCAGATGATGGTGACCCCGGGGGTGTTGGGCTTCACCGCCCCGTAGATGATCTGCTCCGACACGATGCCGGGGCGGTAGAAGACGCCGATGTGGATCCAGTCCCCGAAGGCCGCGCCGGTGCTGATCGACTTCACACCCCGCACGGTGATGCCCTCGTCCGAGGTGGCGACCACCCGCAGTGCGGGGGAGACGGCCTGTGCGGAATCACGCGAGCGGTCCGCCTGCGGGTCGACGAAGGCCGGCGTCGCGTTGAGGTCGCCGTCCCGCATCACGTTCCAGAAGTCGAGGATCCCACGGGTGAGGTCCCGCCCGTCGGTCCCGACGGACTGGCTGCTCCACGGCTCGGGATCGTCGACGTAGGTCAGCAGGACGTAGTTGTTGACGTCCGGCGTTCGCGGGATCGCACCGCCGCCCAGTTCCCGCTGCACCGTCTCCAGGTAGCGCCGCTTGCGCAGCAGATCCTCCTTGGAGCGGTGCTGGAACCATGTCATGGACCGCCGGATACCGTCCTCGTCCAGGAACGTCATGACGTCCTGGAGGTCGGGACGGTGGTGCAGGTCGTAGAAGTCCGCGATGCTCCGGGCGTACGCCCTGGTCTTGGGGTGCGTGGACACGTCGTCGACGAGTTCGTCACCCACCCACACCGTGCGGCCGTCGTTCAGTGCCGCGAGGTATTCCTTGCCTGTACGCACGTCGTGCTCCTCTCGGTGGCAAGAGATCTGGACGCCCCGAAGGATGTGTCGTGGCGGGGTGAGCGGACGGCACGGAACCGGCAATCACCCGGGTGAAAGCGCCGTGCACACATGAACCGGCGTTGAGGGCGATGTGGCCGTGCGGCATGCTGGCCCCATGCGCAGCACAGACCCCGTGGGCGACCGGCCCGGTGGGCGTGGGCACCGGGCCGTGAACGGCCTGCGCCTCAGGGGGCGGGGCCGCGAGATGGCGGCCGTCCGTGAGGACCTGGACGCGGTGCGTGGCGGGCGGGGTGCCTGCGTCGTCGTGGAAGGCGCACCCGGCGTCGGCAAGAGCCGGGTGCTGGCGGAGCTGGACGAGATGGCACGGCGGTCCGGATTCGACGTGGTGTCCGTACGGGCCGACGAGCTCGACCAGTACGCCGCCGGAGCCGCCCTGCAGTCCGCCTTGCAGTCAGCCCTGCACTTCTCCGACGGTTCCGGACGAGCGTCCGCGGCCACCGACGATCAGCGGCTGTGGCTGCTGGACAGCATCACGGACGCTCTCGAGGAGCGTGCCCAGCGCGCCCCGGTGGCCGTGCTGGTGGACGATGCGCAGTGGGCGGATCCGGCCACGCTCCTGGTGCTGCGCACCCTGCCCCGGCGACTGGCGGCTTCGCGGATCCTGTGGGTGCTGGCCATACGGTCGGAGACCGAGCGGCCGACCGTTGCCAGGGTGCGGGAGGACCTCGAACGCCTCGGAGCCCGGTGGCTGACCCTCGGTCCCCTGCCGCAACAGGACCTGCAGCACATCGCGGCCGACGTCCTCGGGGCGAAACCGTCGCCCGGTCTGGCCCGGCTCCTGCGAGGCGTCGGGGGCAATCCGTTCCTGGCGATCGAACTGGTGCGCGCCTTCGTCGACGCGGACGCCGTCAAAGTGGAGGCGGGCGTGGCGAGCCTGCTGCATGACGGCATCCCCGTCGGTTTCCGGCGGAGCGTCGCCGCGCGTCTGGACCGGCTCCCGGAGGATGCCGTGCGACTCCTCCAGATCGGGTCCGTCCTCGGCCGGGAGTTCGACCTCGGTACGGCCGCCCGCATGCTCGGCAGGCAGGTCGGCAGCCTGCTGCCGGGCGTCGAGGCGGCCCTGAACGCCGGTCTGCTCTCCGGCGACGGGCCGCGACTGGCGTTCCGCCACGACCTCATGCGGCAGGCCGTGCACGAGAATCTGGCGCCGGCCGTACGGACCGCTCTGCACCGGGAGGCCGCCGACGTTCTGCGGGGCATCGGGGCACGATCGGCCGAGGTGGCCTGGCACGTCGTCCTGTCGGGCGGTCCGGTCGACGACGACGCCGTGACGACATTGACCACCGCGGTACGGGAACTGTCCTCGTCGGCCCCTGACGCGGCCGCGGACCTGGCTCAGCAGATCGCCGGACTGTTGCCCCTGCACGACCGGCGGCGCATCGCCCTGCTGACCGACGCCGCGGAGTACCTCGGCCGGACCCGCCGGGTGCACCGGGCACTCGATCTGGTCGACGCGACCCTGTCGGACCGGCTGGAGCCGGTGCAGGAGGCGCGTCTGCGCCTGGTGGCTGCCGAGATCCACCAGGCCGCGGGCGACGATGCCGCAGCGATGACACACCTCCAGCAGGCTCTGGTCCTTCCCGGGCTGCCGACTAACCTGCGCAACAGGCTGCTGAAGACCAAGGCGACGGGCCACGTGTACCTCGGGGACATCACCGCTGCCGAGCAGACCGACATCGGACTGGTCGAGGCCTCCTACCGCAGCGAGGACCCGGCCGTCGTCGTCAGCGCCATGGTGTTCCAGTCGCAGACGTTCTTCTACCGTGGGCGCCTGGCCCCAGCCCTTGAGCTCGCCGAGGAGGCCACGGCGCGCGCCGCCGGCACGGAATCCGGCGTACTCTACCTGCGGCCTCCGCGGATTCCCGCGCTGTGGCTGGCCACGGTGCTGACCACCACCGACCGGCTCGCGGACACCGAGCGGGTGCTGCGGGAGGGGCAGCGCGAAGCGGAGGCGCTGGGCCTGGGCTGGTCGCTTCCCCACTGGCATGCGAGCCGTGCCTGCGCGCTGTTCGAACAGGGGGCGCTGGACGACGCGGCCGTGGAGGCCGAGTCCAGTCTGATGGTGGCCGACGAACTCGAGATCACCCAGCCGAATCCGCAGGCCCGCTCCGTCCTGGCATTGGTGGAGATCAGACGCGGTGACCTCGCCAAAGCCAGGGACCATCTCCGCGCCGCCGAAGCCGGATCCGGCACGAGCACCCAGCGGTTCGAACTGTGGGTGTCGCTCGCACGCGCCTGCCTGGCCGACGCGGAGGGCCGGGACACCGCAGCGGCAGCGGCGATCGGCGGCAGCTTCACGGACGCCGAGCCGGGGCGCCTGCTTGCGGTGCCGCCGTCCCACTGGCCCGGGATCGTGCGCATCGCGCTTCGCGGCGAGGACCCCTCGCTCGCGCAGGCCGTGTCCGGCGCATTGCGCGCCCTGGCCGCACAGGACGGCGGCCAGCAGATCGTCGGGACAGTGCGTGCCCATGTGGACGGCCTGCTCCACCACGACCGGGGCGCACTGGCGTCCGCCGCCACCGGTTACCGGAACACCGGCAGGCGGCTGGCCCTGGCCGCGGTCTGCGAGGACCTCGGGGACCGCGTGGCCGCGTCGGGCGACAGCACGTCGGCGATCCCGTATTTCGAAGAGGCGGGTGAGCTGGCGTCGGCATGCGGAGCACTGCGCGATCACGAACGGATCATGCGGCGCCTCAGACAGTTCGGCGTGCGCACAGCTGCCCCACGGCACCACACGACCGGCGCGGCGGGATGGGAGAGCCTGACCGAATCCGAGCGGAAGCTCATCCCGCTCGTCGTGGAGGGCCTCACCAACCGGGCCATCGCCGACCGGCTCTACGTGTCCGTGCATACCGTCAACACGCATATGAAGCACATCTTCACCAAGCTCGGCATCAACACCCGAGTCGAACTGACCCGGCTGGCGATCGAACGGGGCGGCATCGCTGACGGGGCGGACTGAGCGACGCCCGCGGTGGCGGGGCGCGGCGGCGAGGATCCCGTGAATGGGCGATGCAGGCGGCTGACGTACGGGTGAGCCTGGTCGCGACGGCGCCACAGGCACGGTGCCGTCAGCGATCCGGGCACATGCGGACGGCTCAGCCCGGAGACCGACCGGGTTGTTCCCCTGGCGCAGACCGGGCCGCGTACCAGGCGTTCGACAAGGAGTACCGGCGTGGGAGGGCTCCGCCCCCGGGCCGCGGACGGATGGTCGACCGCGGCCCGGGTCGGTCGGCACCGGCGCGGTCGCCGGATGCGGATACCGCGGCGGCTCCGTGCGGGGCCGCGAGCGCGGCCCCGCACGGATACACCCTGGCGCTGTGGACCGCCACCGCCGTGACGGCGGCTCCCCCATGAAGCAGGAGAGGTCCGCCCCGGTCGGCACGTGGATATGGGGCGCCTTTCATCTGCCCATGGCGGCTCTCGCTGCGCCGGTCAGCCTGTTGCTCGCATGCGGTCCCACCAGCATGAATGAGTTCCACGGGGAACTGTGAGCTCCGGAACCCTTCCGGTCAGCCACGCGTCCGCAGGCCCGGGGGGAGGAGCTCCCCCTCCGGGACCGGTTTCGTCCGGCTCCCGGGGGTGTCGCCGATCGCGGTGTGGGCGGGCGGCCATGGCAGCAGGGCGATCAGGGAGTGCGCCCGGTGGATGAGGAAGGCGGCGAGCGGTAGTTCGGTGGCCAGGGCAAGGCCCCCCGCCATCCAGACGTCCTCAGTTCCGACGTCGAGCGAGATGTCGAACCAGGTGTCGCAGATCAGCAGGACTGCTGTGGCGTGCGCGTACAGAATGACCGAACGGCTGCGCCGCCAGGCCAGGAACGCCGTGGACGCCAACGCCATGATGAGCAGCACGTCGAATCCGACCCAGGTCAGACGCCACTGGTGCACGTGGTGGGACGACGGCAGTGTCAGCCCCAGCATCACGGTCCAGGGTATGAGACAGACGGCGCACGTGGCGAGCAGCTCAGCGGTGTGCCTCCTGCGGCGGTCCGGCGCGGGGCCGCGGTGGCCGGTATGTTCCTTGGTCACTAGATGATCTATTCCAAGGGGTCAGTGATCGTAGGCGATCAGTGAGCGGTGGATCGGTTGTCCGGTCTGGTCGTTGTGCCAGATGGCGGCCGTG
>NZ_JBVHFU010000024.1:0-95203 GCF_055562175.1 Streptomyces sp. NPDC020958 | reverse complement strand
GGCTTGCTGGTGGAGATGATCCAGTCCGCGTTGCCGGCCTCCTCGGCGTGGCCGTCGTCGAACAGGACACGGTAGGTGGTGGCCGCGTGGGCGGGAGCCCCGGTGCCGACCTGGAGGGCGGCTCCGGTGACGAGCAGCCCGAGCCCGGCCAGGGCGGTGGTGAGTCTGTGGCGGGATCTGCTGGATCCAAGCATCCGGCGAACCTCCGTGAAGGGGTGGGGAAGAGGCGGTGCGGGCGCCAACTCTGCGCGCGTAGAACCCGATCGAGATTTCTACACGCGTCGACTCATTGAAAGGTACATGGCATGTCCGGGTGGTGAACAGAAGACCGCCGCACCAACCTGGCGGGACTGCCCGCGACTTCAGCGGGCAGATTTGAGTGCAGCGAAGTACCCACGAAGAGGGGCGGACATGGAGATCTCGGGCATCATCAGTGCCATCGTCATCGGAATCATCATCGGTGTGCTGGGACGCCTGGTCGTCCCCGGCCGCCAGCACATCGGCATCCTGTGGACCATCGTCGTCGGCATCGTGGCGGCACTGCTGGGGTCGGCGATCGCCGCGGGCTTCGGCGTGGCCGACACCAAGGGTCCCGACTGGATCGAGTGGTTCATCCAGATCGCGCTGGCCGCGGTGGGCGTGGCGGCGCTGGACCGGGCGAAGGCCCGCCGGTAGGTGCGACACCCACTCCTACCCGAGAACGCACCCGGCACCCGTGGGGGCGGCGCGAGCAGGCGCCGCCCCCACGACCGCTCCCCACGCCGGGTGCGTCGGCGTGCCGGTCAGCCCAGTTCGAGCGTGGTGACCCCGAAGACCCGCTCGCGCGCGTACTTCCGGACCGGGCCCGTGTACATGCGGGCCGTCTCGAACGACGGCGTGAACCCGGCCGACTCGGCGAGGGCGACGCCGACCGTGCTGGTCTCGGGTACGTCGATGGCGACCTGGGCACCGGCCGCCTCGGTGGTGAGGGCCGTGAACAGGGCGTGGGCGTCGGCGGCGGTGTCGGCGAAGAGCGGGCCGATGCGCAGGCTGTCGCGGCCCGGGCGGAGCACCCCGTAGCCGGTGAGGCGGTCGCCGTCGTGGCGGACGAGCACCGTGTGGCCGGGGGCGGCCAGCCAGGCGGCGAGGAAGCGCGGGCGGGCGGCGGGGTGACAGGTGGCGTCGTACGCCGTGACGGCCGCCCGGTCGGCGGGGCGGGCGGCACGGACGCCCTCGGGGATCCGAGCGGTCGGGGCGGCGCCGGTGAATCGGACCGTGCGGTAGGCCGGTTCGAAGCCGGACTGACGGTAGTTGTCCTGCTGGGCCACCACGCCGTCCAGTCCGACGGTGCGGTCGCCCGCGTGGGCCAGCGCGGTCTTCCAGGTGGTGTAGCCGTGGCCCCGGCCGCGCAGGTCGGGACGGACCAGGTAGCAGCCCAGGAAGGCGTAGTGGGCGTCGTAGTTGACGACGGAGATGGCCGACACCGGTTCCCCGTCGATACGGCCGAGGAAGAACCCCTCGGGGTCCTGGGCGAAGAAGGCGGGGCCGTCGGACAGCCCCGGGTTCCACCCCTCGTCCGCCGCCCAGCCGCTGATCACGGGCCAGTCGTCGAGCGTGGCCTGCGTGACGACGAGGTCCTGGGGGGCCGGAGAGGTCATGGATGCGCTCCCTTGCGTGGCGGGGTCGAAGAACGCGGCGGGCGGCACCGCGCCCGCAGCATCCTTCCCGATCACCGACCACCACGCCACGCCGGAACCGGCCCTCCGGCAAGCCCAACGAGGCTGCGGGGAGGGCGGCTTGGCGGAGGGAGCGCCGCGCGCCGCTGTGCGGGGACAGCCCGACCCACGGAACGGACTGCGGCACCGCCCGCCCGACAGGTCCGGCGCAGCCGGGACAGCGCAGGGTCCGGGGGCAGTCGCCGTGCGGAGGTCGGGGGCAGTCGCCGTGCACGCTCCGGGGCTAGTCGCCGTGCGGAGGGCGGTGGCGGTCAGTGGGCGAGCCGGGCTGCGCAGGCCCCACCGGGTGGGATGGCGGGGCCTGTCGGCGCGGGGGCGGTCAGCGGGTACGGTCCGGGCGGAAGCGTCGGTGCAGAGCGGTTCCGGTGAGCAGCAGTGCCACGGCCGCCGCCGCGGCGGGGCCGGCCAGGTCCGTACCGGTGTGGGCGAGGGCGGCGTCCGTGACGGGCTGCGCCGCCGGGTGGTGCGGCGCCTTGGGGACCGGGTGCTTCTTGGGCGGCTCGGGAGCGGGCGGCTTCGGGGTCGTCTTCGGCGGGCTCGGGTGGTCCCCGGAGTCGTTCACCGAGGTGCTGCCGAGGGCCGGGTTGAGGACGCCGACCACGTCGACGCTGTTGCCGCTCACGTTCACCGGGAGGTCGACCGGCAACTGGACGCCGTTGCCCGAGACCACCCCGGGCGAGTCCTGCTCCGTGCCCCGCGCGGACGCACCGCCGGCGGCGCCGCCCTCGTTCGCGCAGGTGTTGCCGGCCGCCGGATTCAGCAGCCCCACCACGTTCACGGTGTCCCCGCACACGCTCACCGGAACGTGCACCGGCACCTCGATGCCGTTGCCGGAGACCACGCCGGGCGAACCGGCCGCGATTCCGTCCGCGCCCGCGTCGGCCCAGGCCGGGACCGCCACAGCCATCGCCCCTGAGGCGGCGGCGACGGCGATCACACCGTTTCGGGTAACCCGTTTCATAGGTTCCCTGCCTTCCAGACATGATTGCGGGCGCTCGCCCGCAACGGTTAAACCGCAGACGAACCAGGTGAGTTATGGGTTGGCCACCTTCCACCCCATCGAGTGACACCGATATCGAACCGGCGGCACACGTGTGCAAGGCGTCCGAGAGCACGAACCGATGCCGAGCACGGCCCCCGCCCTGGGCCGCCCGCCCGGAGGCGGCCCCCGCACAGCCCGCTTATGGTGGGCGAAAGCCCTGTACCCGGTCCGTCACGGAGCGTCCCTGGAGGCCCCCGATGCCTGCCGTGCCCCGTACCCGGTCCGTCCTTCGGCACTGCGTCGGGGCCGGAGCCGTCGCACTGGCCCTGCTCGGCGCGGGGCTGCCCGCGGCCCCGGTCCCACCGGCGGACGGCGACCAGCCGGACCTCACCCGGTTCTACCGGCAGAAGGTACGGTGGACGGCGTGCCAGGACGAGGACCTGCCCAAGGACATGCAGTGCGCCAAGGTGACCGTCCCCCTCGACTACGCGCAGCCGGGGAAGGGCACCCTCGACCTGGCGCTGTCCCGCTACCGGGCGACGGGCAGATCGCGGGGCTCCGTACTGCTGAACTTCGGTGGGCCGGGTGGCTCGGGCGTCAGCCAGCTGGGCCTGTCGGGCAAGAAGTTCATGGGTCTCACCAACGGCTATGACGTGGTCGGCTTCGACCCGCGCGGCGTCGGCCGCTCCTCCCCCGTCAGCTGCGGGGACGGCACCGTCGAGGCCCCGGACGGGCAGAGCACGGCCGAGCCCCCCGACGCCGCCCACCCGCAGGCCCTGATGAAGCAGTTGGAGCAGCTGACGGCCCGGTGCATCAGGAACTCCGGGCCGGTGCTCGCCCACATAGGGACCGTGAACGCCGCCCGCGACCTGGACGTCATCCGCCAGGCGCTCGGCGACAGCAAGCTGAACTACCTGGGTTTCTCCTACGGCACCAAGCTGGGCGCGGTGTACGCGGCGCAGTTCCCGCACAACGTGGGCCTGATGGCTCTGGACGGCGTGGACACGCTGACCGAGTCACTGGCCCAGCAGGGCGTGGCCGGCGCCCAGGGACAGCAGACCGCGCTGGACGACTTCCTCGACTGGTGTGTCACCGACCTCGGATGCCCGTTCGGGCAGGACCGGCGCAAGGCCGGGGAGGCGGTCGTCCGGCTCGTGCGCTCGCTCGACAGGGACCCGGTGCCGTCCGACTTCGGTGCCCCCTTCACCGGCCAGGACCTGGTGGGGGCCCTCGCGCAGGGGCTGTACGGCAAGGAGCTGTGGCCGTTGCTCGCGCGGGCCCTGGCCTCGCTGATGGAGGACGGGGACACCCGGGGGGTGCAGAACTTCGCGTCCGGCGGCTACGCGGTGCCGCTCGTGCGCAAGACGAAGGCGGGTGCCCGCGGCAGCGGTGGGCTGGTGGCCGGCTCGGACATCCCCGTGGACAACCTTTCTGCGGCGCTGATGGCGATCAACTGCGCCGACGACCCGGACCGGCCGGGCGCCGAGCAGCTGACCAAGGACGTCGCCCGGCTGAACCGGGAGTACCAGCAGGCGTCCCCGGTCTTCGGCAGGTTCCGGCTGACGCAGCTCATGCTGTGCTACGGCCGGCCGCGCGGCACGTCCTTCATCCGGGACCAGGTGAAGGACGTGCCCACGGCGCGGATGCTCCTGGTGGGAACGCGCGGTGACCCGGCGACGCCGTACCGCTGGACGATCGAGACGGCGAGGCGGCTCGGGCCGTCGGCCGTGGTGCTGGACAACAGGGGCGACGGCCACACCGGGTACACGTCCTCCAGGTGCGTGCACGGCAAGGTCGACGACTTCCTGCTGTACGGCACGCTGCCGGCCGACGGCAGCTCCTGCCCGGCGGACGGCGACACGAGCGGCGTCGGCTCGTCGGGCTGAGCGCGGGGTTGCCTGCCGGGAGGTCCCGGGTGCCTTCAGGAGAGGACGAGCTCCGGGTCGTAGAGGTCGAGCCAGGCGGCCAGGTCGAGGGTGCGTTCGAGGCCGCGCCGGGCGGCCTGGTCGGCCAGTTCGGGCCGGCGGGCGGCCCGGTCCGCCTTCTCGCGGTCGACGAGGTCGAAGACCCGGTGGCCGGGCCGGGCGAGCAGGTCCTTGACCTGGGCCTGGAGGGCGCGGCCGTACTCCGGGTCCTGGGTGGAGGGGTAGGGGCTCTTCACCCGGTCGTAGACGGTCCGCGGGAGGACGTCCCGGGTGGCCTCGCGGAGCAGGGTCTTCTCGCGGCCGTCGAAGGACTTGAGGGCCCAGGGCGCGTTGTAGACGTACTCGACCAGCCGGTGGTCGCAGAACGGCACCCGGACCTCCAGGCCGACGGCCATGCTCATCCGGTCCTTGCGGTCCAGCAGGATGCGTACGAAGCGGGTGAGGTGAAGGTGACTCATCCGGCGCATGCGGTACTCGACCTCGCTCTCGCCGTCGAGGCGCTGGACGGCGGAGGCGGCGGAGTGGTACGAGTCGGCGACGTAGGAGTCCAGGTCGAGGGACTTGGCGAGGTCCGCGCGCAGGACGTCGGAGTCGTCGCCGAAGTGCCGGGCGAACCGGAACAGCCAGGGGAAGGTGTCGGCGTTGCGGGCGCCCTCGTCGAAGAACTGCTGGTAGCCGCCGAACACCTCGTCGGCGGACTCCCCGGACAGCGCGACGGTGGAATGGTCGCGGACGGCCTTGAACAGCAGCAGGAGCGAGGCGTCCATGTCTCCGAAGCCGGCCGGCAGGTCGCGGGCCCGGATCACCCGCTCGCGCACGGCCGGGTCGGCGAGGCTGCCCGCGTCCAGGACGATGTCCTGGTGGTCGGTGCGGGCCAGGCGCGCCACGTCGTGCACGAAGGGCGTGTCGGGGGTGCCGCGCAGTTCATCGGCGACGAAGTTCTCGGTCTGGCCGACGAAGTCGACGGCGAAGCTGCGGACCTTCTCGCCCCGGGCGGCGAGCTGCCGGGCGGCCAGCGCGGTCATGGCGGAGGAGTCGAGGCCGCCGGAGAGCAGGGTGCAGCGGGGCACGTCGGCGACCAGCTGGCGGCGCACGATGTCGTCGAGGAGTTCACGGACGGTGGCGACGGTGGTGTCGCGGTCGTCGGGGTGCGGGCGGGTCTCCAGGCGCCAGTAGGTCCGGGTGCGCAGGCCACGGCGGTCGACGGTGACGACAGTGCCGGGTTCGACCTCGCGCATGCCCTCCCAGACGGCCTGTCCGGGGGTCTTGACCATGGTGAACAGTTCGCGGAGCCCGGTGAGGGCGACCCGGGGGCGGACCAGCGGGTGGGCGAGGATCGCCTTGGGTTCGGAGCCGAACAGGACGCCGTCCGGGGTGGGGTACAGGTAGAAGGGCTTGATGCCCATCCGGTCGCGGATCATGACGAGTGTGTCGTGTCGGCCGTCCCAGACGGCGAAGGCGTACATGCCGTTCAGCCGTTCGGCGATGGTGTCGCCCCACTCCAGGTAGCCGCGCAGGACCACTTCGGTGTCGGAGTCGGTGGTGAACTCGTGCCCCTTCGCGAGGAGTTCGCGGCGCAGTTCGGTGAAGTTGTAGGCCTCGCCCGAGTACACCATCGCGACCGTGCCGGCCGGGGTGCGGACGGTCATCGGCTGGCGGCCGCCGGGCAGGTCGATGATCGCGAGCCGGCGGTGGCCGAGGGCGGCGGGGCCCTCGCTCCAGGTGCCCCGGTCGTCGGGGCCGCGGCAGGCCATGGTCTCGGTCATCGCATCCAATGCGTGCGTCTCGGTGGTGAGGTCACGGTCGAAGGAGACCCAGCCGGTGATGCCACACATGCGTTACCTCCTGCTGCCGGTCCGCCGGACCACCCGCGCCACCTGCGGTTTCACGACACAGGAGATTGCCCGAGCGAACCACTTGTATTCAGCACCTATATGACGAGCGTGCGCCCCCTCGCCCGGCCGGTCAACCTGGCCGTAACACGCGGCGGCGCTCCCGACCCTCTCTTTCGGCCGCGCTTTGCCCGCACGATGACCGCGGACCCGCCCGCACCGGGCCCCGCCCGCCGGGAACCGGCCAAGCGCAAAAAGTTCTCCAAGCGGAACCGGCGCCGCGGCTCACGCCGGGCGCCGGTCATCTCGGCCGGGCGCCGGTCATGCGGTGCTCGGCGCCGTCGGGACGGCGCGCTACGCGGCCGGTGTCAGGAACCGGTCCAGCGCCGCCGTCAGCTCGGCCGGCCGCTCCACCGGGAGTTCGTGGCCCGCGTCGATGATCCGGACCTCGGCGTCCGGGTAGGCCTTGGCCATCCGCAGCATCTGCCCGACCGGAAGCTGGATGTCGTGGTAGCCGTGCACCATCAGGGTGGGCGCGGCGATCTCGCCGACCCGGTCGAGGACGTCGAAGGCCCGCATGGCGCCGTACAGGGTCATCACGACCTCGCGCGGGGTGCCGGCGGACGACCGGACGTACTCGCGCACCCGCTCCCGCGGGAACCCCGGGGCGAAGGCACGCTGGATGTTGGCGGCGACGAACAGCCTGAACGGCACCAGCGTCGAGGCGGCCATCAGCAGCCCGCGGCCGCGGCTGTACGCCATCCGTCCGATGGAGTTGACCAGCACCATCCGCTCGACCCGCGCGGGGTGGGTGAGCGCGAGGGTCTGGCTGATCATGCCGCCCATGGAGTGCCCGACGGGCACGAACCGGTCCACCTCCAGGTGGTCGAGGAGAGCCGTGACGTCCTGCGCCAGCTCGGCGATGGTCCGCACCCCGGCGCCGGTGCTCTCGCCGTGGCCGCGCAGGTCGAGCCGGACCACCCGGCGGCGCCCGGCGAAGTGCTCGGTCTGGTGGTCCCAGCGGCGCCGGTCGGCGGTCCAGCCGTGGATGAACACCAGGGGCACGGCGGCACCGTCCCGGGGACCCTCGTCGTCGTACGCCAGCACCGCTCCGTCGACTTCGAGCTGCGGCATGGGGGCCTCCTGGGGCGCGATCCGGTTACTGCCCGGTACGGTAATGGGCCGCGTGACCCGTCGTCACCGGTGGGCCGGCCACGACACGGTCACGGAGTGAGCCGGACGGCAGGGCGGACCAGCACGTCCCGCCCGGTACGGAATTACCCCGAATGCCGCACCGCCGATTCCGCCCTATGGTGCTGGTATGGAGCACGCACTCAGTCCTTCGACCCTCGCCGAGCTGCGCCGCCCGCGCCCCTATCCCGCCGTCTCGGTGCTGACGCCGACGCACCGCCGCGAGCCCGACAACGCCCAGGACTCCGTCCGGCTGCGCAATGTCGTGGCCGAGGCGAAGAAGCAGTTGGAGGCCGATCCGGCGGTCACCCGGGAGCGGCGCTCCGAGGTGATCAGGGAACTCGACCGCGCACTCGCCGAGATCGACCTGACCTACACCGAGGCCGGTCTGGTGATCTTCGCCGCGCCGGGCGAGCACCAGGTCTGGTCCCTGGCCCGCAGCGTGCCCGAGCGCGTGGTGCTCGCGGACACCTTCCTCACCCGCAACCTGGTCTCGGCGCACGCCGCCGAACGGCCGTTCTGGGTGCTGTCGATCTCCGCCGACCGCGTCACGCTCTGGGACGGCGGGGTCGACCGCGTCACCGAGAGCCACCGCGGCGGCTTCCCGCTGGTGCGCCGCCAGGTGAACTTCGACGCAGAACGCCTGCAGCGGATCGGCGACATGCCCAGCACCTTCCGCGACGAGGACACCAAGCACTTCCTGCGGGACGCCGACACCGCGATGGCCGCGCTGTTGCGCGACGAGCCGCGGCAGCTCTACGTCACCGGCGAGCAGGCCGCTCTCTCGCTGTGGGAGGAAGCCGGCAACGTGGCCAGGCACAGCGTCCCGGTGCGGCACGGCGGTCTCGCGCACGCCGGTCCGGACGCGGTGTGGCAGGTGATCCGGCCGCTGCTGGAGGCCGAGTCGCGGCGGAGCACCGCGTCGGTGGCCAGGGAGCTGGAGTCCGCGCGCAATCACAAGACGTTCGCGGCCGGTGTCGACGAGGTCTGGCACAGCGCCCGCGAGGGTCGCGTGCGGCTGCTGGCCGTCGAGGAGAACTACCGCACCACGGTCCGCGACGACGGCGACCACCTGGTCCCGGCGGTGAGCGGCGATCTCGACTCCCGCGAGGACATCGTGGACGAGATCGTCGAACAGTGCCTGGAGACCGGCGCCGAGGTCCGCTTCGTCCCGGACGGCGCCCTCGACGACGAGGACGGCATCGCCGGAGTGCTGCGCTACTGACGGCCCCCTTGCTCGGCCGGCGCCCAGTAGCGCTTGGTTAGGCTCTGGGAGCGTGATCGTCGGCCGAAGAGGGAGTGGGGACGTGGCTGAGCCGCTGGGCGTCGCGGTGCTGGGTGCCGGACACATGGGTGCCGATCACATACGCCGGCTCGACCACGGGGTGAGCGGCGCGCGAGTGGCGGCCGTCGCCGATCCCGACCTCGACCGTGCCAAGGACGCGGTGGCCGGCCGGGACGGCGTCACCGTCCACGCGGATCCGCTGGCCGCCCTCGACGCGCCCGGCGTGCAGGCCGTGCTGATCGCCTCCCCCGGCCCGGCCCACGAGGAGCCGCTGCTGGCGGCCTTCGAGCGCGGGCTGCCGGTACTGTGCGAGAAGCCCATGGTGCCGGACTCCGCGGGCGCGCTCCGGGTGGTGGAGGCCGAGGCCCGGCTGGGCCGCAGGCTGGCGCAGATCGGGTTCATGCGCCGCTACGACGCCGAGTACCGGCGGCTGAAGTCGCTGCTGGACGGCGGCGGTCTGGGCCGCCCGCTGATGCTGCACTGCGTCCACCGCAACGTCTCCTCGCCACCCGGCTTCACCAGCGCCATGCTGATCGACAGCTCGGTGTCGCACGAGATCGACGCGGCCCGCTGGCTGCTCGGCCAGGAGCCGACCGCGGTGACCGTGCTGCGCCCACGGCCCTCGTCGGGTGCCCCGGAGGGGCTGCTCGACCCTCAGCTGGTGCTGTTCGAGACCGACGGCGGCGCCCTCGTGGACGTCGAGGTCTTCGTCAACTGCGGCTTCGGCTACCAGGTGCGCTGCGAGGCCGTCTGCGAGCGGGGCAGCGCCCGGATCGGCGAGGACCACACCATGCTGGTCACCTCGGCCGGCGGTGCCCGTGAGGAGGTCGCCCAGGACTATCTGGTGCGGTTCGCCGCTGCCTACGACCGCGAGGTGCAGTCCTGGGTGGACGCCACCCGGCAGGGCCGGGTCACCGGACCGGGCGCCTGGGACGGCTACGCGTCCTCCGCCGTCGCCGAGGCGGGGGTCAGGGCGCTGGAGACCGGCCGCCGCACGACCGTCGAACTCGCCCCGCGCCCGGACCTGTACGCGCGTGATGTCGGCCGCTGACGCGAGCGGCGCGGCCGCGGTCCCCGGGCGCCGCGGTCGACACGACCGCGGGGGCCGACCGGTGCCGTCCGCCCCGCCCCGGTCACCACCGTGCCCCCTCACACGCCCCCGAACAGCGCGCTCAGGCCCTCCTCCACGACCGCCGCGACGTCCTCCTCCCCCGGGGCCACCACCTCGTGGGTGCGCTGCAGGAAACGGAACAGCGCCTGGGTGTCGAACTGGAGCAGCGCGAGACCGTGCGGCGAGTGGAACTCGACGGCCGTACGGCCCGGGCCGCAGGGCCAGATGTGCACGTCCCCGCGCCCGGCGGGCGCCCCGAGGCCCTGGTCGAGGAGCGAGCGGGCGAAGGTCCACGTCACCTCCTGTCCGCCGAGCGTGACCTCGGCCGGGAAGTCCACGAACACGGCCAGCGGGTCACCGGAGGTGTACCGGAGCGTGGCGGGCACCGGGATCTCCTGGTCCTCGGCGGTGATCAGCCGGGCGCGGGCGGGTTGCTCGAAAGAGATGTCCATGCCTGTAGGACTCCGCGGAGGCCCGTCGCAGGACGTCAATTCCGGCCAAGGTTGCCGTGGTTGGCCGAGACCTCGACACTGTGAACACAGGCACGTCGAACAACCGCCCGAGCGCGACACGAACGCCTGTGGAAATGGGTCAAGTCACGTAGTCGGCCTACGTCGAACCCCCTCCCGCGCGTACGTCTTCCAGGCGGCCCGACCTGCCCGTGAAGACTCTGGCATATGTCAGAAGCACCACCGTATCGTGTGTTGCCAAATCCCTTACAGGGCGTCGCGGGCTGTGCAACAGTCGTAACCGGTCCCCCGCCCGTCCTGGCCCCGCCGTCCCCGCATCGGAGTGCGTCATGCCGTCCCATGTCTCCGCGGACCGCCCCGCCGCCCAGCCGCCCGGGCGCGGCTCGGTCGAGGCGTTGATAGCGCAGACACGGCGGCTCAAGGGTGACGTGGACGCCGTACGACGGGACACCCGCAGCGACGGGACGGACCCCGAGGAGCGGTGGCAGCGGGCGGTGTACGACCTGGCGCTGCATCAGCTCAACGACCTCGACGAGCACCTGGCCCAGCTGCGGGACGGACCGGCGCCGCTGCCGGCCGATCCGGACCCGGCCGCCGTGCCGCACTCCCCGTCCGGCTCCGGCTCGCTGCTCAGCCGGGTCGGCAGCGCGGAGTGGAACCTCCTGACGGACGAGGCGAGTTGGTCCGCAGAGCTCTACCGGATCCTCGGCCGCGACCCCGCCGCGGCCGCCCTCACGCTCGACGAACTGCCCTCGCTGGTGCTGGACGAGGACCGGCCCCGGCTGACCACGATGGTCACCGGCTGCCTGGTCGACGCCAAGCCGATCGACGGCGAGTTCCGTGTCGTACGCCCCGACGGAGGGGTGCGGACCGTCCACATGATGGGCGAGCCCGTGCTCGGCGGCGACGGCAGCACCGCCTCGATGTGGGCCGTCGTGCGCGACGTCAGCGAAGTGCGGCGCAGCCGGCGGGCGATGCTCGAGACCCGGGACTCGCTGGAGCGTCATCAGCAGCGCGTCCGGACCGAGCAGCAGTTCGCCGTGGAGCTCCAGGAAGCCGTGCTGCCCCCGGGGCACGGCGCTCTGCGGCTCCCGCGCCGCGGCCCGGGCGCCCTGGAGATCGCGGCCCGCTGCCTCCCGTCCGGGAGCAGCGCCCTGCTGGGCGGAAACTGGTACGACGCGCTGGAGCTGCCCGACGGCGACACTCTGCTCAGCGTAGGCGACCTCACCGGACACGGGGTCGCCGTCACCTCGGGGATGGCGATGCTGCTGGGCGCCGTACGCGGGATGGCGATGGCCGGCGCTCCGCCAGCGCACCTCATGTCCCTGCTCAACCAGTTACTCGACGCCACCGTGCAACCCGCGCTGGGCAGCGCCGTCTGCTGCCGCTACCGACCCGCCACCCGTGTCCTGACCTGGGCACAGGCAGGACACCCCGCCCCGCTGCTGTACAGCGGCGGGACGGGGTGCGTGCTCAGCGCGCCGGACGGCGTACTGCTCGGCGCCACCTCGGGCGCCGGTTACGGGCAGGCCGAAGTGACCCTGGAACCGGGCGACCTGCTGCTGCTGTACACCGATGGACTGGTGCCCGGGCACAGCGGCTCGCTGGACGCCCTCCTCGGTCTGGCCCCGCGGTTCAGGGCGGCGCGCACCGCCCAGGACTGTGTCACGGCCGTGGTCGAGGAGTTCGGCGAGTGCGAACGCGCGGACGAGGCCTGCGTGCTGATCGCCAAGGTGGGTGAGTAGGGCTCGGACAGGGCGGGTGGGCGAGGTGCCTACGCCGGTGCGCTGTTGCCCGTGCCCTTGCTCCTGGTCCTGGGCAGGGCGAGCTTGATCTCCTCCCGCAGTTCCTGGATCTTCGGATAGCCGGCGTACTCGGCGGTGAGCCGGTACATCTGGCGCAGCCGGTCCCAGGTGCGGTGGGAGGAGTTCGATCCCATCGACACCAGGGCCAACCGCGCGTAGTGACCAGCCTGTTCGGGGTCGTCCGCGATGAAGCAGGCGGAGGCCATGGACAGGAAGTCGAAGATCTTCGACCGCTCCTGCTTGCTGCCGGCCCGAAGTGCCAGGGCCTTCTCCGCGTAGTGCCGGGCGTGCACGGCGGCGCCCGGGTCGTGGTCGGCCAGCGTCCGGTAGGCCAGGGCCTGCATGCCGTACAGATCCGCTTCGTTGAACATCTGCATCCAGCTCGGCGGTGGCACGTCGCTGCGGTCCGAGACGAAGAGGCTCTCCGCCTGGCCGAGGGTACGGCGCATGGCCTGCCCCCTGCCCATCGACGCCTGCGCCCAGGCCTCGATGGTGTGGAACATCGCCTGGGTGCGCGGCAGCACCTCCTGGCCCGAACCGGAGTGGGCGAGCTTCATCAGGTCGAGCGCTTCGTCGGGCCGGCCGATGTGCACCATCTGGCGAGCCGCTCTGGAGAGCGCCTCCCCGGCACGCGGCCGGTCACCGCCCTCACGGGCCGCGTGTGCGGCGATGACGAAGTACTTCTGGGCCGTGGGTTCCAGGCCGACGTCGTGCGACATCCAGCCCGCGAGGACGGCGAGGTTGGCGGCGACGCCCCACAGGCGCCGCTGGAGATGGTCGGGGTGACGGTAGGCGAGCATGCCGCCCACCTCGTTGAGCTGCCCCACCACGGCCTTGCGTTGCAGCCCGCCGCCGCGGGCCGCGTCCCAGGCACGGAACACCTCGACGGAACGCTCCAGTTCCTCGATCTCCTCGGACCCGATGGGGGCGGCCTCGTAGCGGTCGAACCCGGCGGGGTCGGCGTGCAGGGGGTCGTCGAGGACGGGGGCGTCGGCCCGGAGAGTGGGGTCGGTGTGCAGCCAGTCGTACATGGCGGTGGTGAGTACGGATCCCGCGGTGAGCGCGGCACCCGCGCCCACCAAGCCGCGTCGGTTGAGCATGAGGTCCATTCCCGTGAATTCGGTGAGGACCGCGGCGGTTCGTTCGGGCGCCCACGGCATGCCGTCGGGATGTTCCGCTTTCCCGTCGTCCGGCCGTTTTCCCGTACGCCCGTGCCGTACCAGACCGAGGTCCTCGATGGTCACGACACGGCCGAGACGCTCGGTGAACAGAGCCGCCAGCACCCGCGGCACCGGATCGCGCGGGATCTCTCCCGTGTCGATCCACCGCCGCACCCGGGAGGTGTCGGTCGACAGCTGGGGGTGGCCCATGGCCGCCGCCTGCCGGTTGACCAGCCTCGCGAGTTCGCCCTTGGACCAGCCGGCCAGGCCGAACAGATCCGAGAGACGGGTGTTGGGTTGTCCGCTCACGTCAAGCCCCCAGGTTCTCGGCTGAGTTGACAGTAGCCCCGTGCAGGTTGCCGGGCGACTATTCGCCACGGTTCGCCAGGGTGCGCCAGATGGTGTGCCACTGGGCGACGGGTGTCAGGTAGGAACGCGCCACCCCGACCCGGTCGCCACTCGACGGGCCCACTCCCCAGGGTGGGCCCGGGCGGCCGGGACGGGTGGGGCGTGAGAACTTCTCACAGGACTTCTCAGGCAGGCACCGCAGGTACACGAAGGGATCTGTATCACCCATGTACGCAGCATCGTCCTCCGTGTCCGCTCCGCCCCGGCCGCTGCGCCCCCGACCGGCGGGCGGCGGACCCTACCTCGACCCCGCCCGTACGGGGGCCGCCGTCCCGGTCGTGGGCCGGCCACGGCGCCCGGCGGGTCCGGCCACCCAGCCGCTCAGCGGGAGACTCGACCTGTCCGGCCCGCAGGGCGCGCAGTTGCGCACCGCGATCGCGTCGGTGCACCGGATCTGCCCGGAGTTCGCTCCGGTCCAGGTGCTGCGGCGCACCGGACGGTCCGTGATCCTGGTCGGTACGACGGGGCGCAGCACGGCCGTGGCGAAGTGTCTCCTGGACCACTCCCCCGCCTGGGCGGAGCGGACCCGTCATGAAATAGCCGCATACCGCTCGTTCGTCCGGCACCGGCCGCCGATCCGGGTGCCGAGGCTGATCGCGGCGGACCCGGACAACTGCACCCTGGTGATCGAGCGGATGCCCGGCCGGGTGGCGGCGATGCAGCGCCACCCCGCGGAGGCCCCGCCCCGGGCGGACATCCGGGCCGCGCTGGGCGCGATCTGCCGACTGAACGCGTGGCGACCGCCGTCGGGCACCTTCGACGCCCCGGTGGACTACGCCGCCCGGATCTCCCGGTATCACGAGCTGGGACTGCTCACCGACCGGGACATGGGTGACCTGCAGAAACTGCTGCACGGCATCGCGGTCGCGGCGGGCCGCCAGGGAATGGGCCAGTTCTGCCACGGCGACGCCCTGCTCTCGAACATCCTGCTGTCCCCGGCCGGTCCAGTGCTGGTGGACTGGGAGCACGCGGGCTGGTATCTGCCGGGGTACGACCTGGCGACGCTCTGGTCCGTCCTCGGCGACGCCCCGGTGGCGCGCCGTCAGATCAGCCAGATCGCCCAGTCGGCGGGGCCCGCGTCCCGGGACGCCTTCCTGGTGAACCTGATGCTGGTACTCACCCGGGAGATCCGGACCTACGAGACCGCCGTGCAGCGTTCGATGCACGACGCGACCCCGGCGGCGCCGGGCACGGCCCACCCGGGCGCCGCGCCGACCGGCGAGGAACAGCGGCTGCTGCTCCGGCGGCTGCACGACGACTGCCAGCTGGCCCGCCGGGCCGTACGCGCGGCGGTCGGCACTCGCTGACGGGGACGAGGATCCGCGGTGCGCTCAGGGCAGCCGGGCACCGCGGATCTCTTGTGTCTCGCCGCGTGGGGCTATGCCGGAGGGGTCGGAGACCTGTGGCGCGAAACTCCCACGATCATCGTATGACATATGAATTGTCCTCCCTGTGGGCATGATTGACGGGCCGTCGGCAAGCCGGTACCACGCCCCAGGAGGCCGCATTGCGAGGATCTGTCAGCGAGCCATGTCCCGCCCACCGCGGCAGACGTACGCGCAGGACGGCCGGCGCCGTAGCCGCCGCGGCGCTGCTGCTGCCGTTGCTGGGCGCGGCTCCGCCCCCGAGCACCGCCGCGTCGCCCGCCGAAGCGCTGCAGCGCGCGTTCGCGTCCGCCGCCACCGAGTACCGCGTGCCGCAGAGCGTCCTGCTGGCCGTCTCCTACCTCCAGTCCCGCTGGGACGGCCACGGCGGCGCACCGAGCGTGTCCGGCGGCTACGGGCCGATGCACCTGACCGATGCGCGCACCGCGCTGGCCACCGCGGCCGAGCACTTCGCCGACGGCACCGAGGACGCCCGCGGCGACAGCGCCCGTCCCGCCCTGCACCCCCGGGTCAGGGTGCCCGCGGACTCCGTGCTGCCGGCCCGCCTCAGGACGCTGCCGAAGGCCGCCGGGCTGACCGGCATCCCCGCCGAGCGGCTGCGCACCGACCCGGCGGCGAACGTGGCCGGCGGCGCCGCCCTGCTCGCCGCGGCCCAGCGGGAGATGGGCGAACCGCTCAGCGCCGACCCGGCACACTGGTACGGCGCGGTCGCCCGCTTCTCCGGCGCCGACGACACGGCCACCGCGGCGGCGTACGCCAACGACGTGTTCGACGTCCTGCGCACGGGCCAGGCGCGCACCACCGACGCCGGTCAGCTCGTCGCCCTGGCCGCGCAGCCGGGCGTCCGGGCCGACACCGGGCAGCTGAGGCTGACCGGGCTGCGCACGACAGCGGCGGACGACACGGAGTGCCCGACAACGGTGTCATGCGAGTCGATCCCGGCCCCGTATGCGCAGTTCGGGACCGACGACTACGGCAACCACGACCTCGGGGACCGGCCGGCGTCGCAGGGCATCAGGTACATCGTCATCCATGACACCGAAGGCACCTGGGACGAGACCGTGAAACTGGTCCAGGACCCGGCCTACGTGTCCTGGAACTACACCATCCGCTCGACCGACGGTCTGATCGCCCAGCACGTCAAGGCCAAGGACGTGGCCTGGCACGCCGGCAACTGGTACATCAACTCCAAGTCGATCGGCATCGAGCACGAGGGCTTCCTCGCCGCGCCGGACGCCTGGTACACGGAGGCGATGTACCGGTCCTCGGCCCGGCTGGTCAGGTACCTCACCGACAAGTACGGCATCCCGCTGGACCGCCAGCACATCCTCGGCCACGAGAACGTACCGGGCCCCACCACGTCCTCGATCCCCGGGATGCACACCGACCCGGGCCCGTACTGGGACTGGCGCCACTACTTCGAGCTGCTCGAACACCCCTTCAAGCGCACCGCAGGCAAGACGGGCGGTCTGGTGACGGTCCTCCCGGACTACGCCACGAACCAGCCCGCGTACACGGGCTGCGTCGGCAAGGGCCAGCCGTGCGCCGCGCACGGTTCCGGCGAGCTACGGCTGTACTCCGACCACGACGAGAGCTCGGCGCTGATCAAGGACGTCGGTGTGGGTACCACGCCCACGACCGACGTGAACGACCTCTCCTCCCGAGTCTCCACGGGTCAGCAGTACGCCGTGGCGGACACCTGGGGCGACTGGACGGCGATCTGGTACCTGGGGCAGAAGGCGTGGTTCAGGAACTCCGCCACGGACCCGACGGCGGTGAGCGCGGCGGGCTTGGTGGTCACTCCCAAGGCCGGTCTGAAAAGCGTCCCCGTGTACGGCCGTGCCTATCCGGAGACGTCGGCCTACCCGTCCGGGGTGCCCGCCCAGTCGATCTCCCCGCTGCCGTACACGATCCCGGCGGGCCAGGCGTACGTGGTCGGGGACGCGGTGCCGGGTGAGTACCTCTACGCGACCACCTTCGCCACCGACTCGCACCGGGTCGTGGTGGGCAAGGACCTGTACTACGAGATCCAGTACGGCCACCGGGTCGAGTTCGTCCGGGCGGCCGACGTGGACGTGGTGCCGTCCCCGCGGATCGGACGGCACCCGCGCGGCTGACCGGTCTCAGCCCTGCTGGAAAAGCTCCGCCGGGAGCGGCTTCAGCAGGGCGTACAGGTCGTCCGTGATGGGACGGTCCCAGGCGGCGATGGTCACGAGGACCCCGTCGCTGCGGTCGAACTGGACGCAGGAGATCCGGCTCTCGGAGAGCTTGAGCCGCCGCACGATCAGCAGGTTGTCGCCCTGGAGCACGGGCATGTCCTCGGTGCCCACGACGGTGACGTCCTCGTCGTTCTCCAGGGCGAGGAGGAGCTGGCCGACCTCGAACGGGATCTCGCCCTCCGCCACCTCGCGGGCCGGGGAGCCCTCGGGGAGGTTGCCGATGATCATCGCGGGGCCGCGGCCGCCGAAGAGGTCGTAGCGCAGGAAGACGCCCTGGCAGGTGCCGTCGGGGGCGGGCAGCAGCCCGGCGCCGAGGTTGCCGGGCCAGTCGCCCGGGTCCATGGCCAGTACGTCGAAGTCGGGGCCGGCGGGAGTGGCGCTGCGGCGACGGAGGAACGACATGCGCTCCATGGTACGGGCCCGCGCAGGCGGAGGAGGCCGGAGCCGGGGGCCGGTCGCGGGTCGGGGCCGGGAGCGGCGCCGTCGGTGCCCGCTACAGGGGCGCCCGCTCCTTTCCCGCCAGCTCGGCGCGCGCCCTGGTCGCCAAGCCGTCCGCCCCGCACTGCTCGGCGGCCGCCAGGCCCCTGCGGAGGTGGTCGGCGCTGTGCAGTTCCGTGCCCAGGGACACGAGCGCGCAGGCCAGTTCGTAGGCCGCCGGAGACCCGTCCAGGTGGGCCACCGCCTCCTCCAGGTACCGCACGCGCGCCTCGCCCGTCGAGACCTCCGCCGCCGTGCGCAGCGCCTGGCCGACGGCCGACGGCGCGCCGAACTGGCGGGCCCGGCGCACCGCCTCCAGCGCCGTGGCGAGGGCGCGTTCCGGTGCCTCGCCGGCCTCGGCCCGGGCCAGGTGGAGCTGCCAGGGGCACCACGCGGGGTTGCGGATGCCGCGGGGTTCGAGGCGGCGGCCGGCCGCGGTGAGCTCGGCCGCCGCGGCCTTGGTGAGTCCGCGGGCGAGCAGCAGTTCGCCGTGGACCGTCTGGGCGTCGGGGAAGACCACGGCGGCCGGGAAGGGCTCCCGGAAGGAGTGGTCCTCGGCCAGCCGGGTGGCCTCCTCGGTGCGGCCCCGCGCGATGAGGGTCTGGATGAGGGTGCCGAGGGCGTACCAGTGGGCGGGCGTGCCGGGTCCCACGCGTTCGGCGAGGCGCAGTCCGGAGCGGGCGAGGTCCTCCGCCTCGGCGAGGCGGCCGCGCCGGTAGCGGAGGTAGCCGAGGAGCGTGTAGGCGAAGGAGAGGTGCCCGCCGCGCCAGCCCTGGCGTTCGTAGTCGGCGATCCCGGCGGCGAAGAGTTCCTCGGTGCGGTCGGGCCGGTCGGCGTACATGAAGGCGAGCGCGACCAGCACCGGCACCTCGAAACCGCGGTCCGCCTCGGTCCAGCCGAGGCCCCCGGCGAGGGCGCGTTCGGCGTGGTGCAGGGCGGTGGCCGCGGGTTCGCCGCGCTGGATGGCGTCCCAGGTGCGCAGGCCGATGATGTACCGCTCGGTGAGGTCGCGGCCCTGCAGGCGGTCGGCGAGCCTGGCCAGGCGGCGGGAGCGGGAGGGGTGGTCGGGTTCGTCGGCACGGAAGGCGTCCCACATGAACTGCTCGGAGAGCATCCGCAGCCGGACCCGGGCGTCACCGGTCAGCCGGATCTCGTGGGCGAGGGTCTCGGACGCCTCCGCGAGGCGGTCGCTGTGCGCGAGGACCTGGGAGAGGCGGTAGACGATGCGGTGCCGCAGGGCGGGCTCGGCGATGGGTTCCTGGAGGGCGGCGCGCAGGTGGTTGACGGTGGTGGCCGGTTCGGTGAGCAGGGAGGCGCTGCCCAGTTCGTGCAGGACGGCGGCTCGCTCCGTGGCCGGCGGGGGTTCGCGCAGGGCGCGGGCGAGGTAGCGGCGGGCCGCGTCGGGGGCGCCCGCCCGGAGGGTCTCGCCGGCGGCGGCGCGCAGTTGCCGCACGACCCAGGCGTCGCCCTCGGGGTGGGTCTCCAGGAGGTGCCGGGCGGCGGCGGTGGCGCCCTGGCCGTCGTCGGTCACGCACCAGGCGGCCTGACCGTGCAGGGCGACGCGGGTGGCGGGTGGGATGGCCCGGTAGACGGCGGTGGCGATCAGCGGGTGGACGAACTCCAGGGTCTCGGCGCCGGTGAGGACGCGCGCGCCGCGCAGGGCGTCGGCGGCGTCGGCGGCCTCCTCGTGGCCGAGCCCGGCGACGGCGGCGGCCAGCGCGGGGTGGATCTCGGTGCCGAGGACGGCGCAGGCCCAGGCGAACCGGACGGCGGAGGGGCCGAGGCGTTCGATGCGGGCGATCAGGCCGCTGCCCTTGACGGCGGCGGCGAGGTCGCGCAGCAGGGGTGCGCCGGCTTCGGTGGGGTCCAGGCCCCGGTCGTGGACCTTGGCCGTCAGTTCGACGGTCTCGAAGGGGTTGCCGGAGGTGACGGCCCAGCACTCGTGGCAGAAGGCGTCGTCGGCGTGGTCGCCGAGGCTCTCGCGCACCAGACCGGCGACGGCGTCGGCGCTGAGCGGTTCGAGGCCGTGCGGGCGGCCGCCGGCCCGTCCGGGCAGGCCGCGGAACGCGTCGGCGTGCTCGGGGAGTTCGTCGGGCCGGTACGCGACGACGACGAGCAGCGGGAGTTGCTCGGCCCGGGGTGCGAACGCGGCCAGCCAGCCTAGGGATTCGGGGTCGGCCCAGTGCGCGTCGTCGAGGACGAGGACCATCGGGGCCTGGCGCACGACCAGGTGGGTGAGCACCCAGTCCAGCCCGTCGCGCAGGCCCTGCTGGTCGGGCGGGGCACCCTCGGTGGGGGCGCACAGGCCGAGGGCGGGGCCGACGATGTCGTACCAACTGCCCAGGGAGGCACGCAGTTCCGCCTCGGGCGCACCGGCGAGGCGGGGTTGCAGCAGCTGGCGGGCGACGTGGAAGGCGACGCGCTGTTCCTGGTCGCCGCCGCGGGCGGAGAGCACGGTGCAGCCCTGGGCGGCGGCCCGCCGACGGACCTCGGCGAGCAGGGTGGTCTTGCCGATGCCGGCGCGGCCCGCGAAGGCGAGGAGCGCCCCGCGCGGACGGTCGGCCGGTGGCGCGCCGTCGGAGCTCGGCCCGGTGGGCCCGGCCCGTCCATCGAGCCCGGCGAGCTCGGCCAACGCCTCGTCGACGGCGGCGAGTTCGCCCTCACGCTCGTAGAGCGTCCGTCGGTTCCGCAGGACCCGCTGTCCCATGACCACCCCCCGCCACGGTGGGACGCGGGCGCGGGGAGCCGGCGCGCACCGTGGCTTGCAGGCAGCTCAGCGTACGCCCGAAGGCGATGATCCGCTCCCTACTGACGGTAACTGGCTCAGGGGCCTTGACATCACGGCTCGGGTGGCGACGGGGGGACCACGGCGACCGGACAGGCGGCGTGCAGCAGCACGGCGTGGGTGACCGAGCCCAGCATGCGGGCCGGAGCGAGCAGGCGCCGCCGGTGGCGGCCGACGACGACCAGCTCGGCGTCCTTGGAGGCGGCGACCAGCAGGCCGGCCGCGTCGCCGGGCAGCGCCAGGATCTCGGTTCCCACGTTCGGGTGGTCCTTGAGGTGCGGGGCGAGGAAGCCCTCGGCGAGGGTGCGGGTCTCCCGTTCGACCTCCCCCTGGTCGACGGCCGGCGGGGCCAGGCCGCCGACCGCGATCCAGGACTGCACCGGCCACGGATAGCCGGCGATCACCTGCAGCCGGGCGCCGCGCCAGGCGGCCTCGGCGAAGGCCAGGCCGAGGGTCGCCCCGTCGGGGCTGTCCACGTCGAGGCCGACCACGACCCGGGGCCCTGGCTCGGTCCGCAGTTCCTCGTGCACCTGCCGACCGGGCCGCGGTACGACGACCACCGGGCACCCGGCGTCGCGGGCGGCGGCCATGCCGTTGGAGCCCAGCAGCAGGCCGGTGAAGCCGCCCCGGCCGCGGGAGCCGAGCACCAGCAGCCGGGCGTCGGCGCCCAGTTCGGGCAACAGCGCGGCGGGGGCGCCCTCCAGGGCGACGTACTCGACGGTGAGGGGCCCGGCGACGGCCCGCAGCCGCTCGCGGACCCCGTCCAGCACCGGGTCGCCCACCGCGTCGGGCTCTGAGGCGACCAGGACGTCGGGCTGGCCCCAGGCGGCGTACTGACGGACATGCACCACGCGCAGCGGAGCGTCCCGCCGCCGGGCCGCGGTCACCGCCCAGTCCAGGGCGCGCAGGCTGTCGTCCGAACCGTCCACCGCGGCGATGACCGGCGCAGTGCTCATCGTCCCTCACCTCCGGAATGCGACCTTCCCGTCCGGGGCCAGCCTGTCGCAGGCGGCGGCCCCGGAACGGCCCTGCCGGTCACGTGTCCGGAAATCCTCGGCTCAGGTGAGGTCGAACTCGCCCTCCCGGGCGCCCGACACGAAGGCCCCCCATTCGGCGGGGGTGAAGATCAGGGAGGGGCTCTCCGGCCGGCCGCTGTTGCGCATCGCGATGAATCCCTCGACAAAGGCGATCTGGACATCCCCCCGGCCACGGCTGCTGGACTGCCAATCGGCCCCGCTGAGGTCCAGCTCCGGCTTGTCCCAGCCCCGTACCGGCTGCTGCTGGATGGTGCTCTCGGCCACGTCCGTGCTCCTCCCGAATTCGTCGTCCGCGGGCCAGCCTAGCTTTCGGTTCCGGCACTCAACAGGCCACGTCGACGGCTCCTTTCAGGAGTCCGGGGCCTCCGCGCCCACCAGCCACATCGCGAAGAACTGCGAACCGCCGCCGTAGGCGTGCCCGAGCACCTTCCGCGCGCCGTCCACCTGGTGTTCTCCGGCCTGGCCGCGGACCTGGAGGGCCGCCTCGGCGAACCGGATCATGCCGGAGGCGCCGATCGGATTGGTGGAGAGCACCCCGCCCGACATGTTGACGGGGAGGTCACCGTCGAGTTCCGTGACCCCCGATTCGGTGAGTTTCCAGCCCTCCCCCTCGTCGGCGAAGCCCAGGTTCTCCAGCCACATGGGTTCGTACCAGGAGAACGGCACGTACATCTCGACGGCGTCGATGTCCCGGCGCGGGTCGGCGATCTGGGCCTGCCGGTAGACGTCCGCCGCGCAGTCCTTGCCGGCCTGCGGTGACACGGCGTCCTTGCCGGCGAACAGGGTGGGCTCGCTGCGCATGGCACCGCCCAGCATCCAGGCCGGCGGTTTCGGGGAGCGCGCGGCTCCGGCGCGGTCGGTGAGGACCATGGCGCAGGCGCCGTCGGAGGACGGGCAGGTCTCCGAGTAGCGGATGGGGTCCCAGAGCATGGGGGACGCCTGGACCTTCTCCAGGGTGATGTCGTGCTCGTGCAGGTGGGCGTAGGGGTTCTTGAGCGCGTTGCGGCGGTCCTTGTAGGCGACCAGCGAGCCGACGGTGTCGGGGGCGCCGCTGCGCCGCATGTAGGCCCGGACGTGGGGCGCGAAGAAGCCGCCCGCTCCGGCCAGCAGCGGCTGCTGGAAGGGGATGGGCAGGGAGAGCCCCCACATGGCGTTGGACTCGGACTGCTTCTCGAAGGCGAGGGTCAGCACGGTGGAGTGCACGCGGGCGGCCACGAGGTTGGCCGCGACCAGCGCGGTCGAACCGCCCACCGACCCCGCCGTGTGGACCCGCAGCATGGGTTTGCCCACCGCTCCCAGCGCGTCCGCCAGGTACAGCTCCGGCATCATCACGCCCTCGAAGAAGTCGGGGGCCTTGCCGATGACCACGGCGTCGATGTCGGCCCACGTCAACTCGGCGTCCTCAAGGGCGCGCAGCGCGGCCTCGCGGACGAGTCCCGCGATCGAGACGTCCCGGCGCGCCGCGACGTGCTTGGTCTGGCCGATCCCGACGACGGCCACGGGTTCCTTGCTCATCGCTGATCCCCTTCCGAGGCGGGATTCCCGACCGGGTCCCCTTCGAGTACGGCGACCAGGTTCTGCTGCAGGCAGGGTCCGGAGGTGGCGTGGGCGAGGGCGCGGTCGGACTCGCCCCGGTGGATGCGGGCGGCGGCCTCGCCGATGCGGATCAGTCCGGCCGCCATGATCGGGTTGGCGGCCAGCGCCCCGCCGGACGGGTTGACCGACACGTCGTCGCCGAGCCGCAGCGCCTTGCGCAGCACGACCTCCTGGGAGCTGAACGGCGCGTGCAACTCGGCGGTGTCCACCGGCCGTTCGAAGGCACCGGCCTTCTCGGCGGCGAGCCGCGCGGACGGCGAGTCGGTCAGGTCGCGCACGCCGAGGCCGTGCGCCTCGATGCGGTGGTCGATGCCCCGGATCCAGGCGGGCCGGGCGCACAGGTCCCGGGCGCGGTCCCCCGCCGCCAGGATCACGGCGGCGGCACCGTCCCCGATGGGCGGGCAGTCACCGGTGCGCAGGGGGCGTACGAGGTAGTCCCCCTGGGGCACCGGCCCCCGCAGCTGCGCATGGGAGTTGGCGGCGGCGTCCGCTCTGCTGCGGGCGCCGACGGCGGCCAGCGCGGGCTCGTCGGTCTCTCCCGTGTCGATGAGCGCCTGTGCCTGGAGCGCGGCGAGGGCGACGGAGTCCGGCCACAGGGGCGCCACGTAGTAGGGGTCGAGCTGCCGGGTGAGCACGTCCCGGACCGAGCCGGGCGAGGACTTGCCGTAGGAGTAGACGAGGGCGGTGTCGGCGTCCCCGGTGAGCAGCTTGGTCCAGGCCTCGTACAGGGCCCAGGCGCCGTCCATCTCGACGTGCGACTCGGAGATCGGCGGCCAGGCCCCCACCCCGTCGAGGGCCAGGGTGAAGGAGAAGGCGCGGCCGGCCAGGTAGTCGCTCGATCCGGAGCAGGTGAAGCCGATGTCGGCGGTCCGCAGGCCGGTCTGGGCGAGGACGTCGTGCAGCACCGGCATGAGCATCTCCACCTCGGAGAGCTCCTCGCTGGTGCGCCGGTGATCGGTCTGCGCGAAGGCGACCAGCGCTATGTCACGCGTCACAGCAGCTCCTTGTACGTGTCGTAGTCCGCGTCGGGTTCGCCGGTGGGCCGGTAGTGGTCGGGATAGCGGGCGCCCTCGGTCCACACCGGCTCGACCCTGAGGCCCATCCGCACCTGGTCGTAGGGGATGCCGCCGATCCGGCCGTGCAGGGCGAGGCCGGCGCCGTCCAGGGCGATGTGCGCGTAGACGTACGGCACCTCGATGTCGAGGTTCTTCGCCTTGATGTTGACGATGCAGAAGGTGGTGACCGTGCCCCCGGGGCCCACCTCGACCTGTTCCGCCGTGGCGACCCCGCAGGTGGGACACGCGCCCCTCGGCGGGACGTACACCTTCCGGCAGGAGGGGCAGCGCTCCCCCACGGTCCGCCGCGACGAGAGGGCGTTGATGTAGGCGGTCTGGGCGCGGCCGGGCGAGTAGGTGTAGTCGAGGCGGGCGTGGGCGACGATGCCGGTGACCGGTTCCTCGAACTCCCCCGCGTGGAGGGTGACGGTGCGGTCCTCGCCGTCGTACGGCTCGAAGCAGGCGATGTCGGTGATGGCGCCGGTGCGCTCCTCGGCCCAGCGGATCCGGACCCGCATGCCCGTGTGCACGGCGTCGGGCCCCGGCACGTCGAGGGCGTGCAGCAGGGCGGTGTCGGCCCCGTCGAGCCGGACCAGCACCCAGGCGAAGGGCGTGCCGAGCGGCTGCCCGCGACGGGGTTCGTGGTTCCAGGCCCAGGTGGTGACGGTGCCGGTGGCGCCCACGGCGACGAGGTCGCGGATCTCCTCGGCGGTGACGGGGTCGTACTCGACCGGGGGGACGAGTGTGCGTCCGTCGCCGGTCCTCACCCCGAGGACGACGCGCTCGCGCAGCCCGGTGAGAAAGGCGCTCTGCACGGGGCCGAGGGAACGGGTGAACGGGAATTCGACGACGAGGGGGGCTTTGAGCACTTCGGGCATGGGGGCTCCTCTTTGACCGGGTCGATGGGCGGCGCACCTACGACGGCGAAATCACGCACGCTTGTAGTCAGGCGCCCGCTTCTCCGCGAACGCACGCGCCCCTTCCTTCGCGTCGGCGGTGTCGAAGATCGGCCACCCGCGTTCGAGTTCCGCCGCCAGCCCGTCGGCCTCCGTCATCTCCGCCGTCTCGTACACGGACGCCTTGACCGCCTCCACGGCCAGCGGACCGCACGCGTTGACCTGCTCGGCGATCTCCAGCGCCTTGTCGAGCGCACCACCGTCGGGCACGACATGGCCGACGAGCCCGATGTCGGCGGCCTCCCGGGCCGTGTACCGCCGCCCGGTCAGCAGCATCTCCAGCGCGTGGGTGCGCGGGATCTGGCGCTGCAGCCGGACGGTGGAGCCGCCGATCGGGAAGAGCCCCCGCCGGACCTCGAACAGTCCGAAGGTCGCGGACTCGCCCGCGACCCGGATGTCGGTGCCCTGGAGGATCTCGGTGCCGCCCGCGACGCAGTAGCCCTCGACCGCGGCGATCACCGGTTTGCGCGGGCGATGATGGCGCAGCATCGCCTTCCAGTGCAGATCCGGGTCGGCCTTAAGCCGGTCACGGAGGTGCTCCCCCGCCATGCCCTGCCCGGCCAGCGCCTTGAGGTCCATCCCGGCGCAGAAGGCGCCCCCGGCCCCGGTGAGCACGACGGAGCGGACCTCGTCGTCCTCGTCCGCCTCGATCCAGCCGTCGTACAGGCCGACGAGCATGGAGATCGACAGGGCGTTCTTCGCCTCGGGCCTGTTGAGCGTGAGCACCAGCGTGGCGCCCTCGCGCCGCACGGTGAGGTGTTCCGTACCACCCATGGACCTCTCCCCTCTGCCAGAACGAGAACAGGTTGCAGTAGCGAGGGGGGCAGTTCAAGGGTTTTCTGACAGCCAGTCAGATTTCTTCGCGCGAACCCTTCCCACTTGCCGCGCCCTTTGCTCTGATGACCGGCGAACCGACAGGCGCGCCTTTCTTCGTCACGGTTGCCGGGGTCAGGAGGAACGGTGGAGTACAACCTTGCCGATCTGTTCGAGTCGGTCGTCGACGTGGCCGCGGACCGCGAGGCACTCGTGTACATCGACCATCCGGGCACGGGCGCGGAACGCCGGCTCACCTACGCGGAACTGGACGCCGCCGCCAACCGCATCGGCCACCACCTGATCGACAGCGGGATCCGCCCGGGCGAGCATCTGGGGCTGCACCTCTACAACGGGGTGGAGTACCTCCAGACCGTGCTCGGCTGCCTCAAGGCACGGGTCGTACCCGTCAACGTGAACTACCGCTACGTCGAGGAGGAGTTGGTCTACCTCTACCGGGACGCCGACCTGGTGGCGCTGATCTTCGACGCGGAGTTCGAGGACCGGGTGGCGGCGGCGCTGCCCCGGGCACCGAGGCTGCGGCACCTGGTGCGGGTGGGCGAGGCGGCGTCGGAGCTCAAGGCGCTCGCGTTCACCGAGGCCGAGGCCGCGGGGTCACCCGGGCGCGGGTTCCCGGCGCGTTCGGCGGACGACCAGTTCATCATCTACACCGGCGGCACCACCGGCATGCCCAAGGGCGTGATGTGGCGTCAGGAGGATCTCTTCTTCGCGGGACTCGGCGGGGGCGCGCCGACCGGTGAGCCGGTGCGGCGACCGGAGGAACTGGCCGAGCGGGTGGCGGCGGGCGGCACCGGGATCACCTTCTTCCCCACTCCGCCGCTGATGCACGGCACGTCCACCCTGACCTCGTTCATCGGCTTCAACTTCGGGCAGCGCGTCGTCATCCACCGCAAGTTCGTGGCCGAGGAGGTGCTGAGGACGATCGAGAAGGAGAAGGTGACCAGCATGTCCCTGGTCGGCGACGCGATGCTGCGGCCGCTGATCGACGCCCTCGCCGGGCCGATGAAGGGCACGGACTGCTCCGCGCTGTTCAGCGTCTCCTCCTCGGGTGCGATCCTCTCCGAGACCGTACGTCGTCAGTTCAGCGAACTCGTGCCGAACGCCGTGCTGTTGAACAACTTCGGGTCGTCCGAGTCCGGGTTCAACGGCACGGCGACCGACGACTCGGGGGCGGGCAGCCGGTTCCGGGTCCGCGTCAACTCCCGTACGCAGGTCGTCGACCCGGCGACCCATGAGCCGGTCGCGGTCGGTGAGATCGGCCGGGTCGCCCAGAGCGGCCATGTGCCGCTCGGCTACTACAACGACCCGCGGAAGACCGCCGAGACCTTCTTCGAGAAGGACGGCGTGCGCTGGGTGCTGCTGGGCGACATGGGGACCGTCGACGAGGACGGCGTGGTCACCGTCCTCGGCCGGGGCTCGCAGTGCATCAACACCGGGGGCGAGAAGGTGTACCCGGAGGAGGTCGAGCAGGCGCTGAAGTCACATCCCGATGTGTACGACGTGCTGGTGGCCGGCGTGCCGGACGCGAAGTGGGGCAGTCATGTGGCGGCGGTGGTGCAGTTGCGCGAGGGGGCGCCGCGTCCGTCGCTGGAGGACATCCAGTCGCACTGCCGCACCCATCTCGCCGGGTACAAGATCCCGCGCCAGCTGGTCATCACGGAGTCGGTGCAGCGCTCGCCGAGCGGGAAGGCCGACTACCGGTGGGCGCGGGAAGTGGCGATCGCGGCGGACCGGTAGCGGCACCCACGGGGCGACGTGGCGGGAGCCGGGCGTACTCTTTGCGCGCGGTTGACCCGGTTGGTTGAACGCGGGGTTACGTGCGGCCGTACGCGAGATTGGCGGTCGTGACCTGCGGGTCCGGGCCGTCGCGCCAGCACCGGGCTTCGCACGGAAGGACCTACGGGTGTCGCACCTCACGCCCCCTCGCCAGCAACTGGACACGGACGCGGACGCGCCGGTCCCGGACCGGGCGGAGGCGGCATCACCGGCGCCGACGGACGACCCCGCGCCGGGCGCCGCGCCGGACGGACACCCCACGGGCGCCCCGGAAGGGGCCGCGCCCGAGACAGAGGGAAACGCAGAGGCACAGCCCGAGGCCCGGACACGGGCCGGGGCCGAGGCCGAGGCCGACGCCGGGACCGAGGCCGGGAACGAGGCCGGGAACGAGGCCGGGGCCGGGGCCGGGGCCGAGGCGGGGACCGAGGCCGGGGCCGGGACCGAGGCGGGGACCGAGGCCGGGGCCGGGACCGAGGCCGGGAACGAGGCCGGGGCCGGGACCGAGGCGGGGACCGAGGCCGGGGCCGGGACCGAGGCCGGGAACGAGGCCGGGGCCGGGGCCGGGAACGAGGCCGGGGCCGAGGCCGGGGCCGGGGCCGGGGCCGGGGCCGGGGCCGGGGCCGGGGCCGGGGCCGGGGCCGGGGCCGGGGCCGGGGCCGAATCTCGGACAGGGGCCGAGCCGGGAGCGGCACGGGCGGAGGCCGGAACAGAAGCACCGGCGGAGACCACGGCGGAAGCACCTGAGGCCCCGTCAGCGGGCGCAGCGGCGGCCGCGGCGTCCGGCGAGGCGACGGCCGAGAGCCGGGCAACCGGCCAGGACGAACACCGCCGGTCGACCGCCGAGGGCCAGGCGTCCGGCGCGCGCGAGCACGGCGAGGCGGCCGCGGCGTCCACCGGCTCCCGCCCCGTCCCGGCCGACGACAGCCCCTCCTCCGGTTCTCCCGCTTCCCCCGATGCGCCCGCGCCCACCGACGCCGACGAGCCGCACACCGCCCCCTCAGCCACGTCGACATCCGCCTCGGCATCTCCGACGCCCTCAGCCGAAACCGAACCCACCGCCGACACCACCGCCTCCTCCCGCCCCGGCCGGTTCCGGCGGCGTCAGCTGCCGCCACGTGCCGCGGCCTGGGTGCGGGTGGGAACGCACGTGCTGGCCGCGGTGTTCGTGCTCGTGGCGATCCTCGTGCCCGACCGGCTCGACCGGTTCACCCTCCAGGGCTTCTTCCGCCTCCCCGTCGAAGCTCTCTTCCTCGCGATCCTCCTGCTCGTGCTGCCGGCGAGGGCCCGGCGCGTCGCGGCCGTCGCCGCCGGGTCGCTCCTCGGCCTGTCGACCGTGCTCAAGTGCCTGGACATGGGCTTCTACCAGACCCTGGCCCGGCCCTTCGACCTGGTCTTCGACTGGGTCCTGCTGACCGACGCGGCGGACTGGGTGAAGGACTCGTTCGGTCACGCGGGTGAGGTCCTCGCGGTGATCGGCGCGATCGTCCTGCTCATCGCCGTGCTGGTGCTGAGCGCACTGACGATGGTGCGGCTGTCGAACATGATGGCCCGGCACCGGGCCGTGGCGGTACGCACCACGCTGGTCCTCGGCGTCGTGTGGATCACCTGCTTCACGCTGGGCGTGCAGTTCGCCGGTGTCCCCATCGCCACCAACGGCTACAGCCAGTTCCTCGCCAACCGCGTGCAGTACGTCCGCGAAGGGCTCGGGGACGCCGACGTGTTCAGGAAGCAACTCGCGGTCGACGCCTACGCCAAGACCCCGTCCGGCCAGCTGCTGACCGGACTGCGTGGCAAGGACGTGCTGTTCACCTTCATCGAGAGCTACGGCCGGGTGGCGATCGACAACCCGGCGATGGCACCGGAGATCGACCGGACCCTCACGGAGGGGAACGCCCGGCTCAAGTCGGCCGGGTTCGCGGCGCAGAGCGGCTGGCTGAGGTCGCCCGTCACGGGCGCCGGCAGCTGGCTCGCCCACTCGACCTTCCTGTCCGGCCTGTGGATCAAGAACCAGCAGCGGTACCGGACCCTGACCACCGGTGACCACGCCACCCTCACCAAGTACTTCCAGAAGACCGGTGCCTGGCGCACGGTCGGTATCGTGCCGGGCGTGCGCAAGGCCTGGCCCGAGGGCAAGTACTTCGGCCTCGACCACATCTACGACTCCACGCACCTCGGTTACGAGGGCCCGTACTTCAGCTGGACCCCGGTGCCGGACCAGTTCAGCCTGGAGGCCTTCCAGAAGCTGGAGCACGGGAAGAAGAACCGCGACCCGATCATGGCAGAGATCATCCTGGCGTCCAGCCACAATCCCTGGTCGCCCATCGCGCACATCATCGACTGGAAGGACCTCGGCGACGGCAAGATCTTCTACAAGATCAAGAAGGAGGGCACCAACCCCACGGAGGTCTGGAAGAGCGCGCAGCGGGTGCGGACCGAGTACCGCAAGGCGATCCAGTACTCCCTGGACAGCCTGACCCAGTGGATGCAGCGCTACGGCGACGACAACACCGTGCTGGTGTTCCTCGGCGACCACCAGCCGGTTCCCACGGTCACCGGCGGCACCGCCAACAAGGACGTGCCCGTCACCATCGTCGCCCGCGACCCGAAGGTCCTCAAGCGCGTCTCCGGCTGGGGCTGGACGGACGGTCTGAAGCCCGCGGACAACGCCCCGGAGTGGGCCATGGACCAGTTCCGGGACCGCTTTCTGAAGGCGTTCGGCCCACAGCCCTGAGCCGCCGGAGAGGTGGGCCCGGGGCCTCAGGCGTCGGGCCCGAACCGCTCCCGCAGCTCCCGTTTCAGGATCTTCCCGCTGGCGTTGCGGGGCAGCGAGGCCACGAACAGGACCCGCTTCGGTGCCTTGAAGGCGGGCAGCCTCTCCTTCACGTGGGCGATCAGAGCGGCCTCGTCGACCTCGCCGCGCGGCACGACCACCGCCGTGACCGCCTCCACCCACCGTTCGTCGGGCAGGCCGATCACGGCGGCCTCGGCGACCGCCTCATGGGTGTAGAGGGCGTCCTCCACCTGTCGTGAAGCGACCAGTACACCCCCGGAGTTGATGACGTCCTTGACCCGGTCGACGATCGTGAAGTAGCCGTCGGAATCGCGCACCGCGAGGTCGCCCGAGTGGAACCAGCCGTCCCGGAACGCCGCTTCGGTCTCCTCGGGCTTCTCCCAGTAGCCGTCGCACAACTGGGGTGAGCGGTAGACGATTTCACCGGGTGTGCCGTCGGGTACGTCCTGGCCGTCCTCGTCGACGACACGTGCCTCCACGAACAGCACGGTCCGGCCGCAGGAGTCCAGCCGTCCCTTGTGCTCCTCGGGGGCGAGCACGGTGGCCAGCGGTCCGATCTCGCTCTGTCCGAAGCAGTTGAACAGGGCGAGTTCCGGCAGCCGTTCCCGGAGCCGTTCGAGTACGGGCACCGGCATGATCGACGCCCCGTAGTAGGCCTTGCGCAGTCCGCTCAGGTCGCGGGTGGCGAAGTCGGGCCGGTTGGACAGGCCGATCCACACGGTGGGCGGCGCGAACAGGCTGTCGACCCGTCCGGCTTCGACCAGGTCGAACAGGGTGTCGCCGTCCGGGGCGGACAGGATGATGTTCGTGGCGCCGACCGCCAGGTAGGGCAGCAGGAAGACGTGCATCTGGGCGGAGTGGTAGAGCGGCAGCGCGTGCGCGGGCCGGTCCCCGGCGCTCAGGTCGAGGGCGGCGATCGCGCTCAGGTACTCGTGCACCAGCGCCCGGTGGCTCATCATCGCGCCCTTGGGCAGCGCCGTGGTCCCCGAGGTGTACAGCAACTGCACGAGGTCCTCGGTGCGCGGCTCGGGCCCGTCGTACGGTGCCGTCCCACCGAGCCGGGAGAGCAGCGAGTCCTCGGCGTCCCGGAGCGGCAACACGCGCACGCCTCGCGGAAGTCGTGCGGTCAGGTCGGGGTCGGCCAGCACCAGCGAACTGCCCGACTGCCGGACGACGTACGCGAGGTCGTCGCCGGTCAGGTTCTGGTTCACCGGGACGTGCACCAGGCCCGCGCGGGCGCAGGCGAGGAAGGCGATCAGGTAGGCGTCGGAGTTGTGCCCGTAGGTTGCGACCCGGTCACCGCGGCCGAGGCCCTGGCCGAGCAGCACGCTCGCGGCACGCGAGACGGCGTCGTCGAGTTCCGCGTACGTCCAGCGGCGCTCGCCGAACTCCACCGCGACCCGTGCGGGGGTGCGTCGGGCGCTGCGTCGCAGCACCCCGTCAACCGTACTGCCCTGTCCCTGCGTCATGACCCTTGATCCTCTGTCCGCCGCCCGGGCAGGTCAAGCAGGGAACCAGCAGCGAACGGCACCGTCCACGGCTCGCCCGGGGCACCGCGAGCAGAGCCGCCGTCCAGGCAGGTCCGGCCGGCGACCGTCAGCATCCCTACCGTTGCTCGGGACGGTTGACGTAGCGGGCGGCTTCGTAGCGGGTGTGGACGCCGAGTTTGGCCAGTACCGCGCCTACGTGATGTCCCGCGGTCTTGGGCGTGATGTAGAGCCGGGCGGCGATGTCCGCGTCCGACAGGCCGTCCCCCAGGAGTTTGAAGACGTCCATTTCCCGGTTGGTCAGTCCGTACGGGTTGGCCCGGGTGGCCGCTCGTGGGCCGGAGCGTACGGGTCGCACACCGCGGTCGCGCATCGCGGCGCGGGCACGAGCCGCGGCGGGCCGGGCGCCGAGTTTCTCGAAGTCGGCCAAGGCCTGACGCAGTTCGGTCGCGCCTGCCGAGAGGCGGGCCACGGCGGCGTCGTAGGGGCAGCCGAGTTCCTCCCACTGCCCTGCGGCAGCGGTTGCGTCTCCGGCCAGTTCAAGCGCGTAAGGTTCAGCAGCCGACACGGGTGGGGGTGTGCCTCCGGCGCGTCGGATCCAGCAGGCCAGGGCCCCGGACAGCCAGGGACAGGTGTGCTCCGTCAGCGCGGCCAGACCGTGTTGTGCCTCGGTCCGCGCGCGCTCGTCGTCTCCGGCCAGCCAGGCCGCCTCGACCCGGGCTTCCCATCCGATTCCCATATCGCGCAGGCAGGCGGCGTCGACCAGGCTCGCCGCCCGCTCCAGCGGCGACCATACCTGGGGGTCGCCGCGGCGGGCCCTGACCAGACCGAGCACGGACGAGGCGATGGCCCGGTCGATCGGCGGTGAGAGGGGATGGGAGAGCACCTCGTGTGTGGCGTCGGTGGCCTGGTTCCAAGAGCCCTCGTTCAGCAGCCTCCAACTGTTGAAGGACTTCGTGCAGTGAAGGAAGGTCAACAGCTCATGTTCAAGGCAGTAGGCCTCCGACCGCCGCAGGGCGGCCGCGGCTCGGGCGTTGTCGCGCTGCAGCAGGAGGTACCAGCACATGACCATCGCCAGGAGGCCTGCGTCCAGCTGCAGATCTTGTGCCATCGCGTCGGCCACCGCTCGTTCGCACTCCTCCCGGCCCCTGCCTTCGCAGAGCATCCGGGCCGCCGCGGGGTGGAACCGTGCCTGGATGGCCAACCCCGGATCACTGAGTTCCCCACCCATGTCCATCGCCTTGCGGGCGTAGGCGGCGGTCGTGGCCGCCCCTTTGTGGTCGTAGACGGACAGCATGGACAGGTTCAGATATGCCCGGGCCAACTCTGCGCTCGGGCCCAGCTCCTCAAGGATGCGGACAGCCTCCAGCCCCGTGTCCATGGCCTCGCTGCAGTGCCCGTCCGGCCACAGCATGGTGGACAGCCAGCGAAGGTCCTCGCCCTCGTGCTGTCGGTCACCCAGCGCGTGACGCATCTCGACCGCCGTCCGGCGGGAAGCAATCGCCTCTTCGAGCCGGCGGGCCAGGAAGCAGGCCAGTGCGTGGCCTTCCCACAGGGCGGCCTGCCGGCCAGGCGGCAAGCCGTCGGCGTACCGCAGCGCCCGGGAGAACTGAGCGGCTGCCTCCCGGTGCGCGCCCAGTGCGACGGCACGGGCCGCCGCTGCCGGTGCGTACTCCAGTACGGAGGTCTCATCGCTGGCTGCCTCCGCGTGATCCGCCAGCAGTGCCAGATCGGTCGAGGCAACGGAACCGGAGCGCATCGCCGCGAGCACCTGCCGGTGCACCTGCAGGCGACGAGCGGCCGGGACGGCCTCCAGCACCGCCAGCCGGGTCAGCTCGTGACGGAACTCGATCGTCAGTCCGTCGGTGCGCAGGATGCCACCGGCCACGGCTTCCTCCAGAGCACCTCCCTCGGCGTCCGGCAGCATGCCGGCCACGAGCGGCAGTGAGGCCCGGTGCCCCAGGACGGCCAGTACATCGGTGAGGCTGCGCGCCGGGCCCGAGAGGCGGGCCAGTCGGCCGGCGACGGCCTCGTGCACCGTGACGGGGATTCTCCCGGCGGGCGTGGCCAGGATCTCGGTGACCAGGAACGGGTTGCCGGCGGAGATGTGGTACAGCTCCTCGGCATCGACCGCGTGTCCAGCGGCCAGAAGGGTCACAGCTTGGCGGCTGAGCGGCTTCAGCGTGTGGCGGGACACCCACCGGTATCCGGCCAGGCTGCCCAGCAACGCTGTCAGGGGATGGGTGCGGCCGATCTCGTCGTCGCGGTACGTGGCCACCACCAGCGCGGGCACGGTCGGCAGGCGCCTGGCCAGATAGCGCAGCAGGTCTGTGGTGGCCTCATCCGCCCAGTGAACGTCCTCGAAGACCAACAGGCTGGGGCAGCCGCCCAGATCGGCCAGCAGGCACTCGAAAACCTCCCCAGGGCGACCGACGCCGGCCACCGCCTCTCTCAACGCGGTGCCCACCGTCTCACCGAGACCGGGGGCCAGGTCCATGAGCGGACCCAAAGGGCGTGGGGTCGCCAGCGGGTCACAGGCACCGACCAGGACACGGACCTGGGGACCGGCCAGCTTGACCAGATGCTCGACGACGGTGGTCTTTCCGATGCCCGCCTCGCCGCGCACGAGGGCCACCCGTCCAGGACCGCTCGTTGCCGCCGTCAGGTGACCGGCGAGGTCCTGGAGCACGGTCTCTCGCTCCAGCAGGGCCATCACCCTCCATGGTCCCATCGGGGCCTGATCAGCGCAAAAGATCCAGAGCCGCCCTACGGAACGTGGGGGGCAGCGTGCCGAACCTGGGGTGTGCACCCGATGTGTTCCCCGTGGCCACCGGCGCACGCTGATCGGGTCGAGGACTTCCAGACCCCCGGGAACACCCGGAAAGAGCCGCTGAACAAACGAGTCGATCACGCCCCGAGCCACCCCGGAGAACACCAGGGATCCAGCATGAACAGCACCATCGACGACTTTCTCCAAGGGCTCGCCGACGACGGCTATCCCTACACCGCGGACGCCAGCGATCCGGAATTTTGCATTCAGCACGGCTGGCACCCCGCGGAGCGCCGCTGCCCGGCCTGTTACCGACGTTTCCTGACCCACCTTCACCAAGCGACCAAAGCTCACGGTGATCGGCCATGAGCGCTTCCCCGTCACTCACCGAAGGAGAATTCCCATGACCGTCAGCTCAAAGACACGGCGACTCGCGGTGTTTGCCGCCTCAACCGCCCTTGCCGCGGGAGGCGTGCTGCTGCCCACGGAGGCAATCGCCGCCCCGGCAGCAGCCCACGTCGACGCCACGACCAAGGTCACGACCGCGCCCGCCAACCAGAAGTGGTGCCACTGGCACTGCCCCTGGGACGGCCACACCCACGTCAACCGCGGCGGTACCGGTAGCGGTGGCGGTGGCGGTGGCGGTGGCGGTGGCGGTGGCGGCAACACCATCAACATCACCAACAACAGCACCAACAACGTCACAGGTGACAACAACAGTCTCGGCAACGTCAAGATCGGCGGCATCCATCCCGCCGGCGTCCTGCCCGGTGAACCCAACCCCGGCAGCATCCAGCCCGGTCAAACCCGCCCCGGCGGCATCCAGCCCGGCACCGTCACCAACAACAGCAACAACACCGTCAACGGCAACGGCAACACCACCGGCAACATCACCATCGGCAGCGGAGACGGCTAGGTGTTGCGGCACATGACTGCCGCCGACACCGCCGGCTGAACACGCGACCTGACTGGGCGGCGAAACCAACGACCACGGCACCCAGCCAGGCCGCGGAATACCCGTTGTCAAGCGACACCCACCGCAGTGCGAGCCGCAGGATGGGCCCGGGCCCGACGCGGCGCAGGCGTGTGCCGCGCTGCCCGGCAGTACGGCGACGGCCCCTGACGGCACGGTCGTTCTTGGCGGCGGATCCGGTCCGTACATCGAGCACACCGAACACCGCGAACCCCGGCTTCGTCACGGCCCTGGCCGATGCCGTCGCCGAACCGCCAAGCGGGTCCCGTTCCTGCTGGGGCGGGACCACACGCGCGGCGCTCAGGGGATTCCAGGGGGCCGGGCAGTGCATCAATGCGCGTGCGCCACAGGCGATTATGCTTCCGCGTGCTTCCGTGCGCCCCTTTGAAGAAAGGATTCGGGAAACCCGGATACGGCTCAATTGGGCAGGACTCGTCTCGGACGTCACGTCCGAGCCAGAGACGCTCATTTGCCATACCGAGCCGCGCAGGAGGTTTCCATGAACCGCGCCGTGCCTGCACAAAAACGAATATGGACGACAGGTACTGCACCCGGCATATTCCCTCTCTTCGGCCACGGTATCGCCTTCTACCGACAGCCGCTGGCGTTTCTGAATTCTTTGCCCGCGTACGGGGATCTGGTCGAGATACGGCTGGGTCCGCAGCGCGCCTGGATGGTGTGCAGTCCCGAGCTGACCCACGAGGTGCTCATGGATCCGCAGACCTTCGACAAGGGGGGCCCGTTGTACGACAGGCTCGGCAAGCTGATGGGCGACGGCCTCGTCACCTGCCGCCAGCCGACGCACCGGGAGAAGCGCAGGCTGCTGCAACCCGGCTTCCGCCCCTCGCACGTGGCCGCGTACACCGACCTGATCACCGCGGAGGCCGAGGCGGTGTCCCGCGCCTGGCGCACCGGGCAGCCGGTCGCCGTGACCGAGGCGATGATGTCGCTGACGACCCGCGTGATCAGCCGGGTCCTGCTCTCCGACTCCCTGGACGAGACGACCGCCGCCGAGGTCCGGGACTGCCTGACGGACGTCGTGCGCGGCCTGTTCGTCCGCACGGTCGTCCCCGTCGACGCCTTGTTCCGCCTCCCGACGCCCGCCAACCGCCGCTACCGGCGCGCGCTCTCGCGTCTGCACGCCGTCATCGACACGGCGATCGCGAAACGGCGGCGGGGCGCCGTCCGCGGTGACGTGCTGGGCACGCTGCTGGCGGCGGCACACGGGGACGGCGGGACACCTGCCCTCACCGACCAGGACGTCCACGACCACCTGATCACCCTGCTGCTCACGGGCGCCGAGACCGAGGCCCTCACCCTGGCCAGTGCCTTCGGCCTGCTGGCCGGCCACCCCGAGGTGGAGCGGCGCCTGCACGCCGAGCTCGACGCCGTCCTCCCCGGCGGTCGGCCTCCCCGTGCCGACGACCTGCCGTACCTCGTCCACACCCGGTGCGTCGTCACCGAGACGCTGCGCCACTCGTCGCCCGGCTGGCTCTTCACCCGGGTCACCACCGAGGGGACAAAACTCGCGGGGTGCCGGCTGCCCGCGGGAGCCACCGTGCTGTACAGCCCCTACCTCCTCCACCATGATCCGTCGTCGTTCCCCGACCCGGAGCGCTTCGACCCCGACCGCTGGCTGCCGGGGCGGCCCACCGCGGCCCAGCGCCGCGCGATGATGCCGTTCGCGGCGGGCAGCCGCAAGTGCCTCGGTGACGAGTTCGCCATGGTCGAGGCCACCCTGGCGCTCGCCACCATCGCCGGGCGGTGGCGGCTGCGGCAGCTGCCGGGACACGTCGAGCAGCGGCCGCGCCCCGGGATCACGATGGGGCCGCGCTCCCTGGTCATGACCTGCGAGCCCCGCACAGCGGCCGCCCACGGCGCGCCGGAGTCCCGAACGGCAGGTGACGACGTTGTCGACCACGCATGAGGAAATCCCGCTCGCCGCCACGGAGGAGGGGGAACCGGTCCCGAACCTCAGGGACCTGATCGACGCCCACCTCCACATGCCGTTCCCACTCCGCCGCAACCCGCACGAGGCCGCGGCCGCGGGCGGGGTGGAGGCGTGGCTGGGCGAGTGGGGGCTCGACGCCGAACCGGGGGTGACAGCGATGATCGCCCGCACCCGTCCCGCCCAACTCGCGTCCTACAACAGCCCCGACATGGATGCCGGTCTCCTGCAGATCATGGCCGACCAGATCGCCTACCAGTTCGTCTACGACGACCGTGCCGAGGACGTCGGCAAGGACTCTCCGGGGCGGCTCCTGTCGATGCTGGGCGAGAGCGTGGCCATCCTGCGGGACGGCAGCCCGCCTGCCACTCCCCTGGGCGCGGCCCTGGCCGATCTCCATCGACGGGTCCGCGAGCGCTGCACCCCCGCACAGGCCGCGCGGTGGGCCTGGAAGAGCCGTGAGTACGTGCACGGCCTGCTGTACGAGGCGGTCGCGCAGACCCAGCCCTCGCTCCTTCGGACCGGGGACTGCAAGGGCATACGGTCACTGATCGCGGGTGTCGAACCGTTCTACCCGCTGTGCGAGGCCGCCCAGCCGCACGAACTCACCCCTGCCGAACTGCACCACCCGGGGGTTCAGCGGCTGAGTCGGCTGTCCGCCGACGCGGCGGTGTGGATACCCGACCTGTTCTCCGCCGTGAAGGAGGAACACGCAGGCGGAATCATCAACCTCGCCCTGGCCCTGCGACGCGAACATTCCTGCACCCTGCAGGGAGCCGTTTTCCTGGCCGTCCAGGAGATCAACGGCACCATCGAGGAAGTGCAGCGGCTCTACGCGGAGCTGAGGACGGAGTTGAGCCCGGCGGGGGTCGGTTACCTGGAGGGCATCATCGGCTGGATCCGTGGGTGTTACCACTGGTCCCGTACGGTGCCGCGCTACGCGGACGTCATGTCGGTACCCGCCGCACCGTAAGCGGCCCCAGGAAGCCGCCATTTTCGCCCTATACCCCCGGGAGCGGGCATTATCCCACCGTCATTTCATGATTCACCCTATGGTGTGTAATCCGTCATGGCCTGCCCTGGTGAGGCGTACGCTCGGCTCTCCCGGGCGAAACGACAGAAAGCGGTAGGGCACATGGCGACGGAGCCCCGGCAGCCGGTCACGGAGCACGAGACGTTGATCGAGCGCCGACGGGAACTTCAAGCCCTCGACGCCGCGTTCAAGGAACTCCGACGTACCAGGGACGGTCGGCCACGGGTGAGGCGCAGGGCGCTGCTCGCCTTCACCGGGCCGGCCGGGCTGGGCAAGACGGCACTCGTCACACAGGCTCGTGCGCGGGCGGCGGCCCACGGATTCACCGTGCTCTCGGGCCTGGGCCGGGCGGCGGAACGGAGTTCGGCCTTCCACGTCGTGCGTCAGCTGATGCAGCCGTCGCTGGCCAGGATGGACGAGGCGGAGCTCCATGCGTTCCTGGGCAGTTGGTACGACACGGTCGCCGCCGTACTCCGCCTCGAAGCCAAGGGGCCTGCCCCCGCGCCGGATCCGACTGGCGTCCGTGACGGCCTCGACTGGGTCATGACCCGGCTCACGGTCAGGAAGGCCCCTGTCGTGCTGCTCCTGGACGACCTGCACTGGGCGGATCCGGAGTCCCTCAAGTGGCTCGCTTCCTTCGCGCCCCGGGTCGACGACCTCCCGCTGCTGATCGTGGTCGCCTACCGGCCCGATGAACTGCCCCCGGAGGCCGGGGAACTCCGCACGTTCGTGGGGCACCACGGGGACCGCCCGCACGACCTGGCGCTCCTGACGCCCGACGGCGTCGCTCAGATCGTGCGGAACCATGTCGGGGACACGGCCGAGGACCAGTTCTGCAAGGAATGCTGGTCGGCCACCAGTGGGAGTCCCTTCGAAGCGGTCGAACTCGCCCTCCGGCTCGCCGAACGCAAACTCGAAGGCACCGAGAAGGACCTGCCGACCATGCGTGAACTGGCCGCGGCGATCAAGGGGCCGGGACTGATCGAGCGGCTGGAGCGGCTCGATACGGCGACCGTCCGTTTCGCACATATCGCATCCGTTCTGGGCTCGCCCTTCTCACCACAACTCGCGGCAACCATCGGGTCGCTGGGCGAGGCGGCGGCGGCGGATTCGATCCAGAAGCTGCGCAAGGCACGGATCCTGGCCGAGGGCCACGGACCCGAGGGAAGTATCGAGTTCATCCATGCGCTGACCGCCACGACCGTCTACTGGTCCATCCGCCCACCGGCCTTCCGGGCCGGCCTGCACAACGCCGCCGCGGAAGCCGTGCTGGCCGCGGGCTACGGCCCCGGCGTCGCCGCCCGGCATCTGATGGAGGTCCCCTGCGAGGGCAATCCCGAGGCCGTCGCCTGTTTTCGCGAGGCCGCCCGCGAGAACCTGCGCGCCGGAGCGACGGAGACTGCCCGGCGACTGCTGGACCGGGCACTGCGGGAGCCGCCGCTGCCCGAGGACCGCGCCGCGGTTCTGCACGAACTCGCCTGTGCCACCTTCCTGATCGAGCCCACTGCCACCGTACGGTATCTGCGGCAGGCGCTGGCCGAGCCCCATGTCGACCCTGATCTGCGCGCCTCCATCGTGTTCCGGCTGACGCAGGCGCTGGCCCACACCGATCAGCTGGCCGAGGCCGTGCGGGTGGCCACCGAGGAGGCGAAGCATGCCACGAATCCGCGTGTAAAACTCCGCATGCAGGCAGACCAGTTCGTCTGGGGCATGTTCCGGGCCGATGACCGGGACTCACCCGCACGCTCCCGTGCCCTGGCGCGGTTGGCCGAGAAGTTGCCCGGTCGCGGTCTTGAGGAGCGCTCCATCCTGGGGCTGCGCGCCTGGGACGCCACCATGCGCGGTGAACCGCGGCACACGGCCGTCGGTTATGCGGAGAAGGCCCTGCACGACGGCATGAGCTGGACTGCGGAGAACCGAGGTTTCGAGGTCCCCGTCTCTGTCGCGCTGGTCTTCATGTACGCCGACCAGCCACGACGTGCCGAGGAGCTGTTCGACAAGGGGATCGCCGAGTGTGTGGCCAAGGGCTGGCACGGCTCGCACCTGGCCCTCGGCCGGACTCTGGCCGGCTACATCCGCTACCACCGCGGCTATCTGACCGAGGCCGAGGACCTCGTCCGGCAGGGGCTGCGCATCGCGGACCGGGTGGACGGGGCGGTGCCGGCCCAGTGGTTCGCCGTCGGCATCATGATCCAGACCCTCCTCGCCCGCGGTCGCCCCGCCGAAGCGCGGGCGCTCGCCGATGAGCACCAGTTCGGCGAGAGTGCTCCCAACGCCGTGATCTACCCCGACCCCCGCACGGTGTACGCCGAACTGCTCCTCGCGGAGGGGCGGTACGCCGAGGCGGCGCGGCTGCTGGCCTCGGTCGGCGCGTGGCTGGACGGCCGGGGCTGGCGCAATCCGGCGTGGTGCCCCTGGCAGTTGCGGCTCGCGTCCGCGCTCGCCCCGATCTCCCCGGACGAGGCCGTCGGTCATGCCCGGGAGGCCGTGCGGCGGGCCCGGGAGTTCGGTGCCGCCTCCGCCGTCGGGCAGGCCCTGCACACCCTCGCCGAGGTGACCGGCGGCCCGGCGGCCCTGGAGTTGTACGCGGCGGCCGTCGACCACCTGGAACAGTCGCCGGCCGCCTACGAACTCGCCCGTGCCCAGATCGGCCACGGCGCCGCGCTGTCGCGCACCGGACGGCTCCAGGAGGCCGCCGACCGGCTCTACCAGGGTCTGGAGGGAGCCGTGCACTGCGGCGCGGAGGCACTCGCCGGCCGGGCCCGGGAGGAACTCTCGGCCGCCGGAATGCGCCCCTTGCCCCTGCGCTACGTCAAGGCGGACACCCTGGACACGCAGGAGCTGCATGCGGCCGAACTGACCGTCCAGGGGCAACCGGCCGCCGTGGTCGCCAAGGAACTGCACCTCACCGAGCAGGGCGTACGGCAGTTGTTGTCCCGCATCTACCGCAAGATCGGTACCGACGCGGCCGGTCTCGGGAAGTTCCTGGAGAGTCAGTCCAGCCCGCGCCCCTGCGACGCCGGGTGCGGTCACACCGGCCGGGTCCGCCCCTCCCAGTAGGGGTCCCGCAGCCGCCGCTTGTACAGCTTTCCGTTGGGGTCGCGGGGCATCTCGGCGATGAAGTCCACGGTCTTCGGGCACTTGTAGCCGGCGAGCCGCTCGGCGCAGTGGGCGAGGAGGGCGGCGGCGAGGGCGGGGCCCGGTTCGTGGCCGGGGGCGGGTTCGACGACGGCCTTGACCTCCTCCCCCCAGTCGTCGTGCGGGATGCCGAAGGCGGCGGCGTCGGCGACGGCGGGGTGGGAGAGGAGCGCGGCCTCGATCTCGGCGGGGTAGATGTTGACCCCGCCGGAGATGATCATGTCGATCTTGCGGTCGCGGAGGAAGAGGTAGCCGTCCTCGTCGAGGTAGCCGAGGTCGCCGACGGTGAAGAAGTCGCCGATGCGGTTCTTCCTCGTCTTGGCGTCGTCCTTGTGGTAGGCGAAGCCGCCGGTGTTCATCTTCATGTACACGGTGCCGAGTTCGCCGGGCGGCAGCCGGTTGCCGTCGTCGTCGAAGACCGCGAGTTCGCTGATCGGCCAGGCCTTGCCGACGGTGCCGGGCTTCTTCAGCCAGTCCTCGGCGGTGGCGAAGGCGCCGCCGCCCTCGCTGGCCGCGTAGTACTCCTCCACGCTGGGGCCCCACCAGTCGAGCATGGCCCGTTTGACGTGGTCGGGGCAGGGGGCGGCGCCGTGGATGGCGTGCCGCATGGTGGAGACGTCGTAGCGGGCCCGCACGTCCTCGGGGAGGGCGAGCAGGCGGTGGAACTGGGTCGGGACCATATGGGTGTGCGTGCACCTGTGGGCGTCGATCAGGCGGAGCATCTCCTCGGGGGTCCACTTGTCCATCATCACCAGGCGGTGCCCGATGTGGAGCGAGGCGCCCGCGAACTGCAGCACGGCCGTGTGGTAGAGCGGCGAGCAGACCAGGTGGACGTTGTCGTCGAAGGGCCGGATGCCGAAGATGCCGAGGAAGCCGCCGAGGTAGGCCTCCTCGGGGAGCTTGCCGGGCAGCGGGCGGCGGATGCCGCGGGGGCGTCCCGTCGTCCCCGAGGTGTAGTTCATGACCCAGCCGAGTTCACGGTCGGTGGGCGCGGACCCGGGCTGTCCTTCGAGGAGTTCGGCGTACGGGCGGAAGCCCTCGACCTGGCCGACGGCGTACCGGTGGGTGACGGGGAGGCGGGCCTCGTCGGCGGCCTGCCGGGCGGGGCCCGCGAAGCGTTCGTGGGCCAGCAGGACCTTCGCGCCGGAGTCGGCGACGATCCAGGCGATCTCCGGGCCGACGAAGTGGTGGTTGACGGGGACGAGGTACAGGCCCGCCTGGGTGGCGGCCAGGTACGCGGTGAGGAACTCGGGCCCGTTGGGCAGGACGACGGCGAAGGCGTCGCCGCGGCGCAGGCCCGCGGCGCGCAGTCCGTGGACGAGGCGGTTGGTGGCCGTGTGCAGGCGGCCGGCGGTCCATTCCTCGCCGTCGGGTGCGACGAGCACCGTGCGGTCGGGGTCGTGGGCGGCCTGCGCCCAGAATCCGGCGGGGGGCGTGCTGGTCACGTGCCGCTCCTTCCGGCGATGCGGTTGATGCGGTCGACGGCCTGCTCGAAGCCCCGGGTGAGGTCGTCGAGGACGGCCTGGACGCTGCGTTCGCTGTTCATCCGGCCGACGATCTGACCGACGGGGGTGCCGAGCAGGGGCTCGACCTCGTGCTTCTGGATGCGGGTGAGGGCCTCGGCGACGAGCAGGCCCTGCAGGGGCATGGGCAGGGTGCCGGGGCCGGCCGGGTCGTCCCAGGCGTCGGTCCACTCGGTCCGCAGCTGGCGGGCGGGTTTCCCGGTCAGGGCGCGGGATCGCACGGTGTCGCCGGAGCCGGCGGCGAGCAGTTTGCGGGTGACGGCGGGCGAGGAGAGGTCGGCCTCGGCGGCGGTGAGCCACAGGGAGCCCAGCCACACCCCCTGGGCGCCGAGGGCGAGCGCGGCCGCCGCCTGCTGCCCGCTGCCGATGCCGCCGGCCGCGAGGACGGGCAGCGGGGCCACGGCTTCGACGACCTCCGGGGTGAGGACCATGGTGGCGATCTCGCCGGTGTGGCCGCCGGCCTCGTACCCCTGGGCCACCACGATGTCGATGCCGGCGTCCTTGTGTTTGACCGCGTGCCGGGCGCTGCCCGCGAGCGCGGCGACCAGCACGTCCCGGTCGTGGGCGCGGTCGACGACGTCGGCGGGCGGCGAGCCGAGGGCGTTGGCGAGCAGCCGGATCGGGTAGTCGAAGGCGACGTCGAGCTGGGTGCGGGCGACCTGCTCCATCCACCCGGTGATACGCCATCCGGACGCCTCCCCCTCGGCGAGTTCGGGCACCCCGTACTTGGCGAGGGTGTCCCTCACGAACTGCCGGTGTCCTTCGGGGATCATCGCCTCGACGTCGGCCTCGCTCACGCCCTCGACCTTCTTGGCGGGCATGACGACGTCGAGTCCGTACGGTTTCCCGTCGACGTGCGCCTCGATCCAGTCGAGGTCGCGTTTGAGGTCGTCGGGGGCGGTGTAGCGGACCGCGCCGAGCACTCCGAAACCGCCGGCCCGGCTGATGGCCGCGGCCACGGCGGGAAACGGCGTGAAGCCGAAGACGGCGTGCTCGACTCCCAGGGTCTTGCTCAGCTCCGTCTGCATGGGCGCAGGATGCCGTAGCCGAGCGGCCGACGGAAGAGTTTTTCTGATGCTCCGTCAGTTTTTCAGTCCCGGCCGCGCTCCAGCAGCGCCATCGCCGCGTTGTGGCCCGGCACCCCGCTCACCCCTCCCCCGCGGACCGCCCCCGCCCCGCACAGCAGGACGTTGGGGTGCTGCGTCTCGACGCCCCAGCGGCCGGTGCCTTCCTGGGCGTAGGGCCAGGAGAGGTCGCGGTGGAAGATGTTGCCGCCGGGGAGACGGAGGTCGCGTTCCAGGTCGAGGGGGGTCTTCGCCTCGATACAGGGACGGCCGTCCGCGTCGAGAGCGAGGCAGTCGGTGAGGGGTTCGGCGAGGTGGGCGTCGAGCTGGGCGACGGTGGACCTGAGGAGTTCGGCACGCACGGCGTCGTGGTCGGCGGTGAAGAGCCGGGCGGGGGTGTGCAGGCCGAAGAGGGTGAGCGTCTGGTAGCCGCGCTGGACGAGGTCGCGGCCGAGGATGGTGGGGTCGGTCAGGGAGTGGCAGTAGATCTCCGAGGGCGGGGCGGTGGGGAGCCGGCCGGCCGCCGCCTCGGCGTGCGCGGCGGCCAGTTGCTGGTAGCCCTCGGCGATGTGGAAGGTGCCGGCGAACGCCTCGCGCGGGTCCACGGCGGTGTCGCGCAGCCTGGGCAGCCGCTTGAGCAGCATGTTGACCTTGAGCTGGGCGCCCTCGGCGGGCTCCGGCGCCGGGTCGCCGGTGAGGGCGGCGAGCTCCTGCGGGGACGCGTTCACCAGCACGTCGCGGGCGCCGACGACGCCCTCGCCGTCGGCGGTGCGGTAGGCGACCTCGGCGGTCCGGCCGTCGGTCTCGATCCGCACCGCCTCGTGTCCGGTGGCGAGCACCGCGCCCGCCGAGCGCGCGGCGGCGGCCAGCGCGTCGGTGAGGGCGCCCATGCCCCCGACCGGTACGTCCCAGGCTCCCGTGCCGCCGCCGATGACGTGGTACAGGAAGCAGCGGTTCTGCCGCAGCGAGGGGTCGTGGGCGTCGGCGAAGGTACCGATCAGCGCGTCGGTGAGGACGACCCCGCGCACCAGGTCGTCGGTGAAGTTCTCCTCGATCGCGACGCCGATGGGCTCCTCGAACAGCGTCCGCCAGGCCGTCTCGTCGTCGATCCGGCGGCGCAGCTCGTCCCGGGTGGGCAGCGGTTCGGTGAGGGTGGGGAAGACCCGCTCGGCGACCTGGCCCGTCATGCCGTAGAACCGCCGCCAGGCCCGGTACTCCTCCTTGCCGCCGGTCAGCCGTTCGAAGGCCTCGCGGATCCGCCGCTCACCGCCGCCGACCAGCAGTCCGGTCGGCCGGCCGGCCCGCTCCACGGGCGTGTACGACGAGATGGTGCGGCCCCGGACGCGGAAGTCCAGGCCGAGGTCGCGGACGATCTTCCTGGGCAGCAGGCTGACCAGGTAGGAGTAGCGCGAGAGCTTGGCGTCGACCCCTGCGAAGGGGCGGGTGGAGACGGCTGCGCCGCCGGTGCGGCCGAGTCGCTCCAGTACGAGTACGGAGCGGCCGGCCTTGGCCAGGTAGGCCGCTGCGACCAGGCCGTTGTGGCCGCCGCCGACGATGACTGTGTCGTAGGTCCGGGACGCTTCGGTGGCAGGGGGCATGGTTCTTCGTAACACGTGATGATCTAGGCGGGTAAGAGGCGTGCCGGTCCGTTCCACGGCCGGGTTCGGTTCGCGGGTGCGGGCGGGGTGCGTCACCGGCCTCGGCCGGAGGCCTGCTGCTGACGCAGTACCGCCACCCGCCGGTACAGCTCGACCGCCTCGGCGCCCCGGCCCAGTTGCTCCAGGCAGTGCGCCTCGTCGTTGCGGCTGGCCAGGGTGTCGGGGTGGTCGGGGCCCAGCACCCGCTCCCGGGCCACGGCCACCCGGCGGTACTCGGTCAGGGCGTCCGGCCAGCGGCCCAGCCAGCCGAGGCTCACGGCCACCTCGCGGCGGCTGACGAGGGTGTCGGGGTGGTCCGGGCCGAGGACGCGCTCCCGGATCGCGCAGACGTCACGGGACTCGGCGAGGGCCTCCTCCCAGCGGCCCTGGCGGCCGAGGTTGACGCCGAGTCCGTGGCGGGCGCGCAGGGTCTCGGGGTGGGCCGGGCCCTGGACGCGGGTGCGGTCGTCGATCAGGGCGCGGTAGAGCGTGAGCGCGTCCGCGCTGCGGCCCAGGCGCCCCAGGCTGATGCCGACCTCGTAGCGGGCGGCGAGGGTGTCGGGGTGGTCGGGGCCGAGGGTCCGGGCGCGTGCCTCGGCGACCTCGCGGTAGGTCCCGAGGGCCTCCTCCCAACGGCCCAGCTGGCCCAGCGCGTAGGCGACTTCGTAGCGGGTGACCAGGGTGTCCGGGTGCTCCGGGCCCAGCACCCGGGCGCGGGCCGCGGCCACCTCCTGGGCCATCCGGTACGAGTCCTCCAGCCGGCCCAGTCTGCTGAGGTTGAAGGCGAGGTTGTGGCGGCAGCGCAGGGTGTCGGGATGGTCCGGGCCCATCAGCCGCTGCCGGGCCGCGAGTACCGCCGCGTACACCTGGTGGGCGTCGAAGTGGCGGCCCAGCTGGCCGAGTACGTAGGCCGTTTCCTGCCGGGCGGCGAGGGTGTCCGGGTGGTCGGGGCCGAGCACGCGCTCCCGGGCCCCGGCGACCTCGGTGTACTCGCGCAGGGCTTCGGCGGCGCGGCCGGTGCGGCTGAGGGTGAAGGCGGTCTCGTAGCGGCTGGCGAGGGTGTCGGGATGGTCGGCGCCGAGGAGGTGGGCGCGTTCGGCGGCGACCGCGCGGTGGATCCGGCCGGCCTCCGCCCAGCGTCCGAGCCGGCCGAGGCCGAGCCCGGCGTTGTGGCGGCCGGCGAGGGCGGCGACGGACCCCGGGGGCGGGACAGGGGCGGGCCCCGGGGGCAGCACGGGAGCGGGCCCCGGGGGCGGCACGGGAGCGGAGCCCGGAGGCAAGGCGGACGCGGAGCCCGGGGGCGGCACCCAGGCGCCGGCCGGCGGCGGGACGGCGGCGGCGGTGGCCGGGCGGGCGATCCACTCACCGGTGAGTCCGGCGCCCGGGTCGGGCGGGGTGCTGCTCAGGGTGGTGCCGGCCGCCTTGTGGCCGGTGGTCATGCCACGCGTCCAGGGGGGCAGCCGGGTCTCCCGGGGCCCCGGCTGGGGAGTCCGGAGCCCGGGCCGCGGGGTGACGACGGTGGGGACGTACGTGGGGGTGGTGCGCCCGGAGGTGATCCGGCGGCCCAGCTCCCGGGCGTCGTACGGGCGTTGCTCCGGGCGTTTGGCGAGCAGGTCGAGGATCACCTGCTCGAACCAGCCGGGCAGTTCCGAGCGGTGGGTGCGCGGCGGGACGGGCCGGGTGTCGCGGTGGCCGACGAGGATGGCCCAGGCGTCGTCCAGGTCGAACGGCGGTGCGCCGGTGGCGATCTCGTACAGCACGCAGCCCAGCGAGTACAGGTCGCTGCGCGGATCGACCTCGGTGCCGCCGATCTGTTCCGGCGACATGTAGTGCGGGGTGCCCATGGCGATGCCGGTGCCGGTCAGCCGGGAGGTGAAGCCGATGTCGTGGCCGAGGCGGGCGATGCCGAAGTCGCAGAGTTTCACCGTGCCGTCGGTCAGCCGCATGATGTTGGCGGGTTTGAGGTCCCGGTGCACGATGCCCCGCTGGTGGGTGTAGGCGAGGGCGGCGGCGACCTGCTCGGCGATGTCGACGACGTCCCCGACGGGCAGCGGATGGTGCTTGTTGTCCTCCAGGAGCCGGCTGAGGTCACGGCCGTCGAGCAGCTCCATCACCAGGTAGAGGACGCCGTCGGACTCGCCGAAGTCGTGGACGACGGTGACCCCGCGGTGCGAGAGCCCGGCGGCCACCCGCGCCTCGCGGCGGAACCGCTCGCGCAGCACGCGGGTGAACGCCTGGTCGTGGTGCGGGCCGAGTGGTTTGAGGCACTTCACGGCGACCTGCCGGCCGAGGGACTCGTCGCGGGCCCGCCACACCTCGCCCATCCCGCCCCGCCCGATCAGGTCGAGCAGCCGGTACCTCCCCTGGACCAGCCTGCTGTCCGCCATCGCGCGCCGTCGCCCCCCGTCGCCTCCAGCTCCGCCCGTTCCCGGCCGTAACGGTGCGACCGCGCCGAACCGGCCGAATCCGGGCCCCCTGGTCGACCAGTATGGCGGTCTAGGAGCCGACTTTGTACGGTGCCGGGCGCGCGGCCGGGCCGAGCCTCGCCATGGCCCGCAGGATGTGTTTGGGCGGGAGTTGCCAGCGCAGACGTGCGGGAACACAGCGCAAGGCGGTGCCGGTGGCACGCAGTCGCCGGGTGACGACGGCGGGTTCGGGGGCCGGGGCGCCGTACAACTCGTGGGCGTACGGCGGCAGAGCGGCGTACGCCAGGTGGGCCACGCGCCGCCACAGCACCTCGCGCGCCGGTATCAGCAGCGGGTGCGTCGGCGGCCGGCGCAGGAAGTCGTACACGTCGCGCGCGTCGGCCCCGGCGGCGAGCAGCGGGCGGGTCCTCTCGAAGTAGGCGGCCAGCTCCTCCCGGTCGGCGGGGACGGTCGCGGGGTCGAGGCCGACCAGGCGGGCGCTGACCCGGTGTTCGGCGAGGTAGCGGTCGGCCTGGGCGTCGGTGAGCGGGAAGCCGGAGCGGCGGACCACGTGCAGGTACGAGTCGATCTCCGCACAGTGCACCCACAGGAGCAGTTCGGGTTCGTCCACGCCGTAGCGCTCGCCGGTGTCGGGGTCGGTCGCGCCGAGCATGCTGTGGACCTTCCGGATCCGGGCCCCGGCCCGCTCGGCGGCCTCCGTGGTGCCGTAGGTCGTGGTGCCGACGAAGTTCGCGGTCCGCATCAGGCGGCCCCAGGCGTCCCGCCGGAAGTCGGAGTTCTCCATCACCCCGCGGACCGCCCGCGGGTGCAGGGCCTGGAGGTAAAGCGCGCGGATCCCGGCGACCCACATCATGGGGTCGCCGTGCAGTTGCCAGGTCACGGAGGCCGGGGTGAACAGCCCGGGGTCGGCACCCATGCGGGCAGTGTGACCGAGAACGGCAGGTGACACCAGGCCATGTTCGCGACCAGTGGTCCGGCAGGCCGCCACCGCGGTGGCGGGACGGGTGCGCCATTCGTCAGGCGAGCCATGCGGACTCCTTGTGGCGTACGCGTGGGGAGACGTCCGAGTGGCCCGCGACAGCCGACGTGCCCGTGGTGCCGGGTACGGCCGAGTGCCCCAGGTGCCGGTGCACGAAGTGGATGGCCATGGCGCCCTCACCGGCCGCGGAGGCCACCCGCTTCACCGAGCCGCTGCGGACGTCCCCTACCGCGAACACCCCGGGCAGGCTGGTCTCCAGGGTCATGCACGAGCGCCCGCGGCCGTGCCACACCTCGGGGGAGGTGCAGGCTTCCTGGGCCTCCGGCCCGGTGAGGACGAAGCCGCGGGAGTCGAGGGCGAGGGTGCCTGCGAGCCACTCGGTGTGGGGTTCGGCGCCGGTGAAGACGAACAGGCTCCGTATCGCGAGCCGGCGGTGCCCGCCCGTGCGGTTGTCGACCACGTCGAGCTCCTCCAGCACCTCCTGGCCGATGACCTCGGTGACCTCGGTGTGCAGCATGACCTCCACCCGCGGATGGCGCTCGACCTGGTCGATCAGGTAGCGGGACATGTTGGCCTCAAGGCTGGGTCCTCGGACCAGCAGGTACACCTTCGGCGCGTACCCGGCGAGGAACAGCACCGCCTGGCCCGCCGAGTTGCCTCCGCCGACGACGGCCACCGGGTCGGTGCGGCACTGCTGGGCCTCGTAGACGGTCGCCGAGTAGTGCACGCTCGTTCCCTCCAGGCGTTCGATGCCGGGCACCCGGAGCCGGCGGTAGCGGGCGCCCATGGCCAGGACGACGGCGCGGGCGGCTATCTCACTGCCGTCGGCGAACGCCACCACGTAGTGGTCCTCGTCCTTGGCGTGGAGACCGGTCGCCTCCAGCGGAAGGCTGATCCTGGCGCCGAACTTGTCGGCCTGGAGCACGGCGCGTTCGGTGAGTTCGGCGCCGGAGATGCCGGAGGGGAAGCCGAGCAGGTTCTCGATGCGGGACGACGTGCCGGCCTGGCCGCCGGTGGCCATCGCCTCCACCACCGTGGTGCTCAGGCCCTCGGAGGCGGCGTACACCGCGGCAGCCAGGCCGGCGGGTCCGGAACCCACGATGAGGACGTCGCCGTGACGGTTCCCGGCGGGCAGTGACGGCAGGCCGATGAGCCGGGCCAGTTCCGCGTTGCTGGGGTTGCGCAGCAGGGTGGTGTCCCGCCAGATGACGAGGGGTGTCTCCGCCGGGCCGACACCGAAGCGGCGCAGCAGTTCCTCGGCCTCCTCGTCGGTCTCCAGGTCGATCCAGCGGTGCGGCAGCCGGTTGCGGACGGCGAACTCGCGCAGCCGTCTGGTGTCGGGCGAGTAGCGCGAGCCGACGATGCGGAAGCCGGCGCCCTGTCCGACGAGCAGCGCGCGACGGCCCAGACAGGCGCGCAGCACGGTGTCCCCGATGGTGGGGTCCTGGGACACCAGGTGGCGCAACTGGTCCAGGGAGAGGACGAGCACCTCGCCCGGCTCTCTGGCGACAGCGGTGTAGAAGGCCACTTGTCCGTGCAGCAGGCCGAGTTCGCCGATGAAGCGACCGGGGCCGTGCACGCGCAGCAGGTGTTCCTCGGGAGTGCCGTAGTCCTCGAGGACGGCGACGGAACCGCTGAGGACGACGTAGAACGTCTCGCAGCGCTCTCCCTCCCGGATCAGCACGTCGCCCGGAGCCATGCTCCGGCGTTGCCCGTGCTCCGCCAGACGTGCGGTCTGGTCCTCCGTGAGGCGCGGATACGCACCGTAGATGTCCGGGGTCTCCCAGAAGGCGGCCTCGTCCGCGTTCTCCGGCACCGGTTCCTCGCCCGGCGGCGACTGGTCGCCGGACATCAGACGAACGCCTCGTGGACGTAGCACCAGCGCCAGTCCTCGCCGGGCTGGAAGGACTGCACGATCGGGTGGGCGACGGCAGCCGCGTGCTTGCGGGCGTGCTTGTTCGGCGAGGAGTCACAGCAGCCGACGTGCCCGCAGGTCAGGCAGAGCCTCAGGTGGACCCACGGGGAGCCGAGCATCAGACACTCCTGACACCCTTCTGGGGTCAGCGGCTGGACCGGCCGGACGAGCGCGAGGTGGGGGTCTGCGTGCAGGGTCATCCGGATCACCCTTTCCGGGCGGTGAGCGACTGTTCCACCCACTGGCGCAGCGCGGGGGCGGGCGCCGCCCCCGCTTGCCGGGCGACCGTCTCGCCCCGGTCGAGGATCAGCAGGGTCGGTACGGCCTGCACCTCGAAGCGCTGCGCCAGTCGCGGGTTCTTGTCGATGTCGACCTTGACGAGTTTGATGCGGCCGGCGAGATCGGTGGCGACCTTCTCCAGTGCCGGGCTGACCATGCGGCAGGGGCCGCACCAGGTGGCCCACAGGTCGACCACGACGGGGATGTCGGCCCGCTCGACGACCTCGGTGAAGTCGTCGTCGCCCGCGTCCACCAGCCACGGCAGGGGCTGCTTGCAGTGGCCGCACCTGGGGCGGCCCTCCGCGGCCGCGGGCACCCGGTTGGTGCGCCCGCAGTGGGGACACCTGACGGTCGTCGCGTGCATCGTGCTCATGCCGCCCGCGCTCCCTTCACGTCCTCGGGCTGGTCGTAGGTGACGACCAGTTCTCCGTGTTCGGCGTCGACGCGGACCGTCGCGCCGTCCTGGACGTCACCGCGCAGCAGGGCACGGCCGATCATCGTCTCGACCTCGTGGGAGATGTAGCGGCGCAGCGGCCGGGCCCCGTACACCGGGTCGTAGCCCTGGTGGGCGATCACCTCCCGGGCTGCTTCGGTGAGTTCGACGGTGATGCGGCGTTCGGCGAGCCGGCGGCGCAGCTCGTCGAACTGCAGCTCCACGATCCGCTCGATCTGCCGCTCACCGAGCGGCTTGAACAGCACGATGTCGTCGACGCGGTTGAGGAACTCCGGGCGGAAGTGCCCACGCAGCTCGCCCATCACCAGGGCGCGGGCGTCCGGCTTGATCTCGCCCTCGGCGGTGGCGCCGTCGAGGAGGTACTCGGAGCCGATGTTGGACGTCATGATGATCACGGTGTTGCGGAAGTCGACGGTGCGGCCCTGGGAGTCGGTGATGCGGCCGTCGTCGAGGACCTGGAGCAGGGTGTTGAAGACGTCGGTGTGCGCCTTCTCGATCTCGTCGAACAGCACGACCGAGTACGGCTTGCGGCGTACGGCCTCGGTGAGCTGGCCGCCTTCCTCGTAGCCGACGTATCCGGGCGGTGCGCCCACGAGCCGGCTGACGGTGTGCCGCTCCTGGTACTCGCTCATGTCGAGGCGGACCATGTTCTCCTCGGAGTCGAACAGGGCCGCCGCGAGGGTCTTGGCCAGCTCGGTCTTCCCGACACCGGTGGGGCCGAGGAAGATGAACGAGCCGATGGGGCGGCGCGGGTCGCGGATGCCGGAGCGGGCGCGGATGATGGCGTCGGCGACGAGTTTGACGGCCTCGTCCTGGCCGATGACGCGCTCGCGCAGGATCTCGTCGAGGCGCAGCAGCTTCTCGCGTTCGCCCTCCTGGAGGCGGGCGACGGGGATGCCGGTCCAGGCGGCGACGATCTCGGCGATCTCCTCCTCGGTGACGACCTCGCGCAGCAGCCGGTTCTGCCCCTGCTTGGCGGCCAGTTGCTCCTCCTCGGCCTTCAGTCGGCGCTCCAGGTCCTGGAGGCGGCCGTAGCGGAGCTCGGCGGCGCGGTTGAGGTCGTAGGCGCGTTCGGCCTCCTCCGCCTCGAGGCGGACCTGCTCGAGTTCCTGGCGCAGCTCCTGCACGCGGCGGATGGCCTGCCGCTCGGCCTCCCACTGGGCGCGTTTGGCGTCGGCCTCGCCGCGCAGGTCGGCCAGTTCCTTGCGCAGTTCCTCCAGGCGGGCCTTGCTGGCGGCGTCCGTCTCCTTGGACAGGGCCGCCTCCTCGATCTCCAGGCGGGTGACGCGGCGGGTGATCTCGTCCAGTTCGGCGGGCATCGAGTCGATCTCGGTACGCAGCCGGGCGCACGCCTCGTCGACGAGGTCGATGGCCTTGTCGGGCAGGAACCGGTCGGTGATGTAGCGGTGGCTGAGGGTGGCCGCGGAGACCAGCGCGGTGTCCTGGATCTTCACGCCGTGGAAGACCTCCAGGCGTTCGCGCAGTCCGCGCAGGATGGAGATGGTGTCCTCCACGCTCGGCTCGTCGACCAGCACCTGCTGGAAGCGGCGTTCGAGGGCGGCGTCCTTCTCGATGTGCTTGCGGAACTCGTCGAGGGTGGTGGCGCCGATCATGTGGAGTTCGCCGCGGGCGAGCATCGGCTTGAGCATGTTGCCCGCGTCCATGGCCCCTTCGGCGGCGCCCGCGCCGACGACGGTGTGGAGTTCGTCGACGAAGAGCAGGATGCGTCCCTGGGCGGCCTTCACCTCGGCCAGGACGGCCTTGAGGCGTTCCTCGAACTCGCCGCGGTACTTGGCGCCGGCGACCAGGGAGCCCATGTCGAGGGCGAACACCGTCTTGTCGCGCAGGCCCTCGGGGACGTCGCCGCGGACGATGCGCTGGGCCAGGCCCTCGACGATGGCGGTCTTGCCGACGCCGGGATCGCCGATGAGGACGGGGTTGTTCTTGGTCTTGCGGCTGAGGATCTGGGTGACGCGGCGGATCTCCGCGTCACGGCCGATGACCGGGTCCAGCCGCCCGGACCGGGCTTCGAGGACCAGGTCGCGACCGTACTTCTCCAGCGCCTCGTAGGCGACTTCGGGGTTGGCGGAGGTGACGCGCTGGTTGCCGCGGACCTGGGTGAGCGCGCCCAGGAACGAATCCCGGGTCACGCCGTGCTCCTTGAGCAGGCGTCCGGCGGCGGTCGCCGAGCCCTCCTCGGCCAGGGCGAGCAGGAGGTGCTCCACGGACACGTACTCGTCCTTGAGCCGTTTGGCCTCCCGCTCGGCGGCATCGAGCAGGCGGGACAGGCGCTGGGTGACGAAGACCTGGCCGGGTGCCGCGCCGGGACCGGTGACCTTCGGGCGTCGGGAGAGTTCCTCGCGCACGGCCGCGCGCAGCTCCTTCGGCTCGGTGCCGGCCTGTTGCAGCAACCGGGGGATCAGACCGTCCTCCTGGTCGAGAAGCGCGAACAGCAGGTGTTCCCCGTCGACCTCGGTGTGCCCCATGCCGACGGCCGCGCTCTGGGCCTCCTGGAGGGCTTCCTGGGACTTCTGGGTGAGACGGTTCATGTCCATGGGGGTGTTTCACTCCTCGTACCGGTGCGGCGCAGGGCGGCTTCGAGCAAGCTGATGCGGTCCAGCAGGTCGATCACCAGGCCGATGGATGCGTAGTTGAGGCAGAGTCCGGTGCGCAGCCGCTGGACACGGGCCACGGCGGCCGGTGCCGTGGGTTCGAACGTCAGCCCTCCGGAGGCGTCGCGCTCGGCGTCGACCAGGCCCAGAGCGACGAACCGGCGGATGAGGTCGGGATGGACCCCGGAGCGGCGGGCCACGGTCCCCAGAGAAAGCCTGGGCACCGGCACGATCGCGTACCGGACACGTGCCGGCACGGGAGCTGTCAGCCGAGACGCCTGGCGCGCCCCGGCGCGTGGGTCACTCATCCTGTCCTCCTGGGGTCGAACGAGGAGACGGCGGCGAGCTCCTCGAACAGTGCGCGCTCCCGGTCGCTGAGCGTGGACGGCACCATGATCCGGAGTTCGGCGTAGAGGTTGCCGTTCGAGCCCCGCGGGTTCGGCATGCCCTCACCGCGCAGCCGCAGCCGCCGGCCGCTGGACGAGCCCGCGGGCACCGTGACCTTCGCCGTCGCCCCGCTCGGCGTGGGCACCGGAACCGTCGCACCCAGCGCGGCCTCCCAGGGTGTGACCGGAAGCTGCACGTACACGTCCCGGCCCTCGAGGCGGAACTGGGGGTGCGGCTGGATCCGCACCCGCAGGTACAGGTCCCCCGCGGGGGCGTCACCGTTGCTCCGGCCGCCCTCACCCGCCAGGCGGATGCGCTGCCCGTCCGTGACACCCGGCGGCACGTCGACCTCGTACCGCCGCGGCTGCCCGGAGGGCCCGGCGAGGGTGACGGTGCGGCGGCCTCCGCGATAGGCCTCCTCGACGGTGAGCGGCAGTTCGGCCTCCTGGTCGGCTCCGGGGACACGCACCCGTCCGGCGCCCCCGAAGAGCGAGCCGAACAGGTCGTCGACGTCGACGCCCTCCGCGCCGAAGCCGCTGGTGCCGTACCGGACCCGGGGGCCGCCCCCGGTGGACCAGCGGAAGCCGCCGCCCGCTCCCGCGCCGGCCCCGACCCGTTCCTCCCAGTCCTCGGGAACCTTGCGGAAGTCCTCGCCGAAGCGGTCGTAACGAGCCCGCTGGTCGGGGTCGGACAGCGCACTGAAGGCCTCGTTGATCTCCTTGAACCGTTCCTCCGCCGCGGGGTCCTTGTTGACGTCTGGGTGGTACCTGCGGGCCAGCTTGCGATAGGCCCGCTGGATCTCGTCCTTGTCGGCGTCCCGCGGGACCCCGAGAACCTCGTAGAAGTCGCGTGCCATGGCCGCTCACTCCCGCTTGGCGACGGTCACGGCGGCCGGCCTCAGCTGCCGCTCGGCCTCGCCGTAGCCGGGGCGCAGCACCTGCGCCACGGTGTTCGGTTCGGCGTCGGGGTCCTGGACCACGCCGACGACCTCGTGCCGGGAGGGGTCGAACGGGACGCCCGTCTCGGCGTGACGTTCGTAACCGAGGCGTTCGAGGATGGACACGGCCTGGTCGCGCACGGCGCGCACCCCCTCGACGATCGCCCCGGGGTCGGAGCCCGCGTGGTTCAGGGCCAGTTCGAGGTTGTCGACGACGGGAAGGAAGGCCGCGGCCGTGCGGGCGCGCTCGGCCGTGCGCTCCCGGTCCAGTTCCCTGGCGTGTCGCTTGCGCAGGTTGTCCAAGTCGGCGAGGGCACGCCGCCAGCGGTCCTCGACCTCTTTCAGCGCGGCCGCGTACTCGTCCTCGCCCCCGGTCGGACCGGTGGCCGCGTCGGGCCCCGGTTCGGCCGGTGTGGTCGGCGGCGCGGGCTCGGGCAGGTCGCCCTGCGGCGGTTGTGCGGCGCCTTCGGGTGGGCGGTCGGACGATCGGTCCTGGGGAGGGATCGGCATGGCGGGTACCTCAGCCCTTGTCGAACTCGGCGTCGATCACGTCGTCGTCGGCGCCGGCACCGCCCTGCCCGGAGGCGTCCGGCCCGGTGGTGTCCGACGGGCCACTCGCCGCCGCCGCTCCGGCCTGGTGGGCGGCGAGCCCGGCGTGGACCTGCTGGAGTTCGGAGATCAGCGGCCTGGTCTTGTCGACTCCGGCCTCGTTCTTGACCGCGTCGCGGGCCTCTGCCACCAGCATCTCGGCTCGCGCCTTCTCGTGCGCGGGCGCGGCGTCGCCCAGTTCGTTGAGACGCTTCTCGACCTGGTAGGCGATCGCGTCGAGTTCGTTGCGGGCGTCGACGGCCTCGCGCAGTGCCTGGTCCTGGCCCTGGTTGCGTTCGGCCTCCTGGACCATGCGCTCGACCTCGCCCCGGTCGAGATTGGAGCTCTCACTGATGGTGATGCCCTGTTCCTTGCCGGTGTCCTTGTCGCGCGCGCTGACGTTGAGGATGCCGTTGGCGTCCACGTCGAAAGTGACATCGACCTGGGGTTCGCCCCGCGGCGCCGGCCGGATGTCGGTGAGCTGGAACCGGCCGAGCGCCCGGTTGTCGGCGGCCCGCTCGCGCTCCCCCTGGAGGACCACCACGTCGACGGCCGGCTGGTTGTCCTCGGCGGTGGAGAAGGTTTCGCTACGGCGCACCGGGATGGTGGTGTTCCGCTCGACGATCTTCGTCATCACTCCGCCGCGCGTCTCCACTCCCAACGACAGCGGGGTGACGTCGAGCAGCAGGACATCCTTGACCTCGCCCTTGAGCACCCCGGCCTGGATCGCGGCGCCCAGCGCCACGACCTCGTCGGGGTTGACGCTCATGTTGGGTTCCTTGCCGCCGGTCAGCCGTCGCACCAGCGCCTGGACGGCGGGGATGCGGGTGGAACCGCCTACGAGGATGACCTCGTCGATGTCGTTCTCGCCGACCTTGGCGTCGGCCATGGCCTGCTGGACCGGTCCCAGGCAGCGCTCCACCAGGTCGGCGGTGATCTGCTCGAACGTGGACCGCATGATCGAGTCGGTGAGATGCTTGGGCCCGGAGGCGTCGGCGGTGATGAACGGCAGGCTGACCTGGGTCTGGGTGACGGAGCTGAGCTCGGTCTTCGCCTTCTCCGCCGCCTCGAACAGGCGTTGCAGCGCCTGCGGGTCCTTGCGCAGGTCGATGCCGTTCTCCTTCTGGAAGTCGTCCGCGAGGTGGTCGACCAGTCGCCGGTCGAAGTCGTCGCCGCCCAGATGGCTGTCGCCCGCCGTGGAACGCACCTCGACCACGCCGTCGCCGACATCGAGGATGCTCACGTCGAAGGTGCCGCCGCCCAGGTCGAAGACGAGGACGGTCTCGTGCTGCTTCTTGTCCATGCCGTACGCGAGGGCGGCCGCGGTCGGCTCGTTGATGATCCGCAGCACTTCCAGTCCGGCGATCCGTCCGGCGTCACGGGTCGCGGTGCGCTGGGCGTCGTTGAAGTAGGCGGGTACGGTGATGACCGCCTCCGTGACCCGCTCCCCCAGTTGCTTGGAGGCGTCCTCGGCGAGTTTGCGCAGCACCTGGGCGCTGATCTCCTCGGGCGCGTACAGCTTGTCACGCACCTTGAAGCGGGCCTCGCCGTTCTCTCCCGGGACGACGTCGTAGGCGACGGCCTTGGCCTCGTCGGGAACCTCGTCGAAGTGCCGGCCGATGAACCGCTTGGCCGAGTAGATGGTGCCCTTGGGGTTGAGGATCGCCTGGCGCCGGGCCAGCTGCCCCACCAGGCGCTCGCCGGTGTCGGTGAAGGCCACCACGGACGGTGTCGTGCGGTTGCCCTCGCTGTTGGGCACGACGGACGGCTCACCACCCTCCCACACGGCGATCACCGAGTTGGTGGTGCCCAGGTCGATGCCCACTGCCTTGGCCATGAGGAACTCCTTCCGCGGCGGTCGACGTCCGTCGGCGACCGTTCATCCTCCGGGCCGTGTCCGCCCGGTTCGGCACTCGTTCAGCTGGGGCCGGCGTCACTGCGCGGGCGTCGGTCCGTGGGGGGAGGCGCTCTCCGTGTTCGCATCGGGGTTGCCGGCCAGTGCGGCGATCAACCGGACGGCCTCATCGGCGACGTCCTCGTCCGCCACGACGTCGTACCGGCTGGGCTCCATCGAGCGGACCGAGGCGAAGTTCCGGCGGCCGCCCTGGGCCGCGTGCAGCAGCACTCCGAACAACGCGCCGACGACCGCTCCGAAGATCAGCCCGTACAGGGCGAGAAGCAGACCCGAGACGACCGGATTCAGCCAGTTCAGCAGCCCGAAGATCCAGCCGACGAGTACGCCGGGCAGCGCTCCGGTGGCTGCGCCGTGGAGGGCGGCACCCCCGTATCCCATTCGGCCGATCACCTGCTCGACCAGGCGCATGTCCCGACCTATGATCGCGACCTTTTGAACCGGAAAACCCTGGTCGGCGAGGTGATCGACGGCGCGTTCCGCTTCCTCGTACGTGGCGTACGAGGCAACGGCCCTGCGGGCCTGCTCGGTCATGGCCACTCCTTCCGCGTCGGGACCGCCCAGCGGTCCCGACAACCTCCAGAGTGGCTGTTCGCCCGGTCACCCCGCCTGCGCCCGGCGGGTCGAAAAGTGGCACCGGCGGTCCGTCTGCGAGGACAGGAGGCGGGGCCGCACGGGACACCGCCGTCCCCCGATGGCACGGTGCCGCCTCCTTCGACGGCACGAGGCCGGCCTTTCGCCGAAGGACGACGCGCGTCGGCCGGCGCCGCCGGATCCGCGGACGCGCCCAGACCGAGGGCCGGTGATCGGGCCGGTCGCCGCGCGCGGTGCGCGAGCGCGCCGGCGTTGCGGCAACCGGGGGACGCGACCCTCCGTGGCAGTCCCGCAGCCCGGCCTGAGCGGTACGCGAGCGGTAGCGGGTGGCATGAATGACCCCATGCACGTAGTGATCGCGGGTGGACACGGAAAGATCGCGCGCCGGCTGACCCGGCTGCTCTCGGCGCGCGGCGACAGCGTCACAGGCCTGATCCGCAACCCAGGACACGCCGACGACCTGCGCGCGGACGGCGCGGAACCGGTGGTGTGCGATCTGGAGCACGCCTCGGTGGACGAGGTGGCCGGCCACCTTCGCGGCGCCGACGCGGCACTGTTCGCCGCGGGCGCCGGCTCGGGCAGCGGCGCCGCTCGCAAGCAGACGGTGGACCGGAACGCGGCCATCCTCCTCGCCGACGCGGCCGAGCGCGCCGGGATGCGCCGCTTCCTGGTGATCTCCGCGATGGGCGTGGACAGCCCGCCGCCGGCCGGTACGGACCCGGTGTTCGCCGCCTACCTGAAGGCCAAGGCCGAGGCGGACGCCGACATCGCCTCGCGTCCGGGACTGGACTGGACGATTCTGCGCCCGGGGATGCTGACCGACGACGCCGGTAGCGGCCGCGTCCGGCTCGCCGAGCACACGGACCGCGGCCAGGTGCCTCGCGATGACGTGGCCGCGGTGCTCGCCGCCCTGCTCCACGAGCCCAGGACCGCCGGGCGCATCCTCGAGCTGATCAGCGGGCCCACCCCGATCGAGGAGACGGTGCGCGCCGTGGTCGGCGGCTGACGCCGCGCTCCGCCCTCGCACGGGTGCGGGTGGTGACTCGCCCCTCTGTCGCACATGTGGCCGGGGGCTCAGGCCGGCACGGTGAGGCCGAAGACGTCGCCTTGCGGCCTGAGGGAGGAGGATGGACGTGAGCGAAGCGACGAAGGAGGCCCGTCATGAAATCCGGAGCCCCTGATTACGACGCCTGGTACTCGCGCACACCCTCGCAGGCCGAGGGCGAGCGGGACGAGGCGGGCGAGCGCACCGCAACAGAACAGCACCCGGACGTGCCCCGGAGCGAGCCGTCCCAGGCGGAGGGTGAGCGGGGCGACGACGCCTAGCGGGACTCTGTCGGGGATCTGGGAGTTCTCCGGCGCGGCAGCACGGCCGCCGGGCATGCTCGGCGGTCGAGGTGCCCGCCTGCCGTCCAGCAGTCCATGCGGGTGCGGTGTCTCAGCCCGCCGGGGCGATTCCGACCGCCTGATCTGGTCACCGTGCACCGATGCCGGTCCCATGCCCGGAGCGCAGCCTGACATTCACCGACGGACCGGCAGCAGCCGGGCACCGCCGTAGCCCACCACGAGCCGCCCAGCCCGACCACTACCGGCTCGCTCGGTCGGCAGGCGGTTGGTGCGCATGGCCAGCGAGCCCGGACCGGCGCTGACAGGAAGGATGTGGAACATGTCCGACCGTACGGCCACCCGACCCGCGGCGTTCGTCTTCGACCTGGACGGGACACTCGTCGACCGCGTCTAACAGCACGTCATCGCCTGGCAGCAGGCGCTGAGCGAGATGGGCATCGGCCTGGCGATCTGGCGGGAGACCCCCTCGACCCGCTCAGGCACATCGACGAACTCGGCGTCCGGGACCTGTACGGCGCCTGAGTTCAACCCGAATCCAGGGGAGATCACATGCCCGGCAATGTCGAACGCGCCGCCTTGCGCGCCGCGGCTCAGGCCGCCGAACGTGTCCTCGCGAACGCCGCCGAGCAGGCCGAGAAGGCCGCCCCGCAGTCCCCGCAGGACCGGTACGCCCAGCGTGTCGCTGAGGTCGGCATGCTCACCGGCGCGTTGAGGGTCCTGCTGGACGCGGTGCGTCCCTTTACCGAGGAAGGCGAAGAAGACGGAAAGTGACCGGCGCTTTCAGCGACGCCTGCCCGGCGAAGCCCCCGGCGGGCCCCAGCAGCCACCATCCACGAAGGAAAGGATCAACGGATAAGCCGGACCGTGGGCGGGTACGCGGCATGTCGCTCGATTCTCTGAAGGCGTCGAGGGACGGAGTGATCCCATGGCCGGCAGTCGGGCATACCGCCTGCACCACCGCCCCTCCCACCGGAAGGGCAGCCTTCCACTGGGCAGCGCCGGGCGGCACCCCATGGTCGCGCGCGGAGCGCCCCGCCCGCCCGTCCGCACCCCGGCCGACCTTGCCGTCCACGATCTGGTCGCGTTCTCCCGCGCCCTGTTCGGCGCTCCGGACGAAGGCGAGATCCTGCGCCTGGCCATGAACCACGTAGCCGCCGCGGGGCCGTACAGCGCCGAGGCCGGATACCTCAAGGTGGGCGCCGACCTGGTCGCCAGCCCGAAGAACGGGCAGACGCATGCCTCGGCCGTGAGCCGCAGGGTGCACGAGCTGGCCGGGCAGGACGGTAACGTGGCCTTCCCCGGCAGGCGCTGGGGCCGGGCCCTGGGGCTACGGGGATCCGCGGGACTCATCGGCTACCTCGTGGTCACGTCCCGCTCCCGGCCCACCGAGGCCGAGCGATACCTGCTCACCATCTTCGTCCGGCACACCGCCGCCGCACTGTCAGCAGCCTTCGCGCACCGCCGTCAACTCGAGGACGCGCGGGAGCTGTACCGGCTGAGGGCGGAACGCGCGGCCCTCCAGCAGCAGCTGATCTCTGTGGTGGCCGAGCTGGGCTACGAGCGAGCCGTTCACGCTGTCATGGCCGATGTCGCGGCCTCGGGTGGCGGCGAGGATGCCGTCACCCGAGCACTGCACAGGCTCACTGGACTTCCCGCGCTGGTCGAGGACCGCTTCGGTCGGCTCAGGTCCTGGTCCGGCCCCAACCGCCCCATCCCCTATCCCGAACCGGACCCCGCGCAACGGGACGAAATGCTGCACGCCGTCGCCCGTCAGGCCGGGCCCGTGCGGATCAAGGACCGGCTGATCACCCTGATCCGCCCGCACGGCGAGATCCTCGGCGTGCTGGCCCTGGTCGCTGCCCGGGACGAGACCGACGAGCACACCGTGCTCGCACTGGAACACGCCGCCGCGTCGCTCGCCCCGCAGCTGACGCACGTGCGCGATCTGGCCGAAGTGGAGCTGAGACTGCACCGCGAGCTGACCGACGACCTTCTGGCAGGGACGGACGAGACAAGCGCCTACGCCCGGTCCGAGGCAGTCGGACACGACCTGCACCGCACCCACTACGTCGTCGTCGTGCAGTGGTCGAACCGGGCTGCGGACGATGTCTTCGCACAGACCGTGAGCCGGGCGTCCTCCGCCGTGGGCATGCGCTCGCTGCTGACCCGACGTGCCGACCACATCGTCCTCATCTCCGACGACAGGCCGGGCGCCCGCGCGTTGTACGAGGCGGTCGCCCGCGAGACCGGGACACGGTCCGGGACGATCGGAGTGAGCGCCCCTTGTGACTCGGTGGACGACATCCCCCGCCGCTACGAGGAGGCGCAGCGCGCCCTGGAGGTGCGCCGCCACGGCCGCGAGCGCTACGGCACGTCGTTCTTCGACGAGCTCGGCCTCTACCGCATCCTGGGACCCGGCAGCGATTACCAGGAACTGGAGACATTCGTCCAGGAGTGGCTCGGGCAGCTCATCGACTACGACGCCCGGCACCACGCGGCCCTGGTGGAGACCCTTTCCCGGTACTTCGACTGCGGTGGCAACTACGACGAGACCGCCGACTCCCTCGCGATCCACCGCAGCACACTGCGCTACCGGCTCCAGCGCATCCGCGACATCAGCGGCAACGACCTCGCGAACGTCGAGCACCGGCTGAACCTCCAGGTGGCGACCCGCGTGTGGAGGATCGTGCTGGGCGGCCCCGACTGACGCCTCGCCGGAACTCAGCCCAGCACTTCCCCGATCGGGGCGTCGGCGTCCACGTAGCGCACGAGCTTGCGGTTCGCGAATTCCATGATGCCCACGTCGCCGAGTTCGCGCCCGTAGCCGGAGCGCTTGATGCCGCCGAAGGGCAGTTCCGGCCGGGACGCGGTCGGGTGGTTGATCCACACCATGCCCGCCTCCAGCCGGTCCGCCACGCCGCGAGCCCGCTCCGGGTCGGCGGCGAAGACCGCGCCTCCCAGGCCGTAGGGGGAGGTGTTGGCCAGTGCCACGGCCTCCTCTTCGTCGGCGACCCGGTAGACCGTGGCGACGGGGCCGAAGAGCTCTTCCCGGTAGGCCCGCATGTCCGGTGTGACGTCGGTGAGCAGGGTCGGCTCGACGAAGGCACCGGGCAGGTCGGGCCGCCCGCCGCCCAGCACCACCGTGGCTCCCTTGTCCGCCGCGTCACGGACCTGCTCCATCAGAAGTTCGGCCGCGGCCTCGGAGGACAGCGGGCCGAGCGTGGTGGCGGGGTCGGCCGGATCTCCCGGTGCCACTTCGCTCATCCGGTCACGCAACCCGGCGAGGAAGGCCTCGTAGACATCGGCAAGGGCGATGAAGCGCTTGGCCGCCACGCAGCACTGCCCGGTGTTGCCCATCCGGCCGAGGAACGCGGCGTACACGGTGCGCTCGAGGTTGTGACCGTCCAGCACGAGGAAGGGATCGCTGCCACCCAGTTCGAGGACGGACTTCTTGACGTTGCGGCCGCTGATCTCGCCCAGGCTCACGCCCGCCCGCTCGCTTCCGGTCAGTGACGCTCCCTGCACCCGGGAGTCGTCGATGATCTTCCCGACGTCTCTGCCCCGCACGAAAAGATTGGTGTAGACCCCGCTCGGCACGCCCGCCTCCGCGAACAGCTGCTCGATTGCGAGTGCGGACTGGGGGCAGCTACTCGCGTGCTTGAGCAGGATCGTGTTGCCGAGGACGAGGTTCGGAGCCGCGAATCGGACGACCTGGTACAGCGGGAAGTTCCACGGCATCACGCCGAGAAGGACGCCGAGCGGTTCGTTCACCAGTACAGCCGTGCCCTCGGGCACCGGCAGCGGTCGTTCTTCCAGCAGCTCGGGGCCGTACTCGCCGTAGTAGGTGAGGATGTCCGACGCGAGGTCGACCTCCGCCCGGCTCGAGGTGATCAGCTTGCCGACCTCAAGGGTCAGGAGGTGCGCCAGTTCCTCCTTGCGCTCCCTCATGAGCCTGCCGGCGCGCTGCACGAGGGCCCCCCGGTCGGCCGTCGACCTGGCACGCCAGTTCGGAAAGACACGGTGCGCGCCGTCGATCGCGAGCTCCACCTCCTCCGCGCTCAGCGCGGGGAACTCGCGAACCCTTTCGCCGGTGTACGGGTTGACCGTGGCGATGGGACTTCCCTGGGCAGTGACATGGGCGTCCATGACGCCTCCCTGGAGTCGGGACACCTCGGGTTTCCACGCCCGGACCTGCTCACACCTCGTGGGCACCGCCGTCCGTGGACGGGCGCGGGCCGGGTCGGCGTGGCAGGCTTGCAGGGGATCTGCGCCGTTCGTCGCAACACCACAGCGAAGGAGGACGACGCATGGATGAGCAGGAATTCGTCCGTACGGTCGCCGAGCGCACCGGACTGAGCCGGCAGGAGGCGGCGGACCTGACCCGGGCCACGCTCGAGACGCTGGCCCACAGGCTGAGCCCCGGTGAGGCCAGGGACCTGGTCACCGAACTCCCCGAGGGTCTCGCGGAGGCGGTGCGCCGGGGAACCACGGACCGCATCGAGCGCTTCGACCACCGCGACAGCGTGCTGCGCGTGGCCGAACGCACCATGCTCAAGGTGGAGGAGGCCGACCGAGGTGTGCGAACCGTACTGGCCGTGCTCCGGGAGGCGATCAGCGAGAAGGAGTTCAACGACCTGATGTCGCAGCTCGGCAAGGACTTCTCCCAGGCCGTCGATTCCGCCGGGTGACGCCAGGGCCTTCGGGACGGCGGGTGACACCCGGGGACAGATCATCGGCCCGGCGAGGCGGACGCAAGGGGCCGGACACCCTCGTCACAGGGCGATGACATGGAGGTCGACCAGGTCGAGCAGCGCCCTCAGGGCCGAGCTGGGCCGCCGGGTCGACGACGTGCCGAGATGCATGCTCCAGCGGAGCACGGTGTCGGACACGTCCAGGACGTGCAGGCCGGGAGTGCGGGCAACGGCGAACGCGGGCAGGAAGGCGATGCCCAGACCGTGCCGGACCAGTGCCGCTCCCATGTCGATGTCGGGCACTTCCAGTGCCACTCGGCGTCCGACGCCGGCCGCCGCGAACGCCCGATCGACCACCTCGCGGTTGCCGTAGCCCGGCGGGAAGTCCACGAAGGGCTCCCCCGCGAGGTCCGACAGTGCCACCTCTCCCCGCTGCGCGAGCGGATGGGCGGCGCTCACCACCGGGACGAGCGGCACGGTGGCCAGCTCCCGCGCGTCGATCCCGGCGGGCTTGCGGTCGGGCAGCGACAGGAAGGCCACGTCGAGGTCTCCGCTGAGCAGCGCCTGCGCCAGTCCCGCCGAGCCGGCCGTCGCCAGCCGCAGGCGGACATCGATCGCCGGATGCCGCGTGTGCAGCCGGCCGAGGAGCGCGGGCAGGTCCACCACCTCGACCGAGGCCATGGCGCCCACGTTCACCGTGCCGCGCAGCGTGTCGTGTGCCGCACGCACGGCGTCCTGGGCCGCCTGGGCGGCTTGCAGCGTGGTCCGAGCCTCCGGCAGCAGTGCCGCGCCGGCCCCGGTGAGCCGGACCTGCTGCGACGTGCGCTCGAACAGCGCGCTGCCGAGCTCGCGCTCCAGGGAGCGGATCGCGGCGGACACCCCCGACTGCACCACGTGCAGCCGACGGGCGGCGCGCGTGAAACTCAGCTCCTCGGCGACCGCGATGAAGTGCTCCAGCTGGCGTAGTTCCACACCAGGAGTATCACTCACATTGCTGGAGCCCAGCAAAAACATTCGTTGGCTTTGATTCTTCCCGGTGAGGAGGATGGAAGGCGTCGTCCACTTCCACCCGAGGACCCGAGGAGGGGTACCCCTGCCTGCCGTACCGACGCCGCTGACCCGTCCCACCGCCGACGCTCCCGCCGGTCTGCCACCCCGCATCCCCGCCCGGCGCCGCGCCCCGCACGCGACCGGCTTCTGGTTCGTGGCGGTGTCCTTCGCCGTGCTGATGGCCTTCGGTACCGCACCGACCCCACTGTGGCCGCTGTACGGTGCCCGGGACCACTTCGGCGCGACCACGGTCACGGTGGCGTACGCCTCGATGGTCGTGGGCGCGGCGGCCGCCTTCCTGGGACTGGGACACCTGTCGGACCGGCTCGGCCGGCGGCGCATCGTCGTCCCGGCGCTGCTCGTCGGCATCGTCGCGTCGGTCGTGCTGATCGTGTGGCCGGACCTGCCGGGGCTGATCGCGGGCAGGATCCTGAACGGTGTCGGACTGGGGCTGATGGCGTCGACCGCGACGACGTACCTGCACGACCTCCACCACGAGGCTCGTCCGGACCGGACGGGTTCGGCGCTGCCCGGCATCGTGGCCACCGCCGCCAACCTCGGCGGCCTGGCCGCAGGGCCCCTGGTCGCCGGCGCCGCAGCCGAGTGGCTCCCCGCTCCCCTGATCACCGCCCAGGCGATCTTCACGCTCGCCATGGCGCTGTGCCTGGCGCTCGTGCTGTGCACCCCGGAGACCGTGGACCGGGAGCTGCCCGCGGCCGAACCGCCCGAGAGGTTCGTCCTGCGCCCCGGCGGCCGGCGGACGTTCGGTGCGGCCGGCGCGCTGGGCGCCTTCGCCTTCGCGATCCTCGGCCTGATCTCCTCACTCGGGGCGAGCGTGCTCCACGGCACCCTGCACACCGACTCGCGTTTCGTGGTCGGACTGGCGGCCTTCCTCATGTTCGGTTCCGCCGCGGCCGCCCAACTGGTGCTGGGACGTCTGCCGCTGCCCCGGGTCCTGACGGTGGGGGCAGTGGTCTTTCCGGTCGGCCTGGTCCTGTGCGCCGTCGCCCTCTACCACCCGGCGCTCTGGCTCTACCTGGTCGCCGTGTCCCTCTCGGGAGCCGGCTCCGGGCTGCTGTTCAAGGGAGGCGTCGACCGTGCCGGTTCAGTGGCCGAGCCCGCCTCACGCGCGGGGGTCCTCGCCGTGTTCTTCGTCGTCGCATACCTCGGAATGGGCCTGCCCTCCGTCCTGTTCAGCATCGCCCTGCGGCACTTCGCCGTGCAGACCGCGATGATCGGATTCGCGACGGTCCTCTCCTGCGGCGCCGTTGTGTCGGTGGCCGTCGCTCTGCGCGGTGGCACACGTGGTGCCGGCGAGTTCCCGGCGTAGTCCGCTCGGCCCTCCTGGCCTGTCTGCGGCACATGCGACACGGCTGTCTGGGTGCCCCACGGCTGGGCACCCGGTACGGGCGCATGACGCGGATCCGCGGCAGACGGGAGGCCCGAGATGTCCGTGGAATCGGCCAGAACGACGACGCTCCCCTCCGGTGAGAAGATCGCGGCGCTCGGGCAGGGCACCTGGTACCTGGGCGAGGACCCGGGCCGACGCGAACAGGAGATCGCCGCGCTGCGGCTGGGCGTGGACCTGGGCATGACCGTCATCGACACGGCGGAGATGTACGGCCACGGCGCAGCCGAGGAACTCGTCGGGGAAGCCCTCCGGGGACGCCGGGAAGAGGTTTTCCTCGTCAGCAAGGTGCTGCCCGGCCACGCCGACCGGAAGGGCACCGTCGCCGCCTGCGAGGACAGCCTGCGGCGGCTCCGTACGGAACGGCTGGACCTGTACCTGCTGCACTGGCGGGGACGGTGGCCGCTCGAGGAGACCCTTGCGGGATTCACCGACCTGATCGAGGCGGGGAAGATCCGTTACTGGGGGGTGAGCAATCTGGACGTCGCCGACATGACCGAGCTGACCACCCTCCCCGGCGGCGACGCCGCAGCCGTCGACCAAGTGCTGTACAACCTCTCCCGGCGCGGCGTCGAGTGGGATCTGCTCCCCTGGTGCCGCCAGGCCGGGGTGACGGTCATGGCCTACTCCCCCGTCGAGCAGGGGCGGATCCTGGCGGTCGAGGCACTGGATGCCGTGGCCCGGGCCCTCGGGGCGACGCCGGCCCAGGTGGCACTCGCCTGGGTGCTGGAACAGGGGGTGGCCGCGATCCCGCGCTCCGGATCACCCGACCACGTCCGGGAGAACCGCGGTGCGGTGGACCTCCGCCTTCCCCCCGAGGCACGCGACGCCCTCGACGAGGCGTTCCCGCCACCCGGCGGGCCCACGCCCCTGGAGATGCTCTGAAGGAGTTGACAGGATGACGCGTCCGCTCGTCGTCGGCATGGGGGGCTCGCTGCGCACCCCGTCGACCAGCCTCACCGCACTGTGCGTGGCGGTCGAGGGGGCGGCCGACGCGGGCGCCGGCACCCTGGTGATCGACCTCAGGCGGCTGGCTCTTCCGTTCTACACGTCCGGGCCCGGGGTCCCTGCGTCCGCCCGCCGGCTTGCCGACACCGTTCAGGCCGCCGACGCCCTGCTGTGGAGCAGCCCGACGTACCACGGTTCGGTCAGCGGCGCGTTCAAGAACGCGGTGGACTGGCTCGCCCTCCTGGCCGACCACGACCCGCCCTACCTCAGCAACAAACCCGTGGGGATGCTGACGACCGCCGGTGGAGTGCAGGGCCTGCAGGCGATCAACGCGATGGAGTTCATCGTGCGGTCGCTGCGCGGCTGGGCCGTGCCGCTGGTGTTCGCGGTCCCGCGGTCCTCCAGGGTCTTCGACGGCGACGGACGTCTCACCGACCAAGCGGTCGCGGACCAGTTGCGCGGCCTCGGCGCGGAGGTGACCAGGGCGGCCCTGCAGTTCCGGGACGAGGGCACGTGCGACTACGCGCAGGAGCTGCCTCCCGCGGCCGCCCGGGACTGAGTGCGGCCCTGCCACGCGGGGGACCGGGGTCGGGGTCGTGCTTCCTCAGCGCCCGGACCAGCGCCCGGTCCGCTCCACGGGCCGCCGGTGCTCCTCGCGTGCCCCGGGACGCCCGGGCGGGAAGTGCGGCAGCACGTGTTCGGCCAGTTCGTCGATCACTTCCGCGACCGGGCGGCGGCTGTGCTTGAAGTTGATCATCAGCTGGTCGATGCCGATCTCCTGCCAGGCCCGCATCATCGCCAGCAACGACACCCGGCCCACCGAGAAGCCCTGGTGGATGGGCCGGGGCAGGGCCAGGGGGTCCTCGGTCAGATCGAGATAGGTGGCCTGCGCGTACGGCTTGAACCCACGGCCGTCGCCCCCGGTCAACTCCCGCCACCGCTCGATGTTCTCGGCCTGCTGCTGGAGCGGCGGGGTGTAGTACAGCCAGCCGTCCGTGTGGTCGGCGATCCACCGGACGTCCTGCCTGCCGCGTCCCGTCATCAGTACCGGGATCCGCCGGTACACCGGCTTGGGCAGCAGATCGGTGCCGCGCATCCGGCCGAGCGGCGACTCCACGTGCGGGAAACGGTGCTCCAGGACGGTACGGAAGTACTCCAGCGACTGCCGGAACCTCTCGGCCCGGCCGCCCAGGTCCTGGCCGAAGGCCGGGAACTCCACGGGCCGGTCACCGGTGGCCACCCCGAGCAGGAGCCGTCCGCCCGACAGCCGGTCCACCGAAGCGGCCGCCTTGGCGGTGTGCAACGGATGCCGCAACGGCATGACGATGCTGGCGGTCCCCAGGGTGATCGAGGTGGTGCGGGCGCTGAGCAGCCCCAGATACACCCACGGGTCGAAGACCTGTCCGGTGTCCCCGAAACTCGGGTCCAGCAGCGGCACGTCACGGACCCACACCGAGGCGAAGCCGGCCCGCTCGGCCTGCTGGATCCGCTCGATGTGCCCGGCCAAGGACGGCACGGGCCCGTCGAAGCCCTCCAGGGGCGTGATGGCACCCACGGTCATCCTGCCGCCGGGGTACGCCCTGGCCATGGCCGCGTGCTCGGAGAACGGCCGCTGCGCCCCGCCCGCGACGTCCACGGGTGCGCCGGCTGAAGGGACTGTCGGTTGTGTCATGCGATCCTCCGGCGATGTCATGCCGAGTCAGGGTGCATCGAACGCGCCGTGTCGCCCGAGGCGCGGGGCTCGCAGGGTGATGGTGTCGAACAAGGTGTCGGCGCTCGGCTGACGGGCGTCATGGTGCATGCGCCTCAGCAGAGGTCGTATCCATGCTCCGCGTGTGGGCCGATCCCCACCTGCTCCCGGTGGGCGGAAAAGCGGCCGGCTCGATGGGCCTCCGAGCACAAGTGCGGCCTGCCTCCGCCGCGGGCGCGGCGGGCGCCGGCGCCGGATCGGCGCGCTGCTCTGCCAGGGCAGGAGGGGGCGCCCCTTTTCGGCCTGGAGTGCGGAGGCGCTCAGCAGGGGGCTCTGCGAATCTCGACCGGTAGCAGCCGGTTCCCGGTGAGGAGGCGAGAGGCATGGCCGTGATGGGTGTGTCGAAGTTCGAGAGGTTCTTCCGCGCCGCCGCGGGCCTCGACGTGGACAAGAACGACCTGAAGCGGTACGGCGACTTCGTCGACGCCAAGCTCTACGACCTCCTGGTCGTCGGCCAGGCATCGGCCAAGGCCAACGGCCGGGACACCGTCGAACCGTGGGACCTGCCGATCACCAAGGGCCTCCAGGAGAGTGTCCACCGGTTCCGGCGGCTCGACGAGGAGGTCGAGCTGAAGCCGATCCTGGAACAGCTCGCCGCGCACCCTCCCCTCGACAGGGCACCCACCGAGCAGACCGAAGAGCGCTACCCCGAGATCATCGGCGGTCTCAGCGTCGCCCTCGCCGAGACGTTCAAAATCGTGTATCCGGACATCAAGAACCCGCAGACCAGCCACTGGGACGGCGTGACCGCGGTGTTCGACCGGCTGCTGTAGCAGTCACGCCCCGTTGCATGTCACCGGACTCGTCCCGACTCGGACGGCGTGAAGGGAGCCTTGACCATGACACAGGAACTCCGGGGGATGCGGGTGGCGATTCTGGCCACCGACGGCGTCGAGCGCGTGGAACTCGACCAGCCGCGCGGTGCGCTGCAGGGCGCAGGGGCGAAGACCGAGATCGTCTCGATCCACCCCGGCGAGATCCAGGCCCGTCAGTTCGACCTCAACGCGGCCGGAACCTTCCCGGTGGACCGTCTGGTCGCCGACGCCTCCGTCGACGACTACCACGCGCTGCTCCTGCCCGGCGGCACCATGAACCCCGACCAGCTTCGCATGGACCGCGACGCGGTGCGGTTCGTCAAGGACTTCATGGCCAGCGGGAAACCGGTCGCATCGATCTGCCACGGCCCGTGGACCCTGGCGGAAGCAGACGCCGTGCGCGGCCGCCGCCTGACGTCCTGGCCCAGCATCCGTACCGACCTGCGCAACGCCGGCGCGGAGGTCGTCGCCGACGAGGAGGTGGTCGTCGACGGGCAGTTGGTCACCAGCCGCAGCCCGGCCGACCTGCCCGCCTTCTGCGTCGCCATCGTGGAACAGTTCGCCCGGGCGCACCACCCCATGCCCGGCTGACCCGGCGGTCCGGCCGCGGGCGCTGCCCAGTGGGGTGGCGCCCGCGGCCTGCTGGGCCCGCTCTCCCACGGGCCGATCACCCGGGCGGTCGCTTCCCTACGACTGCCGTCAGGAGCGCGCGAGCCGGGCCGCGAGATAGGGCGCGGTGGCGCTGCGGCGGACCCGCGCCACCTTGGCCGGCGGCCCCGCCGCGACCACCCGCCCGCCCGCGTCGCCGCCGCCAGGACCGAGGTCGATGACCCAGTCGGCGGTGGCGATCGTGTCCAGGTCGTGCTCGACGAGGACCACCGTGTTGCCGGCGTCGACGAGCCGGTGCAGCTGCCGCAGCAGTAGTGCGATGTCCGAGGGGTGCAGCCCCGCCGTCGGCTCGTCGAGCAGGTACAGCGCGTGACCGCGCCGGGCCCGCTGCAGTTCGGTGGCCAGCTTGATGCGTTGCGCCTCACCACCGCTGAGTTCCGTCGCGGGCTGGCCCAGCCGCAGGTACCCCAGTCCCACCTCGCGCAACGTCTCCAGACTGCGGGAGGCGGCCGGGACGGTGGACAGGAACTCGGCGGCGGCGTCGACGGACAGCGCCAGTACGTCCGCGATGTTCTTGCCGCGGTGGGTGACTTCCAGCGTTTCGGCGTTGTACCGGGAGCCTTCGCAGGTGGGGCACGGCGCGTAGGTGCCGGGCAGGAAGAGCAGTTCCACCGCGACGAACCCCTCGCCCTGGCAGGTCTCGCACCGTCCTTCGGGCACGTTGAAGGAGAACCGCCCGGCCGAGTAGCCGCGCGCCCTGGCCTCGTCCGTCGACGCGTACAGCTTGCGCACCGCGTCGAACATCCCCGTGTACGTGGCCAGGTTGGACCGGGGGGTCCGGCCGATGGGCCGTTGGTCGACCCGGACCAGCCGGTCGAACGACTCGACCCCCGACGCGTCCTGGACGTCGACCTCCAACTGCGCCTCGTCGGGCTCCTCGGGCGCGAGTCCGAGGTGGCCGCGGACGACCTCGGCGAGCACCTGCGTCACCAGCGTCGACTTTCCGGAACCGGACACGCCCGTCACCGCCGTGAGTACGCAGAGCGGTACGTCGACGGACACGTCGTGCAGATTGTGGCGGGAGACGCCGCGCAGGCGCAGCCACCCGTGCGGGGTGCGCGGGCGGTGGTCGAGCGGCTGGGCGCGCCCGAACAGGTACTGGCTCGTGGCCGACTCCCCGACCTGCTCGAGACCGGCGACCGGGCCGCTGTACAGCACGCGGCCGCCGCCCTCGCCCGCGCCGGGGCCGATGTCGACCACCCAGTCCGCCCGCCGTACGACGTCCATGTCGTGCTCCACGACGAACAGCGAGTTGCCCGCCGCCTTGAGACGGTCCAGCACGTCCAGCAGCGGTTCCGCGTCAGCCGGGTGCAGGCCCGCGGAGGGCTCGTCGAGGACGTAGACGACGCCGAACAGCCCGGAGCGCAGCTGGGTGGCGATCCGCAGGCGCTGCGCCTCGCCGGGGGACAGGGTCGTCGAGCGGCGCCCGAGGCCGAGATAGCCGAGGCCCAGGTCGAGCAGTACGTCGATGCGCGCGACCAGATCGCCGCAGATGCGGACCGCGACCTCGGTCGTCTCCCCGGACCGGGCGGTCGACGTGGTGGCGTCGGCCTCGGACCGTCCGGCGACGGGCCGCAGCAGCGCCACGACCTCGGTGAGCGGCATCGCGTTGATCTCGGCGATGGAACGCCCGGCGAAGGTCACGGCGAGCGCCTCGGGCCGCAGTCCGCTGCCGTGGCACTCGGGGCAGGGCACACTCCTGACGAACCGGAGCGCCCGTTCGCGCATCTTCTCGCTCTTGGAGTCGGCGAGGACGTGCATGACGTGCTTGCGGGCGCTCCAGAACTTGCCCTGGTAGCCGTAGTCGATGCGGTCCTCCTCCGGCTCGATGTACACGGAGGGCTGTTCGTCCGTGTACAGCAGCCAGTCCCGGTCCTTCTTCCTGAGCCTGCGCCACGGCCGGTCGATGTCGATCCCCAGGTTGCTCACGACGCTGCGCAGGTTGGCGCCCTGCCAGGCACCCGGCCAGGCGGCGATCGCCCCCTCGCGGATGCTCAGCGAGGGGTCCGGGACGAGCAGGTCCTCGGCGACGTCGTGCACGACGCCCAGTCCGTGGCAGTTCGGGCAGGCGCCGGCGGCGGTGTTGGGTGAGAACGACTCGGCGTCCAGCCGTGCGGCCCCGGGCGGATAGGTGCCGGCCCGGGAGTACAGCATGCGCAGCAGATTGGACAGCGTGGTGATGGTGCCGACCGTCGAGCGCGAGCTGGGCGATCCGCGCCGCTGCTGCAGGGCCACGGCCGGTGGCAGTCCGCTGATCTCCTGCACATGCGGTGCGCCGACCTGTTGCAACAGCCTTCGGGCGTACGGGGCCACGGACTCGAAGTAGCGCCGCTGGGCCTCGGCGTAGAGCGTGCCGAACGCGAGTGACGACTTGCCCGAACCGGAGACGCCGGTGAAGGCGACCATCGCGTCCCTCGGAACGTCGACATCGATGTTGCGCAGGTTGTTCTCACCGGCGCCCCGGACATGCACGAAGGGGTCGGTCGCGTCCTTGTCCACCGTTCCTGATTACCTGATCGCGCCGGGAACCGCGCGACATGCGCCGTCACCAGGCTCCGTTCGCCCGGGCGCACCGCCGCGAGGCCGACGCGACGTCGGTGTTACCCGGGGGCATCCTGGGGGCACTCGCGAGCGCGGGGACAGCCGACGAGAGGGAGTCATGCGGGTGTCGTCTCAAGGCGTTACGGTCGTGGCTCTCCTTGCGGATCCGGATGCGCCGACCGAGATCGCGCAGCGCATGGCCCGGATGCTTCCTGGCCGGCTCGCCGAGAGGTCGGGCCAGGGACGACGGTTCGACGTCGAAGTGGTCAGTGAGCCCTTCACCGCAGCGGCCGAGGACCTGCCCACCCTGATGCACCGGATCATGGACCGCGGAAATGAGGGGGACTGGGACATCGTCGTGGCCCTCACCGACCTTCCGCTGCACTCACATGGGCGCAAGCTCATGGTGGATCTGAGTCACGAACACGGCCTGGCGCTGCTGTCCCTCCCCACGCTGGGTGGCTTCCGGCTGCAGACCAGGGCCCAGCGGGCCGTGGAAGAAGCCGTGCTCAGCTTGGCGGCCTCGCGGGCCACCGGGGCCGCGGGGCCGACGGGAAGCCGGCCGCTGCGGGGGCCCTTCACCGGTCGTCTCGCCCCTGTCCGTCCGGGCCAGGTCGGCGAGGACGAGATCGCCGACCTGCGGTACGTCGTCAGTGGGCCGCGCGGTTACCTGAGGGTGCTCCTCGGTATGGTCCGCGCCAACCGGCCGTGGCGTCTGGTGCCGGGCTTGTCGAAAGCCCTGGCGGCCGCACTCGCCACGGGAGCGGTCGCCACCGTGAACTCCACCATCTGGAACCTGGCCACCTCCCTGAGCACGCCACGCCTGGTGATCGCCATGGTCGGGTCCCTCGCTCTCATGATCGGCTGGCTGATCATCGACGCGAACCTGTGGCACCGAACGGATGAGGTGTCGCCGGAGGCACGGAAGACGGCGGCTCTCTACAACGCCTCGACGGTCGTGACCGTGGGTATCGGGGTGATCGTCTGCTACGCGGGGCTGGTGGTCATCAACCTGGTGTGGGCGCTCTTCATCCTCAACGGCCGGGTGTTCGCCTCCACGACGCGAACCCCGCTGCACTCCACGGAGTACTGGACCCTGTCCTGGTTCGTCGCGTCGGTCGCCACGGTGGGCGGCGCGCTGGGATCGGGCCTGGAGAGCGACGAGGCGATCCGGGCGGCCGCCTACTCCAAGCGCGAACAGGAACGTCGCAACGCGCTGCGTGACGACCAGGGTGATTAGCGGGTGACTTCCGCCGTTCGGTCGATGCGTATGTGTTGCGCCTCGGGGGCCGACGGGGACCCGCACGGCACGCCGCCGAAGCGCCCGCGCTCCCTGTGACGGGCCCACGGCGGAACCACACCGTTCCATCTGATGCAGGTGAACGGCCCCCAGAGGCGTGCTGGAGCCCAGGACCCCCGTCGCAGCACTTCCGAGAGTCAGGGTCTTTGCGCCCTCTCCATCACGGCATGCCACGACATCCAGGGAAGTCATCATGAAAGCAGCGGTATACGAAGGTCCGCGAACGGTCGCGGTGAAGGACGTACCGGACGCGAAGATCGAGCACCCCTGCGACATCATCGTCAAGATCACCACTACCAACATCTGCGGTTCGGACCTGCACATGTACGAGGGCCGCACCTCGTTCGAGTCCGGCCGCACCCTCGGGCACGAGAACCTGGGCCAGGTGGTGGAGGTCGGCTCGGCCGTCCGCAAGGTGCAGGTCGGCGAGTACGTGGTCCTGCCCTTCAACATCGCCTGCGGCTTCTGCAAGCAGTGCGAGCGGGGGCTGACCAACTACTGCCTGACCATGCAGCCGGAACCGTCCCTCGCGGGAGCCGCCTACGGATTCGCCGACATGGGCCCCTACCAGGGCGGCCAGGCGGAGCTGCTGCGCGTGCCCTACGGCGACTTCAACGCGCTGCGTCTGGGCGAGGACGCCGCCGAGCGGCAGACCGACTACGTGATGCTGGCCGACATCTTCCCCACCGGCTATCACGCCACCGAGATGGCCCACGTCAAGCCGGGCGACCAGACCATCGTCTTCGGGGCCGGTCCGGTCGGGCTGATGGCGACCTACTCGGCCATCCTCAAGGGCGCCGGCCGCGTCTGGACGGCCGACCACCAGCCCGACCGGCTGCGCAAGGCGGAGGAGATCGGGGCCATCCCGATCAACACCGCCGAGCAGAACCCGGCGGAGGTCGTCAAGGAGGCCACCCTCGGTCTGGGCGCCGACAACGGCTGCGAATGCGTCGGGTACCAGGCGCACGACCCCCAGGGCCACGAGGACGCCAGCCTCACGCTCAACGGCCTGATCGACTCGGTCAGGTTCACGGGCGACATCGGCGTGGTGGGCGTGTTCCTGCCCCAGGACCCCGGCGGCGCCGAGGCCCAGGGGGAGCTGGAAGCCCAGGGCAAGGTCCCGATCGACTTCGGCATGATGTGGTTCAAGGGCCAGCACATGGGCACCGGTCAGGCGCCGGTGAAGAGGTACAACCGGGCGCTGCGGGATCTGATCGCGGGCGGGAAGGCGAAGCCGAGCTTCGTCGTCTCCCACGAGCTCAGCCTGGACGAGGCCCCCACCGCCTACGAGCACTTCGACGCCCGTGACGAGGGCTGGACCAAGGTCGTCCTGCACCCGAACGGACACGGCAACGGCCACAAGCGGTAAGGGACTCGGGGCCGCCGTGCCCCTTCTCCCCCTCGCACCGGTCCGGGGGACGGGTGGCGACCCGCCCGTCCCCCGGCCGGGGCCGGGTCCATGGCCGCGGGCCGGCCGGACCCGAAGCGACAACGACTGCCCGTGACGGCACCCCGTCCGGCGGCTGCGGCCGCCAGCCGGTCAGCGGGCCGTGCAGGAGGCTGCCTTGCCCGACGGCTGCCGCACCTCGACCAGGCCGACGCCACCCCGCAGGGCATTGCGGCCAGGCGGACACCCGTGACGTGGCTGCGGGCCTTCGGCGAGGTCGTGCGATCCGGGCTCACGATCGAGGAGACGCGGCTGGAACCCCTGCTCGCGCTGCGCGCCGCCGCCGGGATGGCGATCGTCGTCGGGGCGACACTGTGGCTGGTCTCCCCTGCCTATGCCGCGTCCGCCGCCCTCGGCGCCTACTCCGCGGGTGGGGCCACCTTCCAGCGCAGCTGGCGTCCGCGCAAGGTGGTCGCGCTCGGCGCGGGGGCGGGTCTGGCGGTCAGCACCTTCGTGGGCTACCTGGCGGCGGGGCGACTCGTGACGTTTCTGCCGCTGCTGGCCGTATGGGCCTTTGCCGCGGGAATGGCATGGGCCGTCGGGTCGACCGCCGGGATCGTCGCGGCGACGACGGTGGGCAGCATGCTGGTGACCGTCACCTTGCCCACGAGTGTCGGGCGAGCCCTGGAACACGCCGGGGTCATCGCGCTCGGGGGCGTGACGCAGGCCGTGCTGATCCTGCTCTTCCCGATCCGGCGTTGGGGAGCGCATCGTGACGCGCTCGCCGACGCCCTGGCCGCCGTCGCGGACTACGCCCGCCGGCTGCGGCACGACCCGACCGCCCCGTTCGACCCGGAGCCGTTGATGACGGCCCGGGACGCGGCTGCCGTGACACCGTCACAGGCCCGCACCCGTCCCCCCGTCCTGCACGGCCCCCGGGGCCTCGCCGAGCGCGTTCGGCCGGTGGTCGCGGCGCTCGCCGACCCGGACGTGGGCGCCCCGGCGGAGGGACCCGGGCGGGACCGCGCGCGCGAGTTGCTCGACGCGGCGGCCGACGTCCTGGACGCGGCCGCCCGTGCGATCCGCCGCGGCGCTCCCGCCGAGGTGCGGCCCGAGAGCATGGACGCCCTGCGCGTCGACGAGGAGCACGAGGTACTGGAGGGCCCCGCGCGGCAGGCCGCCGAGCAGCTCGTGGAACTGCTCGGCGAGGCGTTGGAGATCGCCGGGAGCGGCTGCGGGCGCGGGAGGACGCCCACGCCCGCCGGCCCCGCCGGCGCCCGGTTCCTCATGCGCCCGACCATGCACCGGCTGGTCCCGGTCGTCACCCGGGCGGTCCGCAGTGAACTCCGCCCCGACTCGCCCGTGTTCCGGCACGCCGTCCGCCTCGCGGCGGTGGCCACGCTCGGCTACCTGCTCGCCGCCCGGCTCCCCCTGGGGCACGGCTACTGGGCGCCCCTCGCCTCCGTGATGGTGATGCGTCCGGACTTCCACCGGACGTACGCGCGTGCGGTGGCCCGTCTCGCCGGGACCCTCGCGGGGGTCGCGCTCGCCACCGGAACGGTGCGGGCCCTGGGCCCGGACGCCCATGTGTCCGCCGCGTTGGCGGTGGTCTCGGCGGGCCTGTCGTACACGCTGAACCGCACCGGCTACGCCTACTCCCAGTGCTTCACTGCCGCGTACGTCGTCTTCCTGCTCGGCATGGGCGGCCAGGCGTGGGAGCAGACGGTCCCGGAGCGGGTGGTGCTCACGCTGCTCGGCGGGGCCCTCGCGATGCTGGCGTACGTCGTGTTCCCGGCGTGGGAGACGCCCCGGCTGCCGGGCCGGCTCGCGGACTGGCTCGCCGCCAACGGTCGCTACGCGGCCACGGTGCTCCGCGACTACGCCGAACCGACCCGGGAGCATCACGCCGACATGCGCAGGGCACTGCTGGAGAGCAGGGAGGCACGTGCCGCCTGGCAGGAGGCATACGACCGGGCACGGCGAGAACCCGTCCGCCCCAGGGGGCTGACGTCGCGCGAGGCGCAGGAGGCGCAGGAGGCGCTCAAGGGGTTCGGCCGGGCGGCGATGCTCATGGAGGTTCACGTCCCGCGGGCCGACAGCCGTCCTGTCCCCGAGGCGGAGCGATTGGCCGAGGCTCTGGAGACGGACACCGCGAAGGCGGCGGTCGCCGTGCGCGAGCACCGGAATCCGGACTGGGGACGCGTGGAGGAGGCGCTCCACGCGTGGAAGGACGCCGCCGGCAGTGGGACCCCGGTCGTGCGGCGCGAGGCGGAACTGCAGAAGCGGGCCCTGGAAGACCTCGCGACAGCCGTGAGCCGCACACCCCTGGAACGGGACGTCGGCTCTGCTCGCGAGGAACAGCGGGTACGGGCCGCCGCGGCGGCGGAAGGTGACGGATCAGGACCCGCGCACCGGGACGGGTGACGAAGTCGGCCAGGGAGCGCCTCGCCTCACGGACCGGCAAGCAGTCTCCGCGCCGCCTCGGGCGCCGCCGCACGAGCGGTCGGCATCGCCGACGCGCCCGGGGTGGCAGTCCGTCCGCGGGACGCCGAGCGCGGCGTCAGCCTGCCTGTCCGGTCGGCCGCATGGTGATGTGGTTGATGTCCACACCCGCGGGCTGCTCGACGGCGAAGACGATCGTGTCCGCGACCTGCTCGGCGGTCATCACCGGCGCCGCCTCGGGGGTGCCGCCGCGCTCGTCCCAGAACGGGGTGTCCACCACCCCGGGTGCGACGACCGTCACGCCGACCCCGTCCTTGCCGACCAGCAGCCGGGTGTTCTCCGCCAGTGCGTGGGCGGCCCACTTGGTGACCGAGTACAGGTTGCCAGGCGTGTTGCGCACCCCGGCGACCGAACCGATGATCACGATACGACCCTTGGACGCCCGCAGGTGTGGCAGGGTCTCCCGCACCAGCAGGGCCGGGCCCAGGACGTTGGTGAGGACCATGGCACGCATGTCCTCGGGCGCGTGGCTCTCCAGGTTGCCGGGCAGTGAGAAACCGGCGTTGGCTATGACGTTGTCCAGTCGGCCCCACGCCTCTACCACGCGGCGCACGGCGGAGGCGACGTCGTGGGCGTCGCTGGTGTCGCCGGTGATCGTCAGCAGCCGCTCACCCGCTGCGGCCGAAGCAGCGAAGGCGGTCAGTTTGTCCGCGTCACGTCCGGTGACGGCCACGCGGTGGCCCTGCTTGAGCAGGGCTCGGCCGGTGGCGGCGCCGATTCCGGTCGAGCCACCGGTGATCAGCGCGACGGGTTCCATGGGACGGCCTCCTCAGGATGTGATCATCGGGGCTCCGCCAGGGCCCCGGAGGTCGATCAACACGAGGTGGCGCGTGAACTCGACCGGCTCCAGGTCGCCGGTTCCCCGAAGCCCGCACTATACCCAGCGCCGCACGATCGGGGCCGAACCGGTCGCCTCCGCGAGCGGCTCCCGACAGGACTTGTCACTGCTCAGCGAGGCGGCTGACGGGCCCTCAACCCGCATCAACCCCACACATGAGCCGGTAGCCGTCCTGCGTGTCCGGCGCCCGTGCCACCTCGACACGGGCGCCGGACCGGTCTCCTTGTCCGGCCGGTCCACCCGGCCCACGTCACCCGCAGAGGGCACGGACAAGTTGCACCTGTGTACCGTCGGGTCCGTTGCCGGACTTACGGATAGCTCACCAGGTACGCCACGTTGCTGCTGGGAGTGACCTGGTTGCCGGTGTTGTCGATGATGTGGTTGATGGTGCCGTCTCCACCCAGGACCGTGGTGACCATGCTGTGGAACTTCACCGCTGACGTGGTGGGCACCTCGATGGCGTGGCCGAGGACGACGGAGGGGTTGTCGCGGAGGTAGGCGTAGACACCCACACCCCACGCCTCGTGGGAGGTGACCGAGTTGGCGACCTTGTACGACGCGTAGCCGAGGTCCCCTCCGCTGGTGGTCCAGCTGGACTGGTCGGGCACGTCGTAGGGGGTCTCGCTCTGGTAGAAGTACGTGCGGCCGCCGTTGCCGTTCCAGGTGGTCTGGTACTTCTGGTAGTGCTCGACCGCCAGGCCGTACATGGTGACGTTGTTGCCGTTGACGATCAGTCCGTTGGCGGCCGGGTTGGTCGTCCAGCCGACGCCGTTGGTATGGTCCGCGCGCCACAGCCAGAGGTCGTCGCCGATGACGTCGTTGCTGTTGACCACCAGTGTCTGAGTGGCCTTGCCGGCGATGTCGCCGCCGATGCGGAAGAACACGTCGTGCAGCACGATGGGATCGGCGGTGTGACTGGCGGTCGAACCGGTCGGGCCGACCTGCATCAGCGTGGCGGAGTTGGTGGTGTTCGCGCTGATGAGAAGCCCGGCGATGTCTATGCCGTCGGCATCGGCGGTGGTGATCGCGGTGACGCCGTTGTCCGGTACGAGGGTGGCCAGGCCCAGTCCGAGGACCACGGTGTCGGGGCGGGTGATGTTGAGCGGGGCGGACAGGTGGTAGACGCCCGGGGTGACGATCAGGTTCTTGCCGGCGGCGAGCGCGTTGTTGATCGTCGTGGCGGTGTCACCGGGCTTGACGATGGAGAACTGGCTGATCGGCAGGGAGGTGCCCGGGGCGCTGCCGTTCGTCCAGTCGGGGCCCTGGACATGGGTGCGCACCGAGGGGACGAACACCTGCCAATTGCCCGAGCCGTCGACGTACATGAACGGCTTCTCGCGCATCACGGGGCTCTGGGCGACGGTGGTGTACTGCGGATTGGGGAAGCCGGTCGCCGGGGCGCCGGTGTCGCCGACGAAGACCATGTTCCAGTTGTGCCCGGTCCAGCCGCCGTTCATGGCGGTGTCCTGGGTGAGGAACTGCTGCTGGGTGCCGGAGTTGATCTGGCCGGAGATCCGCGAGTCACCGATGTAGCCGCCGCTGGACCAGTTGGTGCCGGTGCCGTGGGTGTCGTCCCACAGCTTCATGCTGCCGTGCACGTCCATGCGCCGGAACGGGTCGGCCTGCGAGACAGCCCACATGGTGCTGCCCGAACTGGGGCTCACCGACATGTTCTCGGCATCGCGCCAGAAGTTCTGGGTGGCGTTGCCGTCGCTGGTGTGCCCCTCGACGTGCACGCCTCCGCCGGTGATGGACACCTGGTCCGGTGACAGGCCGAGTCCGGCGACCTGGGTGTAGTAGCCGACGGGTATGTCGACGTCGTACGTGCCGGGGGTGAACAGCAGGGCGTTGCGCTGGGTGCCGAACTCGTTGTTCTGCTGGGTGGCGTAGACCTGGTTGATCTTCGACTGGATGGTGGACGTCGACATCGATGGATCGAACACCGTGACGTTGGGGCCGAAGTCCGGGGTGCCGGCCGGTGGGGTGATGCCGGCGGAGAGCGAGAAGGACTGGGCGGCGGTGCCATTGCAGGTGTATTGCTGCAGTTGGACGCTGTCGGCAGTGGACGCGGACGGCACATCGAGGCACTTGCCGCTGTTGCGGTTGACGAAGTGGTACGTCCCGGAGGCCTCCGCGACCGGCAGCCACTGCTGGTTGGCGCCGCCGCCGTAGAGCCACAGCTGGGTCAGCGCGCCGTCGGCGGTGGAGACGCCGGTCTCGTCCCAGACCTGGTCCGGCGCTGAGGCCACGCCGATCCGGTAGTAGCCGCTGTCGGTCGGGGTGAACTGCCAGGACTGCGCTCCGGTGCCGTTGCAGGCGTACTGCTGCACGGCGGTGCCGTTGCCGGTGGCGCCGCCGCTCGCGTCGACGCACTTGCCGCTGCCTGCGTTGACGACGGCGGTGGGAGCGGTGGGGATGCTCGCGGCGGCGGCACTCGGGGCGGTAGCCAGCGCGATACCGCCGGCGGCGGCCGGCAGCAGGAAGGCTGTCGTGAGGGCGGCCGTGCGTCTGCGCCGGCGGGGTGCGCGGACGCGCGCGGCGGGAACGGCGGCGGGAACGTCGGTCACACGTGTCTCCTTGGTCGCGATGTGGGGGCGCGATGCGGATCGGACGCTAGGGGCAGCCCGCCCGGCCGTCAATACATCAAAATATAAGGCGTGAATTATCGTCCTGATCGCCGCCTTCTTCGCGGCCCTGGCACCGACGCCCGCGCGCCGCCGACCAGTTACCGTCCCGGGGCAGGCCCGCCACCGCCTCCTCGACCGAGAACGGCTCCTTCCCCGCGAGCGCGGCGGTCGACGGCAACCCAGGCACCCGCTGGTCCTCGGCCTTCTCCGACCCGCAATGGCTGCGAGTCGACCTCGGATCCGTCCAGCAGCTGAGCCGTGTCACCCTGGACTGGGAGGCCTCCTACGCGACCGCCTTCCAGATCCAGACCTCCACCGACGACAGCACCTGGACCACCGTCTACTCCACCACCACCGCCACCGGCGGAACGCAGGACATCGCCATCTCCGGCAGTGGCCGCTACGTCCGCCTCCACGGCACCGCGCGGGGCACCCCGTACGGCTACTCCCTTACTGGAGCTTCAACGGGCACGTGCACTCCATCGCCGAGCAGCCCTAGCTCGACATGCCGGCCAACTCCGCGGGCCGCATGTACTTCTACTTCGGTTCGCCCAACAGCCCGTACTACGACTTCATCGAGTTCACCGTCGGCAACAACGTCTTCAACGGCAACACCACCCAGGTCGACGTCTTCGGCCTCAAGCTGGCCATGCGCCTGCACAGCAAGGACGGTTACGACATCGAGGTCGGCGAGAACCGGCAGACCTTCGCCGAGGACCGCTCCACCAGCTTCCAGCGCTTCACCGCCGCGGTTCCGCACCAGTTCAAGGTGCCGGCCCAGACCCAGGCGCCGTACCGGATCACCGCGCCCGGCAGCGACCCCGGTTTCCGCGCGGGCGGCGCCAACGCGAACCACTTCACCACCTACGCCCAGTCGGCGGGCGTGAACGCGGCCACCTCCGACATCTTCGGCTGCGCCGCCTCGCTGGCGGGCAACCCCGACATGTGTGCCGCCCTCAACCGCCACGTCGCCACCCTGCCGGCCTCCCAGCAGTCCGACCTGGCCCCGTTCTACAAGGCGGCACCAGCCAACCACTACGCCAAGTTCTGGCACGACAACGCCATCAACCACCTCGCCTACGGCTTCCCCTACGACGACGTGGCGGGCCAGGCCTCCTTCATCTCCCACGCCGATCCGCAATGGCTCCTGGTCGCTGTCGGCTGGTAGCCGATCCGGTGGCACGGACACCGAACGCATGCTGATCCCCTGACTGGCGGGTCCGCATCCGTCGCCCCGCATGCGGATCGCCCGACAACCGCCCGAGTCGCTGAGGCTTCCGCGCCCTTGGCGCCACCGTCGGCGCGACCGCGGCTCTTGGCCGTCTTCCCGCCAACACCCTTTCCCCTCTCCTTACTTCACTACTTGACGAAAGTAGTCGCCCTCTTTAGGTTCTCGGGTCAGCCACGCGTCGTACGACGCCTCCCTCCGTTCACAGGTGAGGCGCCGGCCGCCACCCCCCATGTGAAAGGCCACCCCCTCTCATGGCCCGATCCCTTTCCACAGCCGCCCTCACCGCCGCACTGGGTCTCTCCGCGTGCCTGCTCACCGCAGGCCCCGCCCAGGCCGACACCGGCACCATCACCGGACTCGCCGGCAAGTGCCTCGACGTCGCCGGGGCCGACTCGGCCGACGGCACGCCCGTCCAGCTCTACGACTGCAACGGCACGAACGCCCAGCAGTGGACGGTCGGCAGCGACGGCACGATCCGCGCCCTCGGCAAGTGCCTTGACGTGACCGGCAATTCGACAGCCGACGGCGCCAAGGTGCAGCTGTGGTCCTGTACCGGCGGCGCCAACCAGAAGTGGACCGTCAGCGCCGCACACGACATCGTCAACCCCCAGGCGAACAAGTGCCTGGACGTCACCGACAACAACTCCGCCAACGGCACCCGGACACAGATCTGGAGCTGCAGCGGCGGCGCCAACCAGAAGTGGAACGCGCCGGCGAGCGGCGGCGACAGCACTCCGTCCGGCTTCGTGGTGAGCGAGGCGCAGTTCAACCAGATGTTCCCGAGCCGGAACTCCTTCTACACCTACAGCGGACTCACCACGGCCCTCAGCGCCTACCCGGCCTTCGCGAACACCGGCAGCGACACGGTCAGGAAGCAGGAGGCCGCCGCCTTCCTGGCCAACGTCAGCCATGAGACCGGCGGACTGGTCTATGTCGTCGAGCAGAACACCGCCAACTACCCCACTTACTGCGACTGGAGCCAGCCGTACGGCTGCCCCGCCGGACAGGCCGCCTACTACGGCCGCGGACCGCTCCAGCTCAGCTGGAACTTCAACTACAAGGCGGCGGGTGACGCGCTCGGCATCGACCTGCTCAACAACCCCTGGCAGGTGGAGAACAACGCCTCCGTCGCCTGGAAGACCGGCCTGTGGTACTGGAACACCCAATCGGGACCGGGCAGCATGACCCCGCACAACGCCATGGTCAACAGCGCCGGATTCGGCCAGACGATCCGCAGCATCAACGGCTCCCTCGAATGTGACGGCAAGAACCCGGCCCAGGTGCAGAGCCGCGTGGACGCCTACCAGCGCTTCACACAGATCCTCGGGGTCTCACCGGGCAGCAACCTGTACTGCTGACGCCAGCCGCCCGGACAAGGAGCCGTAATGCCCAACGTGAAGTCCCTCGCCAAGGGCCTGCTCGCAGCACTCGGTGCGATGACGCTCGTCGCGGCCGCTCCGGCGAGCGCCCACGCGAACGTCCTGCAGTTGCTGCCGCAGAACGCCGACGGCCTGGAACAGACCTTCTCCCCTGCCTACGACTACGACGGCGACGGCTGCTACGCCACCGCCGCCATCGGCGCCGACGGCACCATCAACCCCGGTCTGAAACTCGGCGGCGACGTCAACGGCCACTGCCACGACTATGTCCAACTCGCCAACGCCAACACCTACTCACGCGAGAAGTGCAACAACGGCTGGTGCGCCGTCATGTACGCCAGCTACTTCGAGAAGGACCAGGCCACCTACGGTCCGGCGGCCATCGGGCACACCCACGACTGGGAGCACGTCGTGGTGTGGATCAACGACAACGAGGTCCAGTACGTCTCGGTGTCCCAGCACACCGGCTACCAGGTCGCCGCCCGCTCCTCGGTCCGCTTCGACGGCACCCACCCGAAGATCGTCTACCACAAGGACGGCCTCTCCACCCACGACTTCCGCTTCGCCAACAGCAACGACGAGCCTCCGGAGAACGCGACCGGCGGCTGGTTCTACCCGCGCCTGGTGGGCTGGAACGGCTACCCGGCCGGCTTCCGGGACAAGCTGATGAGCGCCGACTTCGGCGCGGCGACCATCAAGATCAAGGACGGCGACTTCGCGTACGCCCTGGCGCACTCCATGCCCTCGGGCATCCCCTTCGATCCCAACGCCTGACCTGCGGAACAGAGGGGATTGCCACCGGGTCGGTAGCGCCGCTTCCCGCTTCCTGTGCGTCCGCACGTCGAATCCCCAGGGCACAACGCGGCGGACGCTAAGGGAGGCGGATGGCCGCCCTCTGAGCGTGGCCCGAGCCAGTGGTACCCGATGCGCCGGGACCACTGGCTTCTCGGCCCAGCCATGTGCATGGTTGTGGCGTGGCGGTGCGGTCAGAGCCGACCTGCCACGAAGTCGGCCACCTGGGCGCCGAGTTGCTGGCCCGCGTGGTTGTCGAGGGAGGTGTGCTGGCCGGACCAGATCCGGCTGAGCCACGCTTCGGTGGCGGCGTCCTGGAAGCCGGTGAAGGTTCGGGTGACGCCCTTCGAGGTCACCGCAAAATGGTGCCGCGCCCCGTAGAGTCCGGCCAGCGTCGTTGCCGCAGCCTGGCTGAGAGCGCCGTGAGCGCCCGGATAGGACGGATCCGGTGCGGTCGGCAGCAGAGGGGTCCAGCCGGGATCCCCGACGATGCCCGGGTTGTAGTGCGTACCGCCGAGCCGGATGGCCGTCACGGGCCGCCAGACGTGGTAGACGTACTTGGCGTCGTACATCGCGATCGCGGTGTCGGCGAGGGACAGGTCGAGACGGGCGAAGACCTTCACCGCCTTCTCCAGGTCCGCGTTCTGGGAGGTGACGAGGTTCTGCGTGATCTGGTTCCAGACGTTCCATACAGGTGCCGCCGCCCAGAACTTCGCGGCTGCCGTCTGATCGGGAGTGCGGGTGGTGCTGGTCTTGCTCCCCAGGCTCTTTACCTCGTTCAAGGCGCTGGCGTACGCGGCGCTGCTCACGGCCGGCGGCGGTGCCGGGCGGAACTGCCGTCCGTCGGCCAGTACGAACGGCTTGACCGAGCCCCAGTCGGTGAGCACCGGTGTCGGGAAATTGGGAGGGGTGGGCCGGTAGTACCCGGCCTTGTCGCCGGGGCGGAACCGCGGCGGCTTGGCTGAGGATCCGTCATTGGACCGCAGGGTGATCAGCCTGCGGGCGACCTCAGCTCCCACACCCATACCCGCCTGCTTGCCCGGGCCGCCGGAAATCGCGGACAATTGGCTGCTCAGCCGCTGGTTCAAGCCTGCGCGCATGGCCGGGTAAAGGGCGACCAGCACATCGTGGGCTGCCTGGTCCGCTGCGGCGTCCGCACGAGCTCCTCTTGGCGCCGTCACCGAGAACACGTAGGCGGGGCCGGTCCGGGTGATCGATACCACCGCGTCGTACTCGGCAGCCTGCAGAAGCGCGAAGCTGCGCGTGGGTTGGACGGTGGACGGCTGCGCCTTCGGATTGCCGAGGATGGTGACGAGCTCGCGGTTCCACTCCACGACCGACATCCCTGCCCCCGGCGCGGCGGTGCGCAGAGCCGGCGAGTGAGCGGTGGTGGACCCGAAGGCCGGGCCGGCGAGTCCGGCTGCCAGCGCGGCTCCGGCAAGTATGGCGAGTGTCTTCTGCTTTCCACCCATGTTCTGTAGCTCCTTGTCGCTGGTGGCGGGATGTGACAACTGACGGTCACGCGAGGGTGATGATGTCGGGGTGGTATGCACCGGCAGGCAGGTCGAGCCGGCGACGGTCGTGGAGGACGAGTTGCTCGGCGGGTTCCGTGGCAGCTGCCACGGAGCCGGCGTAGTCCAGGGCCCTCCGGTCCACGAGGGCCTTCCGGCGTAGCAGCCAGGCGCGTTCGGCTCCGGGGGCCGGCACTTGGTGCATCCGGGGCGTCGATGCCCTTGCCGGTGTTCGGTGTGACGTCCACGCTCACACTGTGCTGCGGTGCGGGCCCCGGCAGGGGGTCGTAGCTCGTGCGGAGCGTCCAGCCCGGTCATGGCGAGCACCTCAGGCGGGCGCGGACTTCGCGGCCGCCGCGTGTCTGGCGAATCTCGGTCGACTGGGCAAGGGACTGGACGATGCCGGTGCCACGGCCGTGTTCGTCGGAGGTGATGCCGGGGCGATGACGCTCCACGGCCGCGCCGGAGTCAGTGACCACGATGTGCAGAGTTTCGTGATCGAGGGCGAGCAGCAGGGTCATGCGCTCATGGCCGTACTGGGCAGCGTTGGCGGCGAGTTCGTCGACGATGAGAATGGCGGAGTCCCGCTCACTCGCGGGCACACTCCAGGTCTCCAGCAAATCGGCTGCGAAGTGACGAGCGGCGGACACGTGCGCCTCCTGCGCCGGCAGGGTGAGCAGTGCATGGCGGCGGCAGGGCCGGCCGAGCAGTGAAGTCGGGCTGGGGGAATCGGTCACGAACATGGTCTTCTGGCTCTTCTGTCGATGTGCGGAGACCGGAACGGGGTGACCGCAAGCAATTCGGAGGTGGCCGGTAGGCCGGATCCTGATCCTGCGGGGGCGCGCTCAACCAGTTCCACGGACGACACACGCCGGACGGTTCGAGCTATTTGCCTCTTTTGTCACGATTCCTGCGAGTCGTGGCGATGTTGGCGCCTGCCTGGGCTCAGCTGCCTCTGCCCAGAGCTGGCTGTTGCGCGGCCGACGTCCGGAAAAGAAGAGTCGTGCGCGCCTCGTCGGCCGCTCATGCATGAAGTCGGCTGCGGCCTGGGGCGGTTCGACGGAGCGGGAGTGAGAGTGACCAGGGCCCGGAAACCGTCGGCGCGTCGCGAGAGGGGCCAGGGTGTCGGTTGCATGCCCCCACACCCCTTTCGCACAGCCGTGCCCGCCCGTGTACGCGGCCGGCACCCGCGGGGCCCGGCGCGGGACGGCCGGCCCAGCGATGCGTGGCACCACCGCGGACGGATCGATCGGACGGCTGCTTCACCCCACCCCCCGACCCTCGACCTGCTGGTCGCGTACCCGGATGGCCTTCACCTTGATCAACCTGGCGGGGGTGACCATTCCCCGCTGGCGGCGGCCGACCGACCATCAGCCGCCTCGGCGCGCTGGCTGCCGGACAGCCCCTCGGTCACACAGGTGCCGGTGGCGAGCCCTTGACGGACGGCCCCGTCGATCCCGGAGCCACGGGGTGCGGCCGGATCGAGGGGCTACGGTGAGCAGGAGCGTGCCCGTACAGCCGGTGTCGCGGTTAGAAACCTCTTCCATGGCCATCGGCTGGACGTCCTGTGCGCTCCCCTCCAGCTCGGTCCACCGGTCTTGAGGGCGGCCCGGTGCTTGTCGAATGTCCGGGGTCCCTCGCCGCGGAGCGCCCGGCCTTTCGAAGGCGACGTCCTCTTGGCCTCTGGCGCCACCAATCCTCACGCCCTGCTGCTGCCGTCATGCCACTGAGCGACCGGCCGCCCTGTGACATGACCGCCGTGGTCTGGCCTCACGCTCGCATGGTGACCAGCTTCTGACCGTTGCCCGCGAGGATCTCGAAGTGCTCGATGGCTCCCGGAGCCATGGCGACCGCTCCTGGGATCGTGGTGCCGGGAGGGTACTCGCCTGCCCGCCAGGTAGCGCCGTCCGTCCTAGCCCCGCCGGGCCCGACCGCCTGCAGCCGACAGGTGATTCCGGCCGGTGCCCCTCCTGCGGAGATCTGCAGAACACTGCCCCAGGCAGAGGGCGAGACCTTCACCGAGGCGGAGACGCCGGTGGTGGGATCGCTCCCGGAGAAGGTGCGCCAGGCGGTCGGCGCGGTCGGCCCCGGCGGCCTCGCCTGGCTGCCCACGGATCCGATGGCCGCCAGCCATGTGCCACCGGCCGCTGCCGCGATGAACGTCAGCGAGACTGCAGCGCCGGCCAGTTGCAGACGCCAAGACCTGCGGCGCCTGGCCGCAGCCTGCTGGAGAAGCCTCTCCAGCGCACCCCCCTCTGGGGTCTTCGACACCGCGGGCGCGGCGGGCCGTTCGGGCAGCGGGGAGCCCTGCGCGCTTTCGGCTGCCCGTACCATCAGTCGGTCGGTCAGGTCCGTTTCGGCCGCCGGCACCGTCCGGCCCGAGGCCTCGGCTTCGGTCACCGTCGCGAGCAGCGCAGGCAATCCCGCCAGCTGGGCGTGTTCGGCCCGGCATTCGGTGCATGCCGCGAGGTGGATGCGCACCTGTTCCATTTCCGCCGGGGGCAGCGTGCCCAGGACGTAACCTCCCAGCGTCAGCCGGAGGGCGTCGTGCTCCGCGCTCATGGTCGCCGCCTCCTGCCCGCCACGGTCATGGCTCGATCCCCCGTTCCTGCAGCGCCAGCCGCAGGGCGTGCAGGGCGTAGTACGTCCGCGACTTCACTGTGCCCAGCGGGATGCCCAGCACCTGTGCGGCCTCCGCCATGGTCCGGCCCCGGTAGTAGGTCTCCAGCAGGACTGCGCGGTGGTCCGGGGACAGTGACCGGACGGCTTCGGCCACCGCCCAGCTCTGCAGTGCCTGCTCGATCTCGTCCTTGCCCGGCTTCTGCTCGGCGGCTCGTTCCAGCACATCGCCGCCGGCCTCGGCCGGCCTGGACTGCCGGGCTCGGTGGGCGTCGATGACCAGGTGTCGAGCGACCGTACACAGCCAAGCCCGGGCCGGGCCGCGTGCGGGGTCGAACGCGGCGGGATGCTGCCACGCTCGCAGCAGTGTCTCCTGTACCACGTCCTCTGCCCATTGCCAGTCTCCTGAGGTCAGTCGCAGCACGTAGTGGAACAGGGCTCCTGAGTGCTCCGCGTACAGCGTGCGCAGCAGTTCCTCATCCGCGGTCGAAAGGGTCCCTTTACCAGAGACACGGCGCGCGGAGCGATCCGGATCGGTCCTTGGGCCACGTTTTCGGGAACTCCATGGCATAACACGATCATCAGGCATATGTACCGCTTTGTCCCGTACGAACTGCAGCGATCCCATGAAGTACCACAAAAGGTGCGTATCCATCGAACCGCAGGGGCCATGCCGTCCGTGGAGGCGAACAAGAACCGGCGTACGCGCAACTTCTCACCGCTTCCCCTGCGGCAAGGGGTGGAACAGGGGTGACCGAAATGCACCAGACGACGCACGCGCTCTCGCCCGCGACCCCGCTCCCCTGCCCCCGCGCATCGAGGCCGGCGCCACTCTGCAGCCCCGACCGATGTCCAGCACACCGCGCCGATGGCGCTACGCACAGTGATCGGCGGCTGCGCGGCGACCGGGGCAGAGCTCCAACCGGCCAGTGCGCGCACCACCCGTATGGGCGACGCCGACCTCCTGCCCCGGGGCGGGCAGCCGCCACTGGGCGGCACCCAGGCTCGCTCGCTGGGTCCGTGAGGGACGCGTGCCCATGAACGCGGCATCCACCACATCTCTGCGGTTGCGTGCGCCCGAGCCGGCGCAGTTCCCGTCTCCGCCTGATCAGTGAGGAACGCACACCATGTACGTGAACCTTCGCCCACCAACTCGGCGATCCCGTGCTGCGGCCGGGCTGGCCGTCGCCACCATCGTCACTGCCGGCGCGCTGGGACTCCTCAGCTCATGCGACCCGTCGTCGCATCCCTCGTCCTCCGGAGCCGGCGCCATCACGCCCGGTCCGGATCAGCATCAGACCCCCGGGATGCCCGGTGCCACGGGGTCGGGGAAAGCGGCGGGCTCCGCTCCCGGCGCCTCCCCGATGCCCAGCATGAGCATGCCCATGAGCACCTCGAGCACGGGCGCGGCGGCCGCGCCGATGACCGGGAACGCCGTCGCGATCAACAACTTCGCATTCTCCCCGGCCAAGCTGAAGGTCAAGGCGGGCACGACGGTGACGTGGACGAACCAGGACACCGACGCCCACACCGTCACCAGCGCCGGATCGGGCGGCCCCCTGCACTCGGCCGCCCTGGCCACCCACGCCGCCTACAGCTACACGTTCACCAAGCCCGGCACCTACGCCTACCTCTGCACCATCCATCCGTTCATGACCGCCACCGTTGAGGTGACCCGATGACCGACTACTACGACCGTCACGACGGAGCACCGGTCGACGACGCCGGCCAGCCTGAAACCGAGCACGGTATGACACGGCGTCAACTCATGCGTCACGCAGGGTGGTTCGGCGGCGCGGTGGTGCTGACCGTGGCCGGCGGAGAGGTGATCAGTCACATCGCGGACTCCCGGGACACCAACGCCTGGGCTGACGCCGGGGCCGTCGCAGCGGAAAGCGGCGCGCTGCGGTTCGTGCAGGTCTCCGACAGCCATATCGGGTTCCAGGGCCCGGCGAACACGGACGTGGCCGGCTCATTCAGCGAAGCGATCAACCAGGTCAACTCACTCGGATTCAGGCCGGACTTCGTCATGCACAGCGGCGACCTGACCCACCTGTCCACGGCCGGGCAGTTCGACCAGGTCAAGCAGATGATGACCGGAATGAAGACAGACCGCGTCTTCACCGTGCCGGGCGAACACGACTCCATCGGTGATGCGGGCCGCGCCTACCGGCGGACCTTCGGCATGGGCACGCTCGGCGACGGCTGGTACAGCTTCGACACCCACGGCGTGCACTTCATCGCCCTGGTCAACACCCTGAGCCTGGAGAAACTCGGGCACCTCGGCAACGCGCAGATCGACTTCGTACGCAAGGACCTGGCGGGACTGCCATCGGACACCCCCGTCGTGGTCTTCAGCCACATCCCGCTGTTCGCCATGTACCCGAAGTGGGGCTGGAGCACCGACGACGCTCTCAAAGTCATCGCACTCCTGCGCCGCTTCTCCTCCGTCACCTGTCTCAACGGGCACGTCCACCAACTGTTCACCAAGACAGAGGGCAACATCACCTTCCACTCCGCCACCACCACCGCCTACCCGCTGCCCAAACCGGGCCGCGCCCCCGCCCCCACGCCCCAAGTCGTCCCTGCCCGGCAGCTCAAGGACGCACTCGGCATCCGCAGCGTCGGCTACCGCCAAGGCGACCGCGAACTGGCCGTCAAGGACCAGAGGCTGGCATGAACACCCAAAGATTGCTCGTCCCACCCTGCGGGCGGCGACCGCCGCAACCCTCGCCGCGGGCGGATACGTCCACGCCCAGCTCTACATCGACGGGTACCGGTTCGTCCACGTCATTGGCCCCCTGTTCCTGCTCCAGGCCAGCGCGTCCTTCGCCCTCGCTGCCCTGCTGCTGAGGATCTCCGATTCACCGAGCGCGGTCTGCAACCGGCACCACAAGCCGTCCGCAGCCTCCTCGCCGAAACCGGCACGCTGCTGCTCCTCGCGAGTGTGACCACAGACGCTAGGTGTCTCCGGAGCACTACGCTGACCTGCACTTTTGCCAACCACATTCAGCAGTATGGGGAGCTGTCTGCCGAGGATTCTTGGCACATCGGTACAGATTCGAAGGCCTCCCTGCCTGCACCGACGACGCCCCTTCCTCCTCCGGTTGCCTCCAATGGCCCATCCCCAACCACGACGTCACGTCGGCATCCTTCCCAGAGGGCCGCTGGATCACTCCCTCGAAAACGGGGCGGCGGTCTTCTATCTGCCGACGACGCTGCTCGGGTGAGCGTGTCGCGGAGGCCTCCGCTCTTCCCCGCTCAGATCACTGCCATATGGCGACTCACCTCCGGCCTACGCGCCCCCTGGTTGGACCGTCAGCCTTTGCTGGACTTGGTCAGTGGGGGGCTCAGCACCTCGGGACATCTCCCTGAGACCTCCCAGCAAGGGTGCTGCGTGATGACCGTGGGAGGCGCACCCCTGGTATCCCGGTGCGATGAGGCGGCGTTACGAAGATCCAGAGGCCCTTAAGATGATCTTCGTAATTTCCATCGCACTCTTGGCATGTAAGGCGGAGACGTGGCTCCCCAGCCCCCGCTGCTCGATCACTCGCCAGTTGGCGCATCGAGCGCTACTGTCCCCTGGTCGGACACATCGACATTGCACGATCTCGCCCGAATGCATGCCATCTCAGCTGACGCCGTCAGTCAACTGGCCATGCCGTCGGACTGGACTGCCCGGTGGACTACGGCGTGGCGTTTCGGACGGACGCTCGTCGGTTGCACCGTCAGGAACCTGGGCGAGGTCGACGTGCTCTCAAGTGTTCCTGTGCGCCGCTTCACTTGGCGTACCGATCAGTGGCATCGCCCCGGCCTTGGATATCTGGTCAGTACCGACCGTCACCACGGTTTCGAGAGTTTCGAGGAGGAACTCCTCCTTCTGGCAGCTGACTTCTCAGGATCTCTTGTGGAGGCGCTGACTCAACCGTTCCGTCTGCGCTTCCAGAGCGTCAACGGCAGCGTCGAGCACATCCCGGACTATCTTCTGCTGACCGACGACACGCCGTGGCTCATCGATGTGCGGCCTTCAGCGCGGATAGAACCTGAGGACGAGGTCAAGTTCGCCGCTGCGGCCGAGGTCGCCCTGGTTGCTGGGTGGAACTACGCGGTGGTTGCTGGTTGGCACGACCATGTAGTAGGCCTGATCGATACGCTGTCCGCCGGACGAAGGCACTTGACCGACCCACTGCGGCTACAGGAGCAGCTGCTTCTGGCGGCAGAAGACGGTCCACAGCCGTTCGGGACCCTGGTAAGGGTCTGTGTAGCGAACGGTGGAACTCGGTCGGTTTTGTTCAGCGGCGTCCGGCGGTGAGCCGGCCGTCGAAGGTGATGTCGAAGGCTTGGAGT